>NZ_JBQCJX010000001.1:0-199130 GCF_051967555.1 Paenibacillus sp. SAF-068
CCCCTCAAGATGAGATTTCCCAGTATGTAAGACCCCTTGAAGACGACGAGGTAGATAGGCTGGGGGTGGAAGTGCAGCAATGCATGGAGCTGACCAGTACTAATCGGTCGAGGGCTTATCCAATAGCAAGATAGTTCGCATACTTTCGTTTCGAATCTAGTTTTCAGAGAACGATCTCTGAAATGAAAATTGGTACATCACAGAATGTGTGTATGATTTTCAGTTCCATATCTGATTTTAAGAAGCTATGCTTCGACAAATCGCGTTTGGTGGCGATGGCGGAGGGGTTCCACACGTACCCATCCCGAACACGACCGTTAAGCCCTCTAGCGCCGATGGTACTTGGACCGCAGGGTCCTGGGAGAGTAGGACGCCGCCAAGCAATCGAAAGACACACTTGATGATATCGAGTGTGTCTTTTTTATTTTAGTTCATTCATTAGTTCTGAATTGACTTGTTATATACATAAAATACTGGCGTTCCAATCCTCAAAGCTGTGATACAATAGGTGAGGTCTATAACGAAAACGGAAACACGCATAAGTACGAGGAGGAACAGTAAACACGATGAAATCAGCCCCGTTTATTGCCGTGGAAGGTCCGATCGGAGCGGGGAAAACAACGCTGGCAACGATGCTTTCCCATGAACTGAACCTTCCGCTGGTTAAAGAAATCGTAGAAGAGAATCCATTTTTGGCTTCCTTTTATCAGGATATCGACGAGTGGAGTTTCCAATTGGAAATGTTCTTTTTGTGTAATCGGTTTAAACAATTGGAAGACACGGGTGCTCATTATGTAGAGCAGAATACCCCAGTTATTTCGGACTACCATATTTATAAAAATATGATTTTCGCCGATCGTACCTTAAAAGGAACGAAGCGGGATAAATACCGTCAAATCTATCATCTCTTAACAGATGATCTACCAAAGCCCAATCTGGTGCTTTATATTGAAGCTGAACTCGATACGTTGATGTACCGCATTAACAAGCGTGGACGCTCATTTGAACAGGACATGGACCCGGCATATATGGAACAACTGATCGTCGATTACAAAACAGGCATGGACTATCTGGCGAATAGCTCAAATCCGCCTGTAATAATTAAGGTCAATGCAGAGCAGCTCGACTTTGTGGAACATCCTGAACACTTCAGGCAGATTGTTAATCAGGTAAAGGAGTATATCATATGAATAACTATGGCATTCCATCGAATGCATTAATCACGGTAGCAGGTACGGTTGGAGTGGGCAAATCCACGTTAACAGCTGCACTTGCACAGCGCTTGAATTTCAAGACTTCTCTCGAGCAAGTCGATCATAATCCATATCTGGAGAAATTCTATCATGACTTCGAGCGTTGGAGCTTCCATCTGCAGATTTATTTCCTGGCAGAGCGCTTTAAGGAACAAAAAAAGATTTTTGAACTGGGCGGGGGATTCGTACAGGATCGTTCCATCTATGAAGATACGGGTATTTTTGCACAAATGCATGCAGACCAAGGAACCATGTCTGCTACAGATTTCGAGACATACAGCAGTTTGTTTGAAGCGATGGTGATGACGCCTTATTTCCCACATCCGGATGTACTGATCTATCTGGAAGGCAGCCTGCCGTCGATTTTGAGTCGCATTACAGAACGCGGTCGTGAGATGGAGATTCAAACGGATCGTTCGTACTGGGAGCACATGCATGAGCGCTATTCGGTATGGATTAATCAATTTACGGCCTGTCCTGTGTTGCGCTTGAACATTGATGAGTATGATGTGCATGATCCTGCCTCGGTGGATGCCATTTTGGCACAGATTGCAGCTGTCATTAAGCCTTCCCAGGAAGTGCAAAGATAAGATAGATCGAGTTTTCCAATGTAGTTTTCTGGATTACAGTGGTTATATCTAAGATATAGAGACGGACAACATCCCTTCTACGGCTATTATGCTGTTAGAAGGGATATTTTTTTGTGTACCAAGGTAATGATTATGAGATGCCTGTTGATAAATTTAAGATGAATTATTGGGGCGCGAATGAGCAAATGGAGTCTTACTATATCTTTTCTGTTATATAAATATTTTTGCTCATAGTAGAAAAATGTTGAATAATAGGTCTTTTTGTGGTTTCATAGGAAAGGTGAATTCTGGAAAAGAAGCATATGCATGACTCAGGAGGGAAAGACAACATGGAAGAGAAACAAGGAGTTAAAATTGGTATGCCGATCATTGGTGGCTTAATTGCAGCCATTCTTGGGGGCATCGTCTGGGCGGCTATTGCTGCAATGACCGAGTATGAGGTAGGATTAATTGCGATTTTGATTGGAGCGCTCACAGGCTACGCAGTTGTGTTGTTCTCCAATAAACGAATTGCGACGGTACATAAGATTATTGCTGTACTGTTTGCGCTCGTAGGTATTTTACTGGGGAAATATCTGACGGTGGTTTATTTTACTTCCGAACTGTTTGGCGATGTAAGCGTGATGGAACTCGTGTTTGATAGCGAGATGATCAGTGCGTTTGCAGAAACCTTCCAGGATTACTTCAGCCAACCGATTGATTTGTTATTCATTGTGCTTGCGATTGTATCTGCATGGCAGATTCCTGGTCGTATGGCGAGAACCAGTCTGGCCTCAGACGCAACTTCATCGGATCACGCACCAAGAGCTTAATTCGATAAACGGTGGACGCTGGCAGCAAATGAAGAACGTTTGACAGAAGAAACTTAATGCTCATCATCTTAAGCACCTGGTGAAAAGCAATTTTCGAAGAACTGGGAGCGGAAGAAAAACGTAGTAAAGAGCATCTAGTCTGAAAGTTATTTATAAAGTACCCAGAGTGAGCAGCCGTTAGGCTTGTTCACATTGCGGCTGAGGTACTTGAATACATAAAAGGGACGTAACTCCTGAGAGGGCGAACGTCCCTTTTATATTTTTACTAGGCTGTAGGCGGGATATGGCTCATATACACAACGAACAAAGCTGATGACGAGAGTACGTTTACCTCTACAGGACAGAGGTCCAAGTTACAGACGATCATTTAAGCGCTCATCTGACGGCAATGAGAGTTGAATATGTTGCATGCGTTTGAAGACATGACTGTATTATTTGTTTTGGTTAGCAAATACAGCCATGGCATCTCGCATGAATACGGCCAATCCATCGCCAAACTGATCAATATTACGTGTGAATCGTTCATCGTCCACGTACATCTGACCAAGTCCTCTAAAGGCTTCAAGTGAGTAGCTTCCCATTTGGTTTAGCCAAGTGTACCAAGCTTTAATGCCTGCCTGTGCCTCCGCAGATGCTGGTTCGGTGTGACGAAGCGAAGCCAGATGTTTGTAGATTTCGTTCATTTGATCGGATAGAGCCCTCTGCTCCGAGCTTGATTTACTGTTTAGCTTCTGATTTGCCTGATCTACGGCTTGGCTCCCCCATCGTTCACGCGCTTCCTGTTCATACGGATTCTGGCTAAAATCAAATCCTTCGAATTGTTCTTTGGCTGTCATTTTAAGTTCTCCTCTCACGTGTAGAACGGTTCTATCAATAGTAGCGATCATCTGGTCCAAGCGTTGGCGCTTCTCCAGCAGAATAAGGCGGTGCATATTTAGCGCTTCTTCCGGATCGAAGGAGGGGTTGGTGATAATGTTTTTGATCTCCTTCAGAGAGAAGCCGAGTTCCTTGAAAAACAAAATCTGCTGCAATCGTTCCAAATTAGCATCTGAGTATAATCGATATCCGGCAGAAGTTACTTCGTCCGGGGTTAACAGTCCGATCTCATCATAGTGATGCAGTGTGCGCACACTGATCGAGGCAAGTTCGGCAACTTCTTTTACCTTCATGGCCATGAGTGAAACCTCCTTACAACACCGATTGTACAGTGTCACGTTACGTGAGAGTCAACAGTGGAAAATGAAAAAACAAGATGCGAGCATGAAAGCGCATCTTGAGCATGGATTGATGACTTGAGCTGACTGGATGTGACTAGAGCCGACTGGAATGGGTTTAGATATGGCTAAATGTGAATAGATATGAAAAGGTGTGAATAGATGGAATAGGGGTGACGTAATAATTGTAACATTAAGTCACTGTAGGGTGGCGGCTGGGCTTCTATGTCGAAGACATGGGATGCTGCCGCACCGCTGGGGTGTTGTGGGGCTCCTCTGCTATGGAGAGGAGAGCGAGCGGTTCTAGGCTGCACCATGGATGTGGTGCAGCCAACGGGCTGGCAGTGCAGGGAGAGCAGGGCTACGCCTGCATCCCGCGCACTGCCGCAGCGAACTGCGCAGCCGCTGCGCGCACGTCGGCCGCGCCCGCGATGGCGGAGATGACGGCTACGCCGTCGGCTCCAGCCGCCATCACGGCGGCCGTGGTATCGGGCGTAATGCCGCCGATACCCACAATCGGAACTGCGATGCCTGCGGCGCGCAGTTCCGCCACCCCTGCGGGGCCCAGCACAGCGTGGGCATCCGCTTTGGAGCGCGTCGGGTACATGGGCCCGACGCCAAGGTAGTCGGCGCCGGCCTGCACGGCACGGCGCGCCTCCATAACGGAGTGGGTGGATACGCCAAGCATCCGCCCATCTCCAATGCGGGCGCGTACCAGCGCCGCGTCCGCATCATCCTGGCCGACATGCACGCCGTCGGCCTCCACCGCTACAGCCAGCTCCACATCATCGTTCACGATGAACGGGACCTCGTGCTGGCTGCATACCTCGCGAAGCCGCATCGCAAGCGATAGGCGAGCTTCGCCGGTCAGAGAGCCAGTTCCCTTTTCGCGGAACTGGAACAGTGTAATGCCGCCAGCAATGGCCTGGCGCAGCACTTTCACAGGGTCTTGCGTCGTATTGACGCTGCCCATGACCAAATACACCAGCATCGCGCGTCGTACCGCTTCTGCATCCCAAGGGCGCATCACTGCTCACCCCGCTGTCTGCGTTGATACGCAAAATGATTCGTTGGCCCATGTCCGGCCCCAATCCCCAGTTCATCTTCAATGGCTGCCTGAATGAATGCTCGCGCGGTTGTGACAGCAGCCAGAACAGGTGAACCCTTGGCTAACTCTGCGGTGATGGCGGCAGAGTATGTGCATCCCGTTCCGTGTGTATGACGTGTTACTACACGGACATTCTCCAGATAATGAAAAGACTGCCCATCGTAGAGTACATCCACGATCATGCCACTTCCTTCATCATGACCACCTTTGACCAAAGCATACGTTGAGCCCATCTGTACAATCCTTCTCGCGGATTCTTCCCGCTGACTCAGATTCGTGATGGACATTCCGGTAAGCAGTTCCGCTTCCGGAATATTAGGTGTTGTGATCAAGGCATGGGGCAGCAGCTCCGTAACCAGCGCCTGAATAGCTTCCCGCTGGAGCAGGGGGGCACCGCCCTTGGCGACCATTACGGGATCGATGACCAGATTGGACCAACGATATTGCTGCCACTTCTCAGCGACTAGTCGAATAATTTCGGCACTATAGAGCATACCGGTCTTCGCTGCGGTTGGCTGAAAGTCTTCTCCGGTTGAGTCCAATTGCTGGGCAATGCCATCGTAAGGGATGGGGAAGACTCCCTGTACACCTGTTGTATTTTGGGCAGCAATAGCGGTGATAACCGTCATGCCGTACACTCCAAGCTCCTGGAACGTTTTCAGATCGGCCTGAATTCCTGCGCCGCCCCCGTTATCGGAGCCTGCAATGGTTAGCGCTTGGGCAATGCTCATACTACACCTCCACGGAACTGACGGATCTGTGCGCGTTTTGCCAAGAGGTCAGGCGTTACTTGTGCCAGTTGATTCAACAACTCGATCTGGAAGCTGCCTGGTCCCTGATGAGCTGTATGCTGTGCGGCCATTTCAGCTGCAACGCCATAAAAAGCGAGTGCTTCAACAACACTGTCCAGAAGATCGGCTTCCGATTCCGCTATGGCTGTAAAAGCACCAATCACCGAACTGAGCAGACAGCCAGCACCTGTGACCTGAGTGAGCAGGGCATGGCCATTACTTGTAAGGAATGTGGATTGTCCATCGGTAACGATATCTTCTTTTCCCGTGATGACCACGACACAGCCAAGTAGTTGTGCTGCCCGCTCCGCAATTCCAATTCGGTCACCTTCACCTGATCCTGCATCCACACCTTTGATACTCCAACTCTCACCAATGACATTGGCGACTTCCGCGACATTGCCGCGCAGTACCGTGAGGCGAAGCTCACGAACGAGCAGTTGAACGATTTCTGTACGATAGGCAGTTGCGCCTGCGCCGACGGGATCCAGCACGACAGGCACATGATGTGTATTAGCCGATTGACCTGCAAGTCGGATCGCCTGAACGACTTTGTCATCGAGTGTACCAATGTTGAGTACTACAGCTCCTGACATTTTGGCGACATCAGCGACCTCTTCATGAGCGTAGGCCATAAAAGGGGACGCACCCAGTGCGAGCAGACCATTGGCTGTAAAAGGAGCCACGACAAGGTTGGTAATATTGTGTACCAGCGGATTTTGCGTACGAACACGTTCCAGATAAGACATCTAATTTCCTCCTTGTTTTGAAGTAACCCTATCGGCAAAAGTCCGATATGTAGAGTCACTCAGCAGAATAATAGGATAGATAGACAAACTGAATCATCTTGCTCAATGTTTGTCCGTGATTGAAACGGCTAAAGGTTGGATGCATATAAAATGTAAATGTACAGAAACGCTGCTGTATAAAAACGCAACAATATTAGAAAGCAACATTACAAAATACAGAATAAAGAAAGTGGAGCCATGGCATGTCTCCAAACGCAGGCAAACGATATGGTGACGGACGTTAGCGTTCAAATGGAGTCTTGAAGACCAAGAACAAGCTGGCAGCTCTTCTGGCAATTCCTTGAGATGCCGTTTCTAAAGAACCCAGGACATCTTATTTGGCTGTCAGGTCCTCCTTTTCAAATATAAGGAACAACAGACACGTTATTTCCCGGAATTCCTTGATTAAAACGCTATAAATAGCTGTTTATTCTGATATAGCGTGCCTCAGATTCCTTAGATTTCTGTAACCGTTCCAGATTTTTTAATAGGACGTCTCAGATTCGTTAGCGCTGTTTCCATGCTTACTTCGGGCACATTAAGGCGCAATTCAACTCCCTTTCTTTCAGTCACAATCCCTTCATTACATGTTGCGCCCCATTACTCACTCTCCGTGCAGATTAATAAAAGCATCCTCTGCATTTACCGATTCAGGAATCAGTTCGGTTGCCACGAGCCATGCACGTACATTCTCCCACGACTCCATTTCCTGCCGACCAAACGGTTGACCTTCTTCGTTCATGAGGGGCAGCAGAATCGCCAGGCTTTTGGTTTCGATCTCCGGGTCAAGCGGAGACGTTTCATTCTCATGAGCAAGCAGAATATTCATGGCTTCTTCTGGATGCTCCGTCACATATTTCTGTCCTTCCTGGATCGCTTTGACGAACCGGGTAAGCTGTTCTTTTTTTGCTTCAATACCAGCTTCACTTGCGGTCAGGACCAATTCATAATAATCAGGCACGCCATAGTCGACAGGGTTAATGGACTTCATGGCATGGCCTTCTTTCTCCAAAATCAATTGTTCATGGTTAATAAAACCACCCATAATCGCATCCGCCTGTCCGGAAGCCAGGGAAGGAATCAGATCGAACCCAACGTCGACCAGATTCATGTTATCCGGGTTGCCACCATCGTGGCTGATCATCGTACGTACCATCACGTCATACAGCGGAATCGAAGAGTAACCCACTGTTTTTCCATCCAGATCTTTGGGTGAACTCACGTTGGCATTCGCCTCAGTCAACAGATGCACAAGCGGGTGTCGAACAACAGCAGCAATGGAACGCACAGGAATGTTCTCGCCACGTGCGAGCAGGATTTGGGGCTGATAGCTTAGAGCCAGATCAATTTTACCGGCAGCAACAAGTTTGAGTGAATCATTGGTATCCGCAGGCATCTGAATGTCGACATCGAGATCTTGGTCTGCAAAGTATCCTTTTTCCTGAGCAACATAGATGAAGGAATGTACTGCATTCGGGTACCAGTCGAGCATGATGGACAGTTTATCTTTAGCATCTGATGCCGGCTCTGTTACAGGCGGGTCTGCTTGCTGTGCATTGGTTTTCGAATCTGTTGTTGGTGTGTTTTTGTCAGCACCCGTGATTCCACATCCGCTAACGATCAGCATTAGGCTTATGAGCATAATGGGAAGCAGGGAGTATATGCCTTTGTTAGTCATAAATGAATTTCCTCATTTCATCGTTTTGGTTTGTAGCTTTTTAACCAACTACTTTTTTTCTCCATGGCGCCGTGTGCCAAACCGTTTCTCGAGCCAGGCAATCAGTGCAAATAAAACGATACCCAGCAGGGATAACAGCATAATAGCTGCGAACATTGCATCCGTGTTCATGTTGCTGGACATGCGGCGGCTGAAGTAGCCAAGACCTTTGCTGCCACCGAGCCATTCCCCAATCGTTGCCCCAACCACGCAGTACACCACAGACATCTTTAGCCCCGAGAAAAAAGAGGGAAGTGCCAGCGGAACCTGGAGTTTGCAAAAAATATCCCACTTGCTGGCGCCCATGGTGAGCAGCAGTTCACGCTGCTCGGGATCGCCTCGGCGGAGTCCATCGTATGTACTGACTACAATAGGGAAGAACGCAATCAGGAACACCACGGCGACTTTGCTCCACAATGTGTAGCCAAACCACAGGATGAATACGGGGGACAGGGCAATCAACGGGATGGTCTGGCTGATCACGATGAAGGGATACAAAGCCTTTTCAATCGATCGATTCATATGCATGCCTGTTGCCAGCGTAATTCCGGTCACTATGGATATTCCAAAACCAACCGCAACCTCCATAAAGGTAGCAGGCAGATGGATGGTCAGCAGCAGACGACGATGCTCAATCAGTGAGCCTACGATGGCTGTTGGTGCCGGAATAATAAACGAAGGCACCCATCCCATACGCACAATCGCTTCCCAGGCCGCCAGTAATAAAAGCAAGAGTACAACAAACAAGCCGTATTGGGAGAGCCGCTTCGAACACCACGTCCAGACGCTGGCCTTACAACTATTCCTTTGCATGCAATTGTTCCTCCAGTTGTCGTCTCATCTGCACAAGAGCTGGTTCGTAGATCATGTCCGAATGCCTTGGACGTGGCAAAGGAACCGTCATCTCTCGCAAATGTTGACTATGCCCTCCTGGAGTTAACAGAATGATACGGTCACTTAACAGCAGGGCTTCTTCAATGTCATGGGTAATGAACAGAACAGTTTGGCCAAAGCCCTCCCACAGATCCAACAACCAGCGATGCATTTCTCGTTTGGTTAAGGCGTCGAGTGCACCGAAGGGTTCATCCAGCAACATGAGCTGACCGCCTGTGAGTACGGTGCGAAGCAGTGCCACGCGCTGCCGCATGCCGCCGGACAATTCATCTGGATAGGCCTGTTCATAACCCGCTAGGTCGAACCTTGCCAATCCTGCCATGATGTTGGCCCGTAGCTTGTCTTTGTCCTGTCGGTGGGGTGCTAGCTCCGCAGGCAGCATGCAGTTCTCCATGACGGTCCGCCAGGACAACAGCAGATCTTTCTGCGGCATATAGGCGACTCTTCCAAGCCGTTCCCCTCGCGGTACATCAGCTATATCGATGGTGCCAACGGTTGGCTCAAGCAAGCCTGCGAGCAGCTTGAAGAGCGTGCTTTTGCCTGATCCGCTGGAGCCGATGAGCGAGACAAATTCTCCTTGATGTACCTGAAGCGACACATTGGTGAGCACGGATTCTTTTTTTTCGGGAAAAGCGAAGCTAATGTTCTTCATCGTTACCTGGTTGGTCATCTGATTCGCACCCCTTTCAAGTCAGACCGCTAGAATAACTAAGGCATACCGTGCCTCTGCAAAAGAGCATAAAAAGACCCACCCATTTCCGGAGAAATGAGTGGGTCTGTAAGTTAAATCCGCAATTTATCTTCACATATCCATGATAAAATTCCGCTTACCCAAAGGCCGCTCCACTTCCCTCCGCTGGTATGATCCAGATCAGGTTCAAAGGGTCCGAATAGTCATATTCGTCTCAGCCGCAAGGCTCCCCTAGTGCATTGTTCAAGATATGCAGTTGTGTGTTCAGCATATATCACATGCAAGTGGAATGTAAAGGGGGCGCTCGAAAAGAATGTGAATACTGATCTTCGCTTCCGTGAATTCCGGAATTGCTCCAGGTCCCTCTACTCCTCTTACTGGGGTGGGTTTATTTAACAAAATGGATACGATACAATATCTATTGAATTTCTATATACTGCTTTCGGGATCTATTAAATGGAAGGGGGAGTGTATATGAAAACGATTGGCCTTATTGGTGGAATGAGCTGGGAGTCATCGTTAGAATATTATCGAATTATTAATGAAGAAGTGAAAAATAAATTGGGAGGATTGCATTCAGCCAAATGCATTTTATATAGCGTGGATTTTGAGGAGATCGAGCGTTATCAAGCTGAAGGTGATTGGGAAAGTGCTGGTGAAATATTAGGGAATGCTGCGCAGTCTTTGGAAAAGGCAGGAGCAGAGATGATTGTAATTTGTACAAATACGATGCATAAAGTGATTAAACATATTGAAGGAAAAGTGACATTACCCATCGTACATATTGCTGATTCAACAGCAAATCAAATTCATAAGTCCCAAATAAGTACGGTTGGTTTACTCGGCACAAAATATACGATGGAACAAGACTTTTATAAGAGTCGAATTGAATTTAATGGTATTAAGGTTTTGATACCGAATGAAGAGGATAGAAAAGTTATCAATAAAATAATATACGAGGAATTATGTTTAGGGAAAATTGAGCCCTTATCAAGGGATTATTATAAAAAGGTGATCCAAAGGCTAGTTGATGATGGAGCTGAGGGGATCATATTAGGTTGCACTGAAATTGGATTATTAGTAAAACTAGAAGATTCAGAAGTTCCATTATTTGATACAACACGTATTCATGCGATTGAATCTGTCCATTTGGCACTAGCGAAATCATTTTGACACAACCAGATAAATCTGTTCTCTGATTTACCTCGGCTTACGAACTCGATATAATAGGGATGGCGCATATTGGCCGGATCACAAATGCAGGCGGGAGTGTTCTCCCTCCTAGGCAGAATGGGGACCCGAGTTGAAAACGTTCAAAAAAGTATATATTGAGATCACAAGTATCTGTAATCTGGCATGCAGCTTCTGTCCGCAGACACAGCGCGCCAAAGGTTTCATTGACCCTGAAGTCTTCAACAATATACTGGATCAAGTTAAACCACATACCAGCCATATCTATCTACATGTCAAAGGCGAACCCTTGTTGCATCCCAAAATAGATCTGCTGCTTGATTCCGCACATGAGAAGGGACTCAAGGTGAACATTACAACGAATGGTACACTGCTGCCCAAGACTCAGCATAAATTGCTTGGCAAACCGGCGCTGCGGCAGATGAATTTCTCCCTGCACAGCTTCGATGGGCATGAAGGTTCAACCGACCGTGACGGATATCTGAGCAACATTCTGTCTTTTGTACACCAGGCAGTGAAACACAATGTCATCATCTCATTCCGCCTATGGAATCTGACGCAGGATAACTTTACGAATGCTCAGATGAATCGTAATCGGGAGACACTAGAAGTGCTGGAACGTGAGTTCAATCTGGATTTTCGCATTGAGGAAAAAGTAGTTCCAGGCAGCGGGGTCAAAATTGCCCCGAATGTATATCTGAATCAGGACCATGAGTTCCAGTGGCCAAGTCTGGATGCACCTGAAGATGACGGCAAAGGCTTCTGCCATGCACTACGCGGTCAGGCGGCTGTGCTAGTGGATGGAACAGTGGTTCCATGTTGTCTCGATGGCGAAGGTGTGATTAACCTGGGTAATGTGCACGAGAAGTCATTCTCGGAGATTATTGAGGGTGAGCGAGCGAACAATCTGGTATATGGCTTCTCCAAACGGGAAGCTGTGGAAGAGCTGTGTCGAAAGTGCGGTTATCGTCAGAGATTTGGAGCCTGACATCTTATATGAGCAAGTCGAAAGCCATGCAAGATCACACATTTGAAAGACAAATGTAGTGATCTTTCTTTGTTACTGGGGATAAGAGTAGAGGTCATTACGTTACAAATGAGCATACCAGAGGTTGAGATCAGCATATTGTCCCAAAGACCTGGCTTGCAAAAAATGCCGATATGACAGGGAATGTACGATTTTATGATAGATCTGATCTAATGATTATTCTAGTTACCTTCCTTATTTGGTAGGATTAGGTTGTGAGTTGGACAGAGGTGCACCTCTGGCGAACTTCCAGTACAAGCCCAGGCTTGTACACTATCCAATAACGAGAGAATAAGGGAGGAATAAAGTGATGAAGAAAATGTTGACGTTGTTGTTGTCCGCTGGTTTGGTTGCTTCCATATTTGGTGCGGTTCCGGTTGCTGCTGCGCCTACAGTTGTTAATTCAACGATTGTTGTTCCAAAGGGCACGACCTACGACGGTCAAGGCAAAACATTTGTAGCCAATCCTTCCACACTGGGTGACGGGTCTCAAGCAGAGGGTCAGAAGCCAGTCTTCCGCCTGGAGGCAGGGGCCACACTCAAAAATGTAAATATCGGCTCACCTGCTGCTGATGGTGTTCATTGTTATGGGAGCTGTAATATTTCGAATGTTGTCTGGGAGGACGTCGGCGAGGATGCTCTGACATTGAAGTCGGCCGGAACGGTCAACATTACCGGCGGAGCAGCGTACAAGGCCTATGATAAAGTATTCCAAATGAATGCAGCCGGAACGATTAATATCAAAAATTTCCGTGCGGATGATATCGGCAAGCTGGTGCGTCAAAATGGTGGGGCTACCTTCGCCGTTAACATGACGCTGGATAACTCCAACATTTCCAATGTAAAAGATGCGATTATGCGTACAGACAGCAGTGTATCTCAAGGAAAAATTACGAATACGCGTTATTCCAAAGTACCAACCCTGTTTAAGGGATTTGCATCAGGCAAGACCAGTCAATCCGGCAATACGCAATATTAAGGGATTGCCACAAATACCCATCTGATGTACATTAGAAGCAATGAAATAAGTGAACCGGGAGCTCAATGAAGTTGGGCTGAGAGAGTGGCCTTATGCCGCTGACCGTACATCTGATCTGGGTAATGCCAGCGTAGAGAACATGGATTTGCAATATGTAAAGGTGAGTTGTGGGAATGAACGGGGATGACAACAGACGACTTCTTTGAACTGTGGTGGTGGATCTGCCAAGGCGAAGAGGGAATAGTTTACATTCCGTATCTTTCGACATCCATCCGAAACATCATTGTGAGGATTGTATACTGTGCGTGAGGCCTGCCCGGAACCGGGGAGGCTTTTTCGTTTATTTTTAGAGGTTGTTCAAAAAGTCTGCTTTTGATTACGAAGGATGCCTGACGGCATCATCAGCATCGAATATGGAATTCAGCCGAAATGTCCGTTGCTCACGTAGTTTTCGCTACGCTCCGCTACTCCATTTCTAGCTTCATCCCATCTTCTTGGTACTGAAAACCAGTCTTTTTGAACACACACTTTTACAACTCCCACAGGGAACAGAGGAAGGACGTAGAGAATATGGCAACAACAGCAGTGAACAAGCGATTGAAACTAACGGATATTCTGGTAACCATTGTGATCGCAGTGGTGTTTGGGGTGATTTACAAGATATGGGGACCTACATATGACTTGATGAAACCATTCGGCGTTCATGCGGAACAGATGATCTACGGCATGTGGTTTATGGCCGGCACATTTGCTTTTGTTATCATTCGTAAACCTGGCGTGGCTATTCTCGCCGAAGTTGCGGCTTCAACGGTAAGTGCCTTTCTGGGCAGTGAATGGGGCATGTCCACACTTGTGTATGGTCTGTTGCAAGGGTTGGGAGCCGAGATATTCTTCGCCGCATTCCTGTATCGAAAAACCAATCTGTTTGTCACTTGTCTTGCAGCCATAGGAGCGGCAGCGGCTTCACTTTTACTGGATTATCAGTACGGGTACATAGATTCACTCTCGGCCTGGAATTATACGTTATTCATCGGATTCCGCTTCATTGGAAGCATCCTGATTGCCGGAGTGTTCGCATATTATCTCGCCAAAGCATTGGAAATGACCGGTGTAACACGCTCCCTCAGACCGGTATCCAAACAGGATTATGAGGCGCTGGATTAGATGAGCGGAGAGGGGAATTCGCAAGCGGTAGGTGTGACGAATCTAAGATGCAAGTTCCCGGGAGAGAAAGCCTTGGTATTTCAAGGCTTGTCTCTTTCTGTGCGTCAAGGGGAGAAAGTGCTGTTGCTCGGACCAAGTGGCTCCGGTAAATCGACGTTATTGCAGATATTGAGCGGTCTGATACCACGTTCGGTTGAGATTCCGATGAAATGTGATGATATTCAGGTTCCCGCCAAAGCAGGAGTGGTCTTTCAAGATCCGGATACCCAATTCTGTATGTCCTTTACGGATGAAGAGATCGCATTTGTTCTGGAAAATCGAAATATTCCGCGTGAAAAGATGCCGGCTCTGATTGAATATTATCTGCAACAAGTGGGGTTATCCCTCGAACAGAATCGTGTATTGATCCAGTCCATGTCTCAGGGGATGAAGCAGCGTCTTGCGATTGCTTCGATGCTTGCCATGGACCCGGAGGTATTGTTTTTGGATGAACCCACTGCACTGCTGGACGATGAGGGTACTTCCCAAGTGTGGGACACCGTTAAACGGATCGCCAGTGACAAGACGATCATCATTGTTGAACACAAAATAAACGAGATTGTGGATATGGTCGACCGCATCATTGTGTTATCACCTGAAGGAAAGATTGTGGCAGATGGGCCAGCGCAGCAGGTATTCACGGATGAACGGGCCAAGTTGAAAGCTTATGGAATCTGGTATCCAGGCGTGTGGGAAGAGCATAAGCAGGAGGGGGCAACAAAAGAAGAAAAGAAAAATACTTCTGGAGAGTACCCGGTCAATGAAAATCAGGGCTTTCCGAGCTTGGAAGCCCAGCAATCATCTGGTTTCTCCGGAACAACGGGGATATTCTCCCCATCTCACGTATCATCCTCATCGTCTGCATCATCGTCACAACGGCCTGCACTGGACTTGCAGCAATTCACCGGATGGCGTGGGAAAACTCCATATATTCAGGTGGAACAGGCCGAGGTATGGCAGGGAGATTGGATTGGTATTGTCGGAGCCAATGGAGCTGGCAAGAGTTCATTGTTGTTATCTCTCATGAATATCCTGAAAACAACAGGTCATTATGAGGTGCACGGTCAGCCTTCTGGCAAAACGGAACAGCTTGCAGATCAGATTGCGTTTGTCTTTCAGAACCCGGAGTTTCAATTTGTGACCAACACCGTCGCGGAAGAAGTGGAATTCTCATTGCTGGGGGGCAGCCTTACAACGGAAGAAAGACTTGCCAGGACGGATCATATGCTGAAACAATTTGGACTAATCAGCTTGTCCGAACGCCACCCCTACCAACTATCCATGGGACAGAAACGACGTTTGAGTGTGGCCTCCGCATTGGTCAGAGAGCAGCGAATTCTGCTGCTGGATGAACCCACATTTGGACAGGATGCACGTAATACATTCGCCATGTTGGCACAACTGGAGCGATTGCGGCGTGAAGGAACAGCTATTGTTATGGTTACCCATGATCGTGAAATTGTAAAAAGATATTGCACCCGAATCTGGACGGTAGATGAGGGGAGGTTGTCTGATGCAGCTGACGTTTCCTCATCGTGAAACCTGGCTTCATGCCGTTAATCCCGGATTGAAGATGATTATTCTGACGATGATGTTTGTCATCGTTATCCTTATTCACAATCTGAATGTCATGGCCAATGTTGCATTGGCGATGATGTTATTACTGTGCTGGACAGGCCACCCGTGGTACAGATTAATCCTGTACGCATCACCATTCATCCTGGTGTTTATCTCCACATCTACAGGTATGATGATGTTTGGTAAGGGCGAGACCACATGGTATAAGTGGGGATTGATACACATTACGGAAGAGAGCTTTTATCGCGGGTTACATCTGGGATTTCGCTCGCTGAGCATGGCAGCTGCCGGGTTACTCTTTGGTCTTACGACCAAGCCGGTACGGCTGTTTTATTCCCTGATGCAGCAGTGGAGGCTTCCTGCCAAATATGCCTATAGTTTTCTCGCCGCGATGCGCATGATCCCGATTTTGCTGGATGAATTCCAGACGCTCCGTTACGCCATGCGTATTCGCGGGACACAGCAAAGTGGTTCTCGCTGGAACATATATGGTACACTCAAGCGCTACGCTATTCCGCTGCTGGCACAGAGCATTCGCCGCGCACAGCGAATGGCGGTAGCGATGGAAGCGAAGGGATTCACGGATGGGGCGAGCCGAACGAATTACATTCAGATTGGCTATTCCCGAGCCGATCTGTGGTTTATATTTTATTATATTCTCACCCTAACAGCTGCTTATTACATCGGGGTCACCTTTCCTTATCATGCTCAGATGGTGGATGTAAGGTAATACGGGGAGAAAGATGGAAATATAGTATGTTATACGGTAACTTTTTTCCTGTTCGCAGCGTCTATATGGAAATAACTTCTAATGGATGGGGATGAACGAGAGTGAAGACGGGGCCTGACTGGCAGAGAATGGGGTACAAGTGGATGACCGTGACTGGATTATCAGCTGTACTGTTGACGGGATGGATGCTGCTCGATTCCAAAATGGTGGTGCTTGGAGGACAAGCTTCGGTTACAACGCCACAAGCCTTAGGGACAAGTCCTCAAGCCATATCAACACAACTAGCCTATAAACAAGGAGAAACCGTTACGCTCATCAATGATATACCGCTATTCAAAAACAGGAGGGACAGCAGTGTGGCTGCTGACCAGGTGGGGATAGAATACTATACAACAAAAGACGAAAAATATACGTTGGCATCAGTTCGAGGCGAGTGGGTGCAGCTCAAGTCAACTGATAATGGAAACTTTTGGATGCCAGGTTGGTATGCACTGAAGGAGAGCAGAAGCATGACGGAAACAGCTCCCCAAAGTTTCACGCTCCGATCAGGCAGCAAGCTGTATCTGGCTCCAGACAGTTCTACAACCTGGTCCTTTGAGAAAGCGCTATCAGATAAGGCTGTTATTGTTGCAAAGTGGAAAGGATGGTACGGGATCTCCATTGCTCCAGGAATCTGGACTAAGGAATCCTCCACGTATCGGCCAGGACTTTTCTGGATCAAGGCACAGGCTATAGAACATCAGAGGCATGTGCCTGATGGCTGGTTCGATCAGGCGGTATCGCTCCCGACTTCGGTTATACGCCATTTGACGGATATCAAGCTGGATACGGGAACTACCTCCAAACAAGTGGCTGGGTGGTTGGGCGAGCCGGATTGGAAAGAGAGTTCAAGCAATCTCAATTACACGGGTCATTCAATGAATATTGGACAGACCTGGAGATATGAGCGGGAAGATGGGCAATTTTTGGTCACATTCAACAAGAATGGCAAGCTGCTCAGAACTCGCTGGAACCTACCACAGAATGATCGAAATGCTGTCGCTTCCGCTTGGAATATCAGTCGGGCGGATGAATATGGTTTCACAACAAAATTCTATGGCACAACGCTGCCAACGACAATCCCTTGGAAACCGGTATGGTCCAATCAAGGAGATATTAACTACACTTTTTTACAAGCAGCCACGGATGACGTGCTCCTGATGAAAGGGGATGACGGTGGATTTAGCGGGGATTACTACGAAGGATCCATATATGCTCTTGACCGACATTCAGGCCAGAAATTATGGGGGATGAATGGTGGCTTTGGAAGACAGCAGGCAGAGGTGGATACAGGACGCCAATACGTTACAATCTACAACGATTATGACCCTGACAAGAAAAAATACGTGGATCGTATTCGTCATCTGAACTTGAAGAGCGGGAAGGTCACATGGACGTACACCCCTAAGCAAAACTTTAGATTAAATGGCATCACTGCTGCGAAGAACGTTGTGGTTGTGGATAGCCCGGTTGTTGAGAGCTCAAGCAACAGTTGGTTGACGGTTCTGGACAGTGCAAACGGAAAAACATTGTGGACGCGAAAACTGGCTACGGGTTACGAATTATTGAACAAGAGTGCAGATGATCCTTATGTGTTGTACTGGGAAAAGAATAAACTCATTGCAGCCGATCCGCAATCAGGGCGAACCGTATGGAGCTTGAAGGGCAAACGATCTACCATAGATCAACTTGGGAATGATCCATATTTTGATGGAATTGAACGTCTGGATCCCTTTGCAACCACGAATGCTGAAAGATGGCTATCGTTAGACAATCAGTGGCTGCTGCTTGATCTGAACTCGGGGAAAAAGCTTGCACAATTCCCAGCTCGGGTAGGACAGAGATTTGAGGAGCTGAATGATGGCATGCTCTTGATCCGTGAGAACAAAAAAGGCGATCATTACGGAACATATGGAGATTTTACAACCACTCTGTACGATGCCAAGACTGGCCAAACACGCTGGACAATCAAGGGCAAGATTGAACGAGGACTGGTGGAAGGTGATCAGTTATATGTAATTAAAAATGGGTATCCTGCGGCTTTGAATTATGATACGGGGGAGACCCGTTGGAATGCCAAAGATACGATTGCAACGTTGACGTATCCAACGAATCAGGGAAGTTATCTGGTCATTGATGACCAGTTGCTGCTGCCCATGGACGAGAATTGGTTGGTATTGAACAAAAAGAGTGGAGAACTGCTGGGTCGTGTATATGACGTCGTGATGGGAAGCCCGGAGCACCGCGACCGGGATGCGAAGAATGGAACGATCAACCGGATCGGCAATGAAGTGTATGTGGGTTCGTCCAACGGACGTTTTCGCGTGTATGAAGCCAGCCGCCTGCAGGAGGCAATCTCACCTTAAAAGCTTGTCTCATCAGGGATGTTGATTTATTATAAATGAACAGGATTGCTCGCGCTCCGGTTATCGGCTGTGCGGGCTTTCTTCATGTGTTCTTGAAGAACCATGCACGATCATTCACGGGAGGACTCTCCATGATCTCATTATATGGTGTAAGCAAACGTTATAACGAGCGCGGTTCCCGTGCAGATCAGGGATTCGAAGCGTTAAGCTCGGTGTCGCTTGAAGTGGGACAAGGCGAAATTCACGGCATCATCGGTTCGAGTGGTGCAGGCAAATCCACGCTTCTGCGGATGCTCAATGGTTTGGAAAAGCCGGATGAGGGTGAAGTTGTTGTGAATGGGCAGCACCTGACCCAGATGAATGAGCGCACGCTGCGTCTGGCACGCAGGTCCATTGGTATGATCTTTCAGCACTTTAATCTTGTCAGTAACCGAACGGTGAGTGGCAATGTCTGCATGCCGCTGGAACTGGCGGGCATGTCCCGTACACAGCGAGTCGAACGAGGACTTGAAGTGTTAAGATTTGTTGGACTGGAGGAAAAGGCAGATCAATATCCTGCTCAACTTAGCGGAGGACAGAAGCAGCGTGTGGCGATTGCAAGAGCACTCGCCAGTCGTCCGGATGTGCTGCTCTGTGATGAACCGACCTCTTCGCTTGATCCACAGACCACGAACGGCATACTTGATGTGCTTCGTCATATCAATGAAACGCTGGGCGTGACCATTGTCGTCGTGACGCATGAGATGGAAGTGGCTCGTAAACTATGTCACAGAATATCCGTCATGAAGGATGGGCGACTTGTTCGGACATTGACTAAAGCGGAAGTGAGCAGTATTCCCGCTCCGCAACCGGATCTGCTGACATCCTTGCTTGCGGGTGACGAACACGGGATGACAGGTTCGTCTTGGCTACGTCGTGCAGAACAGGAGGACAAGTCATGAGGTTACCTGAGTCTGTGCTGAAATATCAGCATGAGATATGGCAGGCGATTGGAGAGACTTTTGTCATGGTGGGCATATCCATTGCGGCAGCTGTTCTGATCGGATTACCTCTGGGTACACTGCTGTACCTATTCCGGAGAGGACAGCGGTATCAGAATCAAACGCTCGCCTTTGTACTCGGTAGTATCGTCAACATCGTTCGTTCGTTTCCGTTCCTACTGCTGGTCGTATTCATGATCCCATTCACACGGATTGTCGTGGGGACGTCCATCGGTACATTGGCGGCAACCGTCCCGCTCTCGGTCATTGCGATAGCCTACTACGCCAGACTGGTGGAACAAGCGTTGCTCGATGTACCGAAGGGAGTAGTTGAAGCTGCTGCTTCCATGGGGGCATCAACGATGCAGCTTGTGGTGAAATTCCTGTACGTGGAGGCACGATCCGGCCTGGTACTGGGACTCACCACAGCTACGATTAGCTTCATCTCCTATTCGACGGTGATGGGTATTGTAGGTGGCGGCGGGGTTGGCGATTTTGCCATTCGTTACGGTTATCAGCGCTTCGAAACGGACATTATGGTATTTACGATCATCATTATGATTATCCTGGTACAGATGATCCAATTCACAGGCAGCAGACTGTCCCGCTGGCTGGATCGCAGGTCTTAAGCGTATGTTAGTTCCGTATCAAGAATAACCAATACAGATTACAGGATGAGGGGTAAACTTTATAATGAAAGCAAAAATGATACTGATGTTGCTTGCAGTAATGCTGGTCGTAGCTGCTTGTGGCAAAAAAGAAGAAACACCTGCGGCTGAAGGAACGAAAGAAGATACACAAGCTGCACAAGAAGTTACACTGAAAGTAGCCACGTTGATTCCACCGATGACAGATGTACTGGATATTGTTAAACCGCTATTGAAGGAAGATGGCGTCAACCTGGAAGTGGTTGTATTATCCGATAACGTTCAGCCGAATACGGCACTGGCGAACAAGGAAGTGGATGCGAACTTCTTCCAGCATGTGCCTTACATGACTCAATATAATGAAGCAAACAATGCGAATCTGGTTGCAGTGCAACCCATCTACAATGCGATATATGGCGGCTACTCCAAAAAGTACAAATCCATTGAGGAATTGCCAGAAGGTGCAACCATTGCAATTGCGAACGATCCTTCCAACATTGGTCGCTCTCTTGTGATGCTGGAGCAAAATGGATTGATTAAGCTGAAAGAAGGCGTAGGTTTTAATGCCACTCAGGCGGACATCACCGAAAATACGAAGAACTTCAAGTTCAAGGAAGTGGACTTGCTGATGCTGGCTCGCATGATGGATGATGCTGATCTGGTAGCCATGACACCTGCATATGCCAGTCCGCTGGGTCTTACTCCTAAAAAAGATGCATTGTTAACCGAGAAGGATGACTCCCATTTTGCGATCACCCTGGTAGCCCGTGAGGATAACAAGGACTCTGAAGCTATCCAGAAGCTGGCCAAGCGTATGGCAGGTCCTGAAGTCAAAGCTTTCTTCGAAGAGAAATATGCAGATATCGCAATCCCGGCATTTGAATAGTAGAATATGTAGCCTAATATGAACGGCCTTTGAGATCTGAGCGATAACGCTCGGATCTTTTTTTGTCATCCGCTGGCTATTAACAATTGTTTAGAAAGTTAACAATTTGGTCATATCCCCGGAATACTTTATTTAATAGTTTTTTCGTATAATTTGTTTGAAAATAGTTCTTTAGAATTATAAATAAAGAGATTTAAACATGCTTTTTAGTGTGAAAAGCGTTTTTTACAAGAAGTGAGACCTAGTTTTTATAAAGATGGTTTGCTCGTTATAAGTTATAACAAGTAAAACTAAAATTAATCTGGAAGAGGTAGAGAAATTTGTCCCGAAAAAATAACAAATCGACCTGGTTCAACAAGATGCAGAACAACTTTAAAACGAAGCTGGTGGTGTCCTTTATTGCTTTCCTGGCTATTCCTTCGTTAAGTATTGGCGTGTTGTCGTATAACAGTGCAAGAGATGAAGTGGAGAATCAAATTTTACATAGTGCGATGGAAAACGTTAATCTAGCCAGTGCGACAATTGATCTCTCAATCAATGCCAAGCGGGACCACATTGAATATTATGCGAGTACACTTGCAGAGCAGTTGCGTCAAGAAGATGCTGAAGTTCGGGTCGTGAACGAGTTGAAGGGTTACGCTGCGCAGAACACAGATATTATCACCATAGGTGTGGGTACAGAAGCGGGTGTGTATCTGATGTCCTCTGATGCGGAGATGCCCAAGGATTATGATCCGCGAACCAGACCATGGTACACGGAAGCAATGGGTACGCCACAGCAGGTGATTGTTACAGATCCTTATATTTCTGCCGAGACGAATGAGATCACCATCACGATTGCCAAGGCACTGAATGACCAATCAGGTGTAGTTCAGCTGGATCTTAATTTGACGAACATTAGTAAATTGGTGAGCGGCATTAAAGTAGGAGAACAGGGGTATCTGATTCTCCTGGATGCCAGCGAAAAATATATCTATCATCCGACGGTACAACCCGGTACAGATGCAACAGAAGATTTTTGGACACAAGTGTATACGAATGAATCCGGCAACTTCAACTATACTTTTGATCAGGTTGATAAGGTCATGTATTACGCCACGAATGCATCTACGGGATGGAAAGTCGCGGGCACCATGTTCTCCTCTGAGGTGGACGATGCAGCTGCGCCCATACTGAATCGCATGATTATTGTCATTGTTTCCTGTCTCGTTATCGGAATTATGGTCATCTGGCTGGTGATGCGATCGATTATTAAACCGATCCGTCAGTTGAAGGATCAGGCGATTCAGGTGAGTGAAGGGGATCTCACTCAGACCATTACAAACACAAGCAATGATGAGATTGGTGAGCTTAGTGAAGCTTTTGGCAAGATGCAGAGTAATCTCCGTGTGTTGATTCAGAATGTGGAGAACAGCGCCAGTCAGGTCGTTATCTCGTCGGATGAAATGACTCAGAGTGCGGAATCAACCAGTGCAGCCAGTGAGCAGGTAGCCAGAGCCATTCAGGAAATTGCGAGTGGTGCAGAGAAACAGACCCAGGGCATTGAACATAACCATCAGGCCATGAATGAAATTACAATTGGCATCACAAGAATCGCCGAACGTTCCATACATGTTGCTGATCTGGCGAAACATACAACCGTACAAGCAGAAGAAGGCGGCAACACCGTCAAGCAGACAGTGAGCCAGATGCAATCGATTCAAGAGACGGTAGAGCAGACCAACCAAATGATTCAGGCGTTATATGAACGATCACACCAAATTTCCGCGATCACGGAGTTAATCGGAAATATAGCCAAGCAGACAAACCTGCTCGCGCTGAATGCATCCATTGAAGCTGCTCGGGCAGGTACACATGGCAATGGGTTCGCCGTTGTAGCAACAGAGGTTCGCAAGTTGGCAGAGCAATCCGGACAGTCTGTCAATGAAATTACCGTGCTGACTACGGCGGTACAGGAAAATATGGCTGCTTCCGTTCGCATGATGGCGAAAGTGACTTCAGAGGTTGGAGAGGGCATGGAAATCTCTACAGAAGCGATTCGAAAGTTTGAACGCATTCTGGATAGCATGCGTGAAACGACACCACAGATCGAAGAGATTGCAGCTACGTCACAAGAGATTACAGCAGGTGTACAAGAAGTAACTGCCGTGTCCAATGAGTTGGCAGGTATTGCGTCAGGTAACGCCGCAACTTCCGAAGAAGTGGCCGCTTCCTCAGAGGAGCAACTGGCAGCGATGGAGCAGATCTCTGCTTCAGCTCGTGGCCTGTCTACCCTGGCTGAAGAGCTGCAGCGGCTTATCAGACAGTTTAAGTATTAAACGGGATCGTAGAAGAGATTATCGCACAGAAATGGCTTCACATCATGTTCATCGGGGGAGTGGATAACCATGCAACTAGAACTCAGAGCCTTCTTACTCTTAACGGATGCGGTCATGATTACAGATGAGGAGGGTGTGATTCTGGATGTGAATTCTGTTTATGTAACGAAGACAGGATTCTCACGGGAGAGCACCATAGGTCAGCCTGCCCGATTGCTAATGGATACCCACTGGAGAGGAAATCAGACCTGGTCTGGCGTAGCCCAATTAATAAAGGCTAATCAGGAAGTGTGGGAAGCCCAAGTAACGATTACATCGGTACATTTGGATGATTCTCTCTTTTATATCAGCATATTTAATGATGAACTTTCATGAGAAAAAAACGTTATCTTGCGATAAGTGTATGTTAGCTGAATGGAACGGATATTTTCATAAATATGGTCCAAATCGTCGATTGAATAAGGGAGCCCGGCATACTATGATCTGTATACTGGGGAACTGCGACCGTGAATCCGGCAATATTCATTGAATGCATGAATTCCTGAATTCGTAATGTGGACGGTGACCATTTGCTACGCGATCTTGTATTAAATTACACGCTGATTTTGATCTTTGTTTTTCTGATTCATCACTATCTGAACCAAACCAATGCTACGCGTTCATCTACGATCACGACTCGGATCATTATCGGTATTACGCTGAGCATGTTGGGTACCGCTTTATATTACTTTTATATCGTATTGAGCGATGGTACCATGTTGAATTTTAGAGCCATTGTTTATCTATTAGCCGCTTATTTTGGTGGATTTGTTTCCGCATTTGCTACTTATGCAGGCATGTGGATTTTCCGTATTAACATGGGGGTTAACCCTTTGTTTGAGAACGGGCAGTATGCATTGCTAGAGATGATGTTTGTTGTCGCGATAGGTTTGAGTTTCAAATATATTAGGAGATTTACACTCAAGTGGGTATTGGGAGCTTTGCTGCTAACTACTGTATATGAGTCGATTGTGGTGAAGACATATTCTCCTTCGCTTGCTATTCTGGGGATAATTCTGCTATTTCAGTGTATTTGCCTCTTGGCGGTTGTTCTATTTCTATACTATCTGAATCAAAATCATCGATATAGACATTTGGTCATTCAAAGGGATCAGGAGATGCTCGAAATGCTTCGTATGCAGCCTGGTTTTACTTTTAAAATTCGAAAACATAATGGAAAATTCGAATACCTTTTGCTTGAAGGAGAGATGCTCTCTCGCCTGGGTTTGGATATGAGTAATCTGAAGCAAAATTACAAACTGGGCGCTTTGAATATTATCCCTAAGGAGAAGGTAGAGTTTCTGCGAAAGCAGTTCAACCGGGCATGGGAAGGTGAATCTTTTTTTTACGAGATTGAGCATGAAGGTTACTACTCGCTGGTGAAAATCCGTCCTCTGCGAGAAGAGGGTGTGGTGAAATATGTCGTAGGGTATGGACTTGATATCACGGAACACAGAGCAGTTAAACGCAGGATTCAAGAAAGCGAAGAGAGATATCGAACACTTGAGCGAGTGTCTGCAGACTGGTTGGTCGGTATGGACAGCAACCGATGTATTGTGTCGGTTAATCAGAAATTTCTGGATGTTCTGGGTCTGAATAGGCAGGAAGTGATTGGTCGTCAGCTTGAAGAATTGTTGTTCATTGAGCAGCAGGAGAATTGGTTTTTCATTTTCCAAAAAGCCTTGCATCATAATTTAGTTCAAGATACGGAACTGAGTTTTATTGTTGGAGAAGGTCATGAGAAGCATGTTCGGGTTCATCTATACCCTGTTAAAACACTAAATCCATGTGAAAAAGTTAAGGCAGTGATTCATGATATTTCGGATCAGTATAATCGTGTGAAGGCTGACAAAGCAAGCCGGGCGAAAAGCGAGTTTCTTGCATTCATGAGTCACGAGATTCGTACCCCACTGAGCGGCATTATCAGCTTTTCGCTGTTGCTTCAACGTACGGATCTATCCCCACAACAAAAGGATTATTTGAGTAAAATCAATGCTTCCTCTCAAACCCTGCTTACTCTTGTGAATGATATTCTTGATTTTTCAAAAATTGAGGCAGGCAAGCTGATTTTGGAACAGATTTCTTTCTCACCAGAGGATGTGTTTAAGCGTGTGGCAGATCAGGTTGGCGTAGCTATCGGAAATAAAGATATCGAAGTGATCTTTACAACCGATCCCGATCTGCCGTTAACGGTGATAGGTGATCCATTCCGACTTGAACAGGTGTTATTGAATCTGCTGAGTAATGCGATTAAATTTACGGAGCATGGCTATGTAACGCTGAAGGCAGAGGTGCTCTCATTGGAGGCGGAGCGGGTTCAGGTTCGTTTTGAGATAGAGGATACCGGAATTGGAATTTCACCCGAGCAACTGGAGCGGCTGTTTGTCCCGTTTACTCAAGCAGAGCCTTCAACGTATCGAACATATGGTGGTTCTGGACTCGGGCTGGTCATCTGTTACCTTCTGGTGACATCCTTGGGAGGAAACTTGCGGGTGGATAGTGTGCTGGGAGAGTACAGTCTGTTTTCATTCGACTTGATATTTGAACTTGCAGATTCGGAAGAAGAAAGTTCCTTCCTGCAAACATACCCCCTTCTCTATTGTGCGCATGACGTCATTATTATTGAAGAAGATGAACGAATGGGCGAAAATCTGAAGCAGATACTCTACTCATTCGGGATGAAGTCGAAACTGTATCCTGCGTTGAAGCCTATGATGGAGAGCGATTGGAGTATAGCTGATGCGGAGGGGATAGGTTCGATATTATTTATGATCGATATGGATGCAGAACACGTACGTAATGATTCAACCTGGGACAACCTGATCAAGCGATTAGATCGAACAAAAGTTCAGGTGGTAGGTTATACGCATGCGCTCAGTGAGAATGCCCTCTGGAGTGAGGAGAAATCCATTCAACTGGACATGATGATGGTCAAACCCATTACACGTCTGGGATTATTTGAAGTCATACTTGCCCTTCAGGGTGAAGGACCGCTGGAGAAGCATCAGATGGTAGACGGCGAGGATTCCTATTCACCGAACTCGAAAGGACACATTCTGATAGCGGAAGATCATGAAATCAATCAATTGGCTATTCGGGCCATGCTGGAACATATCGGATTCGAAGTGACCCTGGCAGACAGTGGCACAGAGGTTTTGAAGAAATTGAACGAACAAGCATGGGAACTTATTCTGATGGATCTCTACATGCCAGACATGAATGGAATGGATGCCGTGCGACACATTCGCAAGATGAGGGAATATGATCGTACACCCATTATTGCGCTTACAGCAAATGGTTTAAAGAAAGACTATGAATCATATCTTGAAGCGGGCATGAATGCCATCCTGACGAAGCCCATAGATGAACAACAGATTGCAGACATAATGGCAATATGGATTGATCTAAAAGGAATAAGGAAAATCAATGGAATTGATGTGGAAAAGGCGATCAATCAGATGGACGGCAAGCCGTATATTCTGCAGTATGCACTCACGAGATTCAGAGTGGAGTATGGATCATTTCAGAAGAAACTCAAGACTCAGCTTCAGCAGCAGCAGATTGCTGCAGTGATCCGCAACGTCCATTCACTCCGAGGTGTAGCTGCCAATCTGCATGCAGTGGACCTGTTACGTCTGGTTCTTCAATTGGAATCGTTCTTGTCCCGTCCGGTATTTGAAGAAGAGGAACTAAATTCGGTGTTGGAGAAGGTGCAACAAGAGATTGATATCATCACTGGCTCCCTGCCATGGTGACATGGTGACCTAAATGAAGCTGTGCTGCTTTAAGGTGTGAACTTATATCCGACCCCCCAAATGGTTTGAATATATTGGGGGTTTTTCGGGTTGTCCTCGATTTTTTTACGAAGTTTGGTAATATGTACATCGATGGTGCGATCATTAATGTAGGCATCCGTACCACGAATGGCTTCAATCAGGGCATACCGACTGTACACCTTGCCAGGATTGAGGACAAACAGCTTCATGATCTCAAATTCGGAGAACGTCATTTCGACTCGCTCGTTATTCAACAGAACGATTCTTCGGGCCAGGTCGAGAGATATTCCGGTTTCCTGTTCGGTAACAACAGAGCTGTTCAATATGGAGTAGCGGCGCAATACAGCCTCCATACGTGCTTTTAGCTCCTGCATGCTGAAAGGTTTACAGACATAGTCATCAGCCCCATCCGTTAATGAGCGAATCCGTTCAGAAACTTCGGTTAACGAAGAGATAACGATGATGGGAATGGGGGTATGTTGACGCATGAGAGAACAAGGATTTTGATTATCCGAATCAGGGAGCATCAAGTCAAGAAGCAGGATATCAGGCCGCGCTTGAAGCTGTAGAAGACCATCTCTTGCGTTATCGACACGGATAACATCATACCCTTCACCTTGTAAATATAGGGATAATGTATCGCCTAACATATTGTCGTCCTCTATGATAAGCACTTTGGTCATGATATTCCTTTCTGAATCCCCTTCATGTAGAAGGACTAAGATCCATGGGTTAGCTTAATATACTTGATCATGTATACCCTGATAATTAAAATTTGCAACATGAGGGTGTCCGAATGCTGATATGACTGGGTAAGGCCTGAGAGATTCTAAGTTAATTCTTAGCAAGATATGAATTCGCTTCACGCTCGATCAAGCGCATCAGTTTACGTTCGGTAGCGGTGTCTGGAGCTGGGGTATACACACTGCAACGCAGATCAGAGCTGCCTTTAACCTGCAATGAGGTCAGATCAAACAGCATTTTGCCTGCTTTGGAATGTCTGAATTCAATTAACACATCCGGGGCACTGCTGACACTGCTTTGTTTCCAAAGTGTCTGAAAATCGGAATGTCTGCTCATCATGTCATCCAGAAATAAATTATACCATTCATCATCCACATACTGACCATAATAAGCACGAAATATTGCCAGAAATCCGCTAACAAAATCCTCCCAGTTCACCGCGAGCCTGCGAAATTCCTTTCGATCAAATAACAGACTGATCATATTCCGCTGTTCGGGAGGAATCTGTTCAAAATCCATAAAAACATGCCGGGCTGCATCATTCCAGCCAACAATGTAACAACGCCGATCCGAGATCACGGTAGGGCAGTGATGAAGTTCTTGTAAAATTTTCTGCAAGGAAGGATGAAGTTGAACCGGTTCTTCTTCCAGTGTGGGCAGTTCCGTATGATGCTCCATGGCGAGTGAAAACAGATACTTTCGTTCATCTGCAGTAAGCCTTAGTGCTGAAGCAATGTTATCCAACACGGAATGGGAGACCTGAATATCCCGACCTTGTTCAAGCCAGGTATACCATGTTGTGCTCACGCCTGCCAGTTGGGAAACCTCTTCTCTCCTCAGCCCAGGGGTTCTTCTCCGACTTCCAGTGGGTAAACCGACCGATTCGGGAGAAATTTTGGAACGCTGTGTTTTCAGAAAAGTGGACAATGCCTGTAACCTGACATCGTAGTTCAATTCATCACCTTCAATTCTCGTTATCATGGTAGTCATTATACTATTATAATTGACAACTTGTAATAGGATATTCAAAAGTGCACTATTAGTGTCAGAACGTAAGATTAAGGTAGACAAACGTGCTGAAGGAGAATGAACATGGAACGAGTCGTGATTACAGGTATGGGAGTTATCTCCCCTTTGGGAAATGATGTAGATACATTCTGGAATGGATTAATTGAGGGTAGATCAGGTGTATCACCTATAGAGCATTTCGATGCAGCTTTGTACAAAACCAGAATCGCTGGCGTGGTCCATGATTTTGATGGTGAAGAGCGTTTTGGTCGCAAGGAAGCAAGGCGTATGGATCGATTCGTGCAATTTGCTGTTGCTGCTGCGGACCAGGCTATATCGCAATCGGGTCTTGTGATGGATGAACTGGACCGTGAACGGGTAGGTGTATATATTGGTTCAGGTATAGGAGGAATCCAGACATTGATGGAACAAGGCAAAGTCCTGTCCGATCGGGGACCTGCGCGAGTCAGTCCAACACTGGTACCCATGATGATATCCAATATGGCTGCGGCTATGGTCAGCATGAGGTTTGGTTGCTGGGGGCCGACATTGTCGCCAGTAACCGCTTGTTCCATTGGCAATACAGCTATTGGAGAAGCTTTCCGGATCATTCGTCATGGCGGAGCCGATGTCATTATTGCTGGCGGGACAGAGGCAGCTGTAACTGAAGTGTCACTGGCAAGCTTCGGTAATGCGACAGCGTTGTCAACAAGAAATGAAGCGTTCCATGCAGCAAGCCGTCCATTTGATGCGGGGAGAGACGGTTTTGTCATGGCGGAGGGCGCTGGGATACTGGTTGTTGAGTCACTATCTCATGCACTGGAACGAGGGGCAAATATTCTTGCCGAAGTAATTGGATATGGTGCCAGTTCAGATGCATATCATATGGTAGCAACCCACCCGGAAGGACGGGGGGCATATCTGGCAATGAAAGCAGCGCTTAAAGAAGCTCAGATTGAACCTGAAGACATCGATGTAATTAATGCTCATGCCACCAGTACGGAGGCGGGCGATCTCTCTGAGACGAGAGCGATTAAGCAACTTTTCGGGGAAGCTGCCTATGATATTCCGGTCACAGCGAATAAGTCCATGACAGGACATATGCTTGGTGCAGCTGGTGGTGCGGAGGCGATCTCACTTATTCAAAGCCTGCGTCATGGCATCATTCCTCCAACCATCAATCAGGAGCAGAGTGACCCTGAATGTGATCTGGACTATGTACCCAATGAGGCAAGAAGAGCAGATTTGCGGATTGGAATGTCCAATTCCTTTGGTTTTGGCGGTCATAATGCGGTGATTGTTCTTCAAAAATATTCTTCTTAAGCTAAAAGAACAGCTGAAATAACCAAAGGAACAGCGCAGCCTGGTGAGGCCACGCTGTTCCTTTGGTTATATGCGAATCATTCGTATCACGGAACCCTATTAACAGGCAAGTGTTTGCATGCCTTACGAAGAGAGAGGTGTTGATTCCGCTAAGCCTTTGCTGCCCCGACTCAACCAGCTTACACGCCAGCGGGATTGCATGAAGAGAACAAGGAACAGGGAAGCTGCAGCAATCAGGCTAAGAATGACGAAGCCTGGAGTGTAGGATTGGTAGCTGCTATACAGTTGACCGAGAATCAGCGGCAGTGCGTATCCGCCCAACCCGCCAGCCGCGCCTACAATGCCTGTCATCAGGCCAATCTCGTTACCGAAGCGTTGCGGAACCAGTTGGAACACGGATCCATTTCCAGCTCCCAAACACATCATACCGAGGAACAGCATGACCACTACAACAGGAAGTGGTGGCATGAAGGATACTCCAATCAACATGACGCAGGCTCCTGTATAAAGGAAAGTCAGCATGCGGGTTCCACCAATTTTGTCTGCCAGATAACCCCCTACAGGCCGGAAGAAGCTGCCTGCAATGACACAGAAGGTGGTAATATCTGCGGCTCGAACAGGAGAAAGTCCATACTGGGTGTTGAAGAAGATGGTTAGATAGTTACATAATCCAACGAAACCACCAAAGGTTACACAATAGAAGGCACAGAATACCCAAGCATCTTTTTGTTTAAGCAGACTTCCGTATTGGGACAATTTCTTGGGTTCAGGCCGGTTAGGGCTATTCTTGGCAAAGACAGAAAAGAGAATAAATACGAGAGCAATCGGTATAATAGCAAGTCCGAATACAACTTCCCAGCTGCCAAAATGCGTTGCCAAGCGATTGGCAAACAACGTCGCGAGTACGGTTCCGCTGTTACCCGCCCCGGCAATACCCATGGCAAGACCCTGATGCTCTTTCCCATACCATTGACCAGCCAGCGGCAGCGCAGCAGCAAAGGAGGCACCTGCGACACCGAGCAAGAGTGCCACCACGTACAATTGACTTAAAGAGTCGACCCATAGCCAGCCGAGTAATAAAGGAACGAGTGTGACGAGCATCCCGATCTGCGCGGTCAGTTTCGGACCAATATAATCAGACATGAAGCCGAGCACAAGGCGCAGAATGGAGCCGCCAAGGATAGGCAATGCCACAAGATTGGCCTTTTCCAGCGGAGTCATCGGATAATCCAACGCAATCACAACTGCGAGTGGACCAAGCATCCCCCATATCATAAAACTGATGTCAAAATACATAAACGCCCCGAAGAGGGTAGGCTTATGCCCGCTTTTCCAAAAACTTTTGCTCTCCATCATCCATCATCGCTCCTCATCCAATTGAGATCTTCGTCATTTGTCTATGTGCTTGTTGAGGCAGAAAAAGGCCGCAATTCGTCCAGTTCAGAACGATTTGCGGCCCCGTTGCCGACAGGCGGTACACGTCATTGTGTTCCCGCATCTGAGTTGATCACAGCACTGTGATTTTGATTCAAATTATAAGCAAGAAAAAATGTGTATGTCAACAAAAATTACACGTAATTTTAAATAATTCATTTTTTTATCTATTTACGAATGTTTTGTGTTAATTTAGTTGACACAAGATTGAGATTCCCTTAATCTGAATCTAATATGAATCCACACAAAGGCGTGTGTATTCCGGAGGCAACGGTGCCCTTTTCCGAATGATGGAGAAGGGGTTTTTCTGTTTATTTTCAGATAAGAGAGATAGGGGGCAGCCCATGAGCAGAAGCAAACTGGTGATTATCGGGAACGGTATGGCTGGCGTGAAGTGTGTTGAAGAGATCATCGCACTGGAGCCTGATACGTATGAGATTGTCATCTACGGCAATGAACCCCGTCCCAATTACAATCGGATCATGTTATCGAAAGTATTGCAGGGGGAGCATTCGTTACAGGATATCATAATCAATGATTGGAGCTGGTATGCCGAGCATCATATCCGGCTATGTACAGGTGAAACGGTGCACCGAATTGATACCCGAGGAAAATATATAGAGACTGAATCCGGCCTAAGGGAAACGTATGATGTCCTGATTCTGGCCACAGGTTCCTCACCGTTTATCCCACCGATTCCTGGAATGGATAAAGAGCGGGTCATGTCCTTCCGGACCATGGATGATTGTACGCGAATGTCTGACTATTCCAAAGTCTACCGGAAGGCCGCAGTCATTGGTGGTGGGTTGCTGGGACTGGAGGCTGCACGCGGGTTGCTGCATCTGGGTATGGAAGCTGTGGTGGTTCATAATGCACCTTACATTATGAACCGACAGTTGGATCAAAAAGCCGCCGCGATGCTTCAGGAGGAGCTTGAAGACCAGGGCATGTACTTTCTTTTGTCCAAAAATACGCAGAAAATTACCGGACGATCGCAGGCGCAGGGGCTGCTGTTCACCGATGGTTCCAGGCTTGAAGCTCAGGTTGTCATTGTCGCTGTGGGAATTCGGCCAAATGTGGATTTGGCCAGACGCAGCGGAATCGCCACCAATCGGGCAATTATGGTAGATGACTATATGCGCACCAGTGTGCCGGATATATACGCAGTGGGGGAATGTGCCGAACATCGGGGAATCAGTTATGGTCTGGTAGCCCCCTTATACGAACAAGGAAAGGTGCTTGCCCGTACGCTCTGTGGACAGGAAACGTCTGAATACAAAGGGTCTATTCCCTACTCACAGTTGAAGGTATCAGGCGTTGATGTTTTCTCGGCAGGCGATATTGGTGGGGAAGGCATGCAGACCGCAATTCAACATCTGGATGGCATTCAAGGCACATATAAGAAAGTGTTGATGCAGGCTGGAAAAGTGCGTGGAGCCATTTTATTTGGAGATACAACCGAAGGAACGGCATTGCTTGGACTGGTGCAACGAGGTGCGGATGTAGCGGAATTGGCTCCGCGTGAAGGGGGCCCTGATCCGGCTGAGATGGCCGCTGCCGCATTACCGTCTCAGGAGACCGTATGTGCCTGCAACAATGTGACCAAGGCTGCCATTATGAAGGCGATTCATGAACATGGGTTGGAAACGGCAGATCAGGTGAAGGAGCAGACCAAGGCATCGGGTTCATGCGGTGGCTGTCGCCCGATGGTGGCTGCACTGTTGAAACACACGCATAATCTAAAAAATAACGGGGGTACTGGGGTGGAAGCCGCACCGGGTAAACCTGTTCCAATGCCGGTATGCAGTTGTACGGAGCTAGGGCATGCAGAACTGAAGGAATTGCTAGCTGATATTATAGTTCGGGAAACAGGTGATCTCACCGGGGTCCTTCAGAAGCTGGCTTGGAGTTCGGAGCACGGCTGCAGTGTGTGTCGCCCTGTGATTCATTACTACTTACAGGTATCCAATCGATTGATCAATGATAGAGAGAGCACGCTTGCTGAGTATTGGACAGTTGTACGAAATGGAAATCAGATTGAGCTTTCAAGAGATGATGAGATAGAGGGTCACTTGGAGGTTCAGGTGCGTTGGGATGATCAGACCAAGCTTTCATCCTATGCGAAGGATGCGAGTGGCTTGGCAGCAAAGCTTCGTACGATTTGGAACGGTGCAGCGATGCCATCGTCTGTGAATCTAGGGGTTGCACCAGGACCAGGATCATGGGTGAGCGCACTGGTTCAGGATATCGGCTTATTGGCTTCACCAGCTGGATGGGAGATCTACGCAGGTGGTCACGCAGAGCACCCTGTGAAGGAAGGCAGGCTGCTTGCGGTGGCTGAGACGGAGATGCAAGCGGCCATGCTTGCATCAGCCTGTCTTCAGTGGTATCGCCAAACGGCTTGGTATGATGAGCCATTATGGGCATGGACCGAGCGAATGGGATTCATGTCGATTAGAGAAACGCTGCTGGATGACCAATTACAGAAGGAACTTGTTGCGATTCATTATCAAGAGCTGGATGCAGCTTTAGCATCCAGCATGAAGCAATCTCTTGAATCTTCAGCGGTGCAGGGCACCATCTGAAACGGATCGGTCGATTACAGCTGAAAGGCAGGGATGAAAATGGGATTATCGATAACTTCGGAAATGGCGGCATCCAAGCTGTATGTGAAAGAAACGCAATGTCCATATTGCAGTGTGCAATGCAAGATGAAGGTCGAAGAGCTGGCTGGGCCTGTTGCAGGCCACAGCCGAGCGGAATATACGGTCCAGGGAGTTCCGAATGAAGCCTCTCAGGGCAGGCTGTGTGTGAAGGGCATGAATGCCCATGAGCATGCGCTCAGTAGACAGCGATTAATGCACCCGCTGATTCGTCGCAATGGCGAGCTGGAATCCTGTTCCTGGGAAGAGGCCATTCAGACCATTGCAGAGCGGTTTCAGGACTTGAAAGATTCATATGGAGCAGATGCGGTCGGAGTATACGGAGGCGGATCTTTGACGAATGAGACCGCCTACCTCCTTGGCAAATTTGCAAGGGTTGCATTGGGTACGAAGTACATCGACTATAATGGACGGTTCTGCATGTCAGCTGCGGCTTCAGCTGGCAGTAAGGTGTTCGGGATGGACCGTGGATTGACGTTCCGCCTGTCCGATATTCCCAAGGCAGGCTGCATCGTACTCGCAGGTACGAATATTGCAGAATGCCAACCTACTCTCTTGCCGTACTTTAATCAGGCGAAGGAGAATGGAGCCTTCATTATCGTTATTGATCCACGCAAGACGGCAACCGCGGCTATCGCCGATCTTCACTTGCAGGTGAAACCTGGCATGGATGCACTGCTGGCGGATACCCTGCTGAAGGTGATTATGGATGCCGGATTGATAGACCTTCATTTTATAGGCGAACGAACGCATGGTTACGAGCAATTGATACAAGCATTGGCTGACGTGGAACTCGAACAGGCCGCACAAGCGTGTGGGGTGGATATGGCCTTAATTCGTCAGGCAGCGATGGCTTATGGTGAGGCTGAGAAAGGCATGATCATGACAGCACGTGGTGTGGAGCAGCAGACGGATGGGCATATGGCCGTCAGACATTTTCTCAACCTGGTATTAGCGACTGGCAAAATTGGCCGAGAAGGCTGTGGATATGGTGCCATCACAGGTCAGGGAAATGGGCAGGGTGGACGGGAGCATGGGCAGAAGGCTGACCAGTTGCCGGGTTATCGATCGATTGAAAATGAAGATGATCGTGCCTATGTGGCATCCGTCTGGGGCGTGGACCCCGCAAGTCTGCCAGGTAAAGGGGTCTCGGCCTACGAGATGATGGAGAAGGTTCATGATCAGGAGATTCGGGCATTACTCGTGATGGGCTCCAATCCGGTTGTATCCAATCCCAATGTGCGTTTGGTGGAAGAAGGTCTGCGCAAGCTGGATTTTCTGATCGTGGCAGATATGTTTTTGTCCGAGACAGCACGAATGGCTGATCTGGTTCTGCCGGTTACATCTTATATGGAGAATGAAGGCACACTGACCAATCTGGAGGGGCGTGTTCTGCTCCGTGAACAGGGGCGACCTGCACCAGGAGAAACGCTCGATGATTGGGTTATATTATGCCGGATTGCTGCACAATTGGGCAAAGCCTCTACCTTTGAATATGACAGTGCTGAAGATATCTTTAATGAGCTTCGGGTGGCCAGTCGGGGGGGAGTCGCGGATTACTACGGCATTACCTATGAGCGTTTGCGTAACGAGAAAGGGGTATACTGGCCGTGTTCTGCCCCGAAGGAGCAGGGAGAAGGACTACTGTTCATTGAACGATTCGCCCACCCCGATGGTAAAGCGGCATTTACATTCGAATCAAGTCCGGGCTGGAATGATACATCGCCGGAATTCCCCCTGATTCTAACCAATGGCCGTGTGCTTCCTCATTATCTTACAGGGGTGCAGACACATCGCAGCCCGTCTCTCGCTGCCCGTGAATTGGAGAACTTTGTTGAACTTCACCCGGCTACCGCTGCGCGTCATCGTATTCAAGATGGAGAATGGGTAGAGATTCAATCGGTGTATGGGAGCTTCGCGGTTCGTTCGCGCATCAAAGATTCGATTCGGGAGGATACCTTGTTCGTGCCGATGCATTGGGGCGGCGCTCAGAATGTGAATCGGGCGACCAGACCGGAGTTGGACCCGTTCTGCCGTATGCCTGGGTTCAAGACAGCAGCCGTAAGCATTCGAGCGTTACGATTGGTCAGATAATTCGTACAGAGTTCAGATTACAGGTTACCAGGTGTCATAAGTTGCTCTTATGATAGCTAAGCGGCCGCCCAGTCCCATGGTTACATGAGACGGGGCGGCTTTTTTTGCGTATATGTATGCAAGTATGTCATAGTTCCGTGGTTCCACGTAAACATGAGGATTGACTCATGAATATATACTGAATTTTAGTTATGATGTTCATTAGGGGTACATATGTACGTATTTTTAATTTTGTTTTGAGACAGATATTCATTCGGGTTTAGGTTATTACGCATCGTGGTATAGATATCGGGGCTTATGGAAGCTTCTTCTAATAGGGCAGGACAGAGGGGGGAAGACGGTGAACGTATGGATAACGGTAAAAAGTCTGGGTAAGCGCAAGCCGGCACTTGCCAAGCAAGCTGCCGAACTTCCGGAAACAACCCATACGCTAAGGCAGCTCATTGAGAACATGGTGGCTCTGCAAGTGAAAGCTCTTCAGGACAAGAAGCAACAGGCAGAATTACTCACCTATCTGATGCCGGATAATATTGAGAAGCAGGGAGCGGCGGGGAAAGTTGGATTTGGCGCAGTATACAATGAGGGCGTTCCTGATCTGAATGGTGCGATGGAGACGGCAATAACCGCTTATGAGGATGGGTTGTACAAAGTGTTTCTCAACGATGAAGAATTGCAGGAACTGGACCAATCCATGGTGATACAGGACGGCGATAACGTGGTGTTTATCCGTTTTACAATGCTTGCCGGACGTCTGTGGTAGAGAGCAATGAAGGAGGAGAACAGGATGAATCAGGAAGAGCAAGAACAGGTGTATATGGATGCATTGCAGGAAAGAGCCAAATCGTTAACAGGGGTACAGCTTGAGTTGGCAAACTATGTTGTGGAGATCGCCGGGTCTACGTATTTGCGTGGGGACGAAAAGATGTTTTTGAATACGGAAAAGTTGCTTAAAAGATTAGCTGCGGACTCACAGAATTCATTATTCGAGCCACTATTTGATGTGCTCCAGCATCTGGCGAGCGAGTCATTGGTTGCACGATTCCGTTATATCGCAAAGCGTGCGACTCGTTTCCCATACAGTAACAATTATGAACGCAGGCCCTTCCGCACGTCCGATCCGGAACAGCATGTAGCACAGGTTGTTCGCAAACTGATGGGATTGTTCCGAATGGAAATGAAAGACTTCTCTCTTAGTGAATATGTGTCACTTCGTGAGTACAAGCTGGATTATCTGCATGAGATCCGTTGGGTCCTGGCGGATTGTATCGCATACGAATTGGATCATCAGGGCGGAGATATGAAGCAGGCACTGCACGAGATTATATATGGCGACAATCAGAATGCATTGTTAACCCATGAAATGATCAAAGGCATATTCATGAGCGATCAGGTGGATGCCTATCAGATGATTGGTGAGCTGCTGGTTGCAGCAAGGTTGCAGGAAGGTTTGCGCCAAAGCATTGTGGAGCGCATGGATGAAGGAACCCTGGAAGCCTATATTCACATATTAAAAATCATCATCGACAACAACCTGATTCGTTTCAGTTCGGTGGTAAGAGCACTCGCTGTATGGACAGGGATCGGCATAGAAGCAGCCAATCAACGTGTTGCCGCACAGCTCATTGAACAGGCACACGAGGCGTTGGTTCAGCCAGAAGTACGCGAGGCCTGGCAGCAGGAAGCGAATGCCAACAAGCTCTTTATCAGCCTGTGGGCGACAGCGGTCATTGAAGAGAATGAGTTGGAGAGCAAGATCATCGAAATTATGGATCAAGGCCAATTATATCAGAAGATTGTTGCCCAATACGTACTGGCTAACAGCCAGAATAGAGAGCTTCGTATGCACATTGCACGTCGTTATCTGGAGGCGCAGGATACCGAGTTGATGCACTGGGTTGTGACGAACTATAGTGCCGCATACATGTACAACTGGAATTTCGAGAATGGAGAGAATCAGCGTAGCGTCTACGTGTGGTCATTGCCTGCTCTTGAGGATAAAGCCTTGCGACGTCAGGACTTTGATCGATTCAAACAGATGCTGGCTGCCATTCCGAAAGGCGGGTCAGGTGGACCCTCGGGTGTACTTGAGTATGTTCATTACCGGATTGATATGGATGATGTAGTCAAGAAAATGTTATATCTGGCTGCTTATGATATGGACCCGGAATGGATCGGGGAAGTCATTGCAATCAAGGACCTGTTGAGCCCGGAACTGCGCGGAGAACTGCTGTCCCAGTTTGTTCAGCATCCTGACAATGAGGTGCAAAGACAGTTTGTGTTTGAGAGTTTGTCTGATAAAAGCATCAGTAACCGGGAGAGTGCCCTCGCCAAGGCGAAGCTGCTCACGTTGACGGTTGAAGAGATGCAACAGATGGAGGCGCTGATGAAGCTCAAGACAGGCTCGCTTCGTCAGAAGGTCATCCATGTATTGTTATTACAGCCCGTGGACCAATTGACGGTCTCACTGAAGCGCCTTCTGCTGGCCAAGAGTGAACTGCAGCGTCTGGGTGCGCTCGAATTGTTGACCGAGATTGCAGCAGATCCAGAACGGACAGATCAGCAGGAGGCATTGCAGCCATTGGCACAGCTGATCGAGACACCAACCGCGAAGGAACAGAAATTGCTCGACAAGCTGAAGGATCAGGGGAGTCGCTATACGGCCGCTAACGGGTATGGTTTATTCGATCCGAAGCGACGTGAGCCATTGCTGGATGAGAAGCGTGATCTCAAGGGCCATACGCCGAAGGATATTTTGACACTTTCTCTGGACAAGATCAGACCATTCCTGGAGGGACTTAGTGGGTTGGTGCATGAACACAGGGATTATGAGTATGAAGTGGAATACTACGCTGGCTACAAAGACACATTGCTCGTTGGAGCGAATCTTCGTTCAAGGGTTCCGTATGCAGAGCGGAGTGAAATGAAGCAGATGGAACAGTTCCCGCTGCACGATGTATGGGAGAACTATATTCAACATAGCGAGTTTGGCAGTGTGGAGTTAATGCAGTTGTATATGGGTATACAGTTCCGGGAGTTCCATGGCAAATTGAGCGAACATTACAGTTATTTTCACGATCAGTATGACTATGAAGAATTGCAAAAGATTCCGTTACTGGAAGGATGGCGCAAGACGTTTGCTGAACAGCTCTATCCACTGGATGATATCGAGAAACTGCAGCAGATGCTAAATTCGTTACCGTATAAGGACCAGGTAGTGGCACTGATATCGGCGGCATTTCAGGATAGCGATCCGATCGATACGTTTGAGATCGCTGAGAAAGCTTGGGCCTCTATCATCGCGAGTATGCCTGTTGATCGACTCGAGAAGGATTCAGGCATGCTTCATATTCTGACTGGACCTTGGAATTATGCGGTTCGTGGCAAAATTCATGACGATAACAGCTTCAAACGTTTCTTCCAGACAGCGTACCAGTTCACCAGTCTTGTAGAGAATAGTCAACCACTGTCTTTGCTGTCACTTGAAGATTTCCTGCGTGCGTACCAGTTGAACCAGATTGATGAACAGGAGATATATCGACAGGTGCTGGTTGGTGGGAATCGCCTGATGTTTATTCGGGAGCTAACATCTACTCGTACAGAAGGGACCGAGAATGATCCGAAGCTGATTCACTTACGGGATACAGTCGTTAATCGGATTCTGGAAATCGAGCTGACCCGGGGAGAACTATCTACAGAAGTAAGTACACTTGCCATGAAACTGGAACGAATTGAAGGCATGGAACACTGGGTACATCTGGTCTCTGCGATGGATCAGGATACCTTTGTGCGTGGATATATCTACAGTTATGGAGACAACACAACACGCAAAGAGACGTTCAGCTATCTGATTCAACATTGTCATCCACGGGATGGAAAAGATGAGAAACAACTCGGAGAGTTGCTCCAGAAATACCCGATTAAAGAGAAAAAATTGCTGGAAGCAGCCATGTACGCACCACAGTGGATGGAGATTGTTGCAAAACATCTGGGATGGGAAGGTCTCCGTAGTGCGGCATGGTACTTCCATGCTCATATCAATGAACGCTTTACTGCGGAGAAAGAAACCATCGTGGCTCACTATTCTCCCATCTCCCCACAGGATTTTAATGAAGGTGCGTTTGATATCGCCTGGTTTGAAGAAGCCTATGCTGCTGTCGGGGAGGAACGATTCAATCTGTTATACGATTGCGCCAAGTATATTTCCGGGGGAGCCAACCATCGCAGATCCCAATTGTTCGCGGATGCGGCACTGGGTAAGCTTCGACTGGAGGACATGCGTGATTCCGTGTCAGACAAGCGAAACAAAGATCATTTGTTAACTTACAGTTTGATCCCATTCGGCGCAAATCGGGAACAGGATCTGCGTGAGCGTTACGACTTCATTCAGAAATTCCTGATGCAGAGCAAGCAATTCGGCGCACAACGCCGAGCAAGTGAAGGTGTGGCATCACAGATTGCACTGGGTAACCTTGCTCGTAATGCAGGCTATGCCGATGTTACGCGGCTGATGTGGGACATGGAAGCACGTAAGCTCGATGAGATGAAATCTTTCTTTGAGCCACATGCATTGGATGCGGACACGACAGCACAATTGGTCATTGATGAGGAAGGCCAGCCCGAGATGGTTATCGTTAGCAAAGGGAAGACTCTCAAGTCTGTACCTGCCCGGTTCAAAAAAGATGGATATATCGCTGAACTGAAAGAGCTCAAATCGGATCTGGTGGATCAGTATCGCCGGGCTAGGCAGGAACTGGAACGTTCGATGACGGCTGGAACATCCTTTACACGTCAGGAAATTGCCAGTCTGATGCAAAATCCGGTTATACATCCGCTGGTAAGAACGCTTGTATTCCAGTCAGGTGACAAGACCGGTAGATTCGATGTATCGTCCAGTGGTTTGGTTGCTCCAGGGCCGGAGGGTACGATCCATGCACTATTGGAAGAGGATCAACTGTTGATTGCTCATCCACTTCATCTGTATCAGAGCGGAAGCTGGAGTGAATTCCAGCGGGATCTGTTCACCCGCCAGGAGCGTCAGCCATTCAAGCAGGTATTCCGTGAGCTGTATCTTCCTAACGAGGACGAATTGGCTAATGGTACGGTGTCCCGACGATATGCCGGGTATCAGATTCAACCGAAAAAAGCAGTAGCTCTGCTTAAAGGACGTCAATGGACGGTTAGTTATGAAGAAGGTCTGCAGAAGGTAAGTTACGAGCACAATCTGATCGCGAATCTCTATGCCATGGCGGATTGGTTCTCACCGGCAGATACCGAGGCTCCCACGCTGGAGACGGTGCAATTCTACGATAGCAAGACTTACAAACCTGTAGCGCTACAAGATGTGCCACTGACGTTCTTCTCGGAAGTTATGCGCGATATTGATCTGGTGGTCAGTATTGCACATGTGGGAGGCGTAGATCCGGAAGCCAGCCTGACCACCATCGAGATGCGTCACGTCATTGTGAACGAGTCATTGCGTCTGCTGAAGATCGACAATGTACGTCTGGACGGGAACTACGCCCGGATTGTTGGTGAATTGGGTGAGTATGCTGTACATCTGGGCAGTGGTAATGTGTTCAAACAAGCCACAGGTGCCCTTCATATCGTGCCGGTGCACAGTCAGCATCGGGGCCGAATCTTCCTGCCATTCCTCGATGAAGATCCGAGAACGGCAGAGATTCTGTCCAAGGTGATGTTACTTGCCGAGGATAAGAAGATCAAGGACCCGCAGATTCTTGCACAGTTACAGAACTAGTAAGCGATTGAATCGCCCTATATAAATCATAAAGGCAACTGAGGAACCTGATAAAAGGGACTTCAGTTGCTTTTATATTTTTGGATACTTCAATGGGCCGGATTGGTTACGGTTTCAAATAGACTTGCGACCCAGAGTGTCTCAGCATATTCCTTAATCTGATAATTAGTTGCATTAATTGGTTGATCGGGAGTGGGTCGAACTGACTGTTTTTAAAAGTAAAGAATTTGTTCGAAAGTAGTTACGGAAATGTAAATAATTCGTTTTCTTGTTTTGTTATCTGAATTATAAGAGAGGTGATGCCAAAGAACTAGGCTCCTTCCAATTGATCTTTTACCAAATTTAAGGGGATGTAATTCAGCATCAGGTCGGCTATCGTTAGGAAGCGAAATCTGCTGACTTGCTTGCAGGCTGCAGTTTCCGAAGCCATGTGCAGGACGACCTGAATGCTTGAAAGACTGGGATCAAGCCAGTTTGCATTCCCTTGTATACATGTATTCAATATGTGCACAAGAAAAATGATCAAGAGAGAAGGAGAGCTTACAACATGAACAGAAGACTCAATCTGATTTTCCCCAAACGATGGTTTATGCTACTCATCATCGTGGCGGTTGCGGCTATGCCGTTACACGCCTTCGCCGCGGAGGCGGAATCGGGGGCCAATCAACCATGGATGAACAAATCTCTATCTGCGGAGGAGCGCACCGAGTTGCTGCTCAAAGAGATGACGCTGGAGGAGAAAGTTGGATTCGTAACCGGTAAAGTAAATAACTATTATGGTTTCTATAATGATGGATTGGAGCGCCTCGGCATTCCGGCATTACAGATGGCAGATGGACCCGCGGGGGTGCGTGTGGCCAATCCGGATGTGCAGGACAAAAAGTCCACTGCACTGCCTGCACCCATTGCTCTTGCAGCTTCATGGGATACCGACCTTGCCAAGAAATATGGCGATCTGATCGGTCAGGAAGCACATGATACAACACATAATGTAGTTCTTGGCCCTGGGCTGGATATTGCACGTACACCGTGGGGTTCCCGGAACTTTGAATCGCTCGGGGAAGATCCATTGCTGGCTTCCGGTATGGGTGCAGCGTATGTGAACGGGATTCAAAGCAATCCGGTTATCGCTACAGCGAAGCATTACATCCTGAACAACCAGGAGACGGAGCGTTTCACGACCAATGCTACAGCCAGTGAACGTGCGATTCAGGAAGTCTATGCACGTCCGTTCCAGGCGATGGTTGAAAAAGCCGATCTCGGTTCGGCCATGTGTTCATTTAACCAGGTGAACGGTACATATGCTTGTGAGAACAAGGAGATGCTGACCGATGTCCTTAAGAATCAGTTTGGCTTCGAAGGGTTTGTCATGAGTGACTACGGTGCAAACTTCAGCACAGCCAAATCCGCCAATGCGGGTCTGGATCTGGAGACACCTGGAGAGCCGTATGGCAAATGGGGAGACAAATTGCTGGAAGCCGTGAACAATGGCGAAGTCAGCGAGCAAACCATTGATGAGAAGGTTAGACGCATTTTGCTTCAGATGTTCGATAAAGGGCTGTTCGATAACCCTGTAACGAATACACAAATCAATGCCAAGAAAGATGGCAAACAGGCACGTGAAATTGCAGAAGAGAGCATGGTTCTTTTGCAAAACAACGATAATGTGCTGCCGCTGTCCAAGAAAAACGTGAAATCCATCGCTGTCATTGGTCCGGATGCAGATAACGCATCTGCAGCTGGTGGAGGTAGCAGTCTGGTTAATCCGACGTATACTGTAAGTCCGCTTCAAGGAATTCGTAACCGTGCTGGTAACGGTGTGGATGTAAAATATGCTGCCGGAACGGATCCTATCTCGGCAGGAGATGCATTTAATGGACCATCCGCCGTACCTTCTACTCTTTTATCACCAGCGGATGCTCAGCAAAGTGAAAGAGACTATGGTACAGATCGCGCGGAATACGGTCTGCATGCTGAATACTGGACGAATAAAGATATGGAGGGTAATCCTTCTTTGGTTCGTACAGATAATCAGGTTAATATGAATCTTGGATTCTACAACTATGAAGGTTTTAACGCACAATCTTCCAAGCTTCCGGTGACACCAACGAAGTTCAATGCCAAAATGTCTGCTCGTTGGACAGGGGCAATCACAGCGCCTCAATCGGGTGAATATAAACTGTCCCTGACCAGTCTCGGTTCTGCGAAACTGTATGTGGATGATGAGTTACTTGTAGACAATCAAGGTGATACATTGAGCACAACGAAGAAGGAAATCACGTTCAAAGAAGGAGAGTCCCACGACATTCGAATTGAGTATCGTACCGATTTCCCGGTACAGTCCAATCACGATATGGGTGCACAGGTTCGTTTTGGCTGGGAAGCTCCAGAAGACGCTGTTGATATCAAAATGCAAAAAGCAGTTGAGCTGGCGAAAAAATCCGATGTTGCCGTTGTGGTAACTCGTACGTATGACAGTGAAGGTTATGTGGACCGTTCCGATCTGGAACTGCCGAATAACCAGGAGCAGCTGATTCGCAAGGTAGCGGCAGCCAATCCAAAAACGATCGTGGTGCAAATGAGTGGTCGTGCTGTCGAAATGGACTCCTGGCAAAACGAAGTGCCGTCCATCGTTCAGGCTTGGTATGCAGGTCAGGAACAAGGTAATGCCGTAGCACGTGTTCTGTTCGGAGATGTGAATCCATCCGGTAAGTTACCAGTGACGTTCCCATCGGATGATTCCCAGACCCCGGTATCCACTGCGGAACAATTCCCGGGTGTGAATGGAGTGGGTACCTACTCCGAGGGTATCTTTGTAGGGTACAAAGGATATGACAAAGAAGGCATGACACCGGCGTTCGCCTTTGGACACGGGCTGTCTTATACCGATTTTAATTATCGTAATCTGCATGTGAAGAACACAGGCAAAGGCGACAAAGCAACCGTAGAAGTATCTCTGAACCTGCGCAATACAGGTAAAGTTACCGGTGCAGAAGTCGTGCAGGTCTATGTCGGCAATCTGCCAACCAAAGTTGAAACGCCAGAGAAGCAGCTTGCTGGCTGGGCGAAGGTCGATCTGAAGGCAGGCAAGCAACAACGGGTTAACATCCAACTGGATCGCAGCGCATTGTCCTACTGGGACGAAGCATCCCATGAATGGGTAATGCCTAAGGGTAAGGTTCAAGTGTATGTCGGCAGTGCATCGGATGATATCCGTCTGACAGGCAGTGTGAATATCGGAAGCAAGTCCGGTAAATAAAAGTGGAATAAGGGAGATCGAAAGATTGCTCTCCCGGTAAAGTTAGTTGCATCAAATGCATTGTGTTCTAATTCATATATATAGGAAATGGAGTCGTGGCCGAATGGCCGCGGCTTTTTCACAATGGAAGGAGAGTAAGGTGTGATGAATACAGGTTGGCGAGAGCAGCCCAAACGATGGATCATCCTGTTCATCGCTGTTTATTGTGTCGGTGCAGGAGTCTGGCTTATTCTCAACCGAATTGAGCCATCCGTTCCTCCACCGGTTGCGGACAAGCAGAGAACGGCCGAAGTCTGGTTAACGACGGGTGATCAGCAAAATCTGCTTACCCCTCAGAAGCCTATTCCCGTGACAGAGCACCATGATACAGATACAAGCTCTTTCGTTTCTTCAACGGAGGAGTCAGGTACTTCTTCTTCAGAGTTTACCATACAGATTGACCCGAACAAGACGTATCAGACCATGGATGGATTTGGCGCAGCGATGACGGGTTCGTCGGCACATCTGATCAATCAGCTTTCCGAGGAACAACAAGAACAATTGCTAAAGGAGCTATTTACAACGGAAGGTTTGAACATGGATATGGTGCGTCATACGATTGGTGCTTCCGATTATTCTGTGGATGAATCAGGCGGTGCTTCAAGTTATACCTACAATGATATTGAGTCCGGCACGGATTATGATATGGAACACTTTACGATCAATAAGGATCAGGAAGTTGTGAATATGTTGAAGCGTGCGGCTGGGTTGAAACCGGGTCTTAAAGTACTGGGCACACCGTGGACGGCTCCAGCCTGGATGAAGTATGGAGAAGAGAAGACCACTAACGGCTGGTTTCTGGATTATAATAATCCCAGGATATATGAAGCATATGCGAGATATTTTGTGAAGTATATCGAAGCTTATCAGGCGAAGGGCCTTCCCATCTACGGGATCACGTTGCAAAATGAACCGGAATTCACCTCGGATAATTATCCGAGTATGAGTATGGGAGCCGAAGAACAAGCCATGTTCATTCGGGATTATCTCGGCCCGGCGCTACAGGATGCGGGACTGGACACGCGAATCATCGCGTATGATCATAACTGGGATCAAGCGGTCGAATATACCGGCAAGGTGCTCGGTGATGAGCAGGCTGCCGCCTATGTCGATGGATCTGCTTTTCACTGTTATGCAGGTGATCCATCTGCCATGTCGGAAGTGCATGAGCGCTTCCCGGACAAACATATCTATTTTACGGAATGCAGTGGTGGGGAGTGGAGTCCTGACTTTGGCGAGAATCTAAGCTGGCAGATGTCCAATCTCATCATTGGTGCACCTCGCAACTGGGCGAAGAATGTACTGCTCTGGAACATCGCACTCGATTCGCAAGGGGGGCCCACGAACGGTGGCTGTGAGAACTGCCGTGGGGTTGTGACGATTGATCCGGAGCATGGTGAAATCACCAGGAATATCGAGTATTATGCATTGGGCCACATCAGCCGATATGTACGACCAGGAGCCGTAAGAGTGGATTCCACGCAAGAACATGGACAGATCGAGAACGTAGCTTTCCGCAACCCGGATGGAACGATGGTGCTGGTTGCAGCTAACACGGGTGAGGAAGAAGTTTCCTTTGATGTAGTCATGGACGGAGATTCATTTCGGTATACATTGCCTCCCCAATCGGCAGTAACCTTCCGCTGGAATCCGAAAACGGGGGGAGTGCGTTGACTGAGGATTTGGAAATTATAGATTCAGGTTGAAGGATGGCATGGTAAATGCTTGTAGAGTTATACTGAAATTGAAACGGTCAAACAAGTTCGATCGCAGGATCGGACTTATCCATAAACCTTTTATGGAAAGGAGATTACGTGAATGATAGTCGTTTCATATCGGGAACACGATCATGACAAGCTGGTAGAAATCTGGGAAAGTGCTGTTCGGGCAACCCACACGTTTTTGGAAGAACATCACATTCAGTTCTATAAAAAAGTGGTAAGCGACGTGTTAAAGCAAAGACAAGTGGAGGTTTGGGAAGTACTTAATACGGAGCAACAACCCGCAGGTTTTATTGGTTTGCATGATGACTTTATCGAGATGTTATTTATAGATCCGAGCCAACATGGACAGGGTCTGGGAAAGCTTCTTATCAAACATACCTTCAGAATCAAAGGTCGTCACCTCAAGGTAGATGTTAATGAGCAGAACCCTGGCGCAGCTCAATTCTATCAAAAGATGGGATTTGTACAGATAGGACGGTCTGCATTAGATGGTTCTGGTAATCCGTTTCCGCTGTTGCATCTGGAGATCAGATAGAAACAGGCTGAGAGGGAACGTCATTGGCTGACGGTAGGATGGAGCCATGTGGTTGTTGTAAACATGGCTAAAAGCAGGGGCAGGCGGCTTATCTGTGAGCCTGCCATAGAGAAACACCCCGGCAACCTTCTCTCTGAGATGGGGAGGTTGCCGGGGTGTTTTGGGTTCACCTTACCGATTCGCCATGGTCGATGGACCGGGCTGTACGGAGAGCTTTTTTACCAGAGATTAATGTGTCTCTTCATCCAGGAACGGTTTGTTCACCGCATAATACATAAAGCCCATCAGCAGAACACCACCTACCAGATTACCCAAGGTCACGGGAACCAGGTTGTGAAGCACACCTTCAAATGAGATGGTCCCGGGGTGATTCAGCACAAGTGCAATCGCGAACGTACACATATTGGCGATGCTGTGCTCATATCCCGAGATGAAGAAGCAGAACACAAAGAGCATCATGGCGAACATTTTGGCTCCATTCTCCTTCATGAACATCGGGACAAAGAACGCCATACATACGAGCCAGTTACACAAAATCCCCCGGAAAAAGAGCTGCATGGTCGGAACTTCCATCTTGTGCTCCACCACGCTTAACAGAAACCCATTCACCTGGGACGAGTCGAACAATCCCGTGAGGTAGATTAACAGGGCAAACACGGCTGCACCCATCAGGTTACCGCTATAACTCGCAATCCACAGCTTGATCACTTCGAACCAGCGCAGTTTCTTGCGCAGTGCCGCATACGTGTAATAGAACGTATTACCCGTGAACAGGTCACCCCCACCATAGGCGATTAGAATGATGGCCGCGCCAAACGTAATTGCTGCCATCGGATAGGTAAACGGGGACTGCTCCATATAAAAGAAGTTACCTGTCTTAAACGCCACGATGACGCCGAATCCGATAAACATACTGGCCAGCATGGAGCGTGCAAGGTACCTGATTAAGCTTTGTTTGTAAATCTTGTGTTTCTTCAGAGCCAGTTGTTCCACGTTCCGTAGAGCTTCCGTTTCCATAATTCTCCTCCAATAGCATGATGTCTTGCTTACCATTATAACGAAATTATGGAAATTGGGGAGGGGGAACTTGGATTACTGATTATTTAACCGGATATGGATACATGCAGGATCTGAGAATCTCAATCTTTTGTTCCTCTGTTCGTTCGTGAGGCGCCAATTCTTCTGAATAAGAACGTTCCAGCTTGGCACGCATGAAACGCTCCGCATATTCGTTCGGGCGAGAGTGAAGTTCTTTGGCATACTCACCAAATGCGCTGACATCCCGTACCTTTTCCAACACGCTGTTCAGTAGCGGACTGCCGGCATAGAGCAAGGAAGCTGTCTCTTCAGATTCAAATTTGAGAAACAGAATAGCTTTCTGTAGGGCGTTGATTTCACCTTGGGTGAGGTAAACAGCCTGCGTAGCATGCTCTCCGGATGCTTCCGATGCTCCTGATGCTTTTGATGCTTCTGGTGAAAATGGTTCATTGTCCTGATTCATAGATCATCACGTCCTGTTATGGAATGCAGTTCTCGCTTGGCAGAAGCACCGAAATGCGGATGAGATTGGAGCGATTCCAGCGCAAGGATAGCCCTTGGGATATGTTTGTGAGCAGTAAGAATTGCAAAAGCTGCACCTTGCAGTAAAATGTAGGCATTCCCCGACAATACATCCTGGGCCAACGTAATCTCAGCTTCGGTAGCCGGCAATAAGGCCAGAGTCTGTAAAGCATAATTCTGTACATCCTCATCTTCTTCTGAGTCACGAACAAGCTGTGCGGCAGCATGACGAATTTCATCCAAAAGTGGGGAAGACTCTGCCATGCCTAAAGCTCGCCATGCTTCAATGCGGATGAGATCTTCTTCAGCTGAATCCATGCCAATCGCGAGAACTTGCTGAGTAAGGTGGCTATCGGTCAACTGAATCAGATCACGAAGTGCCTGTAGTTTCTCTTCCCCGCGGATTGCATTAAAATCTGGATGTTCATTGTGGTTATGATTCATATCAGACATTGGCTATTATTCACCTCCTGAAGAATATGAAGATGGGGGCGGAAGAATGATCGGGCGAGCTGCCAATGCTTCCTCGACAATCTGTTCCGGCGTAAGGTCTCGATCATCCCAGTAAATCAGATTACTGATCTCTGCGTGAGGCACTTGCTGTTGTAGCTCCGTCAGCATGTCATCCAATTCGGCTTCCGTTCCTTCGGCGTCCATTAGTCTGCGAACCAATTCTACCAGATGCGATCGATTGTCCATATGTATGTACACCTCCTGAATAATTAATATTGTGAACCAACTAAAGCTAGCGTTCAAGAGCGTTAGAGAGTGTTGAAGGGGCTAACGAGTTACGGATGCAAACGAACGCTAACGAATCTGAGACGTCTTATTCAAGGCCGGGAGGCGCCCGTTAAAGACCAAATAAGACGTCCTGAGTTCCTTAGAAAAGAAAATCGCCGACCCATCTGCCAGGAGCAATCAGCTTGAACCTCAATACTTTTTAGATGTTGGAACCCATCACCATATAGCTTGCCTAAGTTTGAAAACACACCCTAACAGCGATCGGAAGGTTGTTCTGTCATCGGAGTGTGCAGTGTAAATATTCTTTAGTTCAATTTATATAACATCAATCAATCCGTACAGCCAGATTACCAAACTGCTGCCCATTTTCCATGCGTTCGAATGCTTCCGCTACATCTTGCAACGGATATACGCTATCGATCACAGGATGTATGTCATGATGCTCCACCCATTGCAGCATCTGGATGAACTCCTCACGGCTGCCCATTGAGGTGCCGATCAGACTGACCTGCGGGAAGAAGATAGAGCGAATAGGAACAGTTAGATCATCCCCTGAGCTAGCACCATACATCACGATACGCCCACCTGGTCTGATTATATCAAAATATTTCGGGAACATGGCTTGTCCGATGCTATCCAAGATCATATCCACAGGTTCCAGATCGTTCTGCAAATGCCAATCGGCATGACTATCCAATGCATGGGTAGCGCCCAGGCGCAGGGCCTCATTTCTTTTGGCTTCACTTCTGGAGGTAACAGTCACCTTGGCACCAGCCGCTATCGCCATGAGCAGGGCATACGTCGCTACACCACCACCAATACCGGGAATGAGGACATGTTCACCTTGCTTTAATACGCCGCGAGTAAATAAGGCGCGATAAGCCGTCAGCGCTGAAAGGGAAAGCACGCCTGCTTCCTCCCAGGATAGGTGAGCTGGCTTAGGCAGGGCATTTTCAGCAGGTAACGTGATATATTGAGCCAGCGTTCCATCCGTAGGACCACCAACAATATCGGGCACGATGGGCACGTTACTTGCAACTTCCCAACCGAGGGTAGGATGGATAATGACTTCATCACCTATTGCGAACCCTCTTACACCTTCGCCAATCTCAACGATGATACCTGCTCCATCGGAACCGGGAATGAGCGGGGTGTCCTGGGTTCCACGTCCTGCCATAATGAACAGATCCCTGTGGTTGATTCCAGCCGATTTGAGTTGGATCCGCACTTCCCCGGCTTCTGGTACCCGAGATGTTGACTCTGTATATCGAAGACCAGCAATGCCGCTCTGGCCTGAATGTACGATAGCTTTCATATTCAATATTCCTCCTGTCGATATAATCAGATTTCACTACTGAGCCTCATTGTACAGATGGTGCAGATTCACGTAAAATGAACAAAAATGATTGTGAGTATCAATGAAAATAATAGATAAGCATTTTGCATGAATCGGATGATGCAGAATGCCGATATAACGACGAGCAGGTGATCAGGGTATGGATGCAGGTGATTTGAAAATATTTCAGGCGGTCGCCCGCGAAGGTAGTATCAGTAAAGCTGCACTTGCACTTAATTATGTACAATCCAATGTAACCACGCGTATCAAGCAGTTGGAGACACAGCTGCAAGTACCGCTGTTTCATCGTTCCAATCGGGGGATGTCTCTTACACCAGCGGGCGAGAATCTGCTTGTGTATGCGGATAGAATATTGCAACTATTATATGAAGCAGAGCAGGCCACACAAGTCGGTAACCCGCCAACCGGCATGCTTCGTCTGGGTGCCATTGAGACAGCAGCTTCCACTTTCCTCACGCCGCTCTTGGCTGAATACAGTTCATGCTACCCGGAGGTACACCATTCACTTGTCACGGGTGGGACCCATGAGCTGAATCAGAAGGTCATTCAACATGAATTGCATGGCGCTTTAATATATGGCCCAATCGATCATCCTGATCTGAACTATATGAAGATGTATGATGAGGAATTGGTGTTGATCGCTGAACCTGGGGTGCATGAGTTACACGCGTTATTGTCCAGACCGATGTTGTTTTTTGAGATTGGATGCACACATCGCACTCAGGCGGAATCCTTTTTGAAAGATCAGGGTATCTCGTCACTAAACGTTATGGACTATGGAACACTGGACACGATTCTGAATGGGGTATCTGCCGGGCTCGGTGTATCATTGCTGCCGCGCTCTTCAGTTGCCAAAGCAGAATTAAGAGGTGAGATCGCGGTGATGTCTTTGCCAGATCCCTATGGCCGGTTGGAAGTAGGATTTGTGTATGCCCGGGGTGAACATATATCTAGTGCGCTAAGCGCTTTGGTACAGATCATTACAGAACCGGAATTATAAGAGGTTGTCCAAAATTTCGCTTTAGAACACGCACTATACAAGGAGTGATTGATCTTGGAGGATACTAAGTTAACATTGGCTGATGCATTTAATCAGGCAGACTTTATTATTGGTGGTCATGGCAGTCGCCAAGTCAAGGTGCTTCAAGAGGTATTACAGCAAGTCGATGGGGAGACCTTCAGTGACCACTACGGCAACGGCCCCATCATCGAAGAATTTCAGCAACAGATGGCCGACGTTCTCGGCAAGGAATCGGCCGTGTTTTTCCCAAGCGGAACGATGGCGCAGCAGATTGCATTACGGATCTGGTGTGATCGCAAAGGGATAAAACGAGTAGCCTATCACCCTCTCTGCCATCTGGAGATCCATGAAGAAGATGGATTGAAAGAGTTGCATCAGATTGAATCGATTTTGCTGGCGGACAAGGAGCGGTTGATTCGTTTGGAAGATGTACAAGCGCTTGATCAGGGCATTGCCTGTCTGCTGTTGGAACTGCCACAACGCGAGATTGGCGGGCAATTGCCAGCGTATGAAGAACTGGAAGCGATCTCGGCCTACTGCCGTGAGCGCGGGATTAAGCTGCATCTGGACGGGGCGCGCCTGTTCGAGATTACTCCCTATTACAAGAAGACACCTGCGGAGATCTGCAGTCTCTTTGATAGCGTGTATGTTTCCTTTTACAAAGGAATCGGAGGTATTGCGGGGGCGATATTGGCGGGTGATGCGGATGTGATGCAGGAATCAAAAGTATGGAAACGTCGGCACGGTGGTGATCTGATCGGCCTGTATCCATATATTCTGAGTTCTCAGTATTACTTCAATGAACGGATTGGCAAAATGGAGCGTTATTACGAGCAGGCTCAAGAACTCGCCTCCTTATTGAATGCCTGTCATGGGATACATACCTTGCCAGAGGTACCGGTGTCGAATATGTTCCATGTGCACTTTGCACTGGCTGCGGACGAAGTTGAACCCATTCTTGTGCAAATGGCTCACCAGCATGGTATGGGCATGACTGCATATCTGAACAAGACGAGTGGGAGCAGCTGTGCCTTTGAATTGTCTACGGGTGATCGTTATGAGAAGCTTCCCCAGGATAAGCTGCGTGCAGCACTGGAATGGCTGGATCAAGAATTGCGTAAGCAGGTAAGATAACAAGCGGATTCTAATGTAAAGGAGGAGTTAAAAATGAGGTCGATAGAATTGGAACCGATTCGTGATCTTTTGGTGAAGGCTTACGATACGACAATGGGAGAAGGGTGTACTCCTGAGACACAACAGAGCATTGAGGATTTTGAGCAAAAGCATAACGTAAAACTGCCCGCAGCATATCGTGCGCTTTTACTCGAATTCGGTGCTTGTAACTTCGGTGATCCTGCCTTGTATTCGGTGAAAGAACTGAGCTGGGCTTATCCCGAGTTTCTGGAAGTCTACCGTGAAGTTGAGAAGGAATACGAGCTTCCAGCGGATATTCAACCGTTTCCCATTGGTGGGTTTGGTGAAGGAAGCGTGGCCATGCTGGATCAGACCTACGGCAAAATATGGATGTTAATTCACGATGCAGGGGAAACTCCTCTGGAGGAGATTGCTGCGGACTTTAATGAATTGATGACGATGCTGACGGAGTCCGCGATCTGGGTTCAGGAACAGATGAATTAACAGGGAGACGGAAGGAAGCGCAACAGACCTATGGATATTCGTAAATTAAGATATTTTATAACCGTGGCGGAAGAACTTCATTTTCACCGTGCAGCGGAAAAATTAAATATGACACAGCCTCCGCTGAGCCAGCAGATTCAGAATCTGGAAGAAGAGCTAGGTGTGAGGCTGTTGGAACGTACGAGAAAAATGGTCCGTCTCACCCCGGCAGGAGCCGTATTTCTGGAACAGGCCAGACTGATCATAGCGCAACTCGAACGTTCCATCCAGCTTACGCAAAAGGCAGATCAGGGCATGATCGGGCATATAACTGTGGCGTTTGTGGATTCGGCTTCGGGGAGCATTATGGTGGATGTGCTCAGGAAATTTCGCGCTGCGTACCCGCAGATTGAATTGACATTACGTGAGATGACTTCGTCCCAGCAATTGCAGGCACTGGAAGACGGACAGATCCATATTGGATTTCTGCGGTATCAGGAAGATACCCGGCATGTCTCGTTCCGTCCCTGTCAGATGGAAACGTTGATTGCCGTGTTGCCAGATCATCACCCGATGGCTTCTCAGACTCAAGTTTCGATTCGAGAACTGGTGGATGAAGATTTTATTTTATTCCCACGGCATCTGGGTTCGCCATTTCATCGACTGGTTCTGAATTACTGTAGAACACATGGCGTAGACCCTCGAATTACGCAGGAAGCGATCCAGATGTATACGATTGTGAATCTCGTTGCAGCGGGCATGGGGATTTCCATTGTTCCCTCCTCGGTGGATGTGTTCCAGCGGAAGGGTGTGGTGTTCCTTCTATTACAAGAAAATCCGCCCTCCGTACCGTTGTATACGGCATGGCGGACGGATATGAATCAGGAAGTGGTAACCCGTTTTATGAACTTTGTTGATGAATGTGTTTAACCCGTCTTGTCTGGATCACGCTCAATCCACGGATTCAGTATTTCATCAATACGAGACATGATCTCAGGGTCCAGTTTCACACCAGAAGCTTTTACATTTTCCAATACCTGCTCTGGCCGGGATGCACCGATAATGACGGAACTGACATACGAATGATGTAGAACCCACGCAACGGCGAGTTGTGGAAGCGTTAGTCCGATCTCTTTTGCCACTGGGACAATCTCTTGCACAGCAGTAAGAACATCTTCACGTAACCACTGACCAGCCAGTTTATTGAAAAAGGGTGCTCCTGCCTCAGCAGCTGCACGTGATCCGGTGGGCAACGTTGCGTTAGGCGCATATTTACCTGATAGTATACCCTGAGCCAGAGGAGACCATGTAATCTGTCCAAGTCCTGCTTGGTCGCTTGCAGGCACCACTTCTTGCTCAATCACACGCCATAACATTGAATATTGCGGCTGACTTGCAATGAAGGGAACATGAAGTTCCCGTGCCAAAGCGGCTCCTCTTGCAATCTGATCTGCGTTCCATTCACTTACGCCAATGTAATGGACTTTGCCCTGACGCACCAAATCGGAGAATGCCAGAAACGTCTCTTCCAGCGGAGTGTTGTAATCATAACGGTGAGCGTAATAGACATCGATATAATCAGTCTGTAGCCGCCGTAATGAACCATTGCAGGCTTCAATGATGTGTTTACGTGAAAGTCCGCGGTCATTATAACCTGTGCCGGTGGGGTGACAGACTTTGGTGCATAGTTCAATACTTTCTCTTCGTATATCCTTAAGAGCCTGTCCCAGTACGGTTTCTGCCTTGGTATTGGAGTACACGTCTGCGGTATCAAATGTGGTAATACCTGCCTCCAATGCGGCTTGAACACAAGCTTCTGCTATTCCATCCTTGACTTGCGCTCCATGCGTAATCCAGTTGCCGAGTGAAATCTCACTGACGGTTAATCCACTGTTTCCTAATTTGCGATACTCCATCCATGCCGCCTCCCTAAGTAATCTGGACTCCATTGTAGCAATGGCAGATTAATAGGTGAAATATCTTTTAACCCCAACTTTGATACGAAAAAGATATCAGTGGATTTTCTCCTGGATGTATTTACGATAGAGAGCAGGTGTAATCTCCTCGAATTTTTTGAATATTTTGATAAAATATCCCGATTCATTGAATCCCAGCTCATCACTGATCTGTGATACAGGCATGTCGGTGACCTCCAGCAACTGCTTGGCCCACTTAATTTTGAGTTTAGCCAGGTAGGTGGTGAAGTTCTCACCCGTTTCCTTGGCAAAGAGCCTGCTGAAATAACTCGGACTCAGGTGGCATAGATCAGCCATTTGTTTGAGCGAGACCTGTTCGCTTTTGTGACTGTGAATGTATTCAAAAGCAGGCTGAAGCACCGGGCTGGAGCTTCCCGCATCACTTGGGCTGTTCTTGAGATAGGCATCCGCAATCGCATTGGTCATCTCTTTTTTAATCGACTCGATATTACGAATGGAGTAACCCGGCAGAATGGTGGAGAGGTTCAGCGACTCCTGATTACCTGACGCTTTCTCGAACATTTCCACTAACAGATTTTTGTTGAGCGCTTCTTCCACAATGTAGTTGCAGAGCAAGGATAACATGTTGGAGATTTTCACAATCTCTTCATAGGTCATCACGGGCAGCTGAGCGTAATCGTCTTTTAATTCCTCCAGCTTGGCTGCATGCATGGGCACGTTCTTGGATGTGACAATTTGCTCCAGATCGCTACCTTTTTCCGGGTCGGCGAGCTTCACTTGTCCTGCCATCACGGCGCCGATATATTTGCCATCGATGGTGATCGGAATTGCGATATCTATAATATTGAAATGACACAGATACACATAAGGCTCATTTAACCGAACCGCTTCCAGACCACCACGAGAATCGCATTTTTGGCAGTAGGGGAGAAGTTCGGGGTCTTTGCGTACATTCTGGCAGAAGGCCTGACAGCTGCTGTGACTGGTTACGGGAATGCCTTTATAATCCACGGTGAGGATCGCAAGTTTGGTTACTGTGGCAAGAGAATCTTGTAGACGCTTCCATTTGTTAAGGTCAAGTATTTTATTGATGTGCAGATATTCTTTAATCATAAGATGAAACCTCCATAGCTAACCTGCTTCATGATTTAGGCCGTTAAAAGTTAGCAAGTTGTACATATTAAGATGTAATGATGACGGGTAATGTATAATGGGAGGTCAAAATTCAACCATCTCATGACAATAACATACCATGATTGCACTAAAAAGCAAAAAATTACGATTGAAAATTATAATAATTTGTTATTAAAGTCCACTGTAAACCTGCTAGCTATGCGTTATATTAAGGTCAATTGTAAGAAATTAAAATTTGATGTAATCACTACACCAATTCATATCCTTAGGAGGCATATATAATTATGAGAAAAGCATTTATCAGCCCAACCAAATATGTACAAGGCGAAGACGAATTGTTGAACCTGGGGTACTTTGTTAAATCCTTCGGAGAATCTGCCTTGCTGATCGCACATCCGGATGATGTACAGCGTGTCAAAGCTAAGCTGGATGCAACAGCTGAAAAATTCAATATTACATTTGTTGAAAGCGGTTTTAAAGGGGAATGTTCCCGTGAGGAAGTTGCTCGTCTGCAAGCGATCGCGAAGGAAAAAGGATGTGACTCTACGATCGGTCTTGGTGGCGGTAAAGCCATTGATGCGGCCAAATGTGTAGCTGAAGGCGAAGCATTGATCATCTGCCCAACGATTGCGGCAACAGACGCACCGACGAGTCACTCCGCTGTATTGTACACACCGGATGGTTCTTTTGATGACTATGCTTACTTCAAACAAAGCCCAAGTGTGGTTCTCGTCGATACAACGGTAATCGCCAACGCACCAACACGTTTCCTAGTATCCGGTATGGGAGATGCGCTCTCTACATACTTTGAAGCAAGAGCAACGGCGAAATCCTATTCCCGTGTAAACGCAAGTCTGCCAATGGGTTCCCGTGAAGGATATACACCATCGGCAGTAGGTACGAATGCGGCACTTGCCTTGGCAAAACTGTGTTATGAAATGCTTTTGACTGACGGAGCAAAAGCGAAAGTGGCGAGTGACAGCAACGTCGTGACGCAAGCGCTGGAAAACATCGTCGAGACCAACATTCTGTTGTCTGGCCTTGGATTCGAAAGTGGCGGTTTGGCCGCAGCACATGCAATCCACAACGGTTTGACTGTTCTGGAGGGAACACATCATTTCTTCCACGGGGAAAAAGTTTCCTTCGGTACAATTGCTCAACTCGTGCTCGAAAATGCACCAACCGAAGAGCTGCACGAAGTCATGGACTTCTGTCTCGAAGTGGGACTACCGATCAGTTTGGCGGATATCGGTGTAGATACGATTAGTCAGGAAGAGTTGTTAAAAGTGGCGGAGATCGCTTGTATTCCGGAAGAATCCATTCACGCAATGCCATTCCCGATCACCGTTCCTGAAGTGGCTGCTGCCATTGCAGCGGCTGACCGAATGGGCCGTGAGTACAAAGCAGCACGCCGGGAGGCAAAATAATGAAGAAAATTATTAACCAAGCTGAACATGTTGTTATGGAAATGTGCAACGGAATTGCGCTTGCACACCCAGAGCTTGAATTTTTGAAAAAATATAAAGTCATCAAACGCAGAGAGATTAAGGCTGATAAGGTCAGCCTGATCAGTGGTGGCGGCAGTGGGCATGAACCGGCTCACGCTGGTTATGTGGGGAAAGGAATGCTGGATGCAGCGGTATGTGGAGATGTATTCGCATCACCTTCTCAAATCCAGGTGTATCAAGCGATTAAGGCAACCGCCAGCAACAAGGGTACACTCTTGATCATCAAGAACTACAGTGGTGACATGATGAACTTCAAAAATGCAGCGCATCTGGCAGAAGAGGATGGCATCGACGTACAATATGTACGTGTTGAGGATGACATCGCTGTGCAAGACAGCTTGTACACGGTAGGACGCCGCGGTGTTGCGGGAACTGTACTGGTTCACAAGATTGCCGGAGCAGCAGCCGAAGAAGGCCGCAGCCTGGCAGATGTGAAATTGGTTGCTGAGAAAGCAGCTCAGAATGTTCGTAGTATTGGTTTTGGATTCACATCCTGTACCGTGCCAGCCAAAGGTACGCCTACCTTCGAAATTGCTGAAGACGAGATGGAATTCGGCGTAGGGATTCATGGTGAGCCAGGAATTCGTCGTGAGAAAATCGTATCTGCGGATGAATTGGCGGGACGTATGGTTGAAGCGTTGCTCGCAGACATGAAGCTGGATAAGGATGCATCCGCTGAGATTGCGGTACTCGTGAATGGTTTTGGTGCAACGCCACTGCAAGAACTGTACCTGCTCAACAATTCCGTTCAACGTGAGCTTGCAGGACATGCAGGTCTAAAGGTTGCGACTACGTTTGTAGGCAACTACATGACAAGTATCGATATGGCAGGGGCATCGGTTACGATTCTGAAACTGGATGATGAACTGAAAACGCTGTTGTTCAAGGAAAGTGATACTCCTGCGTTTAAAGTATCAGGACCTCCAGTAGCGCAAGTGGCGTATTCCGAGGCTCTGGAAGCCGTTGTGGGTGAAGACGCTCCGGTATCTTACGAAGTGGAGACGGATGCATCAGCTGCGGTGATCAGCAACAATCAATTTTCCCTGGATAATGTCGTCTATCTGATTGATAAAATGGGTGAGATCATCATCAAGAACGAGGTACCATTCTGTGAACTGGATTCCCATGCCGGTGATGGCGATTTCGGTATGAGTGTGGCCAAAGGCTTCCGCCAGTTGAAACGCGAATGGAATCACATCATTAACGAAGATAAAAAAGACATCGGGTCGTTCCTGGATGCATGTTCCCTGGTCATCATGGAATATTGCGGCGGCGCATCCGGCCCGATCTGGGGTTCGGCATTCCGTGCGGCTGGCAAAGGGGTAGGGGATAAACAGCAATTAAACGTTGCTGAATTCGCTGAGATGATTCATGCAGCCGTGCAAGGAATTCAGTCTACTGGAGAGCGTTCCTTTGGACGTGGTGCCGTTGTAGGCGACAAAACCTTGATCGATGCACTCGTTCCGTGTGCCGATTCCTGGACGCAAAGTGCGGAGGCTGGTGATGACTTCAAAACCGCATTTGCCAAAGGTGCAGCAGCAGCCGTTGAAGGTGCGAAGAAAACCGAAGATATCGTGGCACGTATGGGCCGCGCAGGTACCGTCGGTGATCGTAGTTTGGGCTACCCTGATGCGGGCGCTTATGCGCTCGGGGTTATTTTCACAGAGTTGTCCGAGTCGATGAAATAAGGAATGTTGTAAGAGTACGGTTATCTTGACGATAGGTCCAAGATATATTGTGTATCAGATTAGTATTAAAAAGGCATTGATTGGTATTCCAATCAATGCCTTTTTTGTTGTTGATTAAGTTTCATTCACCGAGGATCACAAAACACGATGAAATTATCATCACGTGGATTAGACAGGATTTACAATTAGGCGTTGACAAGTTAAGTTGTAACAATCATTATTACATTCATTGGTTGTAACTATTATTGTTACAACAGAACGAAATAAAAATTAAAGGATGGATAACAATGGCCAAAGTACTTTTTATTACCGCACACCCTCTTGATGAGTCCGTATCATATAGCCTGACTGTAGGTAAAGCATTTATTGATTCGTATAAGGACGCTAATCCTGGAGACGAGATTGTGAACATTGATTTGTACAAAGAATATATTCCTCAGATTGATGCACATGTTTTTAGTGGTTGGGGAAAATTGCGCTCAGGAACTGAATTTGGGCAACTCTCAAGCGATGAACAAGAGAAAGTAAAACGCTTAGCTGAATTATCCGATCAATTTATCGCTGCAGATAAGTATGTGTTCGTTACCCCTTTCTGGAACTTCTCATATCCCCCAGTGATGAAAGCTTATATTGATGCTGTTTCTGTGGCAGGTAAATCCTTCCGTTACTCTGAACAGGGTCAACCTATTGGCTTACTTACTGATAAAAAGGCGATTCATATTCAGGCACGGGGTGGTTTTTACTCTGACAGTCCTGCGGATGAACTTGAAATGGGACATCGTCACCTTCAAGTCATCATGAAATTCTTCGGAGTACCTTCATTCGAAGGACTGTTTGTAGAAGGACATAATAAAGCTGCGGATAAGGCACAAGAGATTAAAGAACAAGCCATCGAGAGAGCGAAAGATCTTGCAAGAACATTCTAAATTTTGTATACAAGCTGGTGCATTGAATTTTTTGATGAAATTAAACAATCGAAACATAGAAACTTGCGATTTTCAATAGTTGGAGAGCGATAAACGGAGATTCAAGGATTGAATCTTATGCATTTTAAAAGGAGTTGTGAAGCATGAATGACAAGGATATTTCTCTTATCTATGTGTGGGATGCTTACTGTGGCTGGTGTTATGGATTCTCGAAAAGCTTACGAGAATTCCATCAAAACCATTTAGAATTACCGATCGACGTGTTGTCGGGTGGTCTTTTTATAGGTGATCGAAGCCAAGCAATGGAGGCATATCCACATATTCCAGAAGCCAACCAACGGATAGGCCAACTTACTGGCGCGGAGTTTGGTGTCCCTTACAATAAACTTTTAAATGACGGTACATTTATTATGGATAGTGAGGCAGCGGCGATTGGATTTTCCGCTTTACGTGCCATGGCACCAGAACAAGCAGTGTACTTAGCATCTGCAATGCAGCGAGCATTTTACTACGAGGGTAAAAGTCTCAGTGATATAGATACGTATCAAGATATTGCAAAACAATTTGATCTGGATGAGCAGAAAGTGATCGAAGGGATAATAAATCCAGAGACACGAGATCTTGTTAAGCAAGAATTCGTAACTGCCGGCAATCTTGGAGCGAGAAGTTACCCAACGCTTTTCTTGAAAAAAGGTGATAATTTGTATCAACTAGGCGGAGGCGCTATGACAGCTTCTAAATTAGAAGAAAATTATGCTGCATTCATATGAGTAACTTAATAATTTTTGTACCACTGGCATAAACCAAGTCGCCTCAAACAGCCCGTCCCCAATTAAACTTAGGCGACTGGCTGTTTTAAAATTAAAAAGAGTAAGCAGAAACACAGTCGGCCTAAGTTAAACTGCCCACGGTTAACGAAAAGTAGGACCAGATTCATGTAGAATCTAATCCTCAAAATAAATGAGTGAGACCAACTACAAATTCATACACAAAGTATAGAGAAAACCCAAGCAGCATTATTCCAGCAATGACCGAAACCCAGCGTATCATTTGGCGACTCATTACTTTTCTTGTTAATGAAACAATGGACAACAGCCCTAAGTCATGAATTAAAATACCACTCATGACTCCAAATGCTGCAATGGCAAAGCTTCCTGAGTGGGAAGAACTATAGGATTGGGAAAGAACTGCACCAAATACGGAAACCCAAAATACCAAATTGCCAGGTGATACCGCAACAAGCAGACCGTTTCGATATGTACTAAAAAATGATTTCTGAGTCTTCTCATCTGCCGGGGTAATATCTTTGTCGGCATTCTTAATTGAATCGTAACCCAGATATGCGAGGAATCCTGCACCTACGATCCAGAGAGGCGTTTGAACATACGGCAATGCCAGTACGGATGCAAAGCCGAAGTACAAAGCGAGAATAAGTAAAATATCGATCGTCATGCCACCAATACCGACTGCCCATCCGTGAATAAACCCATTTTTCAATCCTTGCTTTGTCATTTCTACTGTAATTGCTCCAACAGGCATGGCTATGGCAAGACCGATTAAAAAATACTTAAGATAAATATCCATTGAATATATCCTTCCACATCTTTGATTCATTTTTACTGTAACCAATAAAAGTGTATTTTTTAATTTACAATATACGTTTGGTAATATCAAGCCGTCACTCAATAAATGGAATTAAGATGAGTACATGTTGTTCAATGTACATCATTATAAAATGTCGATTTTTATGCATGTAAATACATAGAATAGAATATTTGCTTCATCATTTTGTCATGAATTAAAACAAATAGGTTGTTGAAAATGCCTTCTAACTTGCTATAATATAATCTATTGATATTGATAATCACTATCATTTGTTGTTTTTGTCACTCATCATTACAGTGAAAAGGGGTTAAAATGATTCTCTAAATTACGCTTGAGGAGGTAAATGATACTGAGTTTATTCAACACAATCGATTGTGTTGAAATCCAAATTTCATAAATCTAGGGGGATATCAACTAAATGAGAAAGTCTATTTCTTCAAAATTAATGTTTATCATGGTTGCAGCTTTAACTGTGGTGTTGGCAGCTTGTTCAAGTAATGAACCTGCTACGACGGATACTGCGAATACAGAGGCTGCAACTTCCGATGCTGCTACTACAGCTACAGCAACAACAGTTGAAATTACGGATGCTCATGGAACCGTAGCTGTGCCTGTAAACCCAACGAAGGTCGTTGCACTGGATAACAGAACATTTGAAACGCTGTCCACTTGGGGCGTCAAATTGGCAGCAGCACCCAAGGATGTAATGCCTGCGGATTCACCATATGTGGCGGATGAATCGGTACAAAATATTGGGAATCATCGCGAACCGAATCTTGAACTATTGGCATCTATTCAGCCTGACCTTGTCATTGTTGGTCAACGATTTGCTAGTTACTATGAAGACATCAAAAAATTGGTGCCTAATGCAGCAGTGATTGATCTTAACATTGAGCTTGAAGAAACGGCATCGCCTGGAGAGAACTTTGTTAATGGCCTTAAAGATGCAACAACCAATTTGGGGAAAATTTTTGAGAAGCAAGAAGAAGCTGCCCAACTGATTGCTGATTTTGATAACGCTATTGAAGAAGCCAAGGCCGCTTATAACGGAGAAGATAAGATTATGAGTGTTGTCGTTTCTGGTGGAAACATTGGTTTCTCGGCTCCTCTTACTGGACGTGTGTGGGGACCTTTGTATGATATTTTCGGCTGGGTTCCGGCTCTAGAAGTGGACAAATCTTCTTCTGATCATCAAGGTGATGATATTTCTGTTGAAGCGATCGCCCAAAGCAACCCGGATTGGATTTTCGTACTGGATCGGGATGCAGCTGTATCTGCTGAAGATGGTGCCGTTCCAGCTCAGGACGTTATTGATAACTCACCTGCTCTGAAAAACACCACTGCTATTACTCAAAAACAAATCGTTTATGCTCCAAACGACACGTACACCAATGAATCCATCGAAACTTTCATGGAGTTGATTAACAACCTTACGAAAGCTTTAGCTAAACAGTAAAAAGGAGTATGCTGCAGTGCAGAAAAATTTAATACCCAAAATAGCTGGGGTTGGGAATTCTCAACCCCAGCGTCATAATCCCAAAAAGCTATGGACCATACCTTTTATCATTGCGATTATAGCCACTATTATTTTAGGCATTACATCTCTGCTTATTGGAGTCTATGACATACGAGGACAAGCGGATGGAATGGAGATGTTCTTCATTACGCGTGTCCCAAGAACTGTTGCCTTAATGCTTACCGGTGCCGCCATGGCAATGGCCGGACTGGTCATGCAGCTTATTACACAGAATCGCTTGGTGGAACCTACGACAACAGGAACGATGGAATGGTCAGGTCTGGGGATCATGTTTATTTATTTGGTCTTTCCTGCCCCGAGTTTAACGCTAAGAATGACTGGCGCAATCATTTTTTCTTTTATAGGAACGATGATTTTTTTTATGTTTTTAAAGAAAGTTAAACTCCGTTCATCTCTGGTTGTCCCCATTATTGGGATGATGCTTGGAGCGGTCATTTCTGCATTTTCAACTTTCGTGGGACTTGTATTCCAGATGACTCAAAATATTGAAAGCTGGTTTGCGGGCTCCTTTTCATCTGTGCAAATTGGCAGGTATGAATATTTATGGCTTATTGTATTGGTGACTATTCTTATTTTTGTTTTTGCTGATCGGCTAACATTAGCCGGACTAGGGGAGGATGTCGCTACCAGTCTTGGCGTAAATTATGACAGGATCATTCTTTTGGGTACTGCGCTTATTTCACTAGCCGTTGGAATCGTTGCAGCTGTCATTGGGAATTTGCCTTTTCTAGGGTTAATTGTCCCCAATATAGTTTCCATGTTTAGGGGTGACGATCTCAGGAGCAATCTGCCTTGGGTGTGCTTATTAGGGATGGGCAGCATCATTGTGTGTGATATCCTGTCTCGTGTCATTATCATGCCGTTTGAAATACCTGTCTCGATGATCCTTGGAACAGTGGGAGCCGTCGTATTCATTGTCATTTTATTAAGACAAAGGCGGTCAACAAGGAGGATAAGATGAGCGACTTAGCAAGTAGAAATCCACTAAATATCGAAATCGATTCTAGCCGTCTTCCTAAAAAAAGATCAGCTAGAGCCTTCCGTACCAAGAAAGAAGAAAAGCGTTATTGGATTTTGCTGATAACATTGATTGTTCTGGGCGTTTCTGCATCAGTGGGATTACTGGTTTACAACAATCCGGTTCCGGTGTCTTCGCCTTCTTTTATACCTGTCGTTACAAGAAGGGTAGTTGCTGTGGTTTCGATGCTGATCGCTGCAATTTGCCAAAGTTTATCAACAGTTGCTTTTCAATCCATTACGAATAACAAAATTATAACTCCGTCCCTTTTAGGGTTTGATGCTATTTATTCAACCATTCATACGAGCACCATATTTTTCCTTGGCGCGACGGTATTTGTGAATTTTAGCGGTGTTGATTCCTTTTTATATCAGATTGCTGCAATGGTCATCATGTGTCTGATCCTTTATGGATGGCTGCTTTCCGGAAAATACGGCAATTTACAACTTTTGCTTCTGGTCGGTATTATCATTGGGACCGGGCTGAGGTCCGTATCTTCTTTTATGAGAAGACTTCTTGCACCGTCCGAGTTTGATATTTTGCAGGCAAGAATGTTTGCTTCCGTGAATAATGCGGACTCGGCCTACTTCCCGATTGCGATTCCTATCGTCATCATTGCAGCCATCCTGCTGCTTGCTAATGCCAAGAGGCTAAATGTATTGTCGTTGGGTAAGGATGTCTCGACTTCCTTGGGAACTAAACATCAAAGTGGTGTGATTTATACGCTGGTCCTCGTTTCTATCTTGATGGCCATTTCGACGGCTTTGGTTGGACCACTTACATTCTATGGATTTTTAGTTGCGATTTTGAGTTATCAGGCTGCGCAAACCTATGATCACAGATATGTTTTCCCAATGGCTCTTGCGATAGGGTTTGTGATCTTAACCGGTGCATACTTTATTATGAATCATGTTTTCAATGCCCAAGGTGTTGTCTCCATCATTATAGAATTGGTTGGCGGACTAACATTTTTAATTGTGATATTAAGGAAGGGTTCTTTATGATACAGATCAATAATGTCAAAAAGTCCTATGCAGCCGAGGTAGAGATCGGCCCTTTGAATATTCATATACCCAAAGCCGGTCTTACTTCTTTAATCGGACCAAACGGTGCGGGGAAGTCGACGACATTGCTGATGATCGGAAGACTTTTGGATTTGGATGAAGGTCAGATTAAGGTTGCCAATATGGATGTTTCCACATCCAAATCAAAGGATCTGGCCAAGATTGTAACGGTTTTACGACAAGAGAATCACTTTGTCACAAGGCTTACCGTCAGACAACTTGCTGGATTCGGTCGATTTCCTTATTCCAAGGGAAGATTAACGGATGAGGATGAAGCAATTATCTCTAAATATATTGATTTTTTAGACTTAACTGATCTGGAAAATAGATATTTGGATGAGCTTTCTGGTGGTCAAAGGCAAAGGGCTTATGTCGCAATGGTTTTGTGTCAGGAGACGGAATATGTACTTTTGGACGAGCCTCTGAACAATCTGGATGTTGCTCGTTCTGTCCGAATGATGGAGCATTTGAGATATGCCGCTAATGAATTTGGTAGAACCATTCTGACGGTTATGCATGATATCAATTTTGCAGCCAAATACTCGGATCGAATATGTGCGATGAAAGATGGACAAATCGCCGCTTTTGGAACCGTAGAAGAAGTGATGGACCCCGAAATTTTAACAGATATTTTTGACACAAAAATTGAAATTATTGAGGGTCCTTATGGACCGATAGCGATCTATTAGCTACAAGAATTTAATGGAATTTTTTTTGTTAAAATGGCTTTCAGAAAGTAGAGTGATTATTCACTCTGCTTTTTTTTATTCAATGCCGAGAATGCTCCAGCAAAATTTTCTTTCTTGTTCGTAAGGTATTTCGCTCACAGAGCGTTATTTTGGATATGGAAAGCAATTTTGTATGCCATAAATTGGCTTGACGGTTCCAGATAGTGTAATCTGGAGATTATGAAAACCCATTTGAACGAGAAGGGATCGGGATGATTCAATGACACAAAAAATCTATTATGACTCTGCTTATACAAGAGAGTGGCATACAACGGTTACAGGCAGAGTGGACAAGGAAGATGGTATATATGTCACACTGGCGGAGACTGCTTTTTACCCGCATGGGGGCGGACAGCCGTGTGATCTGGGGCAAATTGGTGGCATCGCTGTTCTGGATGTGAATATTGAAGATGGCGAGGTGTGGCATAAGCTGGAACGCGCCCCTGAACAAACTGAAGTACATTGTGAGATTGACTGGGAGCGAAGATTCGATCATATGCAGCAGCATACCGGTCAGCATTTGTTATCGGCAATGACGTTGAAGCTGGCTGAAGCAATGACGCTCAGTTTCCATCTTGGCACGGAGTATGACACGATTGATGTGGTTTCGGCTGAACTGGGAGCGGATCAATTGAACGCCATTGAACAAGAAGTGAATCGCCAGATCTATCGTAATGCTCGGATCAACACTTCCTGGGTTACGGCAGAAGAGGCTACACAATTGCCGCTGGTGAAGCAGCCTACGGTGACGGAGGACATTCGCATCGTCGAGATCGAGGGTGTGGAGTATAACGCCTGCGGCGGAACGCACGTATCGGCGACAGGTGAGATCGGCATCATCAAACTGCTGAAAACGGAAAAAGTGAAAGGCGGCACTCGCATTTATTTCAAATGTGGAACAAGGGCGCTGAATGAATTCACATCCACACAACATGTGCTGAATAACATTACGGTTAAATTAAAGACGAGCAAGGACGAATTACTGGAGCGTATTGAGAAAATGGAACTGGAGCAAAAGCAGCTGCAAACCGAGCTGAATGCAGTGAAAACAACCAATGATGCCTATTATGCGGAGGAACTTCTGGCTGCTCGCGAAGGATTGGTGATTGCTCAGGTCTTTGAAGACAAATCGCTCAAGGATATGCAGAGCCTGGCTGCCAAGCTGACGGCAGATCATGAAGGTCTTGTACTTTTTGCCAGTATCTCAGAGGCCAAAGTGGTTCTGGCACAGAACGGACAGCCGCCCGAATGGGCTTGTGGACCTTTCTTCAAAGGCAATCTTGGAGCCTACCAGGGTAAAGGTGGAGGCAGTGAAAAAATGGCTCAGGCAGGCTTTGCCAGCAGTGAAGACGCGCTAGCCTTTTACGAATTCACCAGGGACCAGTTAGGACATCACTGATCTGTATTCTTGCAGATGCGAATACGAGACAGGCAGCATTGAAGACATATGGAGTAAGGAATAGACACGTCACATTGTGGCGTGTTTTCCATGGATTTTTGAGGAGGTGGAAAAATGACAGAACGGATTCCGTGTATACGTGAAGGGTGTCCAAATACCATTTTGCCAGCAACGGCTGCCAGAACAAGTGGGTATTGCATGCCTTGCAAGCAAGAGATGGAGCGCGAGGAGCGCAAGAGGTACATTGAAGCGAATCGACGTGATGTGAACTTGTATGCAGATATCACAGACCCGGTCGAAGTTTTGAAAATCATGCATGAACCTCAGGTACGCGATCCTCTAATTCGTTATGTACCCTATGAGCAATCCGAGGAACAAGTATATCTTTCCCTGTCTGTAGAGCAACAAGATCAGATGAAGGATTATGCGATGCAACGGATTCATGCAGGTGATGAAGATATCGGCAAAGACATCCTGATATACCTCGTTTGCTACCATGATATATCGTTGAGCGTCGAAATCCCTGAGCTGCTCGAACAGGAGATCTATTATCCTGCGATTTTGTATAAGAGTGCTCCGGTAGAAGTGCGAGATCGACTCTTGCAGCAGGTGAGCACCGATGATGAGAATCGGAACCACATATTGCTCATGCTGGCCCAGATCGGGGACGATGAAGTCGTGCAGCAGTTCCGGCAATGGAGACAGTCTCCGCCATCTTGGGCGAGTGAATTGTACGTGGCACCTGAGCATTACACCACTGAAGCTGGTTGGGAACTTACAAAAGACGGGCAACGCAGGGAATTATTCATCACCCCAAGTTATTCACTCTATAAAGTAAAAGACTATAAAGTAAAAGAGAGTGAAGCAACTAACGTGGCAATATCCGGGGATTCACTCTCGATGCTAACTCCGAGCACCAATTGTTGTCCATGGTGTGGTGGAGCGTTAACGACCTTAATTAATCTGGATGTTAAGCATCCGGCACTGTGGGACGTGTCTTGGCATGCCGAGCGACTTCAGATCCAGACTTGCCTGATATGCAGCAGTTATGGTGTGGTTTACATGGAGCTGGACGCAGGAGGGGAACCGTTATGGAGTTCACATAACGTCATGCCTGTGGGAATGGACGAGATTGACCTGGACGACTATGGTAAACTTGCACCGGATGCTGGACTGGAGTTTCGGATTGCGGATGCATCACGTCATGCATTCCATGCCAGTGAGTGGGCGATGGAGCCATCGTTATCTCAGGTCGGAGGCCATCCAGGATGGGTTCAGGATGCAGAGTATCCAACATGTCCAAGCTGTTCCGCGAGAATGAAGGCTGTCGCACAACTGGATTGGGGAGAGGTTGAGGAATACGGTGAGGGTATGTACTACATGTTCATATGTGAGCCGTGTCAGATGACCGCCGTATCATACCAGCAATCCTGATGGTGAAAAGCTATAATTATAAGCCATTATAAACAGTCATTTTAACTAGTAATATAACAGGCTATATCGGTTGAAATGACAGTCGCAGACAAACAATAACAGAGGGGCCTCCCGTAAGTTCTTGGACTTCATGGGAAGCCCCTTTATTTTGCCTTGCGCAGGATGGAAGGGGCTATCTGTGCTACATCCGTCTACAATTCCGCAGATGCCTGCTTCAGCAGTCCAGCCAGCCACTCATAATCCGGTGTATCTTTTTCCTTGAGCTTGATCGTTTTGCGTTCTTCCGGGCCTTCAAATATCCCATCGGGTAGATCAAGTCCGGTTGCATGAAAGATGGTGAAGGACACGGCTTGTTTGGATGGAGAGATGACCGCAGCGTACTTTCCATTTTTCAAAAAATGAGGTTTCTTGTATTGCACACGTTCCTGCACGTCAGGGATGGTGTCATGCACTAACTGGCGCAATTGTTCAGCAACCTGTACTTGCCAGGGGATCTGAATCTGTTCAATAAACGCAGTAACTTCTACATTCTTAGTCATGCATGTTCACCCTCCGTATGGATCTGATTGTGTATTTCCCACTCTGGTCTTAGGATTCCCATCATTAAGCGGTCGTAACGTTTACCATCACGATATACAGCTGAACGTGCCCGTCCTTCCAACTGAAAACCAGCCTTCTCATAGGAGCGAATCGCTTTGGCGTTGTAGGCGATGACATCGAGACCAACCCGGTCCAGATTCATCTCGTGGAACGCATATCGTAAAATAAGATTCAACGCTTCCGTGCCATATCCCTTGTTGCGATGTTTGGCAAGTCCGATGCCAATGGCAAGCTGTCCGCAGCGGTTATTCCATTCAATGCTGTGGATAACGACAAAACCAATCAGCGTATCCTCCCCATGCGTGCGCAGTCTGAAGTACACTTCCTTGTTCTTTGTCTCGCCCTCATCTTCCAACTGTTTCTCTGAATAGGGAATGGCCAGATCAGTATCCACATTCCGAAGGTACTCCGGGTCTTCGTTCCATTGCAGCATCGTCTGCACGTCCTCAGGACGTGGCGGCGTCATTTTCAATCGTTTGCTATAAAACAGGTTGTCCGTTGTGAGTGTCATAGGGGTCTCCTTTTGGCATCTGATAGCCTCATCATACTGGAAATTATAGGTGGATCACAATAGAACATTTCAGTGCATGTAAGTATGCTCTTGTCATGAAACCTAACACGGTAGTAAGATGAAATCATCGATATACATTCAGTGATAGAACCAATAATAATGTCGGCGGGAGTGGTACGTTTTGGAGATCAAAGTGGATGATTTGAGTGGAGTACAAGTGAAGGCATTGATCGCGGAGCACTTGCAAGGGATGGCAGCGGATTCGCCTCCGGAGAGTATTCATGCGTTGAATCTGGATGGGCTTAAGAAACCTGAAATTACATTCTGGTGTGCGTGGGAAGGGGAAGACTTGCTCGGTTGCGGGGCTATCAAAGAACTTGATCCAGAGCATGCAGAGTTGAAGTCGATGCGCACGGCTTCAGCCCACTTGAGAAAAGGCGTAGCGAGAAAAATTTTGGATCACATTCTGGAGGTTGCCACAGAGCGTGGCTATAAGCGAATTAGTCTGGAGACGGGTTCAATGGATTCATTTATCCCGGCACGGAAGTTGTATGAGGATTTCGGATTTGAGTACTGCGAACCCTTCGCGGATTATATATTGGACCCAAACAGTACGTTTATGACGAAAACAATCTAAATGGATTTGCATGAGAAACCAGTATTCTGTTTTTTTACAGGACACTGGTTTTTTATTTTGCAACATATCGTACATTTTTTAAGTTGGAAGAAGTGTAGAATACACGCAATGATGCAACTTGAACCTTGCTATGAAGAGGGTGGAGGGAGACATGCATGATTTACTGGTAGTTGGATCATATGAATCCGCTGTTTGCTGTCTTGGTGTGCTGTCCCGTCATTGCTGTGGTGCTTACCTGGATTGGATACAGATTGCTCCATGCCATTGTGGGGTATAAAACATAGGTTATGTCCGTATATGCTTGGGATGAATTGGCCATAAGGAACTACTGGGCTGATTGATGAACAATAGGGTATACTGGACATTATGTCTATGAAACAAGACAGCAGTACAGACGTTTTTTACATCAGGAGGATTTGAATTGGCTCAGACAGAAGGAACACTACAGAAGAAGCTTAAACCAAGACACATCAGTTTTATGGCTATGGGTGGTGTCATTGGAACCGGAATTTTCAAAGGCAGTGCAGAGACGATTGGACTCGCAGGTCCGGGCGTTATTGTCACGTACATTTTTGCCGGATTATTGCTGCTGGTGGTTATGGCCGCGATGGCGGAGATGGCTACGGTGTATAAGAACAAAAATATGAAAGACTTCGTGCAGGAAGCATTCGGTAGCAGAGTTTCCTTTGTTATGGGATGGATGTACTGCTTTCTGTGGTTATCGGTGTGTGTCATTGAGGTAATCGCCGCCGGGAGCTTTTTGCAGTATTGGTTCACAGAAGTACCGCTGTGGATGCTAAGTCTGGCTTGTGCGGCGTTCATTATACTGGTTAACCTGCTCAGTGTAGGTGTGTTCGGTGAATTTGAGTTCTGGCTGGCGGGGATCAAAATTGCCATGATCATCATTTTTATTTTCCTGGGTGCAGGGTTGATCTTTGGCATTATCCCGAGTGATAACACTCCTTATCTGCAAAATTATACGCAAGCAGGCGGGTTCCTCCCGAACGGATGGTCCTCGATCTTCTCGGCACTGCTTGTAGTCATGTTCTCTTATGGGGGATCGGAGCTCATTGGTCTGACTTTGACGGAGACGGAAAATGCCGAAAAAGTAATGCCCAAAATCGTGGGCAATTTCATGCTGAGAATTATTCTGTTCTTCACCTTGCCGATTCTCATCATCTGTGGTCTCATTCCCTGGAATGAGATCGGGCCGGAGAGCAGTCCGTTTGTACAGGTACTTGCCTCCACGGGACTGCCTGGAGCAGCGCACATTATGAACTTTATTTTGGTAACGGCAGTTCTGTCGGCTGCGAATTCAGGGATCTATGGTGCATCCCGGATGATGCACTCCATGGCAGTGGGTGGGGAAGCACCGAAAGCATTGTCACAGACGAATCGTAACGGCAGCCCGGTTAATACTTTGCTGGTATGCGCCGTTGTATTGCTCGGAGGTTCCATGCTTGGCCTGTTCGCGCAGGATCAACTGTTCCGCGTATTGCTTGCAGTTCCGGGATTTGTGGTCATCCTGGTGTGGATCTGTATTGCCTCATCACAGTTGAAGCTGCGGAAGAAATATCCGGTTCAACCAACCTTCAAAGTCTGGGGATTTCCTTATATAACCGGAGTTGTGGTGCTGTGTCTCAGTGTCATTGCAGTGATGTTTGTGTTTGATGCAGGCAATCGGTTCAGCATTAGCATCTGTCTGGCCGTGCTCGCATTGCTGGTGATCTGGTCCCTGATTCGATTCAGAAAGACGAATGGACGAACAGTTTAGCATGAGTGGATAGTATACAAATGTAGAACAATATAACATCTCGGCGCTTGTGCCGAGGTGTTTTTTCTATCTTTTTCCCCGTAAGGAACCGATACGAATCCTCCGAAATGAAGTTAGAATACAGTTCCATTCTTCAAAGCTACCACAGCCATGATAGCGTTTTTATGCTAACCCAATATTTTCTTGCCTAATTCGACATATTCGTATACTATTTTCCCATACATAGTGCTTCAAGCATGCGTTTTTTGGGTAGTGCCTAGTCAAAAAGGCTTGGATTCACGGGAGAGGAAGAGGAGCGGATGATCGGTTTTTTTAGAAAACGTTTGGTTGTACGCATTGTTGCAGTCGTTACATTGGTCATTACGATTATAGCCGCTGGCAGTATGCTGTTACAGGTGGCTAATATGAAGCTGGCTGCGCAGGAGGCCATATCGAGTTACAATATCCAGATTGCTCAGAGTTATGTGAATCAGCTGGATACTGCATCTTATGCTGACTTTGCCAAGGATCCCAAGGAGAATGACGCGTTCTTGAAGATTCGGGATGAACTGGATGATTTTCGCGTAAGTATCGGTGCAATGTATGTCTATTTCGTCAAAATAGATGACAAAGGTACGCCGCTTATTATGGTGGACGGCATGAAGGATGCAGATAAAGCCTCACCGATTAATGAAGTAACAGATATTCCACAGGAGGCTGTACAGAAGCTGTTGCAGGGGCAAACAGCCAGTTCTTCAATCATTAACAACGAGGAGTATGGAGACTATATTTCCTCTTATGCTCCTATGCTCGATAGTAATGGCGCTGTAACAGGTGTCATTGGTATCGATACGGCGGTATCGGTGATTGGAAGCATTGAGTCAGATATTATGAAGTCGAGCATTCCCTTCTATGCTTTGCTGCTTGTAATTACACTTATAGGCATTGTCGTTGTCATGTGGTTTATCGTGAGAGGACTGCGACCACTTCAACCGCTTAAGGCGAGTGTGGAAATTATGGCACAGGGTGAGCTTGCAGAAGCCAACCGAATTCTGACGTCGTATCGTTTGAAAAGCAAAGATGAGATTGGAACCACATATCAGGCGATGATACATATGTCCGGTAACTTGAATAAGATTGTGAGTAACATGGTTGAAGGCGTGGCAGTAACGACAGATATTTTATCGGAATCAACGAAAGAATTTAATCGCAGTACCGAAGAGATGCTCGAGATGAGCAAGACGGTTGACCAATCTGTCGAACAGATCAGGCAAGGGGCACATACGCAGAAGCAGGGTGCAAGCGATAGCGCAAATGCAATGGAAGAGATTGCAAAGGGCATAACGGATATCTCCGAATCCTCGATGGTAGTGTCAGATGCGGCAACAAGTGCACTGGCTACGGCAGAGTCGGGTAAACAGAACATGACATTGATGAGAACACAGATGGAGAGCATATCGAATGTTTCAGGAGAAGTTGTAGCGATGGTTCAGGTGCTGAACAACTACTCCCAGGAAATTGGTGGTGCCCTGCACACGGTTCGTGATTTTGCGAGTCAGACGAAGCTACTTGCGCTTAATGCTTCCATTGAGGCAGCACATGCAGGAGAGCATGGCAAAGGTTTTGCGGTCGTGGCGGATGAAGTTCGCAAGCTTGCGGAGGCCTCGAGCACATCCATGGAACGGATCTCTGACTTGTTACTTCGCATTCAACAAGAATCACAACAGATTGGCTCACAGATGGGGGTTACCGCAACCGAAATTGGACAAGGCGTTACGATTACTGCTGAAGCGGAGCAAGCATTCGCCCATGTAGTGGATGCGTTTCAATTGGTGACTCGTCGCATTCAGGAAGTCTCCGCTGCGGCAGAGGAAATCTCGGCAGGATCGGAAGAAGCCGCTGCCTCGGTCAATACGATCTCCCAGATCTCAGCCGGGGTGTCGGATCATTCGGATGAAATCTATCGCTTGATGCGTGAACAGTCGGCCATGTTCAACAGGGTGGCTCAGACCTCCACCATGCTGGAGCAGCAGACCAACGAGATGAGTGAAGCCGTACGCAAAGTCAAAGTATAGTTTCTATAGTTGAGCAAGCAGTAGCCATAGTCACACAAGAGGCAGCGGGAAAGAACCTAGTTTGTTGTATAGCCCGTGTACCGACGTAATGCAAAAAAAGTGCTCCGTTCCTGGAGAAGTTGGTGTGTATCCCAAACTTTCTTCAGACAGGTGGAGCACTTTTTGCTTTTCATTTCACTTTTATAGATGATCCAGCTCTATCGCCTGTCTGAAGCGTCGGGCGAATCGTTCCGCGGCTACGGCAGCCTCCTTGGATTCCGTCTGCACGAAGCCAATTTGCATTTTGGGTTGATCAATTCCGGCGATCTCCACCATCTTCACCATGCCTTCTTTCCATAATGGATTTTGGTGAAAGGAAAAGTCGTGACCAATGGTGGCGGCAATATCGTTTCTTAACACCATGTTGATGGCTTCTGAATTATTTGTTTTGAACAGAATGGACAGAGATCCATGATCATAGGTGAATTCCTTGATGAAGTCTTCGATGAAACCATCTCGATAGAGTGCCAGCTTGTGTTCTTTTAATTGATCAGGTGAAACACGGCTGTGTTTGGCAAGTTCAGACAGGTGATGTGTACCGACTACCAGTTTACCCGAGTACATGGGACTGAAGTGAAGTCCATCGAATTCCCGCAATTGTTTGGCATAGATCGCGATAAAGCCCAGATGGGTCTTGTTATTGCGAATATCCTCGATAATTTCCATGGACCCTTTCTCTTCAATGGAGATGTTAAGTAGCGGGTGCTCACGCTTCATATCTGCAGCAGACTGAACAAGATAGGGCATGACACTTGGAAAAGTAGCCACATGAAGCTCTCCGCTAAGAGAGGAGGCTTCTGCGTTCAGGGATTTCAATTCATCAATCCGCTGCAAAATGTCCAGTGCTTTGGCAATGAATTGTTTGCCTTCGGGAGTAGGGTGAGTTCCCTGCCGCGAACGTTCGAACAAGATGATACCCAATTCTTTCTCCAGACGATGAACCGATTGGCTGATCGCCGATTGTGTGACATGCAGATGCTCCGAGGCGGCGGAGAATGATTGTGTCTTCGCAATTTCAACGACATATTCGAGCTGTTCCAGATTCATGATTTCATCTCCGTTTAGCATTAATACAACTAATGTTAACATTAGTATCTATAAATATGAATAATACATGAACAGCGATATAATATATAGACAATCATATAAAGGGGATGAACTTCATGAAAGCAGCAGTATGGTATGCCCATAAAGATGTTCGTGTTGAAGATCGCGAGATTCCGGTTGCTCAAGCAGGACAAGTCAAAATCAAAGTGGAATATGCGGGTATCTGCGGCAGTGACTTGCATGCCTATCATCATGGTGTGGGGATTCAGGAAGGCGAGAATCATCCGCTCTCAGGACAGAAAGCGCCGCTCACATTGGGTCATGAATTTGCAGGAACCGTGAGTGAATTGGGTAGTAATGTAAGCGGTATCAGTGTAGGGCAGCGAGTTGTGGTAGAGCCATTGTACCACTGTGGAAAATGTGAGTACTGTATCCAGGGTCGTTACAATCAATGTACTCAATTTGGTTTCGTTGGACTGAATGGTGATGGTGGTTTTGCGGAGTATGTTGTTGTTGAAGCTTACATGGTTCATCCCATCCCGGATAACGTAACTTTCGAAGAAGGTGCCCTCGTAGAGCCTACGGCAGTAGCGTTTCATGCGGTTCGACACAGCAAATTGAAAGTGGGCAACAAGGTAGCTGTGTACGGAGCTGGTCCAATCGGATTATTGACCATTCTGTCTGCCAAAGCAGCAGGAGCATCTGAAATCTATGCAGTCGATGTATTTGAGGAACGTTTGGACTTGGCAGCCAAGCTGGGAGCGATCCCGGTGAACAGTGCCAAAGTCAATGCAACCGAAGTGATTTTGCAACAATCGGGCGGCATCGATGTGGCTTATGAAGCAGCGGGAGTACAACCAACAATGGACAGTGCCGTTGCAGTTGTCAAAAAAGGTGGAGAAGTTGTTGTGATCGCCGCAATTCCTAATCCGCTCCAAGTGAACTTCTTTGATCTTCTGGTGAAGGAAGCGAATCTGACAGCGACGCTGGCCTATCGTCACATTTTCCCTGAAGTAATCTCATTGATTGCGGAAGGATCTCTCGATGTAAAACAGGTCATCACCAAGAAGATCAAACTGGATGACATCGTGCAGGAAGGGCTTGAGCTGTTGATGAGCGACAAGAGCCATGCGAAGATTTTGGTGGAGATTGGCGGCTAAAGGCTCGTCACTAACGAGGATAGATCTTCATATCAACGGAATTGAAATATAAATTTTAGATCGCGAAAAAGACCGTTCATTCGCATGAATGGTCTTTTTCGCGTTATTTAAGCAGAACACGCATCTTTCACTGGCTATCTTCATGAATCATATTCCGCTGATCGCGGTCGCGGTTCGCTAATACCCAATGCTAGGAATCATAGCGGTAGCAAATCGCCTTCCCCCCGCTACTCTCGGAGCTGAATTCCTTATCCTCATAGAATCCAAAACGCTCATATAAACGGATGGCATTGACCATCTGACCGCCCGTATATAAATACACCGTATTTTTGCCCATCTCTTTGGCAGATTCCACACATTGCTGGAGCAATGCTCTGGCGATCCCGTGGCCTCTCCATCTTGGATCAACACCCAATAGTCGAATAAATGGATAATCAATGGGCAATTCAAAGTTTGGATAGGCCTTGTGCGCTGTTTCGAACAATTGGACGGTACCGACAATCTGATCATCAATCTTGGCGACCCACAATTGTGTCAGGTACGGATTAACCACAGACTCTCTGATGTCTTTTAAGTAGGCCTCCCAACGTTCATTTTGCTCAAATGTCTCCCGATACTCGGCATAACTTGCTACAAGGATATCTACGATCTCTGGATGATCTGTTTCTGTGGCAGAAAGAATGGTAACGGCAGCCGTTGTCATCTTATAATTCCTCTTCTCTTATGGGTTAAGTATGAAATCAAGTTTTCTTGCATTTTACCATAACGTATTCAATTCGATTCATTCAAATTTTCTATCGTTCACTCAGTCATTTCTATAGATCAAAGCGCGTTAGCGATTGAGTTGTGTGGAATACAGATGATTGCGATATTCGGTTGGCGTATTGCCCTCGTATTGCTTGAACATGCGCAGGAACAGCTTGTAGTCGGAGAAGCCACACTGTCCGGCAATTTCTTTAACACTGGCATTGGTGTTGAGCAGCAGCTGCTTCGCCCGGCGAATACGTTCTGTGAGGATATAGGCTTTGAGTCCGGTACCTTTCTCGCGCTTCACCATCTTGGAGATATAGTCTTTGTTAAAATTAAAATTCTCTGCAATCTGACTCACGGTGATGTTCGTGTGCAGATGAATATCGACCCACTTGCAGATATGGTCCACAATCGCATTATGCGGGCGATAATCGGCTTCTATATTGCGTTCCAGTTCTCTGAGCAACAGTAGCAAAGCGGCGTCGGCTTCCTCGGGAGAGAAGGAGGACACATGCAGCAATTGCTTGAATAACTGATTGGCCATGGAAGGCACCTGAATGGTGGCATGTGTCCTAAACCGATTGAATTCTGCCGACTTGGCATCATAGTGAACCCAGTAGAAGCTGACGGGGGTGTCGCTGATCTGGTAGCCGTAATGGGTACGACCGGCGTGCAGAAACAACAGATCATTGGCACGAACCACGTACTTTTCGTTGTCCTCCGCGATGTACATCTCACCTTCCAGCATCAAAATGATCTCGTGAACAGGCATGCTGCGTCTCATATGGCTCCAGTTGCCGTCGGATATGAACTTGCCGCACAGGTAATGTTCCAGTGGCTTTTGCATAGGACGGATTTATCCACCTTTTCTTGGATTATGAGTCTGATGTTATTATATTTTATTTGATAATATGGGGATATTCAAGCGATGAAGTGGCTTTTTGAGTATAGAACATATGGGACAGAACACGGATTTTACCCCTCTGGATATATCAATGAAAATACAAGTGGAAATCTGTCTATTACATCTCGTGAAGGAGTGAGTGTCATGATTGATACGAAAAAAGGATTTCTGGGACCGGAACATGTAGAGTTGTTAGATGGCGTGTTCCAAGCATCACAAGAGGTTGGGGAGCGTTATCTGTTATCGCTGGATATTGATCGCTTCCTGGCTCCATGCTTCGAAGCTCATGGGTTACCTGCCCGAAAAGAACGATACGCGGGTTGGGAGGCTCGTACGATCAGCGGACATTCCCTTGGACATTATCTGTCGGCCTTGGCTGTGACGTATCAGGCAACCGGGAATAAGACGTTAAAAGAAACACTGGATTATGCGGTCACCGAACTTGCGGGAATCCAGCAGACCACGGGAAGTGGATACATCGGCGGTTTGTCCGAAGAAGCGTTCCGCATCGCATTCCGCGCCGAACATATTGGTGGATTTAACATCGGGGAGTACTGGGTTCCCTGGTATAGTGTGCACAAAATCTATCGTGGTCTGATTGACGCCTACAGACTCACTGGCAACGGACAGGCACTAGAGGTGGTAACACGGTTCGCGGACTGGGCAGTAGAAGGTCTGAAGACCATGACGGAAGAACAGATCCAGACGATGCTACAGAGTGAGCACGGGGGCATGAATGAGGTTTTTGCACAACTGTATGGGATGACAGGGACAGCCCGATACCTTGAGATCGCCAATAAGTTTACCCATCAATTGATCCTGAGACCCTTGGAACACAAGCAGGACGATCTTCAAGGCAAACACGCCAATACTCAGATTCCCAAAGTAATCGGTGCTGCTGAAATTTACAATCAGGACTATACCCGTGAGAGTTATCGGACAGCAGCAGAATTTTTCTGGGACACTACGGTGCATCATCGTTCTTACGTATTTGGAGCGACGAGCATTTCGGAGCATTACGAAGCGAAGGGCATGGAGAGTCTTGGTATCAAAACAGGAGAGAGCTGCTGTACTCACAACATGATGCATCTGACGAAACAACTCTTCGCCTGGAATCCTGATAGCGCCTACATGGACTATTATGAAAACGCCATCTATAATCACATCCTCGGCACGCAGGACCCCGATACGGGGAACAAAACGTATTTTGCATCAACGCTGCAAGGCCACTACAAAATCTATGGAACACACGATACCGCCTGGTGGTGCTGCACAGGATCAGGCATGGAGAACCCGGGCAAATATGCCGAGGCGATTTATTTTGAGGATGAACAGGACCTGTACGTCAACCTGTATATCGCTTCCCAGCTGGATTGGACGTCTCAGGGAATATCCCTGAAGCTCGAAACCGCCTTCCCTTATTCGGAAAAGGTAACCCTGACGATCACCGGAGGCAGCGCCTCGGCACATCTAAGATTACGCGTGCCCTCATGGCTGCAACAGCCAATGACGGCAACCGTCAATGGGGAGACGGAACATCCGTATACACGGATGGAACCCGGCTATCTTTCCATCGATCGCACATGGACAGCGGGCGATGTCATTACCATCACACTGCCGATGTCACTTCGCCAGTACACTGCCCGGGATGATGCGCACAAGGTAGCATCCTGTACGGCCCGATTGTACTCGCCGGTGCACTGGGAAGCGAGGGTCTGCCCGAGGATACGATTGTGGACGAAACAGCATTGAATCCCAAGACTGCACCCGTACCTGTGATCTGGACGGAGCAGGAGGATGTGCGAGAGTGGATCAAGGTCGTAGATGCAGATACGTTAACATTTGAACTTGGCAAGGATGTCACGTCAACGGGCGAACCCGTGAAGCTTATTCCGTTCTATGATGTGCACCATGAATTTTATACCGTGTATTGGCCATTTAACGATGAAGGTGATGCGCTGGAGAAAGAGTTGAACGATATCACGATCGACAGGGTCCAGGCTGACGGTCAGCAAGATGAGATCGGACATCAACTGGATAGCAACTGCCGTGGGGAACATCATAACGGTTCGTATACCGATAGCCGTAACAAGCTGCATATGTGGCGGGAGGCTTTTGGCGTTAGTGGGGCTTACTTCAGTTATCAGCTGGCGGTGGATCAGGCTACATCCAATTATCTGTGCGTAGCCTATTGGGGTGGAGATCATACCCCTTTTGAAAGAGAAGGCACGTTATACAACAGACAATTCACCATTACCGTAGGTGGCACACTCATTGGAGAGCAGCGAATTCATATGAACAAAATCGGCGACGTATTCTATGTGACCTATGATATTCCTGAGACCGTTACATCAGGAAAAGACAGCGTTAAGGTCGTGTTCCAGGCGGAGGGTGACAATGGCTGTGCCGGGAAAGTTGTAGAGGTACGCACTACGCGAAGCAAACCAGAATCCCTCTTTTCGTAATAAGGCCACAGAAGATAAGCATGGGAACGATACATGTCTATTTCAGAGGGCACAATAAAGTAGCCGTTTTCTAATTCAACGAACCGTACACGCCTTAATTGAGCCATATGGGTGAGGTGGAAAATGTAACGAATTTCAGCGATGCTATTTCATTCGAGATGGGCGAGATGCCACGTTTTTACACCTAATACGCGAATATAACGTGTCTCAGGTTCGTTACACTTTCGAGAAATTGCTGAAATAACCCAGTAGCTTCACCTCAGTTCGTTATCTGTAGACAACGGAATTTTGGGGATTACAGCGCAGCATAGAAGACGAAGCCTTTTGTGTCGTTGGGCATCGGGTTACAAAGGTTAAAGGACGATATCGGATGATCTCCGGTTCGTCCTTTTTTATGTCAGTAGTGTTTGTAGTTTTAATATATGGTGTGGGGGTTCTTGTGAACCCTGCATTGCATGACTCTTTTTTAGACAAGTCTTATATAAAAAATGACACGCCTAGCTATTTTCCACGTATTACCTGATAACATTTCTTATCCACAATCTGCTGTCTTATAAAACTCACTTGGTATGGATTGACCACATTATTTCCTGCCAAGTTCCACGTTGTCCCTGAAAATATGAAATGGGATGAGCCCAAACCACGTATAGTATGAGTATCCAAATATCCAATGTTATCCACCTGAGAGCGTTAACATCATGTACAATAAGAAGAAGTTGATCAGGAAAATTACGACATGAGGCACCAATATATAACATGAAAGGAGGTCGGATGATTGGACATGATCAAGTACATAAAATTGCTGGGGTTAATCCTCGGTATCGTGGCCGTGAATGTTCTGGCATTCTCACCCGGCTTTGTCGGGCTGAATTTCGGGGAAGGTGCATTCACAACCGCGCTATCCGTTACCCTGTTGTTCGGCAGTGCAATGGGACTCCTGTATGGCAGTTACACCTTGCTGTTCAGACAGCCGGTAGTCCTGCCCGTGAAGCATATCGAAACACATGAAGATTATGTGGAAGCCTTATCTTTTTATAGACGCATCAAAGTTCTCGAAGAAGATATTACGCTGGGGCTGTCCCAACTGAACCGGATGAAAAAGAAGAAAGAAACACTGCTGAATGTGCTTCATCAGCGGTTTGATCCGGGTGAACTAAGCTACAAGAAATTCGCTTCAGTTACGCTGGAAGTAGAGAAGTTGTTATATCTGAACATTCGTAGTGTACTGAATCGGTTGAATGTATTCGATGAAGCCGACTACGCCAACATGATGAAATCCAAATCCGGAAGCATACCCCAGAAGCTTTTTCAGGAAAAAACCAAGGTATACAACGATTATTTGTCTTATGTGAAGAATGCATTACACACCAATGAGGAAGTTTTGCTCAAGCTGGATCAGTTGTTACTGGAGATTTCACGCCTCGACAGCTTCGAAGCCGGAGATATTGAACAGATGCCTTGTATGCAGGAGATTGATCAGTTAATCAAGCACACCAAATTATACAGACAGTGAGGGGTTGCTCGTATGGCCAAGAAGGGAAAGTTTTTTTTCATATCGATTGTAATGCTGGTACTCGTATTTGGTCTGGTCTATGCAGGAATTACACTAACATCGAACTTTGGCAAGTCGACCACACAGGTGAGCACAGAGAACGCAGGTAAGGAACTGGGGAAACTGTATGCGGACATTGCGCCAGCGACGGCGGAGCCGGTCAAAGGACAGATTGATCTCGATCCGGTCGACGTGGCGGAATCACTGCCGGATATCTCCAAATTCGCAATTGCTGTAGAGAATACAACAAATGATTACGTCGAAATCTTCTCTTCCCCAGAGAAGTCGGGCAGCGGAGTAGACGGCTGGTTAACCGAGGTGGGTGAGGAGTTCAACAAAGCCAATATCAGCGTTGGTGGCAAACAGGTATCCGTCAAAATCCGCAATATTGCCTCCGGAACAGCTACCGATTATATCAAGTCGGGCAAGTATATACCGGATGCATTCACACCTTCCAATGAACTGTGGGGCGAGATGGTTGAAGCCAGTGGAGTGAAGACGCAGATGGTGTCCGAACGATTGGTCGGGAACGTTCCGGGGATTGTCATCTCCAAAGCCAAATACGATGCACTGGTTGATACGTACGGCTCCGTGAATGTAAAAACCGTAACCGAAGCCATTGCCAATAATGAACTCGCGATGGGATATACCGATCCATTTGCCAGCTCCACAGGACTGAACTTCCTGGTGACTGCATTGAATACGTATGATAGCGCCAACCCGCTTGGGGAGAAGGCGATTGAGGGGTTCGAAAAGTTCCAGACAAATGTACCGTTTACAGCCTCGACAACCATTCAGATGCGGGAAGCGGCCAAGTCAGGTCGACTGGATGCCTTTGTACTCGAATACCAGACGTATGTGAACACCGCTGATCTGAAGAGTGGTTATGTCTTTACACCTTTTGGCGTGAGACATGACAGCCCTCTGTATGCATTGGGACAATTGCCGCAGAACAAACAGGAGATAATCCAGAAGTTTGCGGAATTCGTCACTCAGGCGAAGTACCAACAATCGGCAGAGGAGTTTGGCTTCAACGGGTTGCAGGATTACAAATCCGAACTGGCTACAGTGGATGGCGGCACGTTGCTGTCCGCGCAAAAAGTCTGGAAAGAGAAGAAGAACGGCAGCAAACCGATTGCCGCGGTGTTCGTGACCGATGTATCCGGAAGCATGGACGGCGAACCGCTTAACCGACTGAAGGAGTCCCTGCGCAAAGGTCAGAAGTACCTGGGTACAGACAACAGTATTGGCTTGGTCTCTTACTCCAGCGGGGTAACTGTGAATCTGCCGATTGCCAAGTATGATACGAACCAGCAGTCCATGTTTGTTGGAACAGTGGATAGTCTGCAAGCAGGAGGCGGTACGGCGACGTTTGACGGGATCGTGGTAGCAATGAAAATGTTGGAAGATTATAAGGCTGCTAATCCGAATGTGAAGCCGTTGATCTTTGTCCTGAGTGATGGCGAGACCAATGAAGGTCATACCCTGAAGGATATCCGGGACCTGGTCGAGACGTACCAAGTGCCAATCTATACGATTGGATACAACGCGGACATTAAAGCTCTCGAGAGCATCTCCAGCATTAACGAAGCGGCAAGCATCAATGCCGATACCGACGATGTCGTGTACAAGATCGGGAACCTGTTTAACGTACAGATGTAAATTTAAAGGGGGAACTTAGATGTCATTTTCAATGGAAATACCGAGTCAGAAGGAAATTCAGAAAGTGATTGAGGAAGAGGTGAAACCCGTGCCCGCCGAGGTCGCGGAGCTTCAACAAGTGGCCAATGCCAACGTGGAAATGATCATGACACTGGACCTTGAATCCCTGGAGAAGCGCAAAGAGATTCTGCAATCCATTGACGGCTTTGGCATGAACACGATGAGATCCTCTTCCGAGAAAAACGCCTTGCTTCAAGTCTCCGTTGGACATCTGTCCAAGACGGGAGACGAGGGCGGTCAGGTCGCCAAGGGCTTGACCGAGCTGCATATGCAACTGAAGGATCTCGACCCGAGCGTGGTCGACTTTGCCAAAACCGGCTTCCTCGGGAAATTGTTCAATCCGCTTCGCGCCTATTTCCTGAAATACCAGAAGGCCGACGCAGTCATCGCTGACATCGTAACCTCCTTGGATAAAGGCAGATCCACCCTGCGTAACGACAATACGACGCTGGAGATTGAACAACAGAACCTGAGAGAACTCACCAAGCGTCTGCAAAAGGAAATCCAGCTTGGCGTGCTCATGGATGAGTCCATCGATGGCCAGATTGAAGCGGCCAAAGTCCGCAATGAGGACCCCGAGAAAGTCCGTTTTATTACAGAAGAAGTATTGTTCCCGCTCCGTCAGCGGGTCATGGATCTGCAGCAAATGTTGGTCGTGAACCAACAGGGAATCATGGCGATTGAAGTCGTCATTCGTAACAACAAAGAACTGATTCGCGGGGTAGACCGGGCGAAAAATGTAACGATCTCGGCACTGAAAATTGCCGTTACGGTAGCGAGTGCTCTCTATAACCAGAAGATTGTATTGCAGAAGATTGAGTTGTTAAACCAGACAACCAACGATTTGATCGCGGGTACATCCAAAATGCTCAAAGATCAGGGAATTGCCATTCAGAAGCAGGCCTATGAAGCCAGTATCTCCGTGGATACGATGAAACAGGCGTTCACCGATGTGTTGTCCGCGCTCGATTCGATTAGTCTTTATAAACAGGAGGCTCTGCCGAGAATGAGGGAGACTATCTCGCAGTTCCGTGAACTTGCGGATACCGGGGAGCAACAGATTCAGCGGCTGGAGAAAGGGCAGAAGCTGGGGCTGTAATCCATGTTAAACATACAAGTCATTGCCAAAGAACGGTTGACCTGAATGATTTAGGGTCAGCTGTTCTTTGTCGTTGAATATAAAGAGCATAAGGGACCAACAGTAACAATCACATTGAACGCGCAGTCTGGTTAAGACTGTTCAATATCCTTATCTCGTGCAATAAAAAGAGTGTCATTAGGGAGTTGTTGAACTTCTTCTTTTGTCATGCCCAGATTCGTGGACAATAGGTCAGCCGGATTCCCGGCGATCCATTCACTCAGATCAATCGCCTCGTAATGCCCGCTGTTGAACCCGATTAACACACGACAGACTTCATCTCCTGTATTTTTGATATAGTGACCTGCCCCCATCGGTGCATATCCCACATCTCCTGCCTCGAATTGTTCAGTGACCGCATGTCCCTCTGCGAGAAATACAGTCATCTCGGCGCTGCCGCTAATATAATATTGCCATTCATCAGCATTGGGATGCCAATGCATCTCCCGTAATGCACCAGGTTGCAACTCGATCAATGACCCGGCCATCGTTGTGGAAATGGGGAAGTCCTCTACCGTAACCGTGCGCTGGGTTCCGCCACCGGGTGCACGTCTGGGCTGTTTGGCATGCAAAGGATACCGGTGAGGGGTCGTGAGTTCCGAATTGCGACGGTAAGTTCCGGAGGAAGAACGATCATTGGGTACAGGTCCTTTGGCAAAATAGGCTTCGCCCTGGTTCAACTTCGCTGCTTGTTCTTCGGTAATCCCAAGATTCTGGGCAACGATAGAGTCTGGTGTCTGAGTCAGAAAATCCGTAATGCTGAAAGTGTGATCTTCCGAGAAGTCACCATTGTCAAAAATTAGAATGAAATGACATTCTTCCGGGCCTAAGCCCTGAATGGAGTGACCGTACCCACGCGGGAAATACCAAACGTCTCCCGGTTCGAATGTATCGGTGTAGGCATGTCCGTCTGGATGGATGACTGTTGTGCGGCAAGAACCACTGATAACATAAGCCCACTCTGCTGCATTAGCATGCCAGTGCAATTCGCGCATACCGCCTGGTTCAAGGCGCATGGATACGCCTGCTATGCCGATCGATGCTGGAAAATCCCGCACAGAAGCACCGCGGGTAATACCGCCAGAGCCTGTCCGGGGTTCTTTTTGTTCGAGTCGATATTTGAAAGACGTCATTCTGATTCCTCCTCATATTAAATTAGATATACATGTAAATAGTTATATATGGCGTTCATTACTTTTACCCATAAATGACGAAACTATTCATGATTATCTTGGTTAATATGCGGTAAATGAGCTATATTCATTCCATTTTTTTGTAGATATTGTGTTTCGGGTCCCTTTGATTCGATTGAGAAATCACATTGTCAGGCCTGTAATGAATGATCTTGAATAACTCCCCGGCCATGTAAGCAGGGGTGTGCTTGAAGTCCTGTCTGATCCACTCCATGATCATGCCGAATATCGCATGAGACTGGTAACTTGCCAGCAGTTCAGGGTTGATGTGCTCAGGGAAGATATGGTTCAGATCTTGCAAGGAGAGATCGCGAAGAACGTCACAGATCATGCGCTGGAAGTTGGAGGAAGCCTCGGACTGCACAACCAGTGTGTAGAATTGTGCATGCTGGTGCACATGTTCAAATATGGTGATGGCCGAAGAGGGCATCAGACCGACCTCGAACTCTTTCAATCCTTGATAGGGTTTGCGAAAAGAAGTCACCAGATCCTGAATCACATCATTGATGATCTCATTGAACAGGTCTTCCTTGTACTGATAATGTCTGTAAAATGTACCTCGATTCAGATCGGCACGCTCCACAATATCCGTAATTGATATTTCCTTAAAGGTATGTTTTTGCATCAGGTGGATGAGCGAATCCTTCAGTGCAGCTTTTGATTTTTTAATTCTTCGGTCCATTGAATTCGGAGTTTCAGGCATCTATTTTCCTCCTCGCGAGTTCACTTTAATAGTTAAAGTACATTCGGAATGATAAGTGTTGTTTAACGTACAACTGGACAAGCTTTTACTGATTGAAGTGAAACGCTATGACTTATTATACTAAGGATAAGAGTTAATGAACATTTGTTTGTTAACTTATTGTAAACGAATACATGGAGGAGGATACAGCGATGAAACTTCAAGATAAAGTTGCAGTTGTTACAGGTGCTGGTTCAGGTATGGGGAAAGCGATCGCCACGTTATACGCGCAAGAAGGTGCAAAAGTAGTGGTATCGGATATTAACGAAGAATCTGCACAAGCGGTAGTGAATGATATTAAGGCACAGGGTGGGGAAGCGATTGTCGTTCTGGCCAATGTAGCCAAAGAAGAAGATGTACAGAATCTGATCGATACGACGGTTAGCACGTACGGCACAGTGGATATTCTGATTAACAATGCGGGAATTATGGATGGCATGGAGCCTGCGGCGGATATAACGGATGAGAAGTGGGAAAGATTGTTCGCCGTGAACACAACCAGTGTAATGCGGACAACACGGAAAGTATTGCCGATCTTCCTGGAGAAACAGAAAGGTGTCATCGTGAACATTGCTTCGGCAGGTGGTTTACATGGCGGACGTGCAGGGGCAGCCTATACGGCTTCCAAGCATGCGGTCGTAGGATTTACCAAAAATACAGGGTACATGTATGCTGAGCAAGGTATTCGCTGTAATGCGATCGCTCCAGGAGCGGTGGCAACCAACATCAGCGCATCGATGGCTGGCATTAGCCCATATGGTGCAGGACGGCAACAACTGGGCATGGCGATTAACCCACGCATCGGAACGAGCGAAGAAATCGCCAAAGTGGCTCTGTTTCTCGGATCGGACGAGTCCAGTTTCGTGAATGGAACTGTCGTGACAGCAGATGCTGGTTGGAGCTCTTATTAATCCATTCATGCGCAATCAAGCATGAAGTATGGATATCGTGTGTAAAGTCAGGAAGCCGCATAAGTATATGCGGCTTCTTTTTTGCGTTGATGTAATATGAATACAGCATGTTCACCAGCATAGGACAAACGTTTGCATCACTACACGGATACTCGCATTAAATCAACTGGATGGTTTTAGTTTGGAAAAGAGTGAGGATTCACGCACGACCAGACGATGGGGAATAATGACCGGATTATGAGACTGTGATTCCCCGCTTAGAATTTTCAACAACACCTGAACGGCTGTATAACCAAGCTGATAGGTTCCGATGTCTATAGAGCTTAATGGGGGTGAAGCGAGTTCAGATAACGCAATATTGTTAAAACTAACCACGCTGATATCTTCAGGCACCTGATAATGAAGTTCGGCTAGAGCCCTCAGTACTCCGAAGGCGACATTGTCATCAATGACAACGATTGCGGTGGGTCTGTCCGGCAAGGACATGAAGAGCGACATTGCCCTGAATCCACTTTCCTGTAGAAATTCACCTTCCACAATCCAGTCACTATCGGCATCCAGCCCGGCGTGGGCAAGCGCTTTTTGATATCCTAACATGCGATCATGCGATAACGTGATGTCCGGTGGGCCACTGACAAATCCAATTCGTGTATGCCCTTGGGCGATCAAATGGTGAGTTGCATCATAAGCAGTCTGCACATTGTCGTTATCCACCATGGGGGCATTGGGATGAGCTTCACTGCGACCGATTAACACAAAAGGAAACTTTTCCGCTTCCAAAAATGAAATGATGGGATCATCTCGTTTGGACCCAAGCAACAGAATGCCATCCACTCTGCGACCATGCACAAGGCGGGATATCGCATGCAATTCATTGTCTGATGATGTTTCGGTGCTTAGCAGCAATTCATAATTCATACGGGTGGCATGTGTAATAATCCCTCGCAGCAGTTCACCGAAAAAGTAATTCTGAAACAACTCTTCTGCAGGACGAGGAAGCATGATGCCAAGGGTTTGTGTCGTTTTGGAAACCAGGCTCTTCGCCATGATGTTAGGATGATAGTTCAATTCTTTCATGATTTGCTTCACTTTGAGAGATGTCTCGGTGCTAATTCTGGGATGGTTGGAAATCACCCGTGACACTGTAGAAGGGGAAACACCCGCCAATTTGGCAATATCCTTGATCGTAATCATGTAAAAAATCCCTTCTGAACAATCGTATAAATATTCTCCTATGGTAATCCAAAGGATACGAGAAATCAATTCCTAACTGCCGAGCAAGGGATACATACGAAGTAAAATTAAGGAAGAAAGCGTCAGAACAAGGAAACAGGAAATTGCTGTAGGTAGAAGAAAGAAAATGGTTAAAATTGAACGATTATGGCTTGTGCAAACGTTTGTGCAAAGAAACTACAGTATTGTATGATGTGATTGTTATTGTAACGCTTACATCATTGGTATTACATACTTCTTGGCTTTTTTCTCCCTGCATATTGAACGAATAGGTGAACTTGTCTTCCGTTTGAGCAAACGTTTGTACAATTGTGATTATGGGATGCAATACCTGACAATATACGCAGACAAAAGGGTGAAAAGCGCGAACTTTGTTGGACCAAGCAGAGGGAAGGGGACATTTACATGAGAAAATGGCAAGGGGTAACATTGTCTGTCATGATGGCTTTTACACTGGCTGCGTGCGGTGCAGGAGGCGGGAGTCCATCTCCAACTACGGCAGGTGAGAATCCGGAGGAGGTTGTAGAGCTGACAGCCGAGAACCTTCAACCGGAAGAAGGAGCAACCCTGGTCATCTGGGAGGACAAAAATCAAAGCAGTTTTATTGAGCAAAGAGCCAAAAAATTCGAAGAGAAGTATGGGGTAACGGTCAAAATGGAGGAATTACCTCCAACCGATCAGGTAACGAAACTAACGACGGATGGCCCAGCGGGTCTGGCGGCGGATGTCGTTGTTTTTCCACATGATAAGATTGGCAGCGCTTCAGAGGCGGGACTTATTCTGCCCAATGACATATTCGAAGCAGAGACCGCAGAGAACACCAGCGATAATGCACTGAAGGCGGTGACGTTCAAGGATATCTTGTACGGCTATCCGTACAGCGTGGAGACCTACGCTCTTTTTTACAATAAGGCATTGTATCCAGAAGCTCCGAAAAACTTTGATGAGATTATCAGTTTTGCCAAGACGTTCAACAACGTGAAATCCAATCAGTATGCACTGATGTGGGAATTGCAGCAATTCTACTATAACTATGCTTTCCTGGCTTCACAGGGTGGTTATATTTTCGGGGACAACGGAATGGATAGCGCGGATCTCGGTCTGAATAACGAAGGAGCCCAGAAGGGTGGACAGTTCTTGCAGACGTTGAAGTCGGAAGTGCTGCCGCTCAAGATGGGTGACGTGAACTATGATATCAAAAAAGGATTATTCTCCAGCGGCAAACTCGCCATGGACATTAACGGCCCGTGGACCATTGCCGATTATCGCAATGCAGGTATTGATTTTGGGGTTGCTCCGCTTCCTGAGATTGATGGCAAACCGATGACCTCCTTCTCAGGTGTTAAAGCCTATTATGTAAATGCATTTACGCAATATCCGAATGCGTCGAAGCTCTTGGCAGCGTTCCTTTCCAATGAAGAGGCTCAGATGGAGAACTTTGATCTAAACGGTACACTTCCTGCGAACAAAAACGTAGCTAATGATCCGAAGTTGCAGGAGGACCCGATCAATAAGGCGTTCCTGGAGCAGTTCAACAACTCCACACCAATGCCTTCATTGCCTGCCATGGACAGCGTATGGGGACCGATCACTTCGGCCATTACGGATATATGGGATACCGATAAGGACGTGAAGGCATCACTGGATAACGCCGTGAAACAAATCCAGGAAAGCCTTGCAACCGTCCAATAGGGACGAACGACGAATGCGAAGATATGCATAAGCCTGCATGAATTGAACTTCAAATTTATACAAAAACGGAGAGGACAGAAGAAAGCTGAAGAAGTGAAACTAAAAGCTTTCTGAAAGAAAGCTACTTCGGAAGCATACGCTCGCCTTTATCACCGGATTTTCCCTTTTGGAAAAGGGACCGAAAAAAATCTGGAGATAACAGCGATCGGAAGCTTGTTCTGTCATCGGAGTGGTCAGTGTAAGTACAATATTGTTCAAATCATACAGGTTAGCAAGAGGCGGGGAGGAGAGAGCGAATGCAACAGCAGCATGTCCCGGTGCCCGTTGGACCGAACAGGGAAAGACAGCATCGGATGACAGCGGCTATATGTTCCATCATACTGCAAGGTCTTGGACAGTTGTACAATCGACAGTGGATTAAGGGGATTTGTCTGCTGTTACTGGAGGGAGCAGGGCTTGCGTACCTGCTTCCTCGCCTGTCACAAGCCGTATGGGGCATATGGACACTGGGGGAAAATACACAGCGCTTTGTCAAAGTGAATGGGTCCACCGTACTTCAAAGGGGAGACCATTCGATCTTTTTGCTGTTGGATGGCATTATCGTATTGCTTGTGTTTTTTGTGTTTATCCTGATCTACATCCTGAATATTCGGGATGCGTACGTCACGGGACTCGCAAGAGAGGAAGGGAAGAAGACCCTGGGCGCAGCGGCTTCGCTTCGGAACATGATGGACAAAAACTTTCCCTACCTGTTTCTGTCCATCCCGGCACTCGGCATTCTTTTCTTCACCGTCATGCCGATTCTGTTTACGATCACGATTGCATTTACCAACTACTCGGCGCCGGACCACATTCCGCCAGCCAAACTCGTGGACTGGGTGGGCTTCAAAACGTTCAGCGATCTGATTCAGCTGAAATCCTGGAGTCAGACATTCTACGGTGTGCTGACCTGGACGGTCATCTGGGCCATTCTGGCAACAGTCACCACCTATTTTGGCGGCGTGCTTGTGGCACTGTTGATTGAACAGCGGGGCATACGCTTCAAGAAGCTCTGGCGTACGATTTTTATCCTGCCTTATGCGATTCCGCAGATCATTTCTTTGCTGCTCATGCGTAATCTGTTCAATGGCCAGTTTGGACCAATCAATACGTACATGAGAGCGTTTGGGCTGGAAGGGTTACCTTGGCTCACAGATCCGTTCTGGGCGAAAGTCACCGTCATTGTCGTCAACATGTGGATCGGTATTCCGGTCAGTATGGTACTCATTCTGGGTGTATTGACGGCCATCCCTCGTGATCTTTATGAGGCTGCCGAAGTGGACGGAGCATCCGCATTTCAGAAATTCCGGATCATTACGATGCCGTTCATTCTGTTTGCCACGACCCCGGTGCTCATCATGCAGTTTGCCGGGAACTTCAACAACTTCAATGTCATCTTCCTGCTGACCAACGGCAATCCGCTGCGGGGAGACTACCAGTATGCAGGGGCAACAGACTTGCTGGTAACCTGGCTCTACAAGCTCACGCTCGACAATAACAAATTCAATATGGCTTCAGCGGTAGGGATTATTATCTTCCTCATCATCGCTTCATTCTCCATCTGGAACTTCCGCCGCTCCAAATCATTCAAGGAGGAGGACATGATTCAATGAAGACTCGTAATAATCCGCTGCGTCTGGCCCTGAGTTATGTGTTGTTGGTAATGATCGCCGTTGTCTCCATCTATCCGGTACTCTGGATCTTCCTCTCTTCCCTGAGACCCGGTGCGGCATTGTTCAGTGAGCGGTTATGGCCCGAAGCTTTCACGCTTACCCATTACGGCGAACTGTTTAATAACCCGTCCTTTATGTACGGCAGATGGTATATGAATACATTGAAAATCGCCTTTTTCACAATGATCTTCTCCACGTTGATGGTGACACTCGGGATGTATGCTTTGTCCAGATTCCGGTTCCGTGGACGTAAAACGATTCTCTCCACCATGCTGATCCTTGGCATGTTCCCAAGCTTCATGAGCATGATTGCAATCTATATCATTTTGTTGCAAGTTAAATTGCTCGATACCCATGCTGCGCTCATCCTGGTCTATTCTTCAGGAGCGGTACTGGGCGGCTTTATCGTCAAAGGTTTCTTTGACACCATCCCGCGCAGTCTGGATGAAGCTGCACGTATGGATGGTGCGAGTCACCTGCGGGTATTCACCAGTATCATCCTGCCCTTATCCAAGCCGATGCTGACCTATGTGGCGTTGACCAGCTTTACTGGTGCATGGATGGACTTTATCTTCGCCCGGCTGGTGTTGCGGACGAAGGAGAACTGGACGCTTGCAGTAGGCATGTGGGATCTGGTCAACCGGTACCAGGACAGTAACTTTACAATGTTTGCCGCGGGTGCAGTTCTGATCGCCATTCCAATTACACTGCTGTTTGTTTTCCTGCAACGATTCCTTGTTCAAGGTCTGACAGCAGGTGCTTCCAAAGGGTAATGCCGTGCCATAACAGCATAGTCAGCCGCGGTAAATGCGGCACTTCAACCAGGCACTTCCGTAATGTCCTGTCTTTGTCGACAGCCATTGCTGCGGAAGTGCCTGGTTCTATATGGGCTTGAATCATGATTAGGGAGGAACGTGATGTATGGGCATAAACCCGTCCAGTGAGCCCGAGGTTATGGGATATCAAGGAGGACAAGCTGCATTACAAAATGCCAAGACTCCGCGGACACTTTGGCGTAATGTTACCTTCCGGAGGATATTGTACGGCTATGGCATCTCGGTCTTTGGAGATTGCTTCAATGGGATTGCAATCAGTCTGTGGGTTTTACAGACTACAGGTAGTGCGAAGAGCATGGCGGCCGTACAGATCTGTAATATGGCCGTCAGCTTTCTGTTTGGATCGGTGGCGGGAACGGTTGCAGATCGATTGGATCGCAGGAAACTGATGCTGGCTTCGGATGTATTTCGCGGTGTAATGGCTGTACTCATTGCGATTAGCTTATTCGGTTGGCATGCGCCATTCCCGGTGGTGCTGCTGTTGCTCTCACTGTCCATGTTTTCAAGTCTGTTTCAGGCACCTGCATTCCATGCCTCTGTAGCAAGCATGGTTGGCAGAGAACATATTCAGCAAGCGACAGGAACCATTCACATGGTGGATAATCTTGCCCGAATCAGCGGACTAGCCGCGGCGGGCGTTGCTGTTGCTGCATTTGGCGGATTCGTCGCCATATTAATTACGGGGGCAACCTTTCTGTTGTCCGCAGTCTGTGTGCTGATGGCGGGGCGTTTTCCAGCGATCCAGCGATCCGTTAATCAGCAGACCACATTTGTTCAGGAATGGCGCAGTTCGTTCGGCTACATTTATCGGAATCGTCTGATTCGATCCATTGTATTGCTCAATCCGGTGCTAATCTTGTTTTTCATGTCAGCCATGATGCTGGTTCAAGTGATGGCGGTTAAGGTATGGGAGGCGAATCCGGTGCAGTTTGGATTAATTGAGACCTGTATTCCACTTGGATATATGATTGGCTCTGGACTGCTAATTGCTTCAGGGAAACGATTGAAGCGAAGAGGGAGATGGGTATTTATCGGTCTGATTGTGTTGGGACCTATGTATATTACTTTGGCGAACGTATCCTCGCCAATCATGGCACTACCATTCATTGTGGGTGGTGGAGCGATGTTTGCCTGCTGTACGATGCTCACCCAGATTATGCTGAGGACAGCCGTGCCGGACGAGTTGCAAGGAAGAGTCTATGGTGTGGTTGGAACAATCACCAGTACAGCGCCTATTCTGGGATTGACTGTTGTCTCCGTATTGGCAGATCAGTGGGGGGCAGCTTCTGTGTTGCAAGGCGTGGGCATATTGCTGCTGGCCACAGGTATTCTGGCAGCCACAACATTGAAGTCGATTCGAACCTATCAATGACATTAAGCAATCCAAACAACCTGGCAAGGTACAGCAAAACCCGGAGCATACGCTGCGTTAGCGTAACTCCGGGTTACCTTGTGAACTGAATATTCTATTGCCAGTTTACATTTACAGTCGCTGTACCGCTGGTTGGCGTGGTGAATGTGTGGTTGGAACCACCTTCCCACGTAATGGTTGCCCCATTTTTCTTGAAGAATTTGAACTCCAGTTGTTTACCGGCAGGAACGCTCACATCATAGTACCAGGTTGGGTAGGCATGGATAACCTGATTGAAAGCAGGGCCAATAGCTGTCGTGCCGGTACTCCAGTTGCCCAGTTCTGCCACGTTACCTGTCAGATAGATGTTCTGACCCAGGGTGGTGGAAGCATTGTTAATGACGAATCGTACTGTGACCTGATCACCCGTAAGGATGGTGAAGTTGTTATACGCATTGCTGTTGACCCCATTCGCCGCTACTTTTACAGCGTAATTGCCTGCTGCAACAGCTGGGATGGTTACTTTGATTTGCGTATCTTCCCAGGATGTAATGGCCGCACCGGTAACGGCTGATGTACCGAAGTATACGGTGCCTTTGGTGGAACCGAATCCACGTCCGCTAATCGTAACAACATTACCCGGTTTGCCCATGACAGGACCCACGTGTCCGATGGTTGGTGTCGTTTCGCTCGTCGTATATTGCCATACCGCGGTTGCTCCGGCAGCCAACGTGAATGAAGAGACGGTACCATTGGTGGAAGTGATGTTATTGCCGTTAAGTGCGCCGCCAAGTACATCGGTGTAGTTGCCTGTTGGCAGTGAAGTGCTCAGATTGGCAATGCTTGCTGGTGTGGAGAGATTACGGTTCACCGCAACAACAGCTACACTTTTGCCGAATTTGCGTTCATAGATATACACATCATTATTGATCCAGCGTTGCTGAGTGGAGCCGTAGGCAATCGCCGGATTGGATTTGCGAAGAGGCGCCAGCTTGCTGATGACGTTGAAGGCCGTCGTTGTTTTGGAGAAAGAAGGCATTTTGGCCCGATTATCGGGGTCCCCGTTACCTGTCAGATACTGTTCGGTACCATAGTAGATGGCGGGTACGCCGCGTGAAGTCAGTGTGAAGGCCAGCGCCTGTTCCAGACGACGGTTGTTGACCGCACTTGTTTTGAACCGATCCATATCATGGTTGTCGATGAACGTGACCTGGTCATTCACCTGATTGTAATCTGCCGCTGTCCCCGTAATCATCGAATCGAGAGCATACATATTGGATGTATTATCCCGGAAGACGTTCCGTACGGCAGAGTTAAAGCGGAAATCAAGCAGACTCATGCCGGATTCGTTGGCAAATTCCGTGTTATCCGCATCGGATGCAGCAGACCCCAGGAACCATTCACCGAAGGTGAATACAGGTTTATGTGCATAGATGGAAGACATCCAGCTCTTTTGCCAGCCGAGAGGCATATGTTTCACCGCATCAACACGAATGCCGTCCACGCCCATATCCAGCCATAGCTTGATTGCATCCTTGAAATATTGATCAATAGTACTGTTATTGTGATTCAGGTCTGCCAGGTCATAGAGGTTTTTGTAGATACCATTCTCCAGGGAGGAAAAATCGGAACCGCCGTTGTGATGGAAGTAGCCATTCGTATCATTCGTGTATCCGCCAACCAGATTGCCGTTATCGTACAATTTTCCATTCTCTGCAAAGGACGTATCGGTTTCCATGGCAGGAGAAGTATGGTTCGGTGCAAAGTCAATTACGATCTTGATGCCTTTGGCATGAGCCGTTGTAATCAGATTTTGAAAGTCAGCCATCGTTCCAAAATACGGATTGGTTTTCTTGAAATCCCGTGCCCAGTAGCCATGATAAGCTGTGTTGATTACGCCGCCATAGTTGATCGTGGCGAAGATATTCTCAACCGGCTGGGAGATCCACAATGCCGTAACGCCCAGATCGCTGAAATAGTTATCGTTGATTTTGTTGATCAGACCCTGCCAGTCGCCTCCGCAATATAACTTCAGATTACTGCAAGTTGCATCGTAGGCAGCTCCAGTGGGATTGTTGGAAGGATTGCCGTCCAGGAAGCGGTCCGTAAAGATCTGATAGATGACGTCTGTACTGAAGTTCTGCTTGTTGGTAACCGCGGTATCCGCATCGGCATAGATCGCTGAAGCAGGCAGATAGGGAAGTGCGCCCCCTGCAAGTAAACTGAGGGTCAGTGTTGTGCTGAGGAGTACGCGTTTGGCCATTTGAAACATAGTAATCCACCCTTCTCGTGAATGTAGTAGTTTAGATAAACAACCAACCTGGCTCATGAATAATAGCGCTTTCAATACAATGGAATGATACGCAGTGGACTGAGACTTCCCTCCTTTTGACACGCCAACAACCCCGGCATCTCCTTCGGGAGTTACCGGGGTTGTCCTAAACCGCTCTGGTTTAAAAGCATGGCCCTCGAGTTATGATCACAACGCTATCGTAAGAAATATTGGATCTTATGTCAATAACTTTTTTGAGAGCATTTATTTTCTATTTTTATGTTTACAAAAGCATGTCCGGGGATTTAAACTATTCGCAGATTCACAATATAAGGGCTATGTATCCCGGGACACTTACATGTGTTCTGGGACAACCCCGTCTCTTCTGAGGCGGGGTTATTTGTATTATGCAATCGAATCGGGAGAAGAGAGGCGGTTGATGATCGTTGAGTACCCATTCTGTCATTGAATGTTTGGAAGGCATTCAGGCATCACGGCTGGGCAATATTCGCAATATTTATGTGTATCTCCCTTCAGGTTACCAAGAGCAGACAGACCGGCATTATCCTGTGCTGTACGTTCATGCTGGTCAGCGGGCTTTTGGTCCATCCGGGTCAGGCAATGAAACATGGAATATGGATCAGGCAGCGGACGGTCTCATTGCCTCCGGGCAGATCGAACCGCTGATTATCGTCGGCATTGCGCATGTCCGTCCGGTTACAGACAACGAATTTTACCACTTCATCGCACCTGAGAGGGAGGCCGTGCGTGTGGGTTGCTCAGGCATGGCCTATGAGCATTTCATCATTCATGAACTCAAGCCGATCATTGATCTTCGTTACCGGACGTTGCCGGACAAGGAGAATACCGGGCTATTGGGCTCATCAGCCGCAGCACTTTGTACATTGCACATGGGGATGCGACATCCGGATGTTTTTGGAAAATTGATCATGATGTCGCCATTCTATACGGATGTGCAGCTCGACGAAACATCGGAAAGCGGACTGTTGGAAGCAGACATGTATCGCTTGCCAGAGAACATACCTAGTGTTCGAATGTGGATGGATATCGGGGATATGGAAGGTTTGTTTTTGCCATCCCAGGTCAGAAGGGTAGCTCATCAATTGCTTGAACGCGGAGCCACATCGGGTGAGGAGTTGGCATTTCTGGAACAGCAGGGTGCCTGTCATCAGGAAGGTGACTGGGGAGCACGCGTTCATCTCCCATTACAATACATGTTCGGCCATGTTGGTAAACCCATCTCGCTCCAACTGCTTGGAAGGAATGTCATCGGACTACAGGGTGGAATGACCGTGTGTATCAATGCACAAATGCACTACGAGAACGGATTGGTTCAGAGTCTGTTGCATGGAAATTATACTTCAAGTGCCCCGGATGTAATCCAGGTTCGTTCGAGCGGAGAGCTGGTGCCAGTCGGTATTGGAAGTGCATCCATTACGCTGACTGTAGGTGAACTGACAACTACACGCATCTATACGGTCATTCCTGAATTGTCTGCGCACGTAGAGGTCTGCATTCATGCAGAGGTAGCTCCCGACGAAGATTCGGAGGAAACGATCTATGGTGGCATGGGCATGAAGCTTGTCCGTTCCGGTAAAGGTCGATATGAAGGGTGTTACCGAATCCCGCGGGATAGTGGGTTCTCCTTCCGATTTACACGTGGTTTCCGTCGTTTCGAGACCGATATGGACGGCCATCCTATTGCCAATCGGGTATTTCGAGCAACAGATGATATGTCTGTGCATTATCTAATCCAATCCTGGGGCAGGATGTCTGCCAAAATGGGAACAGGAGGCCCAAAATGATCATTCACTCATTCGCTCCAGTACTGGACATTCCCTATTATTATCCCTGTAATTTCCCTTTGATTCATGAAGTGCTCCATCGACAAGGGTCCATCACAAGTCTGGCACTGCTGGCCGCAAGTCGCTTGTACTGCCTCCCTTCGTGCGGAGATAACGGATTCGTGAAACCTTACTTTCACAAGCTGGATTACGTAGAACCCATCTGGGAGATGTATGGTCAGCAGGAGCTGGGCAGCTTCGAGGAGGGGCAGACGCGGATCCGGCAGCATATCGGCGAAGGTGGGCTTTTTTTGGCTACTGGAACCAGTTATCATCTGCCTTATTGTGAGGATTATCAGAATCCCGAATACATTCGCAAACACGTGAAGCAAGGCTCCCGTCTGCATCTGGTAGACCATTGGATTGCCGTGTACGGTCTGGAAGATGAGCATGTTTACGTCTATGATCCCGTGCCCTCCAAGTACAAGGGGAAGGTTGCCCATGGGGCCTTTCATGATTTCTGGAAAGGAAATCAAAGCATCCCCGAGCTTGCTCAGGCGAAGCGCAAAGAAAAACTCCGAACGTTCGGCACCATGGACATTCGGGCGACGGTGAAGCTTGACTCTGCCGGGTACCGAGACATGTTGACGCAGGCATTAACAACGCAGATTGAAGAATTTCTGGCTGGCCGGACAATTACACAAGGAGAGCGGAATTACCATTTTGGACATGCGGTGTCTCTGCAACTGTTACATGCATTGCATGAGGCGAATGAAGGGGAGCAATTCAATGAGATGCTGATATCCGGTCTGCTGTTTGATATGCGATGGAGCCGGTATTTTCTTCGAGATCTTCTTCAGGAGTCCGCCTTATGGCTCGGTTCTCCACTTGATCAATATGCGAGAGAATTCAGCGACATCATTGCACGGTGGGAGAAGGCCTACAATATGCTTCAGGTCAGCCGGATGAAGCATCGTGAGCACTGGAAAGTACAGCTGACAGGTGTCATTAAAATGCTGGTCATGGATGAATGGCACTGGTATGAGTCGCTTCGACAGTCCATACCTCAGGCAGATTGCTTCCAACGTCAGACCGTGTCAATGATTGGACAAGAACACAGGGAGGCACTGCTTCGTATCGTGCTGGACAGCTGCAGGGAGTTAAATGCATACCATAATACATCGATTCCGCTTGGTGAGGGTGGTAACGCTCCGCTATACGGACGAAATGGGCAGCTGGATTCGCTGGAACTCGTGTCATTGCTTGCTGTGGTGGAGCAGGGAATCGAAGATCGATGGGGTATGGGAATGGGAGCTGCTCTGTCGGAGATAGCTGCTGCTTCCATGCCGGAAAGTCCCTATCAGACTGTAGGCTCACTTGTCGATTATCTCGCACAGCAATGGTCGCCTGCCGGTGAGGAGGATGCCAGATGTTGAACCAATTTTTGCTTGAACGATTCGCGGAACAGGGACAGCATCCTGCACTGATCTGGAAGGACCGGGAGTACAGCTACCGTTGGCTGCTGGAACAGATTGGGATCATGACTGAGTGGATAACGGCAGAAGGGCTGACTGGACAGCTCGTAACGCTGGAAGAAGACTATTCCCCTTATGCCGCGGCAGCATTGATTGCTCTGCTCGGACAAGGCTGCATTGTGCTTCCCATGGATCGGTACCTGGTTGAAGCCAAACGACAGGAATATATGAAGCTGGCACAGGTGAAATGGCGTTTGGGCGTTGAAGAAGGCAAGTTGCGCATTCGGCAAACGTGGGAATGCTCCGGAGAGATTCCGGTGTTGTTATCCACGCTGGCACAGGAGGGCGTAGGTGGACTGGTACTCTTCTCATCCGGATCAACCGGTATGAGTAAAGCGACCGTGCATCGTGCAGATCGGCTGTTACATCGTTTTCGGAGACAGATTCGGCCCTTGCGAACGATTCCATTCATGATGTTTGATCATATCGGCGGTGTGAATACAATGCTGCAATCCCTGTCGAGTGGGGGATGTTTGTGTATCATTGCGGATCGCTCTCCTGAAGAAGTGTGCCGGACAATAGAGAAGTTTCGTGTGCAGGCACTGCCTGTCTCCCCGACATTCATGAATCTGTTGCTGCTGGGGAGAAATGATGAAGGGTATGATCTGTCGAGTCTCGAAGTGGTGTCATACGGATCGGAAGTGATGCCTGAATCTGTTTTGGCAGCCTGGAACCGCAGATTTCCACAGATCAGGACGATACAAGCCTATGGCATGTCTGAATTGGGCATTCTGCCAACCCGCTCCAAAGAACCAGGCTCGTTGCTATTTTCCATTCAAGATGAAGGGATCAAATATCGGGTGGTGGAGGGAGAATTGCAGATTCATACCGAAACCGCGATGATTGGGTATCTGAATGCACCCTCACCTTTCACAGAAGATGGGTGGCTGCGAACAGGCGATGAAGCTGTGCTTGAGCAGGGGTACATTCGTATTCTGGGACGTCGTTCGGAGATCATTAATGTGGGGGGACGGAAGGTGTATCCTGCCGAGGTCGAGGGGGTTCTGGAAGAGCTGGAATGTATTGAAGCGGCCGTCGTTTCGGGAGAGCAGAGTGGCATCACCGGTCAGAGGGTGAAGGTAACCGTGCGGCTGGCTGCCGAGTGTACTCTTACAGATCTGAGACGGTCCATCTGGGAATATTGTCGGGATAAGCTGCCTTCCTACAAAATACCTCAGAAAATCGTAATTACACAGGGAGAACTCGTAAGTTCGAGAATGAAGAAAATCCGTAAACCGACTTCCCCGCTGCCATTCGCCTCGGCTGAGAAATTGGTTCGTTAGAATATGACGTATAAGATGTAGGAAAGGCTGTCCCCCGGTCGTCAATATGACCTGTAGGACAGCCTTTTTTGAGGTTTTTTCCCTTGTTAGCTGTATTTATATCAGGCCTCAGCTGGTTGTTTTACCTCAAGTTGCAGGAGGGAGAATCCGTATGCTTCCAGCTCGAGGGTCAGTTTGTTTTGTCTAGCTTCCACGACGTTTGATGTATACAGATTTCGCCAGACGTTACGTTCTGCCAAAGGGAGTTCAAGGGTGCATGGCTCATCACCTGCATTCAGCACAAGAAGCATGCGTTCACCCGTATGGGAATCCAATCGTTCGATGGCCAGGCAAGGATCTCCGGCTTTGGCATATACAATCTTCAGTTCCGTGCTACGCAGTGCCGGGTGCTGTTTGCGAAGGGCGATGCTATGGGTGAAGAATTCCAGAAGTTCACGGTTCTGCTTGGTCTCATCCCATTCCATACACTTGCGGCAACCCGGATCATATCCCCCGTCAAGCCCCACTTCGTCTCCATAATAAATACATGGCACACCTGGATACGTAAGCAGCAACGTAACGGCAAGTTTCATCTTGCGCTCGTCTCCATCACACAAGGTCAGCAGTCTGGGTGTATCATGACTTCCGAGCAGATTGAAGGCAGCTTCAGTAACCGTTTGTGAATAGGCTGCAAGCAGCTTGCCGATCTCATTGGCAAATCCGAGTCCGTCGAGCTTTCCGTTCACGGTGTAGTCCAATACCGAATTGGTAAACGGATAATTCATCACGGCATCGAATTGGTCTCCCTGTAGCCACATAAGCGAATCATGCCAGATCTCACCGAGCAGATACACATCAGGTTTGATGGCTTTTACCGTCTGACGGAATTCACGCCAGAACTGATGATCGACCTCATTGGCCACATCGAGCCTCCATCCGTCAATGTCCATCTCCTCGATCCAAAACCGTCCTACCTCCAGCAGATATGCCTTCACTTCAGGGTGTTCCGTATTCAGCTTTGGCATAAGCGGTTCAAAGGCAAAAGTATCATAAGTGGGTATGCCATCCTCCACACGTGGCGGCCAATCTTTGATATAGAACCAGTCTGCGTAGGGGGAAGCGGCTCCATTCTTCATGACATCGACAAAAGGAGGGAACTCTCTGCCGGAATGATTGAATACCGCATCCAGAACGACACGTATGCCACGCTGATGACAGGCATCCACGAAGGTCTTGAACTGCTCATTGGTCCCAAAATGAGGGTCAACCTTCATGTAATCGCCTGTATTGTATTTGTGATTCGTAGTGGCCTCGAACAGTGGACAGAAGTAGATGGCATTGATGCCCAGCTGGCTGATGTGATCCAGGTGATCAAGCACACCTTGCAGATCGCCGCCGAAGAAGTTCACCGGGGTGGGTTCTCCTCCCCAAGGTTCAGCATTGTTGGGACTGATGGAGGGGTCACCATTCGCATAACGTTCCGGGAATATCTGATAAAACACGGCGTCCTTCACCCAGGCAGGCGGTTCAAAAATGTCGACCGGATTCATAAATGGAAAATCAAAAAATTCAAGTGGATGATCAGGGAGCGCCTGCTCGAATCCGCGCTCCGTCATCCAGACCGATTCCTCACCCTGAATCAGTTGGAAGCCATAACGTAATCTGCGATAGGGAGGTGAAGTCTCGGCTTCCCAATAATCGAACATTTCATCCCGGGCAAAGATGTGCATAGGGATATGTGTAATGGTCCGATCCCAGGCATATTTGTCCCCGGTAATGGCGATCACGGCATCCAGATCCCCGCGTTTGGACCGAAGTCGCAGATGCATGGTCGAGCGATCATAAGCATAAGACCAATTGAGTTTGGGGCGATGGTAAATGGCTTCAAGAATCATGTAAATCACTCCTCGTCAGATGATAAAATTCAGATCAATCCGGCTATAAACGCAAAAAAGGCACAACCTCTATTGTTCACGAGGTTGTACCTTTCGGCAGCATAGCCTTTTGATTATAGTGCTATTATACGAAGTAAATCAGCAAAAGAAAACACTTTTTTTCCTTAAATTTCAAAATCATTTTATTTTGAAACGTAGCATCTTTTGCTTCATATCCCCGTTAAGGGATCAGTATCATCGCATACCTGAAGTTATTGATTTTTAGAAATCATATCCGAGATTATTGGCGTAGGCAGACAGTTCTTTTTGATACTTCTCGATATTTTTCTTGCCGGCAGCAATTTTGGCGTTGGCTTGTTTCAGGACAGCGCTGTTTACCGTTGTTTTGGAGACCGCTTTTTTGGCGAGTTGGAATCCTTCGAGCTGTGTATAGCTACCTTTGATCAGGCTAGCATGGATTTTTTTCAACTCTGCATTTTGCGGTTTAATCAATTTCAGCTTGGATACATATTTGGTGTAGTTAGGAATCGCAGTGTTGGTCAGTTTCAGAAACACGGACTTGCGATTGGAAGATGTAATGTAAAATCCACCTCCCAGTGCATTGAAAGCTTTCTCCTCATATACTGCTGCGAGATCCAATTGATCCAGGTAGTTCAGGAAATCTTCTTCTTCAACTGTAGGTAAAGGCTCTTGTTCTGACGTGTCAACTTCAATGTATTCGTCTTCCGAATATGTAGTGGTTGAGTCATCCGCAGCAGCGGCATAAGACCCTGCAGGTGCGAACACTCCGCCGAGCAAAACAAAACTCATAATGATTGATAGTACCCATGATTTCTTCACGTGTTAATATCCCCTATCTATAGATGTGGTTTTATTCCAATGGATAATCTAACATAGTACGACAAGAAATTACAGGAATTGTTTTACAGTGAAACCCTTGGTTGAATATATGTGAATGAATAATAATTCACCCGTGGTTATGGAGATGTATTAGATGAAGCTAAAAGTAAGAAGAGGTTGATACATGTTTAGATCGTAAGAATAAATTTACATATATGGTTTTTGGTAAAAGCGGATTGTATCGATATATATTATATAGATTCAGCTTATATGTATGTATTTAATGTTGTTTTGAGAAGTTATGTGGTTCGATAAATCGTGATATTTTTTTCCAAATAAAATGCTTGTATAATGGATTCTTCTCCATTACAATACAATTGATAATGAGATTCAATATCATTTAGGGGGAAAAGGGGAGACGGGTTACATGTATAAAGTAAAGAAAAAGCTATACATTTATGCAGCACTTATTCTGATGATTTCGCTACTTGCTGGTTGCGCTTCGAGTGGAAGTGCCGAGACAACGAATACGTCCAGCCAAGCTGCAAGCAGCAATGAGGGCAATAATGAAAGTGATGCCACTGCCAGTGCGACTGAAGATCAGACCAGAGTGATCAAACATGCCATGGGCGAAACGACAATAAAGGGAACTCCGCAAAAGATTGTTACCCTGTTTCAGGGGGCGAATGATGTAGTTGTTGCATTGGGCGTAAAACCGACAGGCGTGGTTGAATCATGGGTTCAGCAGCCAGTCTATGAATATCTGAGAGCGGATCTGGACGGCGTTCCACAAGTAGGACAGGAACCCCAGCCCAATCTGGAAGAGATCAACAAGTTGAAACCGGACTTGATTATTGCCACGAAGATCAGACATGAAGAGATCTATGAACAACTGTCTCAGATCGCACCAACGGTAGTCACGGAGACCCTGTTTGACTGGAAAGAGACGGTGAAAATAGCTGGTGAAGCGATGAATATGGTTGAACAATCGGATAAACTGTTATCGGATTGGGATGTGCGTGTAGCCGATTTCAAAGAAAAAATGGGTGATCGTCTGCCAATTGAAGCAACCATTACGAACTTCAGAGCTGATCAGGTCCGTATTTTCTATATGGGATACGCAGGTAAAATTCTGAATGAACTTGGGTTTACCAGACCTGCTGGACATGATGCAGATACATGGGGTGTAGAATTGACTTCCAAAGAGAACATTCCGGATATGAATGCGGACATGATCTTTAACTTCAATTCAGGCACCGAGACCGATGCGATTCAGAAAAATTATGATGATTGGACCAGCAGTCCACTGTGGAAGAATCTTGATGCAGTCAAGAATAACCAACTGTTTCAGGTGGATGAAGTGGCCTGGAATATGGCAGGTGGATATACATCGGCCAACATGATGCTGGACGATCTATATAAGCAGTTCAACCTGAACTAATTAAACAGGAGCAGGACCTGCCGTGCACCAGGACATTCGTTAACGAAGTGTATGGGCAGGCAGGTCCTTTTTCATTTTACAGATGAAAGAGTGAGAATATGTTTCCCCTTTTTACGAAGGCAAGCGCCAAGGTCTATGGGCTGGCTGGTTTATTCATATTACTTCTAATTGCTTGCACAGCCAGTATGATTCTGGGTCGCACGCATATCACATTTCAGATGGCATGGGATGCGCTGCAATTCTATGACGATAGCTCCGTGGAACATGTGGTGCTCCTCACGGAGCGATTGCCACGTACCATTATTGCTGCTGTCGTTGGTGCAAGTTTGGCTGTGGCGGGTGGACTGATGCAGGCATTAACACGTAACCCGCTTGCATCACCAAGTGTGTTCGGAATCAATGCAGGTGCGATCTTTTTTATTGTCATTGCTATCGTAGTATTGTCCGTATCCTCGCTGACTACCATGATGTGGTTTGGTTTTGCCGGAGCTGCGGTTGCCGCGGCGATTGTGTATGCGCTGGGTTCCCTCGGTCGTGATGGCCTGACACCGATCAAAATTGTACTGGCAGGGACCGCAATCTCGGCGTTGTTTGCCTCGTTCACACAGGCCATTCTGGTGCTGGATGGAACCGGATTGCAGGATGTACTGTTCTGGCTTGCCGGTTCAGTTAGCGGGCGGACATTGGATATGTTATATCCCGTTCTGCCGTACATGACAGCCGCAGCCATCGTCTCTCTGTTCATGGGCAGAGCGATCAATCTGTTGTTGACGGGTGACGATATCGCCAAAGGCATGGGACAGAACGTACTTCTGGTCAAGGTGCTCATGGGCGTTGTTACCGTATTGCTGGCGGGTGGTTCAGTTGCCGTAGCCGGTTCAATCGGTCTTGTCGGTCTGGTTGTTCCTCATATCATGCGTGCACTGGTGGGCAATGATTACCGCTGGCTCGTTCCTTACTCTATTGTCGGGGGAGCCATTCTGCTGCTGTCCGCAGATGTGGTGGCTAGACTGGTAATCATGCCGCAGGAAGTTCCACTCGGTGTCATGACTGCGTTGATTGGCGGACCATTCTTCGTGTACATCGCCCGCAAGGGGGTGACGAAGATATGAGGAAGATGTTGACGTTCCGCAACAAAAAAGACACCGTCTCGGTGCAAATGGAACGAAAATCACTGGCTGTCATCGGCATATGTATTCTTCTGTTCCTGGTGGCTGGAGTAGTCGGTACCAGTGTGGGCAGTGACTTTATTTCTCCGCTTGATGTGATCAGAACGATGTTGGGCTTGAATGAAGGGGAGCATGACTTCGTCGTGCTGACCTTAAGACTGCCACGGGTATTATTGTCCCTGCTCGTAGGTGCAGCGCTCGGTATGTCAGGCGCGCTGCTGCAAGGCATTATCCGTAATCCGCTGGCCTCACCGGATGTCATCGGTATCACTGGCGGTGCAGCTGTTGCGGCTGTAGGGTTTGTTACGTTGCTGGGAGGAGCGGTGAGCATCAAGCTTTTGCCGCTGTTTGCCATTGTTGGTGCGCTTCTGACGGCATTGATCATCTACGTACTTGCCTGGAAAAAGGGCATCAGTCCGATTCGCTTGGTGTTAATCGGTATTGGAGTGTCAGCTATCACCGGGGCCGGAACGACCTTTATGCTGATCCTGAGTCCGTTCTACACGGCAGGTCAAGCCTATATCTGGCTCACAGGAAGTGTGTACGGAGCATCATGGACCGATGTTCGAACCATACTGCCGGTTATTGTGATTGTTGTACCGCTGGCGATCTGGTTTGCCCGCAGCCTGAATGCACAGGAGTTCGGGGATGACTTGGCCACAGGGCTGGGTGTAACGGTACAGTGGCATCGTTCTGCATTGCTGTTATGCAGTGTACTGCTTGCGGGAATCGCTGTGGCGGTGGCCGGAACCATTGGGTTTGTTGGCCTGATTGCTCCACATATTGCCCGGAAGCTGGTCGGTCGGATGTTTGGCAGCATGCTGATCGTGTCCGGACTGGTTGGAGCTCTGCTTGTATTTGCCGCAGATCTCATAGCCCGTACGGCCTTTCTACCGCTTGACGTTCCCGCAGGGGTATTCACCGCAGGCATAGGCGCACCATTTTTCCTGTATTTGTTGTTCAAGAATCGAAATCAGTTTTGAGGAGGAGAGGGCTGTGAGTATTCTGGAAGCCAAGGAGCTTACGATCTCCTATGGAGCAGATCCCATTATTGAAAATTTGAACTTGACCATTCCCCAGGGACAGATTACCGTCCTGATTGGCAGCAACGGTTGCGGCAAATCTACGCTGCTGCGTACGATGGCCCGGTTGCTGAAATCCAGCTCCGGTTCCGTGCTGCTGGATGGTGAAGAGATTGCGAAGCTGCCAACCAAGGAGATTTCAAGACGCATGTCCATCCTGCCACAGGGTCCGACTGCGCCGGAAGGCCTGACGGTGAATCAACTGGTTAAGCAAGGACGTTATCCGCATCAAACGTGGCTGAAACAATGGTCACGAGAGGATGAGCGTATGGTCAAGCTGGCACTTGAGTCCACGCATCTGACTGAACTTGCGGATCGTCCTGTAGATGCCTTGTCCGGTGGACAACGTCAGCGTGCCTGGATTGCGATGACCCTCGCGCAAGGCGCCGAAACGCTGCTGCTGGATGAACCAACAACCTATCTGGATATGACACATCAGATTGATATCCTCGATCTGTTGTTTGAGCTGAATGAACGGGAAGGACGCACGATTGTCATGGTACTTCATGATCTGAATCTGGCATGTCGCTATGCGCATCACATTGTGGCTGTTCACAACAAGTCCATCTACGCGGAAGGTAAACCGGAAGACATCGTTACGCAGGAGATGGTCCGTAAGGTCTTCCAGATGGAGTGTGAGATTGCGGTCGATCCACTGTTCGGCACACCGACATGTATTCCACATGGAAGGGGCAGGAAGCTGAATGGAGAACAGCGTTACACTCAGCTGGCTTGAAGCAATAAGTTTTCCACGATGTGCACAACTATTACCTCAGAAATTACTGAATCATCCACATTAACGCCAGTGCATGATCATGCAGATCACAAATTAGGCAAGCTATTGGTTAAACCATGCCCAATGCTTGCCCGGTTTGTTGTGCCTACACGCGATAAAAGTAAAACTACATCGACTTAAAACCTACAGTTGAATCTAATCTTATTTTCCCTTAAAAGTTTATTATTGACAGCATGTCTTGAATTGCCATAAAATAGATTTTGTGTGATAGTGATAATCATTATCATTATCAATATTTAATAACAATAAAAATTGATGTAAGTATGAGCAATATAAGTTTAATTCAAATTTCATACGTTAACGGAGGGGGCAGAACAGATCTGAAGAAGCGCAGTGTGCGCCTTTATCCCCGGATTTTCCCTTGAGAAAAGGAAATAAAAAAATCTGGGGAGATAACAGCGATCGGAAGATGGTTCTGACCACGCAGTGGTTTCGTGGAAAAACAGTATTCAACTTATATAGGAGCGAGTACTTTCATTCGATCGAGGAGGATTTTCAGTGTTTCCGAAAGGGATTCATAATCTGCAAAACCGACTCATTATAAGCAAAGCGAAAGAAATGGGCATCCCCTGTGAGCCCCTTCTTGAGGGATGCGAGGATTTTCTGAAGCTGGCAGTAGGGGATAAGCAGATCATCATTAACAAAACCAGATCTCATCGTCTGCCGTTAATCGCTGGATTGCTCGCGAAGAATAAGCAGGCATGTAATAGGTTGTTGCATGAACAGGGTATGCCTGTACCGTCATTTATCGTAATCCCGGAGATGGGAAGTGAAGCAGCAGATTTTCTGGAAAGGCATGGCTCCATTGTCGTGAAACCGCTGGATGCAAGCAGCAGCATGGGCGTGACGCTGGATGTGCGTACCCAAGATGAACTGGAGGCAGCCATTCAGCGTGCGAGTGTCCATGGCAGCAGCATTATGCTGCAGCAATATGTGATCGGAATCGATTACAGAGTGCTGATTATTAACGGTGAAGTGGCAGCTGTGAACCAGTATCGCCCTGTCTATGTCGAGGGAGACGGAACTTCAACCGTTCGGGCGTTAATCGAGCAGTTGAATCAGGAACGAATCGAGATGACGTTCATTGGCGAGTATGAAGCTTTTCCCCAGGTTGATGCAGAGGCTGAACGTCTCTTGGAGGTGTTGTGTGCACAAGGGATCACACTGGATGAAGTACCTGCTGATGGTAAAGAAATCGAGCTGTATGATCTTCGTAACTCTGCCGCCGGAAAAATTAGTGAATTCTACAAGGATTGTACCGGGATCATTCATCCCGAGAATGTCCGAATGATCATTCAGGCGGCCAATACGCTCCAGATCGATGTAGCAGGCGTCGATGTTCGTTGTCGAGATATCCGTACTCCGATCTCGGGAGATCAGGGGGGCATTTTGGAAGTGAACGCATTGCCAGATCTGACACATCACGTCTTTCCCCATGGTGGAACAACTCGTGACGTGGTTCGGTTATACCTACAATACCTATGTGAGGAACAATTCAATTATAAGTCTTATAACAACGTGTAAATGACAGTTTGTAATATGTGACAGATGACGAAATCATCATGTACAATTCTGAACCAATCATGATGTATAACAACATACCATGTCATTTGCAAATGAAGAATGGGAATTACAGGCAGCAGGTTCAGCCTGAATCGATTATAAGGAGCGTTAAAGGGCTATGTCAGTAGAAGTGCAGACGGAATATCTGAAGTTGCAAAATGAGAAGGAATCCAATGCAAGATCGTACCCCCGACATTTCCCGCTTGTCATTAGCAAAGCCCTGGGTGTGAAGATTACCGATACGGAAGGCCGCGTATTCTACGATTGTCTGGCTGGTGCAGGAACATTGGCGCTGGGGCATAACCATGACACGGTGGTCAACGCCATTCGCGATGTCCTGGATCAACAGATTCCGCTACATACACTGGATTTGGCAACGCCGCTGAAGCTTTCATATATGCAAGAACTGTTCTCCATTCTTCCAGCAGAGATGCGGGATAAAGCCAAAATCCAGTTCTGTGGCCCAACGGGGGCTGATGCAGTAGAAGCTGCCATTAAGCTGGTCAAACATGCAACAGGTGGCAAATCCATTCTCGCTTTTCAAGGCGGTTATCACGGTTCGACCCAAGCGACGATGTCGATGAGTGGCAACCTGAGCAAGAAACAGCATCTGCAAAGCCTGCTACCCGATGTGCATTTCCTGCCGTTTCCTTATGAATACCGCTGCCCCTTTGGTGTTGGTGAGGGCATGACCGCGCGATTAAGTGCACAGTATATCGAGAATTTGCTCGACGATTGCGAGAGTGGTATAGCCGCACCATGCGGGGTCATTGTGGAGACAGTGCAGGGCGAAGGCGGGGCAATTCCGGCGGATCTCGAATGGTTAAGGGAGCTACGCAGAATCACGGCAGAGCGAGGCATCCCACTCATTATTGACGAAGTGCAGACCGGCATTGGACGGACAGGACGCATGTTTTCATTCGAACATGCCGGAATTGTACCCGATGTAATCATCTGCTCCAAAGCAGTGGGAGGAAGCCTGCCGATGTCTGTTGTCATCTACCGGGAAGAGCTGGATCAATGGCAGCCTGGTGCACACACAGGCACGTTCCGTGGCAATCAGCTGGCCATGGCAGCGGGACTTGCGACACTTCGCTATATTCGGGAACAGGATGTTCTGCACAACGTGCAGCTACGCAGTGAACAGTTCATGGGTCAACTCAATGCGTTGAAAGAACGGTATGCAGAGATTGGTGATGTGCGAGGAAGAGGGTTGATGATTGGCGTTGAGGTGGTTGATCCGGCAGGACGCAAGGATCGTCTGGGACACTATCTCCCTAATGGTACGCTGGCAGAGTCAATTCAATGTGAATGTTTCAAGAATGGATTAATCGTGGAACTGGGCGGGCGTCATTCAGCGGTTGTTCGTTTCCTGCCGCCGCTGAATATTACGGAACAGGAATCGGGCGCGATCCTTGCGATCTTTGAGAAATCAGTAGCGGAAGCAATTGCCCTAGCAACGGCTGCATGCTGAAGCTATCGCTGATGAAGAGGCATGCCGTATTACTCGCTATTCTGCTCGGTGCTTTTTCGCTGGTGCTGACCAACAGTGCATTTAACCTGCTGCTGCCTTATTTTGTGCAATATTATCAGATCTCTACGACAGCAGGCGGATGGATCATCGCCCTGTACATGCTGGCCATGACGTTAACGATGCCGCTTGCTTCCCTGATCGTGGACCGATTGGGCCGTAAGCAGACGTATATGCTGGGCATCACCATCTATGGCGTGTTCTCGGTGGCAGGTGCACTGTTTTATCACTCTATTGAGGTACTATTACTGGTCCGTTTCATGCATGGGGTTGCCGCCGGGCTGATGATTCCGTTATCGCTTGTACTGCTGTTTGATGTATATGGACCAGAGGTGCGAGGGCGAATTACCGGCGCGTGGGGATTGCTGCTTATGCTGGCTCCAGCAGCCGGACCAACGCTGGGCGGCTTCATCATCCAGTATGGACGGCTGGAAATGCTGTTCTGGCTTAATGTGCCGCTGGCTGTATTCTCGTTCATCGGGTGCGGTCGAGTCATTCGAACTTATATTCCTGCCCGCAGGAAAAAATGGCATCCATCCAGTGTCATGCTGCTGATCTGTGCGGTAGGTGCCCTTAGTCTGGGCGTACAGTTGTATGCGAGTCCTGTTGTAGCGGTATGGGCACCTTGGTTGCTGATTGCGCTTGGTGTGGTGTTACTTATACGTTTTGTCCAGACCGAGAACGGTCGCAAGGAACCACTGATCCGGTACCATCTGCTGCGGCGTAATGCCGTCTTTCCACTGACTGTGCTGATCTCGACCATTCAGGATTGTGTCATGTTTGGCGTGATTTTTGCGTTGCCGTTATTGTTCCAGGATGTCTTCCACCTGTCGCCGGCCCTGTCCGGTGCGCTGTTCATTCCCTTGTCGATCTGCACCAGTCTGTTCATGTGGATTGGCGGCAGTTTGCTGGATCGTGGTCGGTCCGTCCATTTTATTGCATGGGGCACATTGCTGGTGTCCATATCAATCCTGTCATTTGCCGTTCTGCCGATGGGAGCATCGATCTGGATCATCGGTATGCTCATGGCGTGCCGGGGAGTTGGGGTTGGTCTGTCAGGCATGAGTATATCTGCTATTGGCCTGCAAGCGTTACCAGAGGAAGACATGCATGAAGGCTCGGTGTTATCAACCACGATTGAGCGGCTGGCTTCTTCGTTTGCGGTGATGGGCATGACCCTGTATTACGATATGCGCTGGCAATGGCTTGCCGGGGCAGGAATGTCCATGGAGATGGCAAAATGGGGAGCGCTCAAAGAGATCTGCATCGGCCTTGGCTGCGCAATACTGCTTACACTTCCCCTGGTCCTACTTATAACCCGAAAGAAGGTTGGCATCATTGTTCGAGATGGAAAACAAGCTCCGATCTGAGGTGCAGCAGCAGGCTCATGAACATTCGTGCAAGCTGCTGCTGAACTGTTACATCCGTGAGCTTGCGCTAGAGAAGAAAAGTGATATTCGGATCAATCCGAATACGCTGATGTACGCTGTTGCTTTTCAAGCCAGCGGGGTGACACTTACGGGACAACTATCCTATTACTCTGCCATGGGGGAGCATGAATACCTCAGCATGGAATCCGGGGGGGAAGCTGTCCATTATCGCGATCTGGTTCGCTGGATCATATGTGAGCTAAGTGGGGATGAGTCACAGGAAGCGAGTTCGGATCAACATGGAATGCCGAAGAGTGCGATGGAAATGAAGCGTTCACTTGAGGCGGAGAATGTACATCCATTGAATGGGAATACGGGTCGTCTAGAGACGGCTTATGCCAGAGATTTTGCTCAAAAGGTAGATAACAGTGTGGGCAACCTGACGTTGTATATCGAACAAGCAGCCGGTCTCGATATCCATGATTATCGCACATCGGAACAGTCACTGTTATATGGCCATCCGTTCCATCCATTTCCGAAGAACTCCAAAGGTTTCAGTGAGCAGGATGTTCAGAAGTACAGTCCGGAGCTACGCACATCGTTTCAACTCTGTTATATCGCGGTGAGACAGGACGTCTACGTGCAGGAATGGGTGGATGACGAGGCGGTAATGGATTTGCATGATCTTCTGCGGAGCCATGTGGAGCCAATGTTAAAAGAAAAAAGTGAAATGTATGGGCTGCTGCCCGTCCATCCATGGCAATACACGTACATATCACAGTTGACCGAGATACAGCACTATATTCGAGATGGAAAATTAATTCTGCTCGGCAGTGCGGGGCCAACCGTTTATCCAACATCTTCAGTCCGTACGGTGTATGTTCCCGCATGGAACTGCAATATCAAGTTGTCACTGAACATGCAGATTACCAACATGATTCGAACCAATAGTGCAGAGCAGATGCGCAGAACACTGGATGCCTCCGCATACGTCAGGCAACATGATTGCTTCGGTGCTGAACTGAATACTCATATTGCATATGAGACTGGTGTAGCGACCTGTGCTTTTGATGATGAAGAGTTGACGAGCCTGTTGACGATAGCTTATCGGCCCATTGAGTTTGATATCGAGAATACGTATGTTTTGTCCAGTTTGGTTGAGGCCCCCCTTCCAGGGATGCAGTCGCGACTGATGACGATGCTCGGTGGTGGACGTGACATCGCCGAGCGTTGGATGGATCGTTATCTGGCATGTTCACTGTTGCCGATTGTACGGGCGGCGGGTGAGAAAGGCATTCATTTTGAAGCTCATCTGCAGAATACCCTTGTGACCTTGAAGGATGGGTTGCCTGTGGATTTTATCGTCCGCGATCTGGAAGGGGTTAGTGTGGATGAGGAACTTATCCGTGAGAAGGATCGCGGTGCGTCGGATTTGTTATTTTATTCGCGAGAAAAAGCCTGGGCGCGGACATCGTACTATTTTATCGTCAATCATCTGGGGTCTCTGATTCATGTCCTGGCGCGTGATGTGAACGTTCCGGAGGCGCATTTCTGGAAGCGGGTGCGTGAGGTACTTGTGGAGGAACTGGGACGAACGGGCAATGAATATGTACAGCATCTGCTGACAACGGAAGCATTCCTGGCCAAGCAAAATCTGGTGAGTTGTCTAAGGGGTATCAGCCAGACTCCGGCTTATGTGCCGGTGAGTAATCCAATGAAACGAATAGGGAGTGAAGTGCGTGGGAGTCGTGGGATACAGGGCTGAAGCAGGCGGTAGGACAGAAGCAGTCTACGTGGATGTACAGGAACGGATCATGCGGCAGACGTTGGAGGCGATGTGGTTCGAAGGTATCTTGGACAGTGATGTACGTGGGAGTGAATGGCGAACCAGTGGCCTTACATCCTCAGGCGATTCTGTGGCGTACACGTGTGAAGCGGAGCGGAAGTTTTCATTTGGCCGGGTGAAGGTGAAGAAGGGTTCGATTCAAAGGGAAGGGGTTCGCTGCACCGATCTGGATCTGTTTTTGGAGGAGATCGTGCTGAATTCATTGAAGGGTGCGAATGTGACGGCTTTTATCCAGGAACTGCTCGAAACGATGGCCAAGGACAGTCAGTGCCGGACAATATTGCCCCCGAACATTCCAAGTGAAGATCGGCATTATGACGCGCTCGAAAGTCACATGACCGACGGTCATCTGTACCACCCGAGTTACAAGTCGAGACTGGGATTTTCTCTGAAAGACAATCTCGCTTACGGCCCTGAGTTTAACTCAGAAGTTGCATTAGTCTGGGTGGCTGTGAAAAAAGAATTCGCTCAGACCGCTGTATCCGCGGGCTATAGTTCTGAAGAATTGGTGGGGCAGCATCTCACCGTGGAGGACATGAAGCAATTTCATCAGATTCTGCAACAACAAGGTCGAAGGGACGTTGGTGAGACCGCCAACGCATATGCGGCGAGTGCAGATCAGCTTGGGAGCAGTGCCGAGGTTGGTGAAATAACAGCTGTTCAAGATAGCTTAATAGGCTCTAGCGTTGGCAGCAAAGGCAGCAAGGTGGATGGGGAATTAGCTTCTGGCCCTAATGAATCATATGTGTTCATTCCGGTTCATCCATGGCAGTGGGAGCATCAGTTGGAATCGGTATATGCCCGTCAATTGATGGATGGAGATATTGTGTATCTCGGTCCATCGTCTTCGCCCTATCGTGCGCAGCAGTCCATCCGTTCACTATCAAACCGGGTGAATTCGGAAGCACCCTACATTAAGCTGGCCCTCAGCATTACCAATACGTCAAGCACACGTATTCTGGCACAGCATACGACCCAGAACGCACCGCTAATCAGCGACTGGCTGGATGAACTGGTTCGTCAAGATGAGCTGTTGCAGCAGGTGCAGTTTGGCATTTTGAAAGAAATCATGGGACTGTCATTCCGTTATGAGCAGTTGCCTGCAACGCAATATGGACGGGCCTACGGCACATTTGGTGCGATCTGGCGGGAGAATGTATCGGTTCATCTGAAGCAAGGCGAGACGGCGTGGCCGCTGAATGCACTGATGTTGGTACAACCGGATGGCGTTTCATTTATTCAGGACGCTGTAGAACGACATGGTGTGGAAAAGTGGAGCGAGGCCCTGATTCGCACGGTTACACTGCCGATTATTCATCTGCTCTATGCACACGGGATTGCGCTGGAATCTCATGCTCAGAATATCATTTTGGTACTGGAAGACGATCTGCCGAAACGAATGTTGATTAAGGATCTGCATGATGGTGTTCGCTATGTACCGGATCAACTGTTACACCCGGAACAGGCACCGAAGCTGAACCCCGAGCCCGAAACTCATCGCAAGTTCAATCGGTATTCCTTCATCTATGCGGGAGATGTGTCGGAAGTTCGTGACTATACGTATGATGCGTTCTTTTTTATCTGCATGACAGATATTGCGTTGACTTTGGAGAAATTCGGGTTGTCGGAGGAAGCCTTCTGGCAGCTGTGTGCAGGTGTAACTGTGGATTATCAGCGTGAGCACCCGGAGTACGAGGAGCGGTTCGTTGCATTTGACCTTTTTGCCGAAGATGCACTGATCGAAGAGATGACCAAGCGCCGTCTGTATGGGGATGGAGAGTTATATTTCCGCAAGGCGATTAATCCGCTTAAAGTATCGAAGGATGCACTTGAATCCAAAGGATCGCTTGAATCAAAGGGTATCGTGGAATGAGAATCAACACGCTGAAGGAAAAAATCGCACGTAAAGAGCCAGTCTATGGTCTTTTTGTATCCATACCACACCCGGTGATCATCGAGATGATCGGGCATGCGGAATATGATTTTGTCATCATTGATCTGGAACATGCCGCAACATCGATGGAGTCGGTAGAAGAGTTGATCCGGGCGGCGGAACTGGCAGGGTTAACCCCGCTGGTTCGGATTTCGAAAGTGGAGCGAGCGGAGATTCTGAAAGTGCTGGATTGTGGGGCACAAGGCATCGTCATTCCACATGTGGAGCGACTGGAGCAGGTGGAGGAAGCAGTTCGTCATGCCTACTATCATCCGGTCGGCATGCGGAGCTTGAACAGCGGCCGTCCTGGTGTATTCGGGAAATATCCGCTCACGGGATACATTGGGGAAGCGAACGAACAAGTGATGATTGTCCCCATGATTGAAAGTGCAGAGGGCGTCCGGCAAAGTGCAGAGATTTTGTCTCATCCTCAGGTGAGTTTTGTATTGGAAGGGGCGGCGGATCTGTCGCAATCCCTCGGCGTGCCATGGCAGACCGAGCACCCGGATGTGAGACAGGCGCTGGATGAGTTGTACATTACTGCGAAGCAGTGTGAAGTACCTTATGCAACGGTCGCTAGAGGTGTAGAAGACATGACGCTTTGGGCTGAGCGGGGAGTACATATATACGTGCTGGGTGATGATCGAAATACGGCTTTTCGGGCATATATCCAAAAACGGAATGACTACAGGAATGCGGGTGGGCAGATATGAAACCAAGTGTATGGCAGGCGATCAATGAACTTCAACGAGGGATGGAAGACCCGGTATGTGCGTATGTCTATGATCTGGCTGGCATGCAGGAACAGGTACGTCAGATGTTGGGCAGCATGCCTGGAAACACACAGTTGTTCTATGCGATCAAGGCGAATCCTGATCCGCGAATCATTGAGGCGTTGCTTCCTTTTGTGAAGGGCTTTGAAGTGGCTTCCATTGGAGAGTTGCTCAAGGTAAGGGCTGTAAGTCGGGAGGTTCCGATTCTGTTCGGCGGTCCGGGGAAAAAGGAGAGCGAGCTGAAACTGGCAATTGAGCAAGGCGTGAGTTATATCCATGTGGAGAGTCTGCTGGAGCTGCGGCGCATCATTGCAATTGCGAAGGAGCGAGCGATGGATCAAGAGCAAGAGCATGTGCAGGAGAGCACGCAGAAGCAAGAATGGGAGCAGGCTTACGAGGGCAAGCACATGCGAGGGCAGGAGCAGGTACATGAGGACAAGCATGAGCATAACCATGAGCATTACGACGGTCAAGCTCAGGAGGTTCGCATTCTGCTCCGAATTAATCTGCGAAGCAGTACGTTACCCCGGACGAAGATTGTCATGGGCGGCGGACCAAGTCCTTTTGGAATCGACGAAGAGGCAGTGGAAGAAGCGATCGAACTTATTCGTGTGGAAGGCGCGGGTGTGGTTCGGTTGAGCGGGTTCCATTTTCACTCTTTGTCCAACAATATGGACGCCAGACTGCACGCCGAGATGATTGAGCTGTATTTGCAAAAGGTAGAGCAGTGGCAGCACCAGTATGATCTTCCTGTGGAAGTGGTGAATGCAGGAGGAGGATTCGGGGTGACGTATGATGGAAGTCCCGGATTCGATTGGTCGCTGTTTACTTCCCTGCTTGAACAAAGTGAAGCCAGACAACGCCTTGTCACAAGTGGAGGCGAGTTGTATTTTGAATCGGGCCGACTGCTTGTGGCAGACCATGGGTATTATGCCGCAGAGGTTACGGATCTCAAAACTTCTCATGATCAGCATTTTGCCGTGTTAAGAGGAGGTACGCACCACAATCGTTTACCTGCTTCATGGGGTCATAACCACCCGTTTCAGATTATGGCGACGGAGCGTTGGAAGCATTCATTTGCGAGGCCAGAGGTAAGGGATCATCGAGTCCATATCGTAGGGGAGTTATGCACACCCAAGGATCGCATGCATTCCGATGCGGCGATAACACTATTGCGCGTTGGAGACATCGTTTTGTTTGAAAAGTCTGGAGCTTATTGCTGGACCATCTCGCATCATGATTTTCTGGGGCATCCGCACCCGGCATTCCATTATCTAACGGAGGACAATGATCATGTCAACATTGATGAAGCGTTCCAGTCTGCAAGCCGCTGAACGCCGGATTATGGCGGATCTGATGAATTCATTCTTGTCGGAGCAATTGCTTCCACTGAAGAGTCATCCATTCATTGAATTTGCCACGGCACCTGCACCGTTCCGGCGAATGTATAAGGAATATGATAGCGTAGAGCATGATCAGAAGGGTGCTTCTCAGTTTAGATTGCATACGCAAGCCGTACTGTGTCTGGTTGAAGCAGGAGTAAGGCAGGGGATTCAGTGGGTTCAGGGTTCACCCATCTACGAGGAGAAGGCAGATGGAAGCTGGGTTCTTCTTGATTCTCCGGCAGAGGTTGCACGTGCGGTGTTACAGAAGGCTTTGTCGGATGAAGCCTATGCACAGCCCGGAGTGGCAGAATTCCGGTCTAGTCTGGATATTGCTGTCGAGCAGTTGGCTCTGGGCTGGGAACAAGTCCAGTATCTGTCCGCCAACGTTCCGGCATCTGCCTATGAGTGGTTTATCAAAGGTGAACGTGTTGCTGCATTGCGGGATCGTCCATTCCACCCATCGTCCAAAGCCAAGGTGGGATTCAATGCAGAGGATGTAACACAGTATGCAGCGGAATTCGGGAAGGCGATTGCGCTGTGCTGGGTCGCTATCCGTCTGGATGTCGTGCAGCAAGGGTGTGAAGATGGGTTGTCCATTTTGGACGTGTTAGACCATGTTCAGCGCGGGATGGTGGAAGCCGAGTTTGCCCGAAAAGGAATCACGTTAAACGAATACCTGCCGATGCCTGTTCATCCGTGGCAATTACAGCATGTGATACTGCCCCGTTTCAATGAAGAGATCGAAGCAGGCAGCATTATCGTATTGGATATAGAAGTGGGCGACGTACAGGCCACATCCTCTCTACGCTCGATGGCTCCATCAACCGAATCTGCCCTCATGCTCAAGCTACCCGTTAGTGTGCTGTCACTGGGGGCTGCTCGCTATCTTCCAGTAGTCAAATTGCTAAATGGTCTTGTGGGAGAACGGATGTTAAGACAGGCCGTTGCCTGTGACGAGACATTGAAGGACAAGGTGTATATGTGCGAAGAGCAGAACTGGTGGGGCTTCATGCAAGAATCCATGGGACTGTTCGATGATCATCCCCGGCATCTGGCTGCACAGATTCGTGTGTATCCTCCTGAATTGTTGGATGAATCCTACAAAGTCATCCCCATGGCAGCACTCGGTGTGAATCTGGATGGACATCATCTATTAACGGAGATTCTGGGAGATGACCTTAGCAGTACGGACGTGGTGGAATTCTATACGAGTATAGCTACGACGTTCTATGATATCGTGATGCGTCTGTTCAAGGTGGGTGTTGTACCTGAGATTCATGGTCAGAACTGCTGTCTGGTGTTACGGGATAATCAGGTAAAAGGTCTATTGTTCCGCGATCATGATTCCGTGCGTCTGCATCAGCCTTATCTGGACAAACATGGCATTGCAGACCCTGCCTATCATATTCGACCTGGCTACTCGAACAGTCTGTATAACGAGACGATCCAGAAGCTGATCTTTTATGTTCAGTCGCTCGGGACGCAGGTGAATCTGGCTGCGATCATGGAGGCACTTAGCGAGGTGTATCACATCCCGGAAACGAAGTTATGGGAGATCACGGAGCAGGCCTGGAAGGAAGCGCTGGCACAGGTGCAGCTTCCTGAATTCGACCGGGCCGCGCTCGCTCATGCGATATTCGAGAGCAAGGAGTGGCCCGTGAAGTTAGTTGTCCGTCCGCTGCTTGAAGCGGATGGGGTGCCTGGCGCGATGCCATCGGGCAAAGGCATAGGGTGGAACCCTTTTTACAAGGGATAGAGGTTGATTAGTTAGTATAGGAGTGTAGAGAGAAGCGTGGCGGGATAAGGGATAGATCTGGAACAGAGAGGGTGACCCGTTTGACGGGTTGCCTTTTTGGCTTGTTGTCATTGAGAGTTGAAATGCTGGAGGGGTAAAACGTTCATCAATCTGGCTAAAAAAACTTATGAAATGGGGGTACAGGAAAGAGACTGATGGTATAATCGGGTTATGTGTTATAGTCATAGTTGTGTAGTTCCGAAAAGGTTTTCGTAAAAATCGATAGTTATTGTTGTAACCGTAATCATAATTTACTTCAAGAAAGTGAGAATCTACGATGAATCAGAAGAGGCTTTTTAATGATGGATGGCAATTTGCAAAAAGTAAGCTGGATGTCACGGAATCTGCGGGACTGTTGTTCGAACCGGTTGAACTCCCCCACGATTGGCTGATCTACAACACGTTGGAACTGTACGAGGATAGCATTGGATGGTACCGCAAGACGTTCCATTATGAGAAGGATGAGCAGCAACTTGTGCTCTGTTTTGATGGCGTATACATGGATTCGTCCGTGTATGTGAATGGGCAGCTTGTTGGGGAGTGGAAGTATGGATATTCAGCTTTTGAGCATGAGATCACGAATGCACTGGTGGAAGGCGACAATGAGATTGTGGTCAAAGTGGTGCATCAGAGCCCGAACAGCAGATGGTATTCCGGGGCCGGAATCTATCGCAACGTGTGGCTGAAGACAAGAGACCGCAACCATATTGTGACGGATGGAACGTATGTATCTATCAAGCAGCAGCCGGATGGCTGGCAGGTGGAAGTGGATACGGAGCTGAGCCTGGAGCAGAATCAGCAGGCAGAGTTGGTGCATACGATCCGGTATGGAGGTCAGGTGGTGGCATCCAGCCAAGCGCATGTTACAGCTTCGGTGGGTGAGAATGCGGTGGTATCGGCAGATAGCCAACAGATCATTGTTGTGAATCCAAACCTGTGGAGCCCGGATGCACCACATCTGTATGAGCTGGTCACCGAACTGAAACTGATCTCGGAAGATCAGAGCGAGAAGATCATTGAGACGGTATCCCAACGTATTGGATTCAAGGACGTTAAGCTGGATCCGAGTGAAGGTTTCTATCTGAACGGGGTCCATACGAAGATGAATGGCGTGTGTGAACACCATGATCTCGGGGCATTGGGAGCGGCATTTAACCTGACGGCACTGCGCAGAAGATTCGTTTTGCTCAAAGAAATGGGCGTTAACGCCATCCGCACCGCGCATAATATGCCAGCCAAAGAGTTCATGGAACTTGCAGACGAGATGGGTATGCTCGTGGTATCTGAAGCCTTCGATATGTGGGAACGTGCCAAAACGCCATATGACTATGCGAGATTCTTCCCGGAGTGGGCGCATACGGACGTGAAGAGCTGGGTGAAACGAGACCGTAATCACGTCAGTCTGATCATGTGGAGTATCGGGAACGAAATCTATGATACCCATGCAGATGAGCGTGGACAGGAAGTAACCCGGATGCTGATGGATTATGTACTGGAATTTGATCCAAAAGGCAATGCGGGCGTGACCATCGGTTCGAACTACATGCCATGGGAAAATGCACAGAAATGTGCGGATATCGTGAAGCTGGCAGGCTACAACTACGCGGAAAAATATTATGATCAGCATCATGCAGAACATCCGGACTGGATTATCTATGGCAGTGAGACTTCATCAGTGGTGCAAAGTCGTGGCATCTATCACTTCCCGTTCGAACAGCCGATTCTGGCCGATGATGACGAGCAGTGCTCGGCGCTTGGGAACAGCACGACAAGCTGGGGCGCGAAGTCGGCTGAATATTGCATTTTGGCTGAGCGGGATCGTCCGTATTCACTGGGCCAATTCCTGTGGACCGGATTCGACTATATTGGGGAACCGACACCGTATCATACGAAGAATTCGTATTTTGGACAGCTGGACACGGCAACGTTCCCGAAAGACGCTTATTATATCTACCAGGCGGCATGGACGGATTATAAGAAAAATCCGATGGTTCACCTGTTCCCTTATTGGGATTTCAACCCGGGTCAGATCATTGATGTACGCGTGTGCAGCAATGCGCCGAAGATTGAACTGCAACTTAACGGTAAGACGATTGGCACCTACGATATCGATCACGCCCATGGAACACAGCTATCCGGCTGGTGGAAAGTCCCTTATGAAGAGGGTGAGCTGAAGGCGATCGCTTATGATGAGAACGGTGTTGTGATTGCAACCGATGTACAACGATCCTTTACGGATGCGAAGAAGATTCGTCTGCAGGCGGATCGGGAGCAGCTACAGGCGAGTGGTACTGATCTCATTTTCGTGGAAATTACGGTGGAAGACGAAGCGGGTAATCCGGTGCACAATGCCAACAACCGCGTCCAGGTTCAGGTGTCCGGCGCAGGGCGATTACTGGGTCTGGATAATGGAGACAGCACGGACTACGATCCATACAAAGGGCTCAGCAGAAGGTTGTTTAGCGGCAAACTGATGGCCATTATCGGGGCAACGGATGAGGCTGGAACGGTACGGATCGAAGTATCTTCGGAAGGGTTGGAAGGTGCCGCAGCTGAGTATGAAGTGCAGGTTGTGGGTGCGACGGATGTCGATAGTGATATAAAAGAAGTGCATTCCGTCTTCATGGTTAATGAAGAACGTCCGGTGCTGACGGGTAACGCTCAGGAGATTCCTTTGCGGAAAATCGAGATCATCAGCGAATCAGGACAGTTGCTTGATCCGGCCAACCCGGAGCTGGTCGTAACCGTCAAGCTGTATCCGGAGAACACGTCCTATCGGGACATTGAGTGGGCTGCTGTGAATGATGGTGGCATCGAATCCAACATTGCCAAGGTGGAAGTCCTTCCTGCGGGAACGGATGGCAATGGAGAGAATCAACATACGGTGAAAGTATCAGCGATTGGTGACGGGGCGTTCCGACTTCGCGCTACCAGTACAAATGGTACGGACAAAACAAAACTCATCTCCCAGTTGGAATTCAAAGCAGATGGTCTTGGCACTGCCTACAAAGATCCATATGGCTTCATCACAGGCGGATTATATGATTACACCAAAGGCGAGGTTGGCAACGGGAATGAACGCGGGGTAGCCACAAGTCGGGACGGGGAGACACATGTTGGCTTCCGCAATATCGACTTTGGACCCTATGGTTCCGATACGATCACCATTCCGATCTTTGCCTTGTCGAGTGAAGAGTACTTCATTCAGATTTGGGAAGGCATGCCGGATGAAGAAGGCAGCACGATGATTGCGGATGTGGTGTATGACAAGGAATCCAAGTGGAATGTGTACCAGGAAGAGACGTATAAGCTGTCCAAACGCTTGAGCGGGATTACGTCGATCTGCTTTGTATTGAAGCAGAAGATTCATATTAAAGGGTTCTCTTTTGAACGCCAGAGTCGTGCTTTTGAACAGAATGCGGCGGCATCCTGTGACCATCTCTATGGAGATACGTTCAACATTGAAGCTGATCGAGTAGAAGGCATCGGGAACAATGTGTCGCTGGAGTTTGAAAATATGGACTTTACGGCAGAAGGCACCTCGAAGCTCGTCATTCATGGCCATTCACCGATTGATATCAATACGATTCATATCCGCTTCGCAAGTGCGGACGGACAGAGCAACCAACTGGTTGAGTTCACACAATCCGAAGGATATGAAGAGCGGGTGTTTGAGCTTGAGCGGGTGACAGGTGTGCAGAAGGTAATCTTTATCTTCTTGCCGGGAAGTCAGTTTGACTTCGACTGGTTCCGGTTCGAGAAGTAGAGTAGCCGATTAATCCTCTTCAAGTAACCGATGTTCAATCAGAACATGGAGTTACTTGAGGGGGTTTTTTTTATAGTCATAACGAGTGAGCGAGAATGAAGAAGGCTGACACTCATGCTATTTTAGAGACAGAATATAAAGAGAGAACATAACCAATACAGTGTTTTTAACGTTGTACATATGAGGTGATCCAATGAGAAAGTGCATACTCACTCTATGTATATGGATTGGGTTGTTAACAGGTTGTAATCCAATTCATCAGCAGACCATTGATTCCGGAGGAGTCATGACTTCTTTTCCTGTCATTATCGAACCACATAACCCTGAACAAGCAGAGCAGAGCGGAGATGTGGTTGTACTCATGAACGGCATGCGAAACGGCGACAAGTGGAGGACATTCCTGAAGAACGTGAGTAAAGAGCAACCGAGTCAAGTCCGGGTAACCCAGTACACGATTGAAGGTGGGCCCGTGATCCACGAACTGGTATATGACGGCAAGGTGATTCAAATCACATATGATGATTCAAGAGATATGTATGGCTCAGGGCAGGGTGAAACTACGAATACGTGTAAAGGCATCGGTACGATCAAAAGTGAACAGGGGCGTACGTTCCATGTGTTAACCGATTGCGAAAAGGAAAATATCTTCTCTATTCCGAAGTAATCTTCGATTCTTTCCTCATATAAATAGGTTTATAGAAAGTAGATTGAATCGTCATACTATGGAAGGAGATCAATGAGGTGAATTACGTGTTATCGACATCCATCGCTTCAACAAACAATCAGGTACCAGCCCTCGCACAGGGACAAGCAGTAGTATTGCAGGATGATTGGATTCTTCGCATTATTGAGTCATTGATGTGGGTGCTGTTCGCCATGTTCATTCTGCAATGTCTAATCTGGATTCGGAATTACTTAAGCAAAGGTACATATTCGGACGAAGAAGTGGAGCAGGCGGACCCTCTGTTTCTGGCTTATTTACGTAGTAAGGGACGATTAAAGTTAAGGCATACTCAGGCGTCGCTGTTTCAGTTAACCCGTTCTCGGGTGTTATCCCTGCGCATCGTGCAAGCCAAAAAGAGATATCGGGACGACAAATATGGGCCAAATACCACACTGGAGTATCGAAGCGAGCAGCCTGATGCTGCGATAAATGCAGACGAACGCTTACTGTTGCAATGGATGCTGAAAGAGTATAGCTTCGGTCAACAGCGATTCAGGCTGGATGCGCTGGCAGGACCAAGCTCGCAGCAAAGTACACAGTCCGAAGAGATGCAGCATTATCGTCGTAAGGAAAAAGTAATAGGGCAGGGATTGGAGGCATGGAAGAATAGCGTTCTTGAGACACGGCAGGATTGGAACAGTCTGATCCGAACGCCGCTTCTGCTCCGACTGCTTGTGATGCTCGTATTTCCTGTTTTGTTTATCCTGACCTGCGCATTGTGCTTCACCAATGGGGCTGGGATTCAGGAGGGTATCGCTCTTGCTATTACGTTGGTGCTCTGGTTGGTGGCTGTAAAACGAATTCGAGTGCGCTGGCCTTATCAGCTGGCTAGTGTAGGGTTGCTGGTCACAATAACACTGTCCGCTACGGGGGAATCAGCCGAGAACAGTACGTTCATTGGCGTAATTATCTTGTCGCTGTTACTGCGTCTAATCTTGCCTGTTCGCGTAGTGGGTTCCTCAGCACGGGACTGGGCTATCTCCATGCGCCGCTGGCGTAGACGCTATAAGAAAGGAATTCCGGTAGATCGTCTGCATGAATCCGCGGAGAGCATGGAACGCATTCTACAGACGGCACTGGTGCTCGGGATTGGATCACGTTGTGCACGTAAGACCGATTGGAGTCCGCTCCAGAATCATGTCGATCCCGAAATCAGACGTTTGGTGCAACTGAAAGCGGAGCAAGTAGATAGTGTGCCTGTGTCTTCCACGCTTACACACGCACCATTATTAGCGCTAGCATTGCATCTACGTGGAGTATTTCGTCCCATGTTAGCTGCGGAGTATCCTTACGAGCGTCTGAATTATGTGACCGGAACGTTGGAGACGGGGTCATCCGGTAGCAGCACGGTATATAGCGGCAGCTCAGCAGGGCATGACAGCGGGCATTCACATCATCACCATCACGACAGTTCTGGTGGACACCATCATGGATCGGATCATGGAGATTCTGGGGATTCTGGTGGAGGTGACTCAGGTGGCGGTGGGGATTAATCAATATAATTGGAATAAGAAATCGTGCACGAACACGCAAAATATCCGGCTAATGAATGTTTCCCGCCTACTGCGTCTTTAATGAGAAAATGAATCCTCCGTTTGATTCCAATCAAACTCTTCACTTGTTAAAATTTAGGTATAACTACTACAGTCAGGTTGGCGGTGAGGATAGCATGCAACGTATTCAGGTACACCCCGATGTGTTGGACGAGAAAGCTCGATTGGTCCAGCAGAAGAAATTGGAACTCGATAGAATCGTTAGAGAGTTGGAGAAGTCGATTTACCTGTTGCAATCCGATTGGTCTGGTGTGACTGGGGAACGTTTCTTCTGGGATTTTATGCAGGTGAAAGAAGTGTTCCCGAACACAATCGGGCTGTTGGATAAAATCCAGAATGAGTTTACGTTTATCGCGAGGAACTTCAGAACAACGGATGGCTCAGGCGAGGTTGCGCTGTACATTCCCGAAGAACTACAGCGAAATTTCGCTGTAGGGCTGCTTGATAAATCCATAGGAGATACAATAACGGGAATGGGCCAGACGGCAGAAGCATTCTTCGCTAACCCATTCAGTACATTAGGCAGTGTGGCATATGCGATGACAGTGGGGAAAGTTGTAGACGTTGGGCGTGGTATTCAGTTCGCATGGGATACCGCCTGGGGCACGGGAACGGCGAGGTCTGACATAGAGCAATTTGTAGAAGACCAGAAGAAACAGATTGATGAGAGTGGAGCAGGATATTACGGTGGCGCGATGACAGGACAGGCCCTGGCGTATGTTTTGTTTGGCAAAGCCTTTCGTAAGATGGATGATAAGCATACAGATCTGGGTGGATCTGGTGGAGGTAAGAAGGAGCCTCAAAAGGGAATGGACAGTCCCAGAGATCTAATAAAGCCAAGTGGATCACCTAATCCAGAAGCCTTACCAAGTGGAGCGAGAACAAAAATTCCGAATAATGCGGATAAGGCGACTAAACAGTCTTTAGAACTAGAAAATGATGCTGCTGATCAATTGGCGAGAAGTGGATATCGGATTGAACAGAACCCTAAAGTTTTAGATAGTGATGGAATTGATTCCAAAAGAGATCCTGATTTTAGAATTGAAGGACGTATATTTGACTGTTATGCACCAACCGAAAATAAAGGTATTAGAGGTATTTGGAGTGAGGTTCAAGAAAAGGTTGTTATTAAACAACAAACCAAGAATGTGGTGATTAATTTAACAAAGTGGTCTGGAGATGATTCTGCGTTGCTTAAGCAATTTAAAGAATGGGAAATCCAAGGTTTAGAAGAAGTTATCGCAATCAAAAAGGACGGTAAGATCATATCGGTATTCCCTTAAAGTAGAGGAGACAAGTTTATGGAATATTCACTGAAGTTGAATGGAAAACAAGATGCGTTATGGTTGAAAAAATTAATTGAAAGCATGGATTTTGAAGTGAATTATATGAACCGAAAACAGAATTCAATGTCCATTGATGAGTTTGATCTAAAAGGTGGATTGAAAATAACTGCTTATAATAATAATTTTCCGGCTGATCATCCAGCAGCATCTTATGAAACGATGTTCCAAGAAGAGGATTTTATTTATCAACAAACGATTTCTTATGAATTGGAGAATAACCAGCAATATGAATTATGGTATAAAACAATGTATGAAATTTCTTTCGCTATATTAAAATCACTTAGAGTAGAGGGCGTATTCTATCACACTTCTGGAGAGGAGATATTTCTCTTTAAAAACGGAAAGTATACGTTCAACGGAACATACCTTGAACTGCTCCAGACGCATTATGGAGAACTCCTTGAGAATATCGAGTATTCGGTTTTTATGAAACCTCACAACTGAATTACAGATAAATAATGTTAAATGCACTTCTACCGGACCAAAAGTAGAAGTGCATTTTTATGAAATAAGGATACTAGCTACGATGACAAGATTGATTACTAAATGTTGAGGTGAAATAGAATGTTATTGGAAAATGCAGTATCCAAACTAAATAATATAAATTGGGCCTTAGTAGGTACTGTTATCTCTGAGGAGGATACTAAACTCGGATATGAATTTCTCAGAAGAATGGCTCAATTTTATAAAGCGGAGCAGCTGAAGCCTATGCCACCTGCATTTACAAATGTGGCGAAACTGCTAGGAGATCAAGAAGAGGAATTAGATATTTCAGCTTATTGTATTTCGGAGGCTGTTGAATATTTGAATCAAAACTCATATGTGAAAATAATATTTGAATATTACCTACAGTTGGCGAAGTACGCAGAAAATACTCCGAGCATCAGCCATTATCTAGACATATATGAACCGTTAATTATACTTTTTGAACGGGGGGCTCTTTTACCATCAAACCACTCTTTCTAGAAATTATACAAGTCTCACATTTTCCATTAAACAATTGGTATGAAAAATTTGTTGAGAAAGATCCGATTGATATTTAATAATCTGTAGATCATTAGGTTAATATTTCGCAAAATCGCATTCATAGAAAAGCACTTCTACCAAACAAAAAGTTGAGGTGCTTTTTCCTATGAAATCAAACAACTAATGAAATCTTCCACAGATTGGTCGATAATATAGAAGAAACAATTTTTAGCTCATCATATACATAGAGAACGATCCACAACCATCCTACACCCACACGAGGTACATTCATGAAACAAGGTATATATGAACAGCTTATCAACACGATCACCAGACAGGAGATTTCGGCGCTCGACCCGGATGTGTATAACATTGGGACCGAGAAGTTGGATGCAGAGGAAGCACGCAAACTGCTGTCCACGTATTTGGCGGCGGTGACGCGGCGAGCACTCAAGATTGTGCGGGAACAGACGGAAGATAAGACAGCAGTGTTGGCGCAGATTCGAACGTGTAATGAGATTATTGCTACCCTCAAAGGCACACTAGGGGAAGAAGAGTACAACGAATTGCAACTCGATGAGCAGGGGGAAGTGTTGACCCATGTGTATTCCAAGCTGAACAGCATTCGTGCGGTCCGGGATACCAAAATTGTTCGTCCAGATACGCCCATCGCCCAAAGCTCTTTATTCACAGGTGCGAAGTCCGAGCCGAGTATGTTATTGGAGTTGCAAAAGGAGATCGTGACCGCCGATCGGATCGATTGGCTGGTGTCATTTATCAAATTCAGCGGACTTCGCCTGCTGCTGGAACAGCTTCAACAATTCACGGCGGGCGGTGGGAAGCTGCGGATCATCACGACCACCTATATGGAAGCAACCGACCTCAAAGCTATTACTGAACTTAGCAAATTACCTAACACAGAGATCCAGATTTCGTATGATACCAAAGTGACACGACTGCACGCCAAAACGTACATTTTCCACCGTGATACTGGATTCACCACCGCTTATGTCGGCTCTTCCAACCTGTCCAACCCGGCGCTGACCAGTGGTATGGAGTGGAACCTCAAGGTGACGGAGAAGGATTCACTCGACGTGCTGCGCAAGATCGAAGCGACCTTTGAGAGTTACTGGAATGACCGTGAATTCACGCGGTATGTAGCTGAGGATGAAGGACATGAGGCACAGTTGAAGGCGGCTCTGAATAGTAAAAAAGATCAATCTAACCACTTTTACCTCGATATCCAGCCTTACGATTATCAAAAGGAAGTGCTGGAACAGCTAGACGCTGAGCGTACGCTGTATGGACGAACCCGCAACCTAATCGTCGCCGCCACAGGCGTTGGCAAAACGGTCATTTCAGCCTTCGATTACAAACGATTCCAGGCAAGCCATGCAGGAGCCAAGCTTCTTTTTGTCGCCCATCGGGAAGAAATCTTGAAGCAAAGCCGGGACACGTTCCGGTACATCCTGAAGGATATGAACTTTGGTGAGCTGCATGTCGGGAATCACCGAGCGGAGGCGCTGGATCACCTGTTTGTTAGCATTCAGAGCCTTAACGCGATGAAGCTGACGGAGATCACCAGCCCAGACTATTACGATTACATCATTGTGGATGAATTCCATCATGCGGCTGCACCTTCATACCAGAAGCTGTTGTCCCATTACGAACCGAAGATTTTGTTGGGACTCACCGCGACGCCTGAACGGATGGATGGAAAAGACATTATCGCCTACTTCGATCATACGATTGCCGCCGAGATCCGTCTAACCGATGCCATTGACCGGAAGCTGCTGAGTCCTTTTCAATATTTTGGCGTCACCGATACTGTCGATCTATCCCAGGTGAAGTGGTCGCGTAAAGGCTACGATCTGAACGAACTGGAGAAGCTCTATACCCATAACAAAATCCGTGCCAACCAGATCATCCAAAGTCTGAACAAATACGTAACCGATCTGGATGATGTGAAGGGGCTTGGGTTCTGCGTAGGGGTGGATCATGCGATGTATATGGCAAAAATATTTAACGAAGCCGGCATTCCATCCATAGCCCTGCATGGCGGGTCGAGCGTACAGGAACGTCATTCTGCGAAAGGGCAGCTGGTGAACGGGGAACTGCGCATGATCTTCGTCGTGGACTTGTACAATGAGGGCGTGGATATTCCGGAAGTGAACACCATTCTGTTCCTGCGTCCTACCGAGAGTCTGACCGTATTCCTGCAACAGTTGGGACGTGGACTACGGATGGCCGATGGCAAAGAGTGCCTGACCGTGCTCGACTTCATCGGGCAAGCGCATCAGGAATACAGGTTCCAGGATAAATTCCGCGCCCTGATCGGCGCTACCAAACATTCCATCTCGTACTACCTCGAGAATGGCTTTTCAAATCTACCTCGCGGCACGTTCATTCAATTGGAAAAACAAGCGAAGGAATACGTCATGCGCAACCTCAAGCAGATGAGTCGTAATCGCAGAGCGTTGATCCAGAAACTTCAAACGTTCCAGCAAGACACCGGACTGCCGCTGACCTTGGCTCATTTTGTAGAGCATCACGGGATGACACTAGTTGAATTGTATGGTGGACGTACGGGGAAAAGGTATTTCCGAGGCATGTTGGCCGAAGCCGGACTGACAGAGCCAATCGAGAGTGAGCAGGATGAGTACATCCGCAGATTGCCATCTGTGCTGACGATCAACTCCCGAAACTGGCTGACGTTCCTGATCGACTTTATTGAAAAAGGCAAAGAACCGACCAACGCTGATGAACAGCGCATGTTGATAATGTTCTATTACACCTTCCATCGGGCTGCGCCTGAGAAACTAGGATTGAGTAGCATCGAAGAGGGTGTGCAGCGTGTGCTGTCTTGTGAAGCATTCAAAGCTGAGCTTGTGGATATTTTCAAATATAATCTGGCTCATCTGCGATTTGTGGATAAAAGTAATTCGTTCCCGTACACTTGTCCACTGGATATCCACTGTATGTACTCCATGGACCAAGTGCTTGCCGCCTTCGGTTATTGGAATGCCCAGCAATCACCAGCCTTCCGTGAAGGGGTGAAGTATTTTGCCGATGAACAGACAGATATCTTCTTCATTACATTGAACAAATCGGACAAAGATTTCTCACCATCTACACTGTATGAGGACTATGCGATCAACGAGCGTCTGTTCCACTGGCAGACTCAGAGCCGGGTGTCGGAGCATACGGCTACGGCGCAGCGATATATTCATCACCGGGAGACGGGCAACCGAATAGCCCTGTTCGTGCGGGAGTATAAGGAGGAGCATGGCTATACGTCTCCATTTGTGTTTCTGGGCGAAGCGGATTATGTGAGTCATGAGGGGAACAAACCGATGAGCTTTGTGTGGCGATTGCGGGAAGAAATGCCCGCGAAGATGGTGGCGGTGGCGAATAAGTGTATTGTTTGAAAACTAGCGGTATTAGAATATGTATGGAGGCAAGGTCATGTGGGATAGAATTTTGGATGGACAATTTTTATCTAAATTAGGCGGATTGGGCGGGATTGTTGCTATTCTTAGCTTTATGTGGACTTTTTTTAAGAAAAATCAGGTAATAACTTCGTTAACTTCATCCAAGATCGAAAGGTTAATTTCATCAAAAGAAAAGAGGACTTTAATAAAAATATCCAATTACATCTTTTATGTTATGATAGGCTCTGTTTTTTCTGTTTTTCTGACAGTGTTATATTACAATCTTGGTGTTAATGAATATTTTACATTTTGTATTTCAATTATTGGAACAATTTTTTATTTTACTATCTTATATGTTAGCCTTACACAAAAAAGTATTTTCGATAAAAGGTTATCAAGGTCAAAGAATCTTACATTCACATTAATCGTACTTACGTTACAAACATTATGTTTTTTCTCCGTGCTCCCAAGTTTCTTAGCCAGTAATATAGCAGAAGGTAGTTTAGTGTTAACTATGGACAAACCAGAAGTGTTATTAATTAATTTAACACTGAGTTTAATTACGTTGTGTTTCTCAAGTTCCATGTTTGTACTATTAATAATAATGACATTCACACAACTCAGAGAAAAGTTTACTAGGTATGCTTATGAGTGTTTTTATGTTCTAGATCAGGAAGATCAGGAAATAAGATGGTTTATTTATCATCTCCTTGATAAGGATCATTTTTTACTTGGAAATTGTGAGTATATACATGATGCTACAATTTTCCGTACCGAAGAGCGTTCAAAATTACTCTCCGAGAAAATCCATTTACTGAAATTATTGAAAAATAAGGAGGGGGAAATAGAATACTATATATAGAAAAAAACTGATATATAGGTGATGGCAAATGTTCCATTAAAGCAGTGATGCATTAGCTTCTTGTAAATCATGTCACTTAAAAAGTAAAAACTTAAAATGTATTATAGATTTTGCGTATTGAAGAAACCCTATCATTCCAATAATGGAGAGATAGGGTTGTTGTTTTTTACATCAATATTCCTTTTATAACATTTTTGGCGGTTCGTACATGTTCTGAATTAGAGTCTCTTAGTAGTTGTACAATTTCCTTGATTTGCTTCTCATCTTCAGTTACTTCAAACTCTTCCTCTACATACGAAAATAATTGAATTAAGTTCACTTCCAGTGACTCAGCGATCTTAGCCAGATTCACCAAAGAAACATTCTTTTCTCCGCGTTCGATCTGTCCTATGTATGAAAAATGAAATCCACCTTTTTCTCCGAGGGATTCCTGTGAATACCCTCTTTCTTTCCGTAGTGCGCGAATTCTGGCTCCGACCAGCTTCAAAACTTCTCTGTTCTCGTTCACGGTATTCACCTCTCTATGTTCAAAAGTGTAGACAAGTTTCCTCAAGGTAAACACCAAACGAAGAATACAAATAATTTATTTAATTACTATAGGTATCATTTTATTGTATAATACTGGTATTAACTCTTTGGAGGGATGACAATGGCAAGAAATTGGTCCATAACCGAAGCACATTGTAATCACCAAGTAGATTTTACCCCACGTTTGCAAGACCATGATAACTTCATACCATCCAAGTCCAAACATACTCCGGCTTACCACATGCTACATACTACAATAATGGACTATCACCAACATGCTAAGTATCATCTCAAACTTGCCGTAATCATGCGTAATCACAATCAGTTTAAAGCCTGCCTGATTTTATGTGATTGGGCTTTAGCCTCTATGATTAAGGCGCTTTATATCCATAAGTATCATTTAGTTCATCCACCCAAGGAACTCACCATGAACGTAATCTTGCCTTTAGTGCATATGGACATTGAACCCGGATTGGATATCGCCTTGTTCATCGGTACGATGCAACATATGTCATCCCTAGCAGATTACCCACATGACCAGCCACTAGAACTGAACAACATCGAAAAGCTTCTTCAACGAACAGAAGAGATATTGGACGAGTTAGCCACTCGATTGGAGGATGATTCATCAGAGTAAGATGTTTTTTAATTGATCATTTGGGTTAAATGTTTGATTTATCTATGTTACGCTTACAAGATGACATCATCCAAATAAAGGATATATAATGCAGAGAATACAAAGGATGCTCTTTGCTTTGCGTCTGGAAAGTAGGTGTACATTTTGAAAAGAGTGATTGCTATCGCGTTTTTTATATTATCTATATTGGAATTGGTTACTTTAATCCTAATCGGCAAAAGCATGATGCATGGGTATATGGAACCGAGTACGTTTAAAGGGATAATTTCATTTCCACTAGGCTCTACGTACCTCTCGATCTGGATGTTCTTTTCACGGCAAGAGTTTACCGGAGGACGAGTCGCGGCACAGATCAGTTTTACAGCGGCATTGTTGACGACGTGCCCGTTGGTGTGTTTGTTGATCATTTTCTATTAAATAAAGAGATTAAGAAAATTTCCTTTGAATTAGGACATATGAAGTACGTTGTTGGAAATATTGTTATGGTGAGAAAGGAAAAATCAGGATGTTAGAAGGATGTATATACACCAAGCTTCTGCTAACATGGTAAAATCCTAATTTTAACGGCGGAGAATGATATGAGTACAATTAAAGTAACACCAGAGCGGCTGCTGCATGTATCCAGACAGATCGAGCAGGGTAGGCAGCAGTTGGAAGGATAATAACGTTAGAGTAGGCGTAATCAAGAACGATGGACAGATCGGAACGATTACTCCAGATAACTCAAGACAACCGTGAGGAGAGCAAACCATGGTAGACTACAGTGAAAAAGTGATCTCATTAGTAAAGAAGAGAAAAGATCTACACCCCGACGATCCTGCTATTCAAACGATATGGAATGAGATGGTAGACATTCTAAAAGAGAATGAAAAGAGTGCCATATCATTTCTAAATCAATGTGGAGAAAAAGATTTATATTGGCTGAGTGAGATATTTGAAGATCTATCTTCTGAATTTCAAAGTCGTGCATTTATAGATTGTCTTCTTCAATTACAAAAGAAGTATCCTGATCTGGATATGGAGCAGGATATAGAATATGCGATTCAATCCATTGAGGAATAATAAAAAAATAAGCCTATTTCAACTCCTATACGGAGTAGTCATGGGCTATTTTTCCGATCCCCTCAGTTGAAAGTATCCAAGCTCAAGAAGCTTAGGGCAGACGAAGATAATTTGTTTTGGATCATAGATATAGATGGTGACTTAACATAATTGGAGTGAGATGATGAGAGTTCAGCTTAAAGATACATTAGCATTACATACTAATTTATCATCTGATCAAAAATATATCGTATTTGAAATAGGGTCTGCTCCTTCAGGAGATACGTATTACAGGATTGAAAATGATGCTAATCGGCTTGTTCCTTATGATTCGTCACTATTTAATGTAGTTTCGGATAAGCTAAATGGTGACTGGACTATCTTAGATAAGCCTAATCATTCATCAGCCAGATTGCCAACAGAGATTGCTTACATGACATTTTGGGAAGAGTTTTACAATGATGAACCCAAGGCTCTACGGGCGTTTACTCAAGCTAAGGCTAGATTATATCTTGAAGAGTTAGAGGATACCGAAATCAAAGATATTCTGGAGAGTAACAACGAGGAAGCGATTTACTTTGTCTTAAATACGTTAATCAGGACGCGGTGTGACACGTTTACGAACGAAACGATCCAGTTTGCTAAAAAGAGACTGGAAGAAAATCGTTATCCAGAGGGAAATATATTATTGGCTACATTCCAATATTTGAGTTTGTTTCAAGAAGAACATATTAATGAATTCTTTGTATACTACTTGACCAACATCGAACTTGGAAATGATGAATTAACAGAGATTGTGAGTAATTACTTTGCATCATAACAGATATGGTGAGTGGATATGGGGTTCGGACTCTCAGGTGGGTGGCAATGGTGTCAAAAAGTATTTATATGAAGAACAAAGAAGAGGTGTTTGTACCGGAACTTATGGCGTATACCTTGGCCAAATTAGGTTCGTATGAATGGAATAGAACAGAGATGTATAATCCGAATCGGATATATGAGAAACCTGCGGGTTTTTATTTTAGATTCCATAACGCTGATCAGTTTTACGAGGAATTAAAGCATTGTATTCAGCACTTTAAGGGCAACCTTGAATGGACGATCTATGTAAGTCCTTTAACCAAAAATCAAAATTATGTCATTGAGCCAGCGGATGTGCATCATGCTAAACAAACTGAGGTATATCAGGTGAATTTGGAACTGGAGGAAGTGCTTCAAGATTCATATAAAGAAATCTGTGAACAAGCGATTCAAGATATCCCATTGTTATGTAACCATATTGAGCAATGGTTTGGGTTGGAACATAAGCAACTACATCCGCCTACAATACCGAATTAATGTGATATGAAGAATTACCTGATCTAAAAGGGGTTGTGCTGTGGAAAGTTTAGAAATCATTTTAATTGATTTTAACAAAAATAATCTGAATCAATTCATTAAGAATGAATTGAACATTCAGGTGGATCAGATCAAAAGTTCTCACTTTTATGATAACTATAGTGAAAACGATATTAAATTTCAGCAAATAAAGAGCTTCAAAGAGGTTCTTTCCCCTAAGGGAACGGGGAATATATTATTGTCTCAGCTTAACCTGGGTCATACCTTTGACGACGTGATGATTGTATTTTCATTTGATGAGGAATCTGGAGATATCGTTATGAATTTTCCTGAAAAGGAATTGTTCAGCGGAGAAAATCCAGAGACGATGTTAAAAGCTCAGAAATTAATAGAGTATATTCTTAATATTAAGAACAAGTATGCAATTGAGAAGGTTAGAATCGGTTATGAACCAGCTATGGATGATGATACTTGCTTGGTCGAGATTGATAAAGAAATGATGGATACAAATGTTATTGTCTCAAAACTGTTGGCTTAGATTCCCTCTGAACCAGAGTTTGATGCAGAACAATTAGACATTACGATTTATCGAACGCCCATTTCAACTCGAATACGAGTAGTCATGGGTTATTTTTATCTCCTCATTCCATCCCAACCACTTTACAAAATCAGCCCATCGCTCTCCATGGCAAATGGTATAATGGCAAAAAGGGAGATTCTGGCGCGAGGCTTGAAGGCTCTCACAGCAGAAAGGATGTTATACCACATGCCTACATACAACAAATTGGTGCGGGACAAGATTCCGCATATTATCACATCCAGTGGGAAGGAATGCCGCACACGCATTCTGGACCCGGAGGAATATAAGCAAGAACTAAGAACAAAGCTGCAAGAAGAATCGGAAGAATACATGAGTGCGGGAAGCGATCAGGAAGCGCTAGAAGAACTGGCCGACATGCTCGAAGTGATCCGGGCGCTGGCGGAGGTGCATGGAGCGAATGCTGCGCAACTGGATAAGCTTCGGGCAGACAAAGCCGAGGCGCGCGGTGGATTTCAGGAGAGAGTGTATCTGATCGATGTCGACGAAGCTTAACGTTAAACTCATTACAGATAACTTGGCAGACGAACTGATTGCCCGGATGCAGCATGCATCCGGGATTTATATTATGACGTCCTTTATTATGCAGTCCGGGGTGAAGCTACTGGCCCCGCATTTAAAACGGGCAGCAGAACGTGGAGCCGAGGTGCGAATGCTCGCGGGAGACTATCTGTATATCACGCAGCCGGAAGGACTTCGGGCGCTCTGTGAGGTCGATCCACGAATTGAAGCTCGGTTGTGGAGAAGTATGGGGACTTCTTTTCACCCGAAAGCGTATCTGTTCGATCATGACAATGGTGAAGGACTACTAATTGTCGGCTCTTCGAACTTTTCCTTCACGGCGCTGAAGACGGGATATGAATGGAATCTCGCAATGAATGCGGAGGCGGAGCCGTATACGTTCCAGATGGCTTTGGACAAGTTCATGCAGAGCTTCTACCACGAGACAACCCTGCCGGTTAACCCGGATTCGATTGAACTGTATGAGGAAGAGTACCGCAAATATCACCAGAAGAACCCAGAGATGATCCAGCGCATCACGGAGATGGAAGAAGCGGAATTTGGCACAGGTCTGCCAGAGGACAAAGAGGAAGAGACCGCCGAGCTGTCGCTGGTGCCGATTCAACCGCGCTTTGCACAGTTAGATGCCCTTGAAGCACTTCAAGGCACGATGGAGGAGCAGTACGACAAGGCGATGGTCGTCATGGCGACCGGTCTTGGCAAAACGGTTCTGGCGGGTTTCTTCGCGCAGCGGTTCCAGCGGGTGTTGTTTGTGGCGCATCGTGAAGAGATTCTGTTCCAGGCGAAGAAGTCTTTTCAACAGATCATGCCGGAGCGCAGTCATGGAATCTATAACGGAGAGTACAAGGATGGGGCTGCGGATTGTGTGTATGCTTCGATCTTTACGCTGAGTATGCAGAAGCACCGGGATGTGTTTGCCGTCGATGCATTTGATCTGATCGTGGTGGACGAATTCCATCATGCGGCGGCGAAGACGTATATGTTGGTGATTGAACATTTTCAGCCAAGGTTCCTGTTGGGCATCACGGCGACCCCGGATCGACTGGATGGCAAAGATGTGTATGCGCTCTGTGATGGGAATGTGGCGTACCAGATGCATTTTATTGAAGCGATCCGGCGAGGTTGGCTGGCGCCATTTCAATATTACGGAGTATTCGACGACACGGATTATTCGCAGATTCGCTGGATCGGGACAAAGTATGATGCAGACCAGCTCATGGCCGTTCAATTGCAAGAGGAGCATGTAGAGACGATCTATGCAGCCTGGGTCCGGCACAAACAGACGAGAACGATTGGCTTTTGCTCGTCGATCCGGCAGGCGGACTTTTTAGCTGCGTATTTCCGAAGTCAGGGCGTGAAGGTACTTAGTCTGCATTCGCGTACATCGGAGATGTCGCGGGAGGAAGCCATTCGGCAGCTTGATGCGGGTGAGCTGGAGGTTGTGCTGACGGTGGATCTGTTCAACGAAGGTACGGATATTCCACGTGTGGATACGCTATTGTTCGTGCGTCCAACCGAGTCGCTCACGGTGTTCACCCAGCAGGTGGGTCGTGGTCTTCGGCTGGCGGAGGGCAAATCGCATTGTGTCATTATCGACCTGATCGGAAACTACCGGAATGCGGATGTGAAGCTGAGCCTTCTGGATGTGCGCGGAGACGAGGAACGAAGCGGAAAAGTGATGGATTCGGCAGTGCCTGAGGTTCCGGCTAACTGTGGGATTCATCTGGAGACCCGGGTGATGAACCTACTTCAGGAGCTAAGCCGCAAACGGCTACCGCGCCGCGAGAAGCTGCATCAGGATTTTCTGGATGTGAAGCGAGAGCTGGGGCGTATTCCGACGTATCTGGAGCTGCACCTGATGGGGCGTTCGAAGAGTATCGGGTATCGGAGCGAATTCGGTTCCTATGTTGGATTTCTGTATTGGGCGGAGTTGCTGTCCCCGACCGAGGGAGAGATGTACGTTCGGCATGAGGCGTGGCTGCGCGATGTAGAGAAGACGATCATGAACAAAAGCTACAAGATGATCGTGTTACTGTACATGCTGGAGCGAGGCGAAGCCCACTGGATGGACCCGATCACGCCGGGGGAGATGGTAAGCTTTTTCCATACGTACCTCACGGAGAAGGAATACCGGAAACGGAAAGACTTTTCGGATAAGGACAAGCTAGCGCTCTGGGAATGGAACGAGAGGACGGCAACACGGATTGAGAAACTGATCATTGATATGCCGATGTCGATGTGGAGTGGGGCAAAGGGGAGTATGACGCGATTCGAGGACGGCGTGTTTTCGCTGAATGTGCAAGTGGAGGGTACGGAGGAACAGGCGCTGCTGTATCGCTGGACGAAGGAGATTTGTCTGTATCGGTTGCATGCGTATTTTGAACGGGGGAACCCTAGTTAAATGAAAAACCAGACTACACACCGTTGTATGGTATGTAGTCTGGTTTCTATTTTCCATTTCTTGTTTTCCATAACGTATAGATACACAGGGCAACAAGTAAAAACGTAGGGATAATAACGGGTTGAACTGAATTTCCTATCGGCATGGAGCTAGCAAGTGAAACCACGTAACTAATTAGTGCAATCCCAATGAATAATGCTGCATTGAAGATGAGAAAATGTTTTAAAGGTTTTTTCTGAAATTGATACATTACAAAAATGAATGCAATCACGAATAGAATGAGGAACGCAGATTCTGAGATGGTTGTCCATCTTCCGGTTTGGCTTATGGAATTAACATCATCTTGGGTTAAGATACCTTCAGATAGCCATTGTTGAGAGTGACTTAATCGGGTATTCTCTAAAAATAGATAGATACTGTAACTTACGAGCATTGGGACAGCGTATATAAGTAAAAAGAGTGTTGGTAGCTTTTCACTTTTTGTTTTCATGTATGATCACCTCTTTACTTAATAAACTGACATTTCTATCTAAGGCTGTAATACGGAAGGATATGCGTTCATAGTATCCGTATGAGTTCCAATCGAGATTGACTCCTAATGGAAGATCTCCTGAACTGGTACGAAAGGACGTTGCGAAATACGGCAGGGGAGACACTTACTGTGGAGTCTACTTTTGAAACCATACTAATACTAGGAAACGGGTCTCAATGTTCTTCCCCACCCTCCACATAAACCATTATAGCTTCATACAAAAACCTCAAAAAATCCTCATCACCAAACTGATCGAAATAACCCGCATAGCGACGATCCGTTGTGTAGGCTTCCGCAATACACCTCAGAATCTCAGCATCACAACTCATAAATTGCTCCAGACAACTCTTCCATTCACGCACTAACGCTTGCACCTCACCAGAAGCAGGAGACAGATCCTGATGCTTCGCCAATTCCCGAATTACCTGCTCCATGTTGATCGAGAACTGCTGGTAGGCTTTTTCTTGCTCTTCCGCAGACAGCTGACTCACGTTCGCTTCGAATTCCTGAAATTTCTCGGTTTGTCCATAGATGAACTTCGCCTCAGATTCATATTGCTCTTGAATGGACAGGATGGAAGAGTCATCAAACAGATGAAGGTGAGAGATATCTCTCCCATCCACATACTCGTCCAACTGGTCGATGATGGTTTCGAGCTTTTGTTTGCGTTGAACGAGTGTACTGCGATGCTCTCTTAGAATATCTTTCTGTTCTTTTTTGGAGAGTTGCATCATGGCTGCAATGTCTTTCAAGGAGAAATTCATTTCTTTGAACAACAGAATCATCTGCAGTTTCCCGAGTGCCTCTTGATCGTAATACCTATAGCCATTGTTCTCGACTTTGCTCGGTTTTAATAGATCTGTTTTATCGTAATAATGTAATGCGCGCTTGGTGATGCCAGTAATCTGAATGATATCTTTAACGCTGAAATAGGGTGTCTTCATTCCAAAAGTCCTTTGTTTCAGCAAGGATGACACTTGCCGGAGTAATGGTAGCTTCGGTGATCGGTGTACCTGTTTTGTTCAGATAGTATTGGATTAGATGATAACCGCAGGCATAACCAGCCGCATAGGGCATATCTACGGGCGTGAAATTTTGCAGTGTGGCAAGTTCATCGCCGTATAGATACGGATTAATCTGGTCAAAACCGGTGACATGCAACTGATCTTTCATCTTGGGTTTGATTACGTTGTTCAAAGTCTCCATATCCGTTTTGGCTACCCAAGGGCCTAGCAACTCTTCTCCATACAGGGATGTCGCAAAGCTCTCAGCCAGCCCCTCGCTAACAACCATCTCGCCAAGCGTAATCTGTGGGTTCCACTGAATATATTGATATCTCACGTTATGATTGCATTCATGGGCTAACACGGATTGCATACGAGGTAGAGTATATCTACTCGGGATCAGGTTCGCAATAATATAACCCGGGATTCCACCGTCTCCGCTGATACCTTCGTTCATGGTCAGTGAAGGACTATTCTTATCGCCCAATAAAATGGTATATAGATATTCGGAAACGGATAGCTCAATCCCGTGCTCTATAAAGGTGGATAGACTCGTATGAACAGCTTCATGACACTGTTGCCAAAATGCTTCAGACGAGATCGCAGCTAACGATTCGTTAATCTCAGGTGTGATATCTGTGGGAGCGATATTCAACAAATTATTCATCATGATCACGTCGAAGCCATTAGGCTCTTGAGAGCGAAACGGGATCTGTTGTATGTTCCATTTGTTCATAAAGGGACCCATCATACGCTCGCGGTATAACTCCAATTTCTCATCGGGTGCAGCCTGAATGATCTCCTCATAAATTAGATCTGAACGTAACGCGGTAATCTTCATTCCTGATCTCTCCTTCTATTCGCTTGAGATCATTATCAAGTATGACCTAACGTAACAGTCAAGCGTTGATGTTAGGCTGCTGGCTCTCTGCATGATTCTTCATCTTCATCGTGAATACCAGCGCAGACAGGATATAGATCAGGCTCAACAAGAGATAAGGGAGTTGCAGCGAGAAGACGCGATCGAACGCCGTTTCACTAACCCGCACCAATAATCCGCCGAGAAGCGTACCGATGGCACTAATGCCAAAGGATAGAAAGCGAAACACACTTCCGACCCGGCCAAGCATCTCATTAGGAACGGAACGTTGCAGGATGGAAGAACGGGTAACATTGTAGACAATAATGAAAAATGCAGCACAGAAGTACAGACTGCCTACCAAGTACGCATTAGTTGTAAGACCCACCACACCGTAGATGATTCCCATGCACAGAATGGAGGAGATAATTAATTGTTTTGTACTCCATTTCTTGCGCATATATGCAACAGCCTGGCTCCCCACAATGCTGCCGATCGTTGCGATGGAGATGAGGATACCGAATGCAAAAGCATCCAATCGAAGCACATCTCGTACAAAGAAAATCTGAGTAGCCAGAATGATCGAATACATCAGCGTAATGGTGACAGACAGAATGGCTAATCCGCGGAGAAAACGATCATGATAGACATATTGAATACCGGACCACATCTCGCGTTTCCAATTCTTCATCGGGCGAACTTGCTTCTTGGTCGTTTCGGTATCTCCTGGGTAGAAGTTTCCCTTCAAACTGATCAAAAAGAGCAGAGCAATAACAGCCGTTACCGCGTCTATGGCAAAAGGAAAAACAATATGCAGGGTTATGATGAATCCTCCCAGAGCAACGCCCAGAATATCACTTGTGATTAACTGTCCGGCAGTGAACTGTCCATTGGCTTTTTCCAACCTACTCTCATCTACCAGTTGAGGGATAACCGTCTGCACCGTACTGTCGAATACGACCCGGCTAAGCCCAATCCCGAACATGAACAGAGCCAGAATCGGAATGCTCACCCATCCTCCCCAGATACATAACGTCAGTGCAAGCAGAAGGATCATTCGTGTAAAGCCAGCCCCAATCAGCATATGTTTGCGTGAGTACCGGTCGATGAGAACACCCACGGGCAGACTGAAGAGAAGCCAGGGTAGACGAAGTGCCGTCATGGTGACAGAGGCATACAGCGTATCGCTTGTAAGTGTTGATATGAGCCAGGGAACCGCAGCGATCGTCAGTCCATCACCCAAAAAGGTAAGCGAAAATGCACCGAATAACTTGGTATAGTTCGACTTGATTTTCATTGTTCCCTCCACTTAATAAGATGTAAAGCATAGCTACAATAAGAATGGGAAATAATGTGTTTTCACTTAATAACAATTTAAGTTATTGCAAAATGGATTTCAATCCTATTTTTACAATAAATAACTTCACAAAACGCTTACAAACTTTCAATTCTACCCTACCTTTTCCGCTGCGAAGCTGAGATAATGGGAGAGGAATAAGGAATGAAACTGAGGCAATACCCATGTTCACCAACAGTCCAAAAATTAAAGCTGCATATTCATAGGAGGATTATTAATGACCACACAACCATTGAATCTGATCCAATCCACGGAGGGTCAAGCCTTGCTTGCCCAAATGTATGGACAATCACAAGTAGCGGAACAGACTGCACGTTACACGAAGTTGAACGCCACGTTCGAAGAGTACTTTGGCGCACAAGAAGGAAGCAAGCTGTTCAGCGCGTCAGGACGCAGTGAGATCGGCGGTAATCACACGGATCATAACCATGGTAAAGTGCTGGCGGGCAGCATTACGCTGGATACGATTGCAGTGGCAGTACCAACGGCGGAGTCGGTTATTACGTTTTACTCAGAAGGCTATGACAAGAAATATGTAATCGATCTCACGGACCTCACGCCCAATACGGAAGACGATGGTACGACAGCATTGATTCGCGGTATGGCTGCGGGATTCAAAGAATTTGGACATAAGATCGGCGGTTTCCAGGCGTACCTCTCAAGTAACGTGTTCTCGGCATCGGGTGTGAGTTCCTCGGCGTCATTCGAGATGTTGATCTGTACGATTTTGAATCACTTCTATAATGATGGAACACTGGATGTTGTGACCTTGGCCAAAATCGGTCAGTATGCGGAGAACCAATATTGGAACAAACCTTCCGGTCTGCTGGATCAGATGGCTTGTGCGTACGGCGGACTCATTGCCATTGATTTTGAAAATCCTGCACAGCCAGTTATCGAGCCAGTTCAGTGGGATTTCCAGCAGAATGGGTACTCATTGGTCATTGTGAATACAGGTGGCAACCACGCCGATCTGACGGAAGATTACGCGGCTGTGCCCAATGAGATGAGAGCGGTTGCTCAGGCGCTGGGCAGTGAGTATGTTCGGGAAATTACGGCAGACGCAATCTACGCCAATCTCAAGAAGGTTCGTGAAGCGGCTGGGGATCGTGCCGTGCTGCGTGCGCTTCATTTCCTGGAAGAAAACAATCGTGTCGATGGTGAGGTTCAGGCGTTGCGTGATGGACGCTTTGCTGATTTCCTGAAACTGATTACAGCATCCGGTAATTCGTCATGGAAGTGGCTGCAGAATGTATATCAAAGTGGTGCTGTGAAGGAACAGGAGATTGGCATCGCGCTGGCACTGACCGAGAATTATCTGCAAAACCTGGGTGACGGGGCTTGTCGTATTCATGGTGGTGGATTCGCAGGGGTTATTCTGACAATCCTTCCGAACGAAAAAGTGGAAGAGTATATGTCCTGGATGCACGACATGCTGGATACACCGATTATTGTTGTTAATGTGCGTGCACAGGGTGCGGTATGCCTGAATGCATTGATCGCCTAATGCTGGCTAAACAGTACTCGGATAAATAGTTATAGTTATAATTCAAGGAAGTCCGGGCGATGCCCGGGCTTTTTGGGTTATTCCATTTTTGAAAAATTTCAAACTTTGAAGGATGTAATGTGTTATTTAAGTATTGGTTGTATCTCAATAATGTTCTCATGGGAGGAAGGATCAGATGGCTACACCTACAGTGGCTGGGCCGGAAGAAGATCAATTATATGACGAGTTGCGGCGTGCGATCGAAGAATTCGAAGAGGGCGAGCAGAGACAAACTGTTCTGAATCGGATGATCAGACAGCTCAGATTCGCCAAGTGGCACAAAGATCGAATGCGCAAGGTCGATGCGTACTGTCAAAGAATAAAGCCGGCGACACTTTGGATTATCTTAGCCACAGGTGCGCTTGCGCCCGTCTTGTTATTTACGATGTTCATTTGGGTATCTCTATGGGTAGAGTAGCAGACAACTAGAGAGATAAGGAGAGATCAATTCCGTATGTTATTTATTTTGTTTTTGATTGCGCTCGTATTTGGTGTTTTGTTGATTTTTCGAATGGATGAGGATAGAAGGTTGAAAGCTGGAGCGCTGACCGTGGTCGTGTTCAGTATTTTGCTGTGTATGCTGCTCATATTCCAAATGGGTAGTTACGGAGGCGATTCTTTTAGCTATTTGGGGTTTTTCAACATGTCGTATGGAGCGGCCAATGTATGGATGCACATCTTTATTGTGACGACGCTCGCGGCGTTACTGACGTATCTGGGTGCGAGTGAGTAGCAGAGAAGTGAGGTTAGACAGTGAGGGGAGTTGGTCAAGATTACTCGTCACTGTCTAACCTTTGGCATGTAACGAATTGCAACGGGTCTGACAAAAGGGCCATGCTTTTTCGCAAGGATGAGTCATTAGGTAAACAGTATTGGTGTTGTTTAGCGTGAATCAGAAGTATTCCTGTTCAAAGATTGTAAGTTTTCCTGAATATACTGGTGGTAATCGCGGAAGCTGCTGATGTGATGCAAGGAATCGGAATTCTCGGATTGAATCTTAATCTTACCATCCTGAGGCAAATTCTTCATCTCGGCAATGACCGTTTTGGAACCTTGAATATCACGGGACATCTCCTGAATTTGTTGTAATAATGCGGGATGCCCTTCATGCTGGAGCATTTCGGCGAGCGGTCTCATCTCCTCCAGCTTTTGGCTCGACCGTTCAAGCGTGGTCATGACTTTGTCTCCATCTGTACTTGCACTAAGCGAAACCATCCGGTGGATATGATCTTTCTCCATACGCTCAAGCGCCTCCAGATGGGAAGCTTCCAGACGTTTGGGATCGCTCCAACTCTCCGAGCGAACGGTATCATTCTGTTGCTGGGAAGCATTATTCGCGGTACCATTGCCACAGCCCCATAACAGAGTTGAGCAGGTTAACACAGTTCCAACGGCGATGAACCTTTTTAAACTCATACTGTCACTCCTTCAATAATTTCCTGAAGGTAGTATGAGCAATAATATCCAAAATCATGCTTGTTCTCTTCATTTCTCTGCCATAATTAAGCATATCACTGGTTTATCTGGTCAAAACGGCCTAGATGGATTCAATATTATTTCGTTATTCAAACTGAAATTACAGACTTTCTGCTTATTTTTGCAGGCATCTGTTTTCGGGTGTACAGATATTGATTTATAATGAATGGATATAAATACAGGTAAATTGTTACAAATAAACTACGCCTAACAACTAAAAAAAAAGAGACCTGGACATTTGGTCCAAGTCATTCCTAATGAAACATAAAAATTGATGTATTACTTTGCAGTTTTTTCTCAGGAGGAAGGTACTTCCTTTTTCGGGTTTCGACTATCGATAAACCAGCCAGGTCCTTCTACACTGATAACTTCCTGTGAGTCGTAGTTATAGGAAACGGTGATACGTTCATCCTCATGTCCCGTTATATGACCGTATAGATATAGTCGTGAATGAATGGAAGGATCATCAATATCGTGACTCGTTACAATAAAGTCGGCATTATAGTATTTCTTTATGTACTCAACACTTATTGGTGTAGCTGTTTCTACAATATTTTGTTTATCTGAGGTAGACATACTTGAACATCCTCCTAATAAGAATAGAAAAATAAGTAAGGTCAGAGCTGCAGGTTTTATTCGCATAAGCGTTAATTCTCCTTTTATGGAAATAAACTCTAAGCACACTTTAATATAAATTAATGTAATAGACAAGGTGGGGTATCATGACATACATAAATGATAAGACCTATTGGACCATTGCTGATGAGGTATACAAACGAGATTTACCATCATCCGGATATAAAAATGAAAATCTTCCAGGTTGGACAATAGTTGAACCGAAGGGCGCCATGCTTCACGATACAAATGGTTCAGGATTTGATGCTACAGTGTTTTACAATGAGGATAATAATCAAGTTATTATTGGTTATCGGGGAACTGAACCCCCTGATCGTCCCAAATGGAGTGTAATAACAGATTGGGAGACTGATTTAAATGATGTTGTGGGTAACCGAACCAAGAATTTGGAGGAAACTCACAATTATATGGAGCAGTATAAGGAAGAGATTGCGTCGCTACCTCTGCATAAACAGATGCCTTTCATTGAAGCTGAATCTAGGTATCAGAATAATCAATTTATTCAGGCACTGAACCTCTTTGATAAAGTGAAGGAAGAGTACCCGGAAGCTGATATCTCAACGACTGGACACTCGTTGGGAGGTGCTCAGGCTGAATATGTCGCGATTCGTAATGGAGTATCGTCAGCGAGTTATAATCCGCCAAGTATTGTACATTTACTTCCTGATGATTTGCAAGAGAAGGTGCGGAACGGAGATTATCTGAAAACGAATGTGGCCTATGTCCATCCAGGGGATTCTGTGGGTTCTGGTGTGAAGAATGCTGAGCAGCATGTCGGTGCAACTTATTATATCAATTCGACTTTTGAAGATGCTAATCGCTATGAAACCATCCCCATGTTCTTACCGATACCTCGGGAGACGTGGTGGGAACAAAGATTGTTCGGTAACAAGTGGTCGTTTGAATTTATTCGTGTCCCATCTATATCCGGAGAACAGAGTGTACTATCTAAGTTTTTGGATTCCATGCTAGTCGGACAGAGAACACATAGTATGGATCATTTTACATTCGATGCGAAAGGGAACATAAGTAATACATTGTATACGATAGATGGTCAACGTGTGGACGGTCAGCCTAGAGTAGAGAATTATTCAGAGATGATGAAGGCAAGAGAAGAGTTTAAGGAAGCGATGAATACGTTTGTTGAGAAGCATGGTTCTGCTATGGGAGGTTTCGGCCAACTTGCTGCAACAGTACTAGGAATCAGCTCAGTCGCTATGAATAGACAGAACTCGGCGTACTATGTTGGCGACCAACATGGGAGCACTATTCAACTAACACCTGAGGAGCTTGGACATGCATCCAGACAGATGCGGGAAAGTCTGCATGGCTTTGCCAATGATGCGCGCTCTTCAATCCAGATGTTCCAAGCGCATATATCAACAAGTGAGAGCCAGTCCTTTACACCCATTGCCTATGATGCTACAGCAACGTTGGAGCGGATTAATCGGTGGTACCAAGAATCCATTACAGAGATCGCAGATTATATCGAACGGAAAAGACAGGATTTTGTTTTGGCAGATCGAGAATAGTTTAGCTGCAAGGAACTACAGGAGGTGTACATATGGGAAGAATATCTGTCTCTCTGTCGGATTTGAGAAGAGCGATCCAGCAGTGTGAACAGTTGCAGCAACGCTTGATTCAACAGGAACAGCAGATGCGAAACATATATGGAAGACTGCAAGATTGGAAGGGAGAGTCTGCAGTACAGTTGTCTACAAAAATGTCAGCGTTTCTTGAAGGAACTTCATCCAAATTGGCAGAGCTAGAAGCACACAAAGAACAATTAAAACAATATATAAGGAAGATGGAAGAGGCCGACCGCGAAGATCGACGCAAAGCTCGGAATCCTTATTAATTGTCCGTATTTTCCGAGATGGGAGGAATGATGTATATCTATAACAATTCGATCTGGCGCTGGACCATCAACCTTCTATATCCTGCCATTATCTTTGTCTTTCAGAGCTGGGGCCCGATATTGGATTCTTGGACAGGTCCCATTTTGTTCGTCGCGTTGTTCTGCTTTCTGTGGAGCAGTGTGAAAGATATGTTCCTCTCGACGGGACTGACATGGTTAATTGCCATCCCGTCATGGTGGTATTGGATTGAACTTCCGAAACCATCGTTCGGCGCAGAAAATTTTGCGGCACATCTATGGTTGATTGTACTGATGTACATTATCTTCGTGCTTATTCCTCAGACTTTGATCCTGACTACGCGGTTGCGGGTAATGGATTATTATAAGAAGTAAAAGCTAGTTGAGCGTAGGCCGGCCATTGCCGTTATTTTATGAATTGATTGTAGTAAAGAAGGTGTACAGAGAGATATGCGTATGACTCGTAATTGGAAAAGGAGAACGTTCGTGAGGTTCTTTGTATTGCTCGCTGGAATGTTGTTTTTGATACGCGCTTGTGGTCCGCAGGACATCGATACCATCTTAAGTGAAAAAGGTATTCTCCCAGAACAGGTGAAGCTAATTACAACTTTTGAACCGCGAACACAAGTGGTCTTATATCAAGATCTCACTACGAATAACGTGACTCCTGCTTTGATCCAGCAAAAAATGTGGTACTCCGAACTGACCAACATAGGCGGTGGTCTGCATGATAATCCATCCGAGCCGCTTTCTTCTCAGATATCAGGATACCAGAAGTCTAAAGGCAAAATGATCTATATTCTATACGGTTATCTCCACGATGCTGACATTACCCAGGTACATATTCGTTACGATCCAAATCCGGCATCTGCACAGGTGGAAGCGGCAATCGTTGAATTTTCTGATCAATCCAGCCGCAGGTTGTGGTATGCGGTAATCCAGCAGCCGATTCATGAGATGATATGGGATATCAAAGGATTGGACGACCAAGGTCACATCATCTACTCATCTCTCGATAGCGAGGCTTAGGAGGTAACATATGAATTACCTAAGAAGGATCAACAAGCGATACCTCATCTTCCTCATCTGGAACGTACTCATGATTGGCGCTGTACGCGGGCTAACCTTCCAGCATGAACCGGGTAGAGGGGTTTCTGGTAATGGCAACCTTGGCCTGCTGGTGTTAGCCCCATCTCTTCTGACCTTTCTGATTCTATGTATCTGGACAGTGTATCTATCCAAATGGTGGTTGTATGATCAGCGTCAGCAATGGGGAGGGAAGATGCATAACGCGGTACCCGTAATCGCTCTCCTAGTGTGTGTGTTGTCCGTCTTTCTGGAAATACACATCATCAATGATCTACGTATGCAACTCAATGGATATACGAATGATCCGAACTCGGCAGTGTATCGGTTTGGCTGGTTGAACCAGTATACGAACACCCTGTTTTACAATGTTCCGATCCTGCTGTTCGGCCTGTCTTTCTCAATAGGGATAGGTTGGGTTATGGAGAGGAAACTTCGCAGTCATAGGAGATCCACATAATCCAAATCCAAGCTGCATAACAATCATAATCATATACACAAAGACCCCTTATCCGTCGTACCAGACGGGCAAGGGGCCTTTCGCGTTTTTGCTACACTTTCCTTTTATATTTCCCTGTATAGGGGATGGTGAGGTGGATTTTCAGATCCTGAATTGAGTCTTCGGTAAGCATCATCTTGGTACCATTGTCGGATAACTTGCGCCAGAGCTTCGGATTTTTGCGATACAGCTTCTCTTGCAGACCATAGATGTCCACACCACGCTCAAGGCCATGGCGATAGGTCTGCATAATCTGCTCCCTCAACTTCACTTCACTGATCTGAATCATCTCTTCATAAGAGGTAGGCACCAGATATTCGTACAGGGCGGTTAGGTATTGGGCGTCTATATTGAACTTGACCTCTTCACCCTGAATGACAGGTTTGATTTTGATCTTGGGCAATCCTACACTAAGTGCCCCGTAGATCGTTCCATCCTTCTGGACAAGTAAGGGAGCCCTTCGCATATCCTTGATTAGCCAGTGATAACCGGGAAGCTGACTGCGTGGGAGGTATTCAAAGGCAACGCCTGTCTTTTCGAAAAAGGCTCCTTCGATCAGAAATAAATCCTTTTTCTTCTCGTTCTCGGCCCATTGGGAATTGTTCAATGCAATACTGGGCAGATACGTCGTGGTAGCCGGATCATTATGCGTTGCAATGAGCTTGAAGCTAAGCACGGGCGGATACAATGATTCTTCCATATAAGTCGGGAGCGGATTATGAAGAATGCTATCCAGCGGCGACATATTATAGATGGACGTCGCACTCAGAATTTTCTCCAGTGGCTCGCGTGTTCCGTACACCCAGGTCGTATAGCGGGATTCCGGAAAACGTCCCAGCATATCAAACACTTCTTTGATATGTTTGCTGGTGAGCACACCTTCGGCCATAACGATCGCGGTCACATGCCCCCAGGCCATGTGTAATTGGGCCGTACGAAACAGTTCGTTCAGCGCCAGGCTCATCGTTTTTCCTTCAGCATGACCGACCCATACAGGCGGCGTATCTGCACTTTTGGCAGAACTTTCACTTTTGGCGACACTTGCAAAATCCAGTGTTTGCACATACAGGTGATACATGCCCTCTTTATAATCAATGCCAAAGGCTTTGGCGTAGTCCACCTGTTGAATCTCAAAAGCACTCCAGCATCCACTGGTCATCACGCACATCATCAGGCTTAACAGACCCAGCAAACATCGCTGTAACAAGTGTTTCATCGTCCATTTCCTTTCTTGCGCGGTTCTTGAGTCTCCAGATAGACGGGTCTGCGTTTACCCAACCCTTTCGGCAATTTGAATAATGAAGCTATCGCCTGTTTGAAGTGAAGCGGCGTAAGCGGCGTGAGATATGGGATGCCAAAGGATTTGAGATCCGTCAGGTAGATGAGGAACAGAATCAACGACAGGATGAATCCATAGATGCCGAGAGATGCTCCCAGGACAAAACAAAGAAAGCGCAGGATCAGCACAGAGCTGGTCATAACCTGGTTCACAATGGTTGCTCCCGCTACAACAGTGACTGCGATGATGACAATCATGAGGGGAGAGACCATGCCCGCTCGAATGGCGGAATCTCCGATGATCAAACCGCCAACGACAGTCAGTGTCTGGCCGATGGCACTTGGCAAACGTACCCCCGCCTCTCGGAACAGCTCCATTAACAGCATAATGAGAAACATCTCGACTCCTGATTCCATGGGTAATCCCATACGACCCACCGATATTGTGGCGACCAGGGGAAAGGGAATCTGATCCATATGAAAAGATGTCAGTGCAATGTAGAAGCCAGGCAGAAACACCGTGATCATGAGACCCAGAAAGCGCAGCATCCGCCCTACGTTGACAGCTAAGAAGGGAAAGCTTGCATCCTCCGGTGATTTGAGCAAAAGAAACAGATTGACTGGCCCAATAATGGCGCTGGGATTACCGTCTACAATGAGGATAAAACGTCCGTTCAGGAGACATTCTGCAGCAAAGTCAGGCCTGCCCGTATAATGGGTGACGGGAAACAACGTAATCTTCGAAGGGGACAGCAATTCCTCCAGCTCATTGGCGGTCAGGATGCGTTCAGTCTTAATTTTGCGCAACCGATCCTGAACATCTTCGATCAGCTCCGGATTGGCGATGTTTTTGATATACATCAGGGCCACCTTGGTTGCAGAACGTGAGCCGATCAGTTCGATATTACAGGCCAGCTGGTTCGTGCGCAGACGTGTACGAATCAGGGCAACATTGACGGCAAGCGGTTCGATGAATCCATCTCTTGCCCCACGAATCGAAACTTCGGTGGTCGATTCCTCTGGTGTTCGAGTAGGCATATTGGATATATCAATACTCCACATGGTTTGCAGGGAAGGAATACAGATCAGCATATGACCTTCAAAAACACGGAGAGACATCAGTTCAGTTCCAAATGCCGGATCTTGCAGATCCATTCGGGTCCAATCCAGGCTGATGCACTTTTCAATGTCTGATGTACGGATAAAGTGTGTATTTTCATATGTTCGTTTGAGTTCCGGGAGAATAATATCGTAGATGGCTTCACTATCTACCATACCGCTGCAATAGGTCATAAGGAGTTGCATCGGAGGTTCTCCGAACATATGACTATTGATGATGACATCATCAGATCCGGCAAAAAAGGTATTCAAGTTGTGCTCGTTCATTCGGAACGGTTCAACTTCGCGGTTATTCTTGGGCTGGGCTGAGATCGGCATGTTCGGGAGCCTCCTTGTCCTTTTTGTGGATTAATGCGGCTATTGTTAATATCACGGTAACGACAGAGACATAGGTGAGCATGACCGGGAACTGAATATGGTCCACATAATAATCCACGTAATCAATGCGCCACCATTGCATCGCCATGAAGCTCATGATGACGGTGATGGTAAGAATGGCGATATATCGTTTCTTCGGCCTGCGGAAATTCAGCAGATCGACGATGAGATACAAAGATATGGCCACTCTTGCGAAAGAACCACTAAGCCACTGATAGATGGACAGAAAATCAACGTGTTGCAGCAATTTGCCGATATTTACAAGTTTCCATTGCTCATAGGGACTGTTCCGTTGTTTTGCTGCTTCTTCTGGGCCAAATTCCACAATGGCTCCAATGGTTGGACCGATTGCCATACTGAGCATGAAAATCCCAAGGATCAGAACATACCACCAACGAATTTTGCCTTTGACTTCATGTTGAAACAACATCAAAATCCAGATTTCCATAAGCCCGGCAAGGGAGTAGATCATGCCCCGCCACACGGGGCCCATGCCGTTCTCCATGATCGGGAACAATAGGCTGTAGTCCTTATATTTCATATTGGCGGACATTACAAAATAACCGAGCAGAACTACAAAAGGCAGTAGAAGACTGGAAGTCATCGCAATGGAGCGTATACCTTTAGCCGCTGCCCACGCAGCAACCAGTGCTCCGCCACCAGCCAGAACATAGGGAGGCGTGAATTGAAGATATGTGGATACGGTCCAGTTAGTTGTCTCGTACAACGTATGTGTGCCAAGTGTGAACAGCAGAATGGAAGCAGAGATCCGGAAGATCCAGGAAGGAACAGCACCGAATTCTCGTGTAATCCAATCTGTTAGCCGCTGTCCACGTACACGTCGAATGATGATATACATCATACACAGAAACAACATGAACAGTGGAGCGGCGGCTACGACAGACAACCAGCCGTCTCTGCCGCCAGCTTCGAGTATCGCTGGAACAGACAAGACATGGCAGACGAGCCCTGCACTTAATAAAAGGATGGAAAAGGACAACCAAATGGTAATTTGACCTTTTTCACGACTCATGGAAATCCTCCTTTCCAATGAAGGAAGTTTCCGTTAGGTTGTACAGCATACAGGAAGTTGATTCCTTTTTCAGATTTTTTCACAGAAAGCTGCAAACAAGATGGACGGACTAGCAAGAAAGCTATAACATACAGATATAGCAATGTCGAAGACAAGCACTGAGCGAAGCCTAGAGAAATAGGGAAAATAGGGAGGAAACCTACGATGACAAATACAACGAAGGCACCTGGAGAGACGAAAGTTGGCTTTATTGGTACAGGCGTGATGGGGAAAAGCATGGCTGGGCACATTCAGCAAGCGGGATATCCGCTGCATGTGTATACGCGAACTGCTGCCAAAGCGGAAGCGTTGGTGAAGGAAGGTGCCGTATGGCATGATACACCAGGCAAACTGGCTGCCGCGTGTGATGTCATCATCACAATGGTGGGGTATCCGAAGGATGTCGAGGAGATTTATCTCGGTGAGGATGGTCTCGTGGCCAATGCCAAACCGGGGTCATATCTGATTGATATGACAACATCCAGTCCGCTACTGGCTGCACGAATCTTTGAAGCTGCGGAAGCCAAAGGATTGCATGCACTGGACGCACCTGTGTCGGGTGGCGATATCGGAGCGCAGAATGCCAAGCTGTCCATTATGGTTGGTGGCCGTTCGGAGGCCTTTGAAGCGGTGCGTCCGCTGTTTGAGCAGATGGGCAGCAACATTGTGCTGCAAGGCAAGGCAGGAGCCGGGCAGCATACCAAAATGTGCAACCAGATTGCCATTGCCTCTGGCATGATGGGCGTATGCGAAGCACTCGCCTATGCCAAGACGTCTGGTCTGGACGCGGAGACCGTGCTGAAGAGTATTGCTACCGGTGCAGCCGGAAGCTGGTCGCTCAGCAATCTCGGTCCACGCATGATCGCAGGCGATTATGAGCCTGGATTCTATGTGAAACATTTTATCAAAGACATGGGTATTGCACTGGAGTCTGCAAAAGCGATGGGCATGAAAACGCCTGGGCTCGCTCTGGCCGAATCCCTGTATCAGGAAATAGCAAATAATGGTCTGGAAGAGAAAGGTACACAGGTGCTCTACACCTATTATCTTCAGGCTTAATTAATAACCAACAGCAGCGCATTCTTTTTCGATTCAGGAAAGGTTGCGCTGTTTTTTTCAATTTTGCGGCTTGTTTATGCGTCTAAAGTCACGGAATTGGTTAAATGTTCATATGTGATTTGCGTATTGGAGAGATTTTGGTCGCGAACCCTTTAATTTAACCCCTCTTTATCCGACATAAGTAATAGAAGTTTACATAATGAATGTGTCAAAGGATGTTATTTCTCCTGTAATGGTCACCCGTAACCCACACTATAATAGAACGGAGCTTGCCCATGTTCAAGAAAATCCTGTCTCTGTTCAAGACACAGCCAGAGCTTGCGAACCAGATTACAGCCTCCGCTTCAGCTTTACCATCGACGACAACCATTCCTCCGCGCATGGTACGCAGTAAGCGCAAGAAAAAAGCGGAAGGGGATTGGACACACCAGCCTGAGGAGCCTAGTACAGCAGATCAGCTGATGGGTCTCCCGAGTGAATATAAAGTGCTGAACGACTTACTCGTTACCAATCCGAAGTCACGCTCCGGTTATTCGCAGATTGATCATGTCGTCATCGGTCCACGGGCAATCTTCGTGATCGAAACCCGCAATCTGACGACAGGTGAGATCCGCGGCGGCAGAAGAGAAGCCAATTGGTCGGTCAGCAGCAGCCGGGTCAAAATGTACAATCCGCTCATGCAGCATCGTGCACATGTGGAAGCCATCCATGCACACCTCGGCGATTACAAAAGAGTGCGTCTCGTCTCCATGGTGACCTTCACCAACCGCTGCCGTATCAGTGTTGATCCGGCTGTAAGGTATGTGAATTCGGATGAACTCATCATCTACGACCATGAATTGGTGGAGACCATTCAGCGCAAGACGGAACGACTTGAGACTGAAGTTCCGGAGACCGTATTCCAAGAGAAGGATATTCAGGCGATTCACGCCTTGTTAGCATCGGTGAACTCGACCGATCCTCAGATTCGGTCAGAGCATATGGAGAAGGCTAAAGGCATTAAGTAGTCACGCTTCACGAACACTGTTGTCCCTATGGATGACAGTGTTTTTGTGTTGCGTTGATCGTTAAGACACGCATGGTAAAAGGCTTTAGACACAGGTATATCGTCGTATACACCCCATTTTTGACTTATGATACAATGTAGAACGTGTTCAGTTGTGAATCGATTATGTTATCTGAAAGGATATTTTTGTAAGTAAGTTGTTCAAAGTATGGAGTAGAGGTTAATGTTTCTCAGGAATATACATACGATAGGGGAAGATCATATGATGAAATGGAATGATACGATAAAGACGTTCACGGTCATGTTCAGTTTGGCAGCGATGCTGACAGCTTGTGGTGGCGGAGTGAAAGAGACATCATCATCGCCGGAATCTGCTTCCGGTACAGAAGCTGCTTCATCCGAAACCAATAGCTCGAATGCTGCTGTAACAGAAACCGCAGCAACTGGCTCGACTGCTGGTGAAGAAACAGGTTCAGCCGCCAAAGAATCCTCTTCAGCCGAAGAAGGCAAGATTGGAAAGGATTCCACATTGGAAGAGTTGAAGCAGGATTATGCGGATCAACTCGGTTATATCCGTATCCCGCTTAATGATCATCCAGTGCGCCGGGTCAGTGAGAATGATTCCAAAAACATTAATGTTGCCAATTATAGCGATGCTGTTGTGGACATGAATGCAGGGGTGCCGATTCACTCCGATTCGCAGCGGTTGATTGATGATGCTTTTCCTTATTTCACAACTGTACAAGCACCTGACGAATCTTATGTAACCTGGGAAGAAGCAACCAATCTGGAACGTGCCATGGTGAAAACGCTGTTTATCGCCCGTGAAGGTCTGTTGATTACGGATGATGCGATGAAAAATAAGGATTACAGCAGTACATCGTTCCAGGACTCTATGGATTTCTTCCGTGTGACAGCAAAATTTGAATCCATGGCACCTGTTGCTCAGCATCCACGTGACATCACGCTGAGTACGCTATACGACAAAGCCCGTACCTCGTGGGGCAAACTTGCTGAGATGGACCCGAAGCAGGATGAAGCGGCGTTTGCCGAGATGTATAAGACGGCGAGAGCAGATGCCAATAATGCGATGGGTTTGCTTAATGTTCTGTTATCTACCAATGAGGAAGAACGGATAGAGGAGATTTACGGGAAGGAATAGTCGTATTGGATAGAATCTGAATGAGTTGAACGAAATATATAGCTGAGGTCTTACATAGAACCCTGAATGCCGGAACGATCGGTGGTCAGGGTTCTAGTGTTGTAGGAAAGCGAAACCTTCCTATTTTTGCTGTCATCATGTTGATAAGTTATTGTCATGGGAAAAGTAGGGTAATAAGAATAGAAGCGGCATTGGAAAATACGCTATAATAACCATATGTGTACATAGAAATGATTACATATTGGACGAAGTGGAGAAAACAACATGTCTAATGGAGGCTCTGAGCTGGAACGTGCTATCGGTTTAGGGTGCTCCGAGCCGGAGGAATGCTTATGATCAAGCTGTTGTACTACTTGAAGAAGTATCGAGTTGCCGCGATTGCCGCCCTGGTCATGATGTTGATTGAGCTTGCGGTGGAGCTGGCTCAGCCTTATCTGATCTCCAAGATCATTGACAACGGGATTCAACAGGGAGATTTATCTGTCGTCTGGTTATGGGGTGGTGTACTGGTTGGCAGTGCTGTGGTGGCTTTTGCTGCCGGAATTGCCAGTTCATTCTTTGCGTCCCATGCAAGTCTGGGGTTTGGATACGATCTGCGGGAGAAGTTGTATGAGAAAGTGCAAACGTTCTCTTATGCCGTATTCAACCGGTTCGCGACATCGTCCCTGATCACCCGATTAACGGGGGATGTGACCCAGGTTCAGGATACGGTCTTCATGAGTCTGCGATTCATGACACGTGTGCCGCTGGTAGTTCTGGGTAGCATGATTATGGCAGTCATCGTGAATCCGAGGTTGGGTCTGCTGCTGGTTGTCATGGTTCCTGTACTGCTCGTCGTTGTGGTGTGGATGATTAAAAAGGCAGCGCTGCTGTTCCGCAATGTGCAGCGCAGACTGGATGCCGTCAATGGAGTCATCCAGGAGAATCTGACAGGCATTCGGCTGATCCGTGTCTTCGTACGGATGGGCCATGAGATTGAACGCTTTGCCGGATTCAGCGGCAAGCTGATGAAAGGCACAATCTCCGCGCTGCGCCTGACGGAGACCACGATGCCATTCATGCTGCTGATGATGAATGTCTGTATCATCGCCGTGCTCTGGTTCGGACGAGTGGACATCGCCGCTGGTAATGCAACCGTGGGTGAAGTGGTTGCCGTCATTAACTATCTGCTTCGCACAATTGGTGCCATGTCTGCATTGTCATGGATTCTGGTAACCTTCTCGAGAGCAAGCGCTTCAGCGCAGCGTCTGAATGAAGTGTTTAATACGGAGGATACGTCCGAGACGGAACAGAATAAGGCGGTGGCAACGTCTGCACCATCTGCTGGATCTGTGAAATCATCGCATTTCCCGCAATCCGTATACTCAGCGAAGAAACAGCGCGATGTACAGGGAGCGGTTGAATTCCGCAGTGTAGGCTTCAGTTATCCGAATAGTGAAATTACAGTACTGGATAACATCACATTCACTGCAAAAGCGGGGGAACGTATTGCCATTATGGGAGCCACAGGCTCAGGCAAGTCTTCACTGGTGCAGCTAATTCCACGGTTATACACGGAGGATCAAGGTAAGGTACGAATCGATGGTACGGATGCAACAGAACTGGATCTGTCCAAGCTGCGTGGTGCGATTGGTTATGTGCCTCAGGAGGTTGTCCTGTTTACCGGTTCCATACGGGAGAATATTGCCTGGGGTCAGGAAGATGCCAGCTTAGAAGAGATCGTGGAAGCGGCGAAGCGTGCCCAGATTCATGAGACTATTGAGAATTTGCCAAACGGTTATGATACCTTGCTGGGTCAACGGGGAGTTAATCTCTCCGGTGGACAGAAGCAGCGACTTTCCATTGCAAGAGCACTGGTGCGTAGGCCAAGAATTCTGATTCTGGACGATAGCACGAGCGCACTGGATGTGGCCACAGAAGGCAGACTGCTGGATGCACTGGAAGAGTTGTCGTGTACTACGTTTATCATCACCCAGAAGATCAGTTCGACGACATCGGCGGATCTGATTCTGCTGCTGGATGATGGACAACTTATTGGACAGGGAAAACATGAAGACCTGATGGAATCGTCAGAGCTGTATCGTCGAATCCATGAATCACAATACGGGGAGGGGGCACAGCATGTTCAAAGCATTCATTGAGCCTTTCCGTCAGCCACCGCCACCGATCGATCCGGAGACGTTGCGATCAGGCGGGGGGCGCAAACCCAAGGCACGGGCGAAGAACTGGTCCGGGACGCTAGGTCGCATCTGGACCTATCTGGCACGGCGTAAAGTCAAGCTGTCCATGGTACTGTTGATGGTATTTGCCAGCTCTGCACTTGCTTTGCTTGGCCCCTATATGGTGGGGGTGGCCGTGGATGATTTTATCGCGGGTGAAGCTGGCTCAAGCTGGACACGGTTTCTGATTGGATTAACCGCTGTGTACGTCTTGTTCTCTCTTACATCCTGGCTACAAAACATATGGATGATCGAGATTGCGCAGGAAACCGTGTTCCGCATGCGGTATGATCTGTTCTCCCATCTGCACAAGCTGCCGATTCCATTCTTCGGTAAACGTCAGCAAGGGGAGATTATGAGTCGGGTGACCAATGATATCGAGAATGTCAGCGGTACGCTGAACAGCTCGGCCATCCAGATTTTCTCAAGTGTATTAACGCTGCTCGGAACGTTTGGCGTTATGCTTTGGCTCAGTCCGCTACTGACTCTGCTTACCTTTATCGTTGTGCCTTTGATGGCGATAGGCATGCGTTGGATTACACGCAGAACGGGACCGCTCTTTAAGGAGCGGCAACGCAATCTCGGTGAACTTAATGGTTACATCGAGGAGACATTATCCGGACAGCGCATCATCAAGGCATTTTCGCAAGAGGAGCGGGTGATTCGCGGTTTTGAGGAACGGAATACCCGCATCCGGATTTCCGGTTTCTGGGCACAGACGATCTCCGGTTTTATCCCGAAACTGATGAATGGATTGAATAATCTAAGCTTTGCAATTGTGGCGGGCATCGGCGGTATTCTGGCGATTCAGGGTTCCGTTACGGTTGGGGTGATTATTATCTTTGTGGAATATGCCCGTCAGTTTACACGCCCGCTGAATGATCTGGCGAACCAGTGGAATACGTTATTGTCCGCGATTGCGGGTGCTGAGCGTGTATTCGAGGTGTTGGACGAAGATGAGGAAGCGAAGGATGAAGGGGCAGCGGTATCCCTGGACAAGGTGGAGGGAGCCGTTCGTTTTGACAAGGTATCCTTTGGATACGATGAAGGACGTAACATTTTGCATGACATCAGCTTTGAAGCTAAACCGGGTGAGATGATTGCCCTGGTAGGGCCGACTGGAGCGGGCAAAACGACATTGATCCAGCTGTTATCCCGGTTCTATGATCCGACAGGTGGCACGTTAACCGTAGATGGGCGCGATATGACCACCATTCGGCGTGAGAATCTGCGGTCCCATATGGCATTTGTGCTACAGGATTCATTTTTGTTTCAGGGCACGATTCGGGAAAATATTCGGTTTGGCCGTCTGGACGCAACGGATGAAGAGGTGGAAGCAGCCTCCCGGCTGGCGAATGCGCATTCCTTCATTGTGCGCATGAAAGACGGGTACGATAAAGTGCTCCAGGCCGACGGAAGTGGGATCAGTCAGGGGCAGAAACAATTACTCGCCATTGCCCGGGCAATCTTGGCAGATCCATCAATACTCGTACTGGACGAAGCGACGAGCAGTATTGATACCGTCACAGAGATCAAAATCCAGGAAGGGCTGCAACGTCTGATGCAAGGCCGCACCAGTTTTGTCATTGCACACAGGCTGAACACGATTCGTCAGGCCGATCGAATTCTGGTGCTGAAGGATGGGCATCTGCTGGAGCAAGGTTCGCATGATGCTCTGCTGGAACAAGGTGGTTTCTACAGTGAGTTGTATTACAGTCAATTGCGGAAGAAGGCGCAATAAAGCCCAATAAGGTGATGTGACGAAAGAATACAGGAGTCGGTCCTCAAGACGATCTCTTTGCGCTCAAATTCTGAAGATGACTTGAGCGATACCTTTTATTCTGGTGGGGGACGTTAACGTGGGCACGGCTCAATATTGGCAAAAGGATTGGAGACCCGTAGGGGCCCCAATCCTTTTTTTGATATGTGCGAGATGAATTGAGATCGTTCGGGGATGTCATATAGTCAACTTGATGCTGAGTTATTGTTGGGTGAAAACGAGTATAGGAATTAATCGTAGATCACATTTTTCCCTTCTTCACTTAATTTTTTTAGAGATGTGAGCATATGATTGATTTCTTCATCGGAGTGTCTTTCCCATGAAGCTAATTCAGCTACTATTTTTAGAGGTGATTTAGATCGATATGAGCGTGTTGGATTGCCGGGGAATCTTTTATCCGTTAAGTTAGGATCATTTTCAAAATCTCCCAATGGCTCTACAACGTAGATTCTTTCTTTGGCATTCGTTTTTGCTAATTCGGCACCCCACTTGGCAGCATTTAACGTTCCCGTAAAGTAAATATGGTTAGATTTTTTATCTTGGTAATTGGATAAGTACTGCGGTTCTAATAGATCTCCAATGTTCAGTTCTGCTTTTGTACCATGAAAAAAGGGTCCATGATCTAAAGTATTTTCTGGGCCATTCATACGGATACACCTCTTTTTTAGATTTGTATTTAGCAGTATAGTGTAGGAATCGCCAAAAAAACAGTCTATAAAAAACATGAAAAAAACGTTACAATATAAGTAGAGAGAAGGATATAGAGCGGAAAAAACCTATGTAGGCGGAATTAAAAGTTATGGTGTGGCACGGGAAAATGAACCATTTGTCTTAACGATATTTCAAAGTATGGGGCAGACTGCGCAGTAGCAGGCTGCTCTTTTTTTATAACATTCTGGACAACTTTCGATATTCTTGGGGGGCACAAATAAGACTCCCTAGTTTCCTTGGAATAACCAATAAGCATACAAGCAGCTTGCACGCTTACTTGTATGCTAACTCGTAAAACCTCCTAAAACCTCCGAAAATACCTGCCCGTGTCCACCGACATAAGCACCCCTTACGACCCAACAACCTTCCAGTTATCCGCCTGCTCCACTGTAAGCGGTTGATGTCTGCGGATGTAATCCTCTACCAGTGCGGCCATATCCGTGGCTCCTTCGTGTAGCACTTTTTTACCTGGATACATTGTATAATCCCCGCCGCCAGCAGCGCGGTAGCTATTCATGACTACAGAGTACATGCCATCCATGTCTACTGGTTTGCCCTCACGTTCCAATTTCACAACTCGACTACCTACAGGCTGGGAGATATCCAGCTCGTATTCAATGCCAGCCCACATATCGTAATTATAATGCTGAGGTTTGGGTTCCATATAAGCCGGATTGACTGCCACCTCGCCAGAAGCATTCACTTCAAAGTAACGTGCCGTTTGTTCCAATGCCTCCCGGATATCCTGGCCACTCAGTTCCAATACGGTTAGTGTATTAGGATAGATGAAGTTGGATAACACGTCCCGAACGGTGATATTTCGCCCGAACCCGCGAGCTTCTTCACTCAGTATGGCGGTATTGGAGAGCTGCGCTCCGGTCGCTTCCATCTGTACTTGATGTACAAAAGCAATGAATGGATGTGCCTTGAGTCGCAGGGACGTCGCGTTGGTGATCGATAAATCCCCAGCCACCTCCCCAATGGGTTGATCAAGCCAGGCTTGTGCCTCAGTTTCCAGCTCATCGGTAAGTTTCATGACGGTTGCATCAGGTTCAACCTCATGCTGTTCATCCAGAAGTAACAACCGAGCCTTCTTCTCTGTAATCTGCCACTTCCCACCCGATGATTGCTCCAACTGGACGGATACATGCCCCGCACCATTTCCACTGAATCCCGGTTGAATGACGGTTACGCCATGAATAGTAGCGATAAGCTGACGATGCTGATGTCCGGTAAGCAACACATCGATGCCTTCGATGTCCCGGCAGATGGCATAGCCTTGATTTTCTCCAGTTAACCGTTCGGCGGGCTCGCCTGTCACCAGATCACTCTCAAATCCGCCGTGATAACTCACAACCATTACATCTGGTTGTTCATGCTTACGTATATAGGCAACCCACGTACGAATGGTCTCCAAAGCATCAAGGAACTGTAAACCCTCGATATTTTTTGGATGCTCCCAGTGCGGGATGTAGTGCGTGGTTGCACCTAGGAGTGCAATTCGGACACCAGAGGAGAGTGTCTTGATTAGATAGGGAGGACCGAAAGCTGGCAGAACTGCACCTGTTGGAAGATCTGTCGAAGATTCTGTTCCATTGGCTCTTGTGTGCTGATCATTCACAATATTGGCCGACAGCCAAGGGAAGTTGGAAGCTTCAACTGCTTCGCGCAACAGTTTCTGACCATAGTTGAACTCATGATTACCCATCACCGCAGCATCATAGCCGAGTTCATTCAGTACGGTGATGAAGGGATGTCCTTCGTTGTTGACGACCTTTGAAGCGGCATAAGAGGCCAAAGGTGATCCTTGCAGTAAATCTCCGTTATCCACCAGCATCAGTTCAGGTGAACGTTCGCGTTCCTGACGAATCAGGGAGGCCAGAAGGGCAAGTCCTGCCGGGCGGTATGCATTGGTATTGTAATGGATGGGACGGATGGCCCCGTGCAGATCACTGGTGAACAGGATGTCGAGGTTTGCCGTACGGTTTATGGATGTCATTTTACAATCTCCTCTAATATATAAGTTCAGATATATGGAATTACCATAAAACGGAGAAGACAGAATAGGCTGAAGAACCGAAGCTCATGCTGCTATCTCCGATGTTCTTCCTATATCTTCAACCATAATGAGCCTATTCTAACAGATACAAGTCGCGCTGACAGCCTGACAGGAAACTTTACAAAACTCCAAATTTCGTTTCACATCGCGCAAATATTTGGCAATTATAGTAGACAAGTACTGAAAAATAGAAACTCTTTGGAGGGTGTTCGTTTGAAGAAGTCTGCTTTATTTTTACCATTGTTGATTTTGGTTCTGTTTCTGAGTGCTTGTGGGTCTAGTAGTACAACTGGTTCGGCTAACGGAGAGAATTCGAGTTCCAATGCATCCGGTACGGAGACGACAGAGACAGAGAAGCCTGTCGAAGGTTATGTGCCAACGGAACTGACGGTTCAATTTGTACCTTCCCAGAATGCAGACACGCTTGAAGCCAAGGCGAAACCGCTCGAGAAGTTGCTGGGTGACAAACTGGGCATTCCGGTAAAAGTCAGCGTATCCACGGACTACAACACAATTATTGAAGCAATGGCTTCCAACAAAGTAGACGTAGGATTCTTGCCTCCGACAGCTTATGTACTGGCGAAAGAAAAAGGCGCTGCACAGGTTATTTTGCAAGCACAACGTTTTGGTGTAAATGATGAGACAGGTGCTCCAACCGAAGAGTTGGCGGATTCCTATAAATCCATGTTTATTGTGAAAAAAGACTCACCGATTCAATCTATTGAAGATCTTAAAGGTAAGAAAGTCGCTTACCAAAACGTAACGTCTTCCGCAGGTTATGTATGGCCAGCAGGTCTGTTGCTCGACAGAGGGATTGATCCATTGAAAGATGTAACACCTGTAACGTTGAAAGGCCATGACCAAGGTGTTATCGCTGTATTGAACGGCGACGTTGATGCAGCAGCTATTTTCCAAGATGCCCGCAACACGGTAGCCAAAGACTATCCGACTGTATTTGAAGATACACGTGTACTGGCGTTCACTGAGCCTATTCCTAATGATACCATTGCCGTTCGTACAGACATGAATGCTGATTGGACTGCGAAGATCAAACAAGCCTTCATCGATATTGGTAAAGATACGGAAGGCCACCAGATCATCAAAGAAATCTATACGCATGAAGGTTATGTAGAGTCCGATGATAGCAAGTTTGAGATCGTTCGTCAGTATGGCGAAAAAGTGAAAGGTGAATAATGTGGATCCAAAAGTAGTTCAGGATCTGTTCACTTTGTAGTCGCTCTATTGGATGAGAACAGCTTAATCGTAGCAATGGACAGGCCAGTTCAGCGTGATCTACGCTGCGCTGGCTTGTGCCATTATAGCAAGGAACTAGATATGGTTGATCATTAAGAATGAAAGAAGGATTATTGCCATGATTGAGCTTCATAAAGTTACCAAAATTTACGCTAACGGCACCAAGGGCCTGGATAATATTAATCTAAAATTTGAGCAGGGTGAATTCATTGCTGTAGTGGGTCTGTCCGGTGCGGGTAAATCAACGCTCCTACGCTCCATTAACCGACTGCACGACATAAGTGAGGGCGAGATTCTGATTAACGGAAGTTCCATCACGAAGGCACAGGGCAAACGGCTACGTATGATCAGACGTGACATCGGCATGATTTTCCAGAGCTTCAATCTCGTGAAACGATCCAGTGTACTCCGTAATGTACTCGCTGGACGTGTTGGATACCATTCCACCATGCGTACCATCCTGGGTCGTTTTCCCAAAGAGGATATTGAACTTGCATTTACGGCGCTGGATCGTGTAAATATCTCGGAGAAAGCCTATTCCCGTGCAGATCAACTATCGGGTGGACAACAGCAACGTGTGGCTATTGCCCGTGTACTGGCACAGGAAGCGAAAATCATTCTGGCCGACGAACCGGTTGCGTCACTTGACCCGCTTACAACAAAGCAGGTCATGGATGACCTGAAACGCATCAATCAAGACCTTGGGATTACCACCATCGTCAATCTTCACTTTATTGATCTGGCGAGAGAGTATGCGACCCGTATTGTTGGACTGCGAGCAGGTGAGGTCGTATTCGACGGCCCGGTTGAAGAAGCAACAGATGAGCGTTTTGCTGAAATATATGGCAGACCGATTCTGGCTGACGAATTGCTGGACAAGCAGGCTGTGCACGAGCAGGGAGAAGTTGTGGTATGAAGGGGCAGTCCAACGTTCCACTTCAGAATGCAGGCGGAGTGGGGAAGGAACCTGGTTCCAGCCCGTCTCAGATTGTGAATCGCCCGAAACCGCCTGGGCGTACGAAACATCTACTTACGCTGATCATCGTTCTGCTTTTATTGTGGGCCAGTGCGAAACAGACCGATGCCGGCTTCACAGAGTTAATTCAGGGGTTCCCTGAAATGTGGAAATTGTTAAAGGATATGTTCCCACCCCGATGGAGTTACTTTGATAACATCGTTCAAGGCATGCTGGAGACGATCCGGATGGCCTTGATTGGTACGACCATTGGTGCCATTATTGCGATTCCGGTCTCGATTATCTGTGCCGGTAACCTGATGCCGAGTCGCTGGATCTACTATCCGGCACGTTTTCTGCTCAACCTGATTCGGACAGTACCGGATCTGCTACTTGCTGCTTTGTTCGTAGCCGTATTTGGTTTGGGGCCCATCCCCGGAATCTTGGCACTGGCTGTGTTCTCCGTAGGTCTAATCGCGAAGCTGACGTATGAGACGCTGGAAACGATTGATCAGGGGCCGCTGGAAGCGATGACGGCTGTCGGTATGAACCGAATTCAGCTCATTGTATATGGCGTGGTGCCACAACTCGCTGCCCAGTTCACATCCTATGTGCTGTATGCCTTCGAAATTAATATACGTGCTGCTGCCATTCTGGGATTGGTGGGAGCCGGAGGGATTGGGCTTTACTATGAGGCAACACTTGGATTCCTGGAGTATGACAAGACCAGCGTAATCATTCTGTTTACCCTCGTCATCGTTCTGATTATTGATTATGTAAGTACTAAGCTGCGGGAGAAATTGCTATGATGAAAAATGAAACAAGCCGCATCCGGCCAAAACCACGGAAAAACCCGCTACGCTGGGTCATTGTGTTGCTGTTAATTCTTGTGTATGCTTGGGCACTTGCCGGTGTACCGTTCACTGGTTTCAAGGAAACCGCCGCTCAGATTATGAAGGCCATTGTAGCCGGAATTTTCTCACCCGATTGGGATTTTGTATATCTGCCTGAGGGAGAAGACCTGCTGCGAGGTCTACTGGACACGTTGGCGATCTCCGTGCTGGGTACCGTGATCTCGGCAGTGCTCTGTATCCCGTTCGCATTCTGGTCAGCCCGCAATATGAGTGGGCATCGCTCCATCTCGGGTGCAGGTAAAATGGTACTTAGCTTCATCCGTACGTTCCCTGAGATTATCATGGCATTGATGTTCATCAAGGCAGTAGGTCCCGGATCGTTCGCAGGGGTACTCGCCCTTGGATTGCACTCCATTGGCATGTTAGGCAAATTGTACGCAGATGAAGTGGAAAATATCGACTACGGTCCATCTGAGGCGTTGCTTGCTTCTGGAGCTAATCGCATGCAGCAGTTGTGGTTCGCCATTCTGCCGCAGGTTATGCCTGGATTCCTCAACTATACGTTGTATCGTTTCGAGATTAATGTACGTTCCGCGACCATACTCGGCGTAATTGGAGCAGGGGGAATTGGTACGCCGCTAATCTTCGCGTTAAGTACTCGGAACTGGCCGCGAGTAGGTATTATCCTGTTGGGTATTATCGTGATGATTACGATCATTGACTTGATCTCGGGGTATATTCGTAAGAAGCTGGTGTAAGGGTTAATGTCGAGCTACGAGGCACATTAGATAAAGATTAGATGATAAAGAAGGAAGAGAGGGCTATTCGGTGCCGGAATATGGGCAGGGATAGTCTTTTTTCGTGTCTGCAGATAAACAACGGTGCGTTCTTGTTGCTCAGCTAACCGCTGAGGAATAAGAGGGTTCAAAGAATATGTATAAGAGTGATTGAATTATTTTCCAAATACATGTAAGATTAATAGGTTTCTATATAAAGGGAATTAAGGATATTAATCAATAGTTCTCGTAGATACCGATAAAAGATGTGAGCTTTAAAGGAAGGTGACCTATGGAAATATTTTATTTTATATGGATTGTGTTTATGGTATTGATATTGCTGTACAGAATGATTTTTCAGAAGTTTAAAAAACATAACAAAGAAAATATGGGGCTCAGTGCAATACTGATTATTTTCACGGGAAGCAGTTATACATTTACACACATAAATTTGATTATTATGATTAGTATCATCGCCGTGGCCGCTTATTGTGCTGTATGGAACGGCATTCTATTTGTTAGAAATGGATATGAGCCGGAACGTTTGAAATAAACCTAAAAAAACCGAAACCAGGTTGCCCTGTGAATCAGGCAATGTTGGTTTCGGTTTTTTTATTTGCTTGGTTTAAACGTTAGGCTTCGTTTCTGAGACCTAGCTAGCCAAAGGCAACGCTTTGGTTACTTGAACCGTAATGGTATCTGTGCTGGTCACGCCTGCGGCGTTGATCAGCTCAGCACGGTACGTATACGTTCCGTTGGCACGACCGGACAATTCCGTAACCGCACTTTGAGAAGCAGGTGTAGCGGCTTTCAATGCTTGTGTATCGATCAATACATCATTCTCATAGAGACGGTACTCGGTTGCGTTCGTACCCCACCAGAGGTTCATGGATACGTTGTAGTTGCCGTCACCATCCCAGTTGTTTTGGGACAATGTAGCTTTGCCAGGGGAGGCGTTCGTTACTTGTACGGTCAGCACGTCGCTGCGTGTTGTACCTTTGTCATTCGTCAGCTCGGCTACGTAGGTATAGGTGCCGTTGGCTTTACCTGTAATGGCCGTTTTAGCAAACTGTGAAGAAGGTGTAGCCGCAGTCAACTTCTGCGTATCGATCAGAACACCGTTCTCATACAGTTTGTATTCGGAACCATTTTCACCCCACCAGAGGTTCATGCTTACGTTATACGAACCTTCGAACAGGCCAGTCGTATATCCATTATCAGAAGAAAGCACCGGTTTCCCCGGTGCTCCTGCAGTTGGAGTGGAAGGCTGTTCGCCTCCACCTTGATCTTCAGCAGGTACAAAATCATTCAAGCTTCTAGGTTTCAATTGATATACATCTTTGAAAATAGCGGAAATGCCTGTGATACTGATCTTGTCACCAGCAACATAAGGGAAGGAAGTATCTGTCACACCTGTACGGGTATCGACACGAATATGTGTACTCGTTCCATCTGCTGCTACCGCGTCGAATTCAAATGATCCAACCGGTGTAGCGCTGATGATATTCTCAATCGTTACATCTTTCAGTTGAACCAGTTGACCCTGGTTCGCATCTGTGATGGCTGTAACTTCGATTGGAGCAGGTACGGAAGCCGTACCTGTTTTCTCAATCGCAATGATATCGGTAAGCTCGAATTCGCTGTTATAGATGGTTGTTGCTGCCGTTACCTTAACCTTGTCACCAGCATGGAAGCCGCTAGTGTGCTGGAACACGTAAATTCCGGCAGTTTCATCTTGAAGATAGAAGGCTTGTCCACCGAATGCACCCGGTTCAGTCGTTACAATACCTTCGATCGTTACGGTAGTACCAACAGCTTTGGTACGTGCTTCAGCAACAGTAATTGCTGCTGGGATCGGTCCTTCTTCTTCCGGAAGCTGTTCAGCTGGCACATTGCCAACGGTTACGGCATTGGTAATCAGGTTGCTGCCATTCAGACGCAGACGCAAGCTGGCAGCACCAGTTGTACCCGGTTTGATGCGAACGTTCAGATCCTTGGTACCGCGACCTTGGCTGTCCGAAGTTACACTGAATGTGGAGCTGTAACCGTACGAAGTCGGCCAAGTACCACTTTCATTCTGGATCATAGCAACCTGTGTTCCACCAGTCAGATAGATACCTGCACTATAACCGGATACGGTTGTGTTTGGAGCCATGTTCTCCACAACGACACGAATCTGGAAGTCTTCTGCATTCGGAAGTGTATCCTGTTTCACGAAGCTGTAAGCAGCATTTGCACTGGATGCAGGGCCGCCGTAAGAACCAGCCTTGAACGTGGAACGATCATACCACTTGTATCCTGCAGCAGGTGCGGCCCAAGGTTCAGCCTGTGGTTCTGTGGAAGCAGCCGGCTCTTCGAATGGCAACAGCGCTGTAGCTGTGTCCAGTTCAAGTCCGTTTACTTGAGTCAGATCCGTGTAGTTCTCTTGGGTAGCGAGCCAGTTCACGGTGTTCACGAGCAACACGGCATCATCGGCTTCTTTGAATCCGTCATAAGTTGTTTTGCGTGTGCCTGTCTCTTCACGCAGGTATTTCGGCGATGCATCTTCCACCGGAGAGGAGTCACCGATGAAGGCAGCCTTACCTGCGCCCAGCTTGGATACGGCTACGTAAGGACCTTCTTCGATCCCGCCGCCGTTATATACGCCTTGGTCCACCGCGTTGTTCCATTTGGCGTTGGTTTTTGGCAGGTACACGATGCCTTTTGCTTTTTCCGGATCAGTGATTGCGAGGGTTGAGCCAGCGTGCATGGCTACAGCCGATACACCTTCCGTGATGCCGAAGGCTTGATCTGCCGGTACGACGATATTGGCATTGATATCGCCAAGTGCGTTATAGCGGAACCGTACGCCGAAGTTATCGGATAACCAGTCCGTGCTGGTTACATTTTGCATGGCTTCCGAGTTACGCTCATCTGTGCTCATACCCTTCGCCGGATCTTCAAATGCTCCCCGACGATAACCGTTGATGACTTCTGAGCCATCCCAGCGGTTTTTGTTACGGTCGGCATTATAGTGATCTCCAACGAAGAAGATGCTGCCGCCTGTTTCAACATATTGTTTCAGTGCTGCTTGTTCGGATGTTTTGAAAGGAATTTGAGGCTCTGCAATAACGAATACGTTGTACTCTTTCAGATCATCATAGGTAAATGGAGTCGTTTTGCGAAGTTCTTTGACATAGTAACCATCATTCGCGAGTGCATTCCCGAAGTCGGAGAAACCTCCATCAATGACCCAGTCTGCGGCTCCAGCCGTCTGGCCATGGGAGTTGTCGAACAATACTTTCTTGCCTGCATTCTGGTTCACAACCTTCGCCTGGATGAACGGTGCCGGGTCTGTCGGTCCTTCCGCATGAACCGATGCATCTCCGTTCCATAGTCCGATCTGAAGCGGCAAAGCCATGGACAATGCCAAGAGTGATTTTAGAAACACTCCTCGCATACCTGTTAATTTACCCAACCAAATCCCTCCCAAATATTAGTTGATTCATGAGTTCGTCCATATTCTACCACATGAAAATCTCACATAGTCATAACAATTTGTAAAAATTAACTCGATATTTGTAAAATTGGGTCTTTTGACATATCCATAGGTATTTCGATCCTGTCTTAACACTCCCATCCGGCGTCATTGTTGATTTTGCATAAACAAAAAGCCATCTCTTATGAGATGACTTTGGCACGAATTCGATTGACGGCATGAAAGACAGAGGATTTAATCATGCCTTCACTGCGATTGACCAGCTCTGCCGTTTCCTTGATGGAGTATCCATGGATAAGACGAAGCTCTAATATTTTGCGATGTTCCGTGTTGTTAATATGGGAGACCAGGTCGTTAACGCCTTCATTAATTTCAAGCTGTGGCGTATCGAGATGATGAGTGGGTACATCCAGACGGCTATCACGTCGGAGTGTGCGGGTCCGCCTGCGGAAGCTGTCCATCGCCAGGTTTCGGGCAATGCGTTTGAGATAATAGAGAAGCCGATCTTCGGGAATGTCCACGGTCACGTTCATCAATCGAATGAAACACTCCTGAGCCAGATCCTCTGCGTCTTGCGGTTGCTTGACAATATGGGATAGATACCTTGTGATTTCTGATTTATAGTTGACATAAGCATTGTTAATTTGTGTCTTGTTCATATGATGTGAATCCCCCTTGGATACAGATCAGGCTTGGGTCCGGTCTGGTATGAGTCTCTTCTGATTCAAGTATATCGGGAGGTTGTTTCCAAAAGGTTCAGAGTTGTATCGAAGTTGTAACATTTCGTACTTCCCTCTATTCAAGCAGACGGCTTGGGATACAAAATATAGGCAGATGAAATTCATAGAGCAGGGAGATTACGAGGGTATCATGAGACCTAAAGAGATTTTAATTATTGAGGACGAGGAGTCCATTCGCGATATTTTATCCTATTCGTTACGTAAGGAAGGTTTCGAGATCAAGGAAGCAGCTACCGGTAAAGAGGGGTTAAATTTGCTTCGGGATTCGAAGCCGGATCTGATCCTGCTGGATCTGATGCTGCCAGACATGAGTGGTTTTGATGTGTGCAGGCAACTATCCGTGAATTCCAAGATACCCGTCATCATGATTACCGCCAAGTCGGACATGCTGGACAAGGTGCTTGGCATGGAGCTGGGGGCGGATGATTATATCACGAAGCCATTTGATATCCGTGAGGTGGTTGCACGCATTCGGGCGATCTTTCGCCGGATTGATCTGATCAGCGAGACATTGGAGAATCACTCCTATGAGGTGGTCAGGCTGGGCAAGCATATTGAGATCCGCAAGGATGAACGGGAAGTGTGGAAGGACGGGGAACGCGCAGGACTCACGAATAAGGAATATGATCTGTTATTATTTCTCGTGACCCATCATCGCAAGGTGCATACACGTTCTGAACTGCTGGACAAGGTATGGGGATTTGATTTTGCAGGGGATACGCGAACCGTGGATATTCATGTACAACGGATTCGCAAGAAGTTGGATAGCGGTGTGCAGGGCATTTCGATGATCGAAACGGTATTCGGTGTAGGATATAAGCTGAATATTCAGGTGCAGACATGAAGTGGACGATCCAGTTCAAAATGGTAGTGCTTTTCTCGGTCATCGTCTTCATCGGATTCTCCGTTCTGCTGATTCTGTCCAATAAGGTGGCACAGGAGAATATGTACCGTGAAGTGCATGAGGATATGGTGCAATCGAAAAGAAACCTGGACATCGCGCTGAATCAGTACTTTCTGATTCATAACAAACGCATGAGCAGAGACTCTCTGGAAGCAGGGAGTCGCGAGCTTGCGGAACAGATTGGTTCAGCCGTTGGCGGGGAGATTACCGTATATCGTCCGGATGCTTCGCCATATGGATCAGCTGGCGAGGTTAACGTTGCTAAGCGCTCCGATCATCCTGATGTAGAGGAAGCCATACAATCCCGGATCGCTTACACCACAGTTGTCGATAAAGGTCAGGTCACCTCCAGTCTGTCCTTCCCCGTTCAGATGGATCAACAATTGATTGGAATTGTACAGTTGGAGAAGGATTACACGGATTTGTACAAACGAAATTTCCGCTTCCAGAATACGATCAAGCTGTTTGCAGCAGTTATTTTTGTATTTGTATTTATCGCATCCATCTTTATTTCCCGGAAAATCACCCAACCCATCCGCGTACTCACGAAACGTTCTGCAGAAGTAGCTCAGGGAAGTCTGAATGCAGACATTCAGATTACCACCAAGGATGAGATTGGCGAATTGGCTTCAAGTTTCACCGTCATGATCAATCGGGTTCGGGAGCAGATTGATGTGATTGAGCGGGAGCGGGACGAGGTGAAGCAAATACAGGCGCGTAGCAAAGTCTTTTTTGACAATGTGACACATGAATTGAAGACACCCTTAACGACGATCCTGGGGTACGCACAGATTTTGCGGGATAACGGATTTACCGATCAGGATTTTTTTGACAAAGGCATGAATTATATTATCAAGGAAAGCCAGCGACTCAACACAATGGTAGCGGATATTCTGGAAGTATCCGTCTCGTCTGCGGTCATTCAGGCGTACCGATTCGAACGGATCGATGTATCGGATATTATTCGGGAAGCATGTGAGGACATGTCGATTAAGGCAAGCAAGTACAATATAGGCATCCACTACGAGCTGGAGGAACATCAGTATCTGCAAGGAGATCGTGACAAGCTGAAGGAGGTCTTCCTCAACGTTCTGGATAACTCGGTCAAGTATAGTGATGTGAACTCAATCATTGAAGTACAATCCTTCCGGTTAAGTGATTCCATCGCTATTTTAATTCGTGATCAGGGAGAAGGCATAGGAGATGAAGCGCTCCAGCATGTATTTGAACCCTTTTACCAGGATAAAGGAATCAACAGGGCGGAGAAGGGCAGCGCAGGACTGGGCTTGTCTATTGTGAAGAACATCGTTGAGCGTCATGGAGGAACAGTGGAGATGAAGAGCATCATGCGGCAAGGGACACAAGTAAATATCAGTCTTCCGGGGGAAATAAACGCATGAGACATCCCGGATTTTGGCGTAAAAACCGTGACAGATTGATGCTGTCGGGACTGTTGATCGCTTTTGTTAGCGGAATTTTCGGGATTGGTAGCCTGTTCAGTATCGGAAATCTCAAGCCTAGAACGGTGATTTTGCCAAGTCAGCAATTCAATAGTCGTCTGGCACCGCCGCCGAGCAGTACCATTCAGATTGAGTCGGCTACCAAGATTCCGAATGACTTCGCGATCTTTGATTTTGAAGTGGTTGATCGAAACACGATGATCATCAATCATTTGGAACCCTCCAATTCACGACTTCAGCTATCTCTGCTGCATCTGGATGATAACGCAGTGAAGAGCATTGCAACTAATACGGATTACGGCGTTGCAATCAGTCCGGATCACAAGAAAATCATCTACGCTCAGTACCGGGCAGGGCAAGTGCAGAAGACGGCATATGAGTATGTGGTTGAGAGCGGGGAACGTCGCAAGCTTCCAAGCGATAACTCGTATTATAGAGTGTTTACAGGGAACGAGTCCTACATCGGTCAGGATGATCTTTTATTTAAACACGTCGATTTGAGTCAGGGGACGAGTCAAGTCATCTACACACATGATGAGCTAATGGGCATATTCACAGGACCAACACAAGGGAAAGATTCGAAAGATACATTTATCGTTATGGATGTATTGCAGGTCAGCGAAGATCTGAAGCAGTTCTATATGTTGGTGATGCTGAAAGACAATTATGCCATCTATCGTGTATCGCTTGAGGGTGCGCATGAAGTGAAGGCATATGCTGCAATGGAAGACATTCAACAATTCAAGTTGCTGAAAAATGGGGACATGCTCATCCAGGGCACGATGAATAAGGTACAGGGGCTGTATCGGTATCGTGCCGCGCAGGAGCAGTATGATCTGTTATTACAAGGTTCCATCTGGAACTTCGAACTGGATGCAGATGAATCTCGAATCGCTTACTTTTATCCCATGGATAACCAGAATCTGAAGAATGAGCTGCACATCGCCTACCTGAACGAGAACAAACTTTCGTCGGATACGGTCATCTACCGCAATATGGATAGCTTCATCAATCTAAAGTGGCATGATGATGAGCTATTTGCAGTGGGTAGCACGATGGATAAAAGTGAGATGTACCGCTTTAGTTTCAGAGCCTGGTGAGCTGAGGGGCATCGCATAAGAATATAAGACCTTGGTCTGGATGGAGCTGGCGAAAGCTTCTCTGGGACAAGGGCTTTTTGTTTTCATATTTTACAAGTTGGATACAACTCCGGCCACCCCGGATACATCTCCACCCTATAATTAAAAGGAATGTGCTACGCGAATCTGTACATATGCAGCAAGTAGAAAGGAAGACATGGAATCATGCTTCAAGTTGAACAATTATCCCACTCGTTCCGTAATAACCAGGGAATCGTGCCGGTACTTCAAGATATCAATCTGACGATTGGTGAAGGCCGGATGGTGGCTCTGCTGGGCAGTTCAGGTTCAGGCAAGTCCACATTGCTGAATCTGATGGCGGGGCTGATGAAACCCGATCAGGGCAAGATTCTTATTGCGGGACAAGATATTGTACGTTTCAGCGAAAATCGTCTGGCTGAGTTCAGGCGCAGTCACATCGGGTTTATTTTCCAATCTTATGAGCTGCTGTCTAACCTTACGATCCGGGAAAATGTAGAGTTACCCTTGGTGTTTATGGGCATAAGCCCTTCGAAACGCAAAGCAAAAGCCTTAAAGCTGCTGGAACAGGTTGGACTGGGTGAAAAAGCAAACTTGTTCCCGTCCCAATTGTCGGGCGGTCAACAACAACGGGTCAGTATTGCACGCTCGCTCATTACCGAACCCTCGGTGATCTTTGCGGATGAGCCTACCGGGAATCTGGATACCGAGACAGAAGAAGAGATTATTGCAATTTTGCAGCAGCTGAACCGTGAGTTGAACACGACCTTTGTTATTGTGACACATGAAGCAGAGGTCGCCGAGCAGATGCAGGTCGTGCTTACCCTGCAACATGGAATACTGGTTGAAGAGGCTGTAAGGGAAGTTTAGGGCAAAAGGAGAGGAAATGTGAGAATACGGGATGTAGCACGTATGGCCTGGGGACAGATCATTCGCAGAAAAATGGTCACACTGCTGTGCATGATGGGGCTGTCCATCGGTTCTGCCGCCATGATTATTGCACTTAGTGTGGGGCAGTCCGTACAGACCTATAGTGAGAAAACATTGAACGACAATTACAAGATGGATGAGATTACGATTACACCCAATGAAGGTATCCGTACCGGTAACGGCAAGGGGAGCGGACAGACATCGAAGTTTGAACGAGGTGCACTAACCTTGGAGAAAATTCAGATTATCCAAAGACTGCCTCATGTTGTTACCGTGGCCCCCATGTTAAAGCTGGATTCGCTGGAAATGGTGCTTCCGGATGGCCGCAGTACTTACGTGGAAGTGATTGGTACTGAGCTGGAGACACTAGGCGGATTTGGATACAGATACGCTGAGGGGCGTGGTGCAGAGGATGGCCGTATGGCGGTGACCAGCTATGGGGCCGCATTCGGGCTCATGGATCCGAAAGTCACGCAGAAGTTATTTGAGCAGTTGAATGCTGATCCATATAACAATGAGCTCTTGCAGCAGTTTACGGAAATGTCAGCGAAGCAGGATCAGCTGGTTCAGCAGAGTATTCAGTTTCGATATGAGGACTATACAAATGCGGGCAAAACCAAAATGAGTGGCTCTATACGTGTGTCTGGAGAACTGACGAAACCGTCCAACATGGATGAGATGAGTGCTCAAAACGACAAAAAGGTATATCTGCCGCTTGATGCAGCTCGTGCATTGCAGGATGAGCTTGGTTTACAACAGGTCGACAGCAGTGCAGCCAAGCATCTGAACTCTGCCTTGGTCAAGGTTGAGGATAAACGCTATGTATCCCAAGTGGAAGAACAGATCCAAAAGCTGACGTTAAATACACAGAGTAATCTGTTCCAGGAAGAAGCGATGACAGGCCAATTGGCGATGTACCAAAAAGCAGCATTGGGAATCGGTGGTTTTATCATGCTGCTGGCCTCACTGTCCATTATTGTGGCTATGATCATGTCTACGCATCAGCGGCGTAAACAGATTGGTGTCATGAAGGTGCTGGGTGCGAATCTGTGGCAGATCCGCCAGATGTTTATTACAGAAGCAGCGATGCTTGGATTGATGGGTGGCGTGGTTGGTGTCGGAATTGCCTTTGCTGCCCTCGGTGGGGTGAACAGTCTGCTGGCAAGTCAGATGGCAGATCAGGTCAATGGCCCGATGACCGTGGTTATTCAACAGTCCGCTCTGCCGCTGGGCATCGTGTTTGCTGTTCTGGTTGGCATTGTATCGGGAATATACCCGGCAATCAGCGCATCCCGAACCAACGCATTAACTGTGATCAAATCGATGTAACTTTATCAGCGAAAGGGAAATTGGGCACATGAAGAAATGGATTAAAATGATCATCACCGTTGTACTTTTGGCAGGTGTAGGGTACTGGCTGTATGAAAAGTATAAGCCACAACCGGAGGCACCTATAGAGATCCCGCCCCCGATTACCTTTGACGTCACACAGGAAACGATGACGCAAACGATACAAGTGAAGGGTAAATCTGTATACACCGATCAGACCGATATCTTCGCCCCATATGCTTCCAACATCAAGCAGTGGCATGTGAAAAGTGGTGAGCAGGTGAGCAAAGGTGACGTTCTGTTTACGCTCGACACGTCCACGTTACAAACGGAAGTAGAGCAGCTGCAGAGCGATCTGGAGAAAGCCCAGCTGGAAGATAAGATGAATCAGGTTAGCCTGGATCAGGCGAATATGAGTGAGTCGCTTGGCGTGACGGAAGAGGAGCGCAAAAAGGCATTTGCGGATCGGGAAGGCAAACGCCTGACGAATGAATTGAATCAAAAAGCACTGGTCCTGAAGGAAAAGGAGATACAGAAAAAGCAGGCCGTGATAAGCAAGTCCATTGTGTATGCTTCCGCCTCCGGCATATTTCAGTTGAATGAAGAGGACAGCAAGACACGTGCAGTGACGGAAGGACAGCTGATCGGATCCATTACCAATATCAGCCAACTGAAATTCATGACGATTGTTGGTGAAGAAGAGATGTTCAGGCTTAAGGTGGGAATGCCGGTTAAGGTGCGAATGACAGCGCAGAAAGACCTGCAATTCACCGGGAAGGTGAGCAAGGTGTCCAAGTTCGCCCGGAAGAGTACCGATACGGACCTCAAGCAGGCTTCGCAGTTTGATGTTGTTATCGATCTGAAACCGGATGCCAGAATGTATGGCGGCGTGAGTCTGGAAGGGGATATTGAGACGGTGCGGAAGGACAAAGTGACGGTTGTGTCCAGCCTTGCAATCATGCGGGATCAGACTGAACCTTATGTATTGATAGACAAAGGGAACGGCCAGACCGAACCGCTGACCATCCAGGCTGGAATGGAATCGGGTGACAAGACAGAAGTGGTTAGCGGCTTAAAACCTGGAGATGTCGTCGTTCTGCCTTAGGAAGAGCGGTTGATTTGACCTTGATCCATAAGAGGTTCATTGTGGCATATTGCCACAATGGGCCTTTTATATCGTTGGGGCAAGGGAAGTTTAGATTCCTGCCTGAATAATGGAAAAAAATATAATTAAATTTATATAATTCAATTTACAGTAATATTTACATGTCGTATAATCAGATCATAAGGAGGTGACACCGAACGTCAAGATGGCAGATGGCAGGCGAAGGGCCTTTTTTAAATCATTTTAAAGAAAGCGCTTACTGTAGCGGGTAGTCAGATATCTCGTAATCCTTTTTCACACTTCTTCATGTCTAACACACGTTCAACCACACCCACCGCATTATACTCATTCATATGATTCACCCTCACACACCATTTTTTGCTCAAGATTCCAGTTCTACAACCATTTCTTATGGAGGTGATACAACCAACTCATCCGGACGTTCTCTTCGTGCTAAGCATCTTCATGACACAGAGGATCAGACATGAGTACAACCCAATCTAACTAAAGGAAAGGTGGAACTATGAAGACTAAATTGAAAACCAAATCGAGAGCCAAGAAGATCCTGCGCAAAGGTGTAAAACAAATGCTGGCGGCAACGCTGCTCGCGGCGGGGATTTTCCCGGGGATGTCTCCAGGTCTGACTCAGGCGGCTGAAGCACATGTGGATAATCCATTTGTGGGAGCCACAGCTTATCTGAACCAGGACTATTCGGCTCTTGTGGATACGTCCATTGCGCTGACCAACGATACATCGCTGAAGGCTCAGATGGAGTCGGTCAAATCGTATCCAACCGCAGTATGGATTGACCGAATTGCTGCGATCTATGGCGGTACGGACAATGCTGGTCGCAAAAGCGTAGAGCAACATCTCGATGCTGTTCTCGCCCAAAAGAAACCTGGGACACCAATAACGGCTTCATTTGTTATTTACAATCTGCCAGGTCGGGATTGTCATGCCCTTGCTTCGAATGGTGAACTTCCACTAACACAGGCTGCACTACAGACGTATAAAACGGATTATATTGATGTGATTGCAGATATCTTCGCAGATCCGAAGTATCAGGATATTCGTATTATTGCTGTCATTGAACCGGACAGTCTGCCTAACCTTGTGACCAACCTGAGTACACCAGCTTGTGGTCAAGCCAGCTCAACAGGTATCTATGAGGCGGGTGTAAAGTATGCATTGGACAAGCTGCACGCCATTCCGAATGTGTACAACTATCTGGATATCGGTCACTCCGGCTGGCTTGGATGGGATAACAACCGTTCTGCAGCAGTTGCGCTGTACACGGACGTAGTAAATGATACTGCGGCAGGTCTGCAGAGTGCAGATGGCTTCATTACGAACACAGCGAATACCACACCGCTGGGAGAGCCGAATCTGTCCAACCCCGACCTCAATATCGGTGGACAACCCATTAAATCAGCCAAGTTTTATGAATGGAATCCGTATTTTGACGAAACCGATTTCACCGCTGCGCTGTATACCGATTTTGTACAAGCCGGCTGGCCAAGCAGCACAGGTTTCCTGATTGATACTAGCCGGAATGGCTGGGGCGGGGTCAACCGTCCGGCATCGGCTACAGGCAGCAACATCAACGATTATGTGAATTCCGGACGTGTAGACCGCCGGGAGCATCGGGGAAACTGGTGTAATGCCAGTGGAGCTGGTATAGGGGAAGTCCCTAAGGCTGCACCGGGACCCGCGCATCTGGATGCTTATGTATGGGTAAAACCTCCGGGTGAATCCGATGGCTCCAGTTCTGAAATTCCGAATAACGAAGGTAAGGGTTTCGACCGGATGTGTGATCCGACCTTCACTACTCGGGATGGCGTATTAACAGGTGCATTGCCTAATGCTCCGGTGTCCGGTCACTGGTTCCACGATCAATTCGTGGCACTGGTGAAGAACTCATTCCCTGTACTTCCTGCAAGTAACGGCGGAGGCAATCCTCCGGGCGGTAATACAGCTCCGGCAGCACCAGCAGCATTGACGGCTACTGCCGGTAACGCTCAAGTCTCCTTGACGTGGACTGCTTCTGCAGGTGCAACGAGCTATAGTGTGAAGCGGGCACTGAGTGCATCAGGTCCATTCACAACGGTCGCAGCCAATGTGACTGGAACATCTTACAGCAACACCGGCCTGATCAATGGCACAACCTATTATTATGTGGTCACGGCAACCAATGCAGTAGGAGAAAGTGTTAATTCTGCCACAGCAACGGCTACACCGGTTGCAGGGGTAACGGCGCCAGCTGCACCGACTGCTCTAACAGCAACCCCGGGCAATGCTCAGGTGAGCTTGACGTGGACCGCTTCTACAGGTGCAACAAGTTATAATGTGAAACGGGCGCTGAGTGCATCGGGTCCATTTACAACCATCGCCGCGAATGTGAGTGGTACCTCCTACACGAACACAGCCCTGACGAACGGCACAACGTATCATTATGTGGTGAGTGCAGTGAACACAGCAGGGCAAAGTGCCAATTCCGCTGTAGCTTCCGCGACACCTCAAAGTGTCGTTGTACCGACCAGTGATCTTGTTCTGCAATATCGCGCCGGAGATACCAATGCGCTGGATAGCCAGATCAAACCGTATTTTAACATCAAGAACCTGGGCAGTACTGCTGTGAATCTGAGTGATCTGAAGATCCGGTACTACTTCTCCAAAGAAGGATCGGCTGCGATGGATTCTGCCATCGATTACGCTCAAGTTGGCGGAGCCAATATCCAGCGTACTTTCACAGACTCATATGTTGAGCTGAGCTTCACATCTGGCGCTGGCAGCATTCAGGCTGGTGGACAGACTGGAGACATCCAGCTTCGCATGTACAAAACAGACTGGTCCAACTTTGACGAGACGAATGACTACTCCTTCGATCCAACCAAAACATCCTATCAGGATTGGAATAAGGTAACGCTCTACCAAGATGGAAACCTGGTATGGGGCATTGAGCCTTAAGAATTTCTGGTAATTGTCTTAACCGTAATCCTCTGTGTGTTAGAGGATTGCGGTTTTTTCTTTTCATTACATGAGTCATTCTTGAAATGAAGTTCTTGATCAACGGAGAGGTGTAGTGGAGGGGACGAAATCAATTCTGAAGAAGCGAAGCTGAAAGCTTTCTGCAAGAAAGCTGCTTCGTAAGCATCATCTCGCCTTTATCCTCGGATTTTTTCCTTGGAAAAGGGATAGAAGAAAATCCGGGGATAACAGCGATCTTAAGAACGATTCGTAACCGGAGCGGCTATCCCTCACAGCTGCAAGTACTTTTTCCCAAATGACTCCTAATAACACTGATTATTGATCGTTTTGGACGGATATTTGCCTAGGGTCTGGCAGGCAGGATGTCTATAATAGAACCCGATGGGCGAGATCGCCTCGCTCGGATTGGAAAGAGAATGGAAGGGGGACCGCACTCTGGTAGTCGGGCAAGCTGATTTCTCTTTTTTTATATTTGTAAGCGCAATCATGAGGTGAAGGTACAACCGTCGAAGAAAATCTGCACGGGTGATCGAACGCCCAAATGTCATTGAAGTGTCTAAGCATCACCTATTCTGTCTCAAGGAGCGTGAAGGTGGATGAACTCAGAAACAACAGCGCCGGTACATAATGGATCGGCTTCAGGTCAGCAATCCGGTCGCAGGAAGGCGCGTATGCCACTTGCAGCCAAGGTGCTCTCTTCGGCACTCAGCGTAGCTTTGCTTGTTGGGGGAACAGCAGGAATCACTGGAGCAGAAGCTTCGAATGGAAATAGTACGACGGAGGCTGGCCTTCAATCATATAAGGGGGGCAGTCACGTGAAAGAGATTCAACTGGAATATCTGGATCGGGGACTGGTGGCTGCATCAACATCTGAAGGGGTATTTCTCAGTTGGAGATTGCTTGGTGACGAGGCCACAGGATATAGCGACAAAGGGCTGACAGGAACGGACTTTAACGTCTACCGTGATGGCAAAAAGATCGCTACGGTCACCGACAGCACCAACTATGTAGATACCGCAGGCAAATCGTCTTCCCGTTATGAAGTGGCAGCGGTGAACAAGAAGGGCAAGGAAAGCAAACGCAGCGCCTCCGTCAAACCTTGGGCGAACGGTTACGTGGATATTCCATTACAAAAACCGGCCGATGGTGTGACACCTGCGGGAGAAGCTTATACGTATTCGGCCAATGACATGAGTGTTGGGGATGTGGACGGGGATGGCCAATATGAGTTTTTCGTCAAATGGGACCCTTCCAACGCCAAGGACGTATCGCAAAAAGGATACACCGGGAAAACCTACGTTGATGCGTACACCCTGGATGGACAGTTGTTGTATCGAATCGATCTCGGGGTTAACATTCGTGCAGGTGCTCACTACACACAGATGCTCGTTTATGATTTTGACGGGGATGGCAAGGCTGAGATGATGTTTAAAACCGCTCCGGGAACGAAGATTATCAAATATAACAAAAAAGGCAAAGTGACATCCGAGAAATACATCACATTACCGAAGGAAGATCGCAAGGCAGGCGTGAAGAACGAGGATGATTATCGTTTAAGTGCTGATGGGTACTACAATCACGTGGTGGATATGTTCAGGAATTGGCATAAACACGATGAAGTTGTGAAGGGGAACTGGCCTGCAACGTTGGAAGAGGCTTTTGGAATAGAGAAAAAATATAACTATCCATTATCACAACAGGATGCCGAGAGTCTGGCCGACTACTTCATTGATGTGTACGCCGTAGAACGCAGCAACCGCAATGAGCTGCGCAAGTTTGAAGGTTTCATCGTGGATGGGCCTGAGTATGTTACGGTATTTGAAGGCAAATCAGGCAAAGAGCTGGAGACCATTCCATATGAACCCGAGCGTCATGATGATGGCCTGATGTGGGGCGATTATGCCATGGCACGGATTGAACCGGGCAATCGGGTGGACCGTTTCCTGGCAGGCGTGGCGTATCTGGACGGCAAGAAACCGTCTGCAATCTTTGCACGCGGATATTATACACGTTCGACGATGGTTGCCTACAATTGGGATGGCAAGAAGCTGAAAAAGGAATGGAAAGTGGACAGCGGCTGGACACCGATGAAAAATCCGTTCAATGACGGGCCGCATGGCGTGGATGGCACAGATCCCGTGTACGGCTCGATTACAACCCAAGGCGCACACTATTTCAGTGTGGCGGATGTGGATGGGGACGGCAAACAGGAGATCATCTACGGCTCCGCGACAATTGATCATGACGGCAGCGTGTTGTACAGCTCAACAGACCTGATGCCTGCGGAGAGTGCTGCTCCGGGAACGATTGCCCGTCTGGGTCATGGCGACGCACTTCATGTGGCAGATATCGATCCGGATCGTCCGGGATTGGAGATTTTCATGGTTCATGAGGGGGGCCCTTGGGCGCCATACGGCTATTCCCTGCGTGATGCGAAGACCGGAGAAGTAATCTATGGCGGGTACACAGGGAAAGATACCGGACGCGGCATGGTAGGAGATGTTGATCCGACGCGTCGTGGACTGGAGACTTGGGCTGTAGGGTTGTGGACAGCACAGGGGGAGAAAATCAGTGATCAAGCCCCTGGTACGAATATGAATATCCGCTGGTCTGGCGATATGACGACACAGATTGTAGATGGTGCCATTGACGTCACGCCTACAATCAAGGATTGGAATCGTGGCACGTTGCTGACGGCAACAGGCACATTGACCAACAATCACACGAAAGGTACGCCTTCGCTCGTAGCTGATATTTTCGGGGATTGGCGGGAAGAGATGCTGGTGAGAACCACCGACAGCTCAGCGATCCGCATCTATCTGAGTACCGAGAAAACGGACCGCAAGCTGTACACGTTGATGCATGATGCGATGTATCGTGTAGGTATTGCTGGACAGAACAGTGGATACAACCAGCCTTCTTATCCGTCCTTCTACATGGCATCGGATATCGACTGGTCGAAGGTAATGCTGCCCAAATTCTACACGCCAGGTAAGGGCGGAAAGTAAGCGGAACGGATGAGTAATAGCAGCACAACTTAACATCGGATCAAGTTGTAATGTAAAGAAGCAGCTTCAATGGTTATGAACAGGTACTAAAGCATTTTGAAGTGTTGTAAAGCTCTGGATTCCCCCTGTGTCTCGGCACATGGGGGTTTCAGAGCTTTTTTACATGAGGATCTGATGAAGTTGGAGATAACTGGCATGTTCGGGCGATCCATGTTACGTCAGTCTTTTACATCGTTAGTCTAGATGCTCGGTTGAAGCGAACGCTTCAATCGTGTACTTTCCTTGATCATGGATTAATGTGGTGATGGAGCATTCGGAGATCAATTGGTTCTGCATAGTTATAAAGTCGGAATGCCAGATGTTAAGCTCGCGCTCGGTAAAAGTCTGTACGAGAAAATCCGTAATGAGTCCACCATGTGCGACCACAATGATGTTTCGGTTCTCCGGCTCATCATTAGCCAATTCAGTTAGCAGGGAGGCCAGACGTTCACCAGCCTGTTTGGCCGAGTCACCGACCGGTGGAATGTAATCGGGATCAGATGTGCATCGATCCCACATCGCAATGAATTCTTCGAATGACTGATCTGGGCAATCTCCCCAATTGGCACGTTCACGCAGGCGAGGATCTTCGGTTATATGGGCATGGGTAAGGCGGGCAATTGATCCGGCGGTTTCTTGGGCACGTCGAAGTGGACTGGTCAGGATTTTAGTAACATTAAAGGCTGCTCTGGCAAAATGAAGTGCAGTGGCTTCGGCTTGTAAAACCCCTTCGGACGTGAGGGGGACATCCCCAATGCGTCGTTCTTTGAGTCCATGTCTTACCAGATGAAAAGTGGTACTCATGGTTGGAAACCTCCTTAGTTTTAGACTGTTTACATAATTTATTAGATATTATACTAATTATATATTCGTCTAATTTAATAATGCAATGAAGCTTTTAAGCAAGATAGTTTATAATCCATCTTGAGAATTGCTACAATGGAGAAAAGTGAGGATCGATCGTCGCAGGAACGGAGGCATGAATATGAGCATCACAAAGCGCTGGACAGGAAGCCTGTACCAGGAAGCATTGCGCAGAGAGGACTGCGGGCCGCGTTTCTACGCGTATTATTACAAGCAGTGGGACAACTACCGTATGTCCTATCATCATCATGATTCGACGGAAATCATGTATATTATCTCGGGAATATGCCGAGTGGATGTGCAGATGCCAGATGGGAGATCGGAGCAGACCGTTTTGAAGAAAGGACAGTTCATTATGCTCGACGCTGGTGTCCCACATCGTTTGCTCGTGGAAGATGGGGTCCCTTGCCGGATGCTTAATGTGGAGTTTGCATTCTCCGGTTCACCTCCTGGACAACTATCCATCCGTCAGCTCGCGCTGGAAGAGGAGGAAGTCCATACGCTACTCACTAATGCTTCGCCATATCTTGTACTGCCTGATCCGGAAGAGGTGTATCACATTATGAAGAGTCTGGTGCTGGAACTCGATCAGCGCGGTCTGCTGGAGCAAGAAAGATCGACTGCGCCGATGAGGATTATTCCACCAGAGGAACGGTCGCATCATCGTGAAGCCCGGAATCTCTCGTCCCCGGAACAGGGCATGCTGGTGCGTACGCTGTTCATCCAGTTGCTAGTCCGTGTTGCACGGCTGCGCGGAGAAATGAGCCGGAGTGCGTCAGATCAGGCGGAGTTATATGTCAAACGAACGATTGAATTCATGCATCACAATATGGATCGTAACATTCAGATGAAGGATATCGCGGCAGCCGTCAATCTGCATCCGGGCTATTTGCATCGCATTTTTCGCCAGCACACGCAGCGGACACCGACTGACTACCTGACGATGCTTCGCATGGAGAAGGCCAAGATGCTGCTTCAGCAGACGAATATCCCGATTTCGGAAATCTCTGATTATGTTGGAGTAGGCAGTCGTCAGTATTTTCATATGTTATTCAAAAAATATACAGGCCGTACGCCGGTTGAATTTCGCTCCTCGATGGAACGGCATGTGAGTCAATATCCGACGGATGAATGAGTCGTTTACAGTAATTTTCGAATACAACGGGTTAGTGGATCTGGCGCGTAAAAGTTAGGATTTTTGACAATAAGAACTTGAACAGGTCATGATTTTGATAACGCTTCCCCAATTGCCGTTGGTACAATGATTTCATGAAGAGGTTCATTAACCGAAGTGAAAGATTCGGATCAGGGGAGGATACATGCATGTCGTTCAAAGTGGCGTTTATCGGGGCTGGGAGTATCGGATTTACAAGAGGATTGTTGAGGGATTTGCTCACGGTACCGGAGTTCAACAACATCGAGATTGCATTCTGCGATATTAGCCAGCACAATCTGGACATGGTGACTGAACTGTGTCAGCGGGATATCCGGGAGAATGGATTGAATATTCAGATTCAGCCGACAACGGATCGGAAAGAAGCATTGAAAGATGCGAAGTATGTACTGTGTACGATTCGTGTCGGGGGGCTGGAGGCATTTGCAACCGATGTGGATATTCCACTGAAATATGGGGTAGACCAATGTGTCGGCGATACGCTGTGTGCAGGGGGCATTATGTACGGACAACGCGGAATCGCCGAGATGCTGGACATCTGTAAAGATATTCGTGAACAGAGCGCACCGGACGTGCTGCTCTTGAACTATTCCAATCCGATGGCAATGCTCACATGGGCTTGCAATAAGTATGGTGGTGTGCGGACGATCGGACTGTGTCATGGGGTACAACATGGTCATCATCAGATTGCGGAAGCTTTTGGTTTGAAAAAGAGTGAAGTGGATATTGTCTGTGCCGGCATCAATCATCAGACCTGGTATATTCAGGCTTCTCATGAAGGGAAGGACCTTACAGGTGACCTGCTCGAAGCCTTCGAGAAACATCCGGAGTACAGCCGTACCGAGAAAGTACGGATCGATATGTTACGTCGCTTCGGATACTACAGCACGGAATCGAATGGTCACCTGAGTGAATATGTGCCGTGGTACCGCAAACGTCCGGAAGAGATTAACGAATGGATCGACCTGGGTAACTGGATTAACGGAGAAACAGGTGGATATCTGCGGGTATGTACCGAGGGACGCAACTGGTTCGAGACGGATTTTCCAAATTGGATGAAGGATGAACCGATGCAATTCATTTCGGAAAAACGGGGCGAGGAGCACGGTTCGTATATTATCGAAGGGCTGGAGACGGGACGTGTCTATCGTGGACATTTCAATACCGTTAATCATGGAGTGATTTCCAACCTGCCGGATGATGCGATTATTGAGGCACCGGGATATGTGGATCGCAATGGCATCTCCATGCCGCATGTAGGCGATTTGCCACTGGGACCAGCCGCCGTATGTAATGTGAGCATTTCCGTGCAACGTCTTGCGGTTGAAGCTGCGGTGAAGGGAGACGACCAATTACTTCGTCAGGCATTCATGATGGACCCGCTCGTAGGTGCCGTGTGTAACCCCAAAGAGATCTGGCAGATGGTCGACGAGATGCTGGTTGCACAGGCCCAATGGTTGCCGCAGTATGGTGATGCGATTGCAGCGGCAGAAGCAAGACTCGCTGGGGGTGACCTGATTCCGACAAAGGAATATGAAGGTGCTGCTCGTCTCAAGGTGAAAACGGTGGAAGAGATGCAACAGGATCGCGATGCTGCCAACAAAAACGCGGGTGAATCCGATAAAGGCAAAGACCGTGAGAAAGTGCAGCAATAGATAAAAATGCGTAAGGGCCTCTCCAAATGGAGGGGCCCTGTTTTTTTTTGGACACTACGGATAACAAAGGTAAAAGAGGTATCACCCAAGGAAACCTGCGTATTTTTGAAGGGAAGTCCACTGGGCAGGCTCCATCGTAATGAGGTCCTTTCTCCTGTGCCAAGGAATGAATTCTCTCGCAAAGAGCTGCGATGTGCCTTCCCATTCACATATTCAACCAGAGTGATCTCGTCAGTCGGTACATTCATATCCAGACGAAAAGCAAAAGAGGAATGTTGCTAATGTGCTCGGTACGATGCATATTTACCATGCGTTACATATTACCTTTACAGACATAGTAATATGTCTTATAGTATACGCAGGATGGAAGAAAGTCGGTGAAACTCGCAGATGGATGTGCAAGTGATTAACAGTGATCTGATTCGGGGCAATATTGACCCCATCATTCTGAGTGTACTTATACCCGCAGATAACTATGGCTACAGCATTATTAAGGAGATCTATCGCAAGAGCGGAGAGCAGTTTGAATTGAAGGAACCCACGCTTTATTCCAGTTTGAAGAGGCTGGAGAAGAGTGGATATGTGGAGTCCTACTGGGGGGAAGAGACACAGGGAGGACGACGGAAATATTACCGAATTACAGTGCAAGGCCTCGAAGCCTATAGAGAGCAGGTTCAAGCTTGGCAGGCTGCCAAGGCATTGATTGATTGTATGATTGTCACTGGAGAAAAAGGAGATGAAGACCTATGAGATTGGAAGCTCGCATCACCCGTCATGTGAATCGTCTGTTCGCTCACGTACCAGATACATTGGACAATCGAGAATTACAAGAAGAGATTCACAGTAATCTCGCTGCGCGGATTGACGACTATATCTCGCAGGGAATGAGTGAAGAGAAGGCGTTCCAGACTGCCATTCAGCATATCAATGGTATGGATGAAGTGATGAGTGACCATCGAAGGGTACAACGTGTTCCTTACTGGACAGCGTTGTTGCAGTCTGCTCTGATATACAGTCTCATAGCCTGGATCATTACCATTCCAATGAGAGTGGTGATGCAAGGCTCTGCTCTAAACACCCTGCTTATGATCGTGAGCCTCATTGTTGGTGGAACGTATGTGTTGTATATCTTGACCAACAAGACGAAAGATCCTGCAACTTCTGTTAAAACCACGGTTATACGAATCCCTGCCTTAGTGCAGTGGAATCGAAGAATATGGTGGTTGTGGGCGGCATTCATACTCGTCCTATGGGGGACGCAGGCAGCGTTGCGATTCGGAAGCAACATCTGGTTTAATCGACCCATTCAGGTGGATGGACCCTATCAGTTTGCTGTGATCGTCATTGGTTTTGCCGTCCCGTTACTAAGCGTTATTATTCCTTTGGTAGTGCATCGGGCGTATCGGATCGTTAGCAAGTATGAAGTGAGTGATGCGTTATGAGAGGGAAAAATATATGGATTATTGCACTCGTTGTTCTGGGTGTGGTTGGCCTTGTGTTCGTTGAGGGGTTCGTTAATCCGAGGATCGAGGCACAGCAGGATCAGTATGAAGCAGAACAGCAAAATCCGCTGACGCATGATTTTACCGCCTTAGCCAAATATTGCAGTCCCTATATGGGTGATAATTCAAACCTTAGTCATCTGAATCAGGCTTTACCTTTACGAGAAAGATTGAATGGTTACCAACTGTACCCGGAGACGTTCACGGCTCAAGTGAATTATAGCTTGGATACACACGAGATGGATGCAGAGGAACTTGAGCGGATACTGGTATATAATGCGGTTGCGAACTTTGTTATGATCGATAATCTGGAGCAGGTCGTCTACCAGTTAGAGAATACCAGCTATACCTTACGTCGTGAATCCGCCCAACAATGGACAGGTACGGAATTAAAGGAGCTTCAGAACCTGGAGCTATGGAATTCGACTGTACGCGAGAAGTTGGTGGAAACGGCACAAGTGAAAGCAGCTTTTTCACAAATTGTTGACAATTAAGTTGCCTGAAATAGAAGGAAATAGGCAAGAGACTCGACTCTTCTTCCATGCTATGTTATTATAAATCTCTGATAACGTGGTAACGAACTAAAGCGTTTGGGTTTTGGTTATAGACATGGAGGGGTTCAAGAGATGAGAAAAAAAGCGATTCTACTATTATTCATTAGTATATGTGTATTGATTGTGGCGGGTTGTTCCAGTTCCGCAAGCAAAGACGATAACACGATTGTTGTAGGCATTGACGACAAGTTTGCTCCAATGGGTTTCCGGGACGAGCAGAATGAAATTGTTGGTTTCGATATTGATTACGCACGAGCTGCAGCGGAGAAAATGGGTAAAGAAATCACATTCCAACCGATCGACTGGTCTTCCAAAGAATCAGAGCTGAACAGTGGGCGAATTGACATGATCTGGAACGGATACACCATTACGGATGAGCGCAAAGAGAAAGTGCTCTTCACGAAGCCTTATCTGGAAAACAGTCAGGTAGCCATTACACTGGCGGACTCTCCAATTACGAAGCTGGATGAACTCGATGGCAAAAATGTGGGATTGCAGGCATTGTCCTCAGCGGCAGATGCACTGGCAGCAAGTCCCCTGAAGGATAAAGTAAAAGCTTCTGAATTCAAAGATAACGTGCTTGCTCTGACGGATCTGAAAACGAAACGTTTGGATGCTGTCATCATTGATGAAGTGGTCGCGAGATACTACATGTCCAAGGAAGAGGGAACATTCAAACTGCTGGATGAATCTCTTGCACCGGAACAATATGGAATAGGTATCAAAAAAGGCAATGAAGAGCTCTTGAATCAACTGCAAAAAGCACTGGATGAACTGAATGCAGATGGAACGGCAGCTAAAATCTCCAGCCAATGGTTGGGTGAAGATAAGGTTCTGAAATAGGCAGGTTACACACCTGCTATATAGTTAGAAACAAAACGGACCCCGTATTCCACGCTGGAGCGATTTATGCTTCCGAGGAATGCGGGGTTAACAGATTAGAGGAGACAAAATAATGAGTTGGGATTATCTATCGACCATTTTAAAACCGATGTTAGAGGGTGCGCAGACCACCATTTTCATGTTCTTGCTGGCTATCGTATTATCTGTACCGCTTGGATTTGCGGTCACGCTCGCCATGAGAAGCCAGATTAAACCACTGGCATGGATTGCTCATACGTATGTATATGTAATGCGAGGAACACCGCTGCTGCTTCAAATTCTATTCTTTTGCTTCGGTTTACCGTTGCTTCCGGTGATTGGAGAGTATCTGGTGTTTGATCGCTTTGTTGCAGCGGGGATTGCGTTCATCCTGAACTATGCGGCGTACTTCGCTGAAATCTTCAGGGGCGGACTGCTGTCCATTGATAAAGGGCAACATGAAGCCGCGAAGGTACTTGGATTAACGAAATGGCAGACAATGACCAAAGTCATCATTCCTCAGATGATTCGTGTAGTACTGCCTGCAACAGCCAACGAGTCCATTACGCTTATCAAGGATACGGCATTGCTCTACGCCGTAGCTGTACCTGAGCTGTTGTATTACGCCCAAGCGGCGGTGAATCGCGACTTGCAGTTGATCCCTTTCTTCGTGGCAGCGGTTATGTATCTACTTATGACACTAGTGCTCACAGTACTGTTCAAGGCACTCGAGAAGCGGTTTTCATTTGAATAAATTAAATCTGATCAATCAAAGGACTGTCTGCATATGACACATATAATAGAAGTAAATCAGTTGAGAAAATCATTCGGCACACTTGATGTGCTGAAGCAGGTATCTTTCAACGTGGAACCAGGCGAAGTAATTGCGGTAATCGGGCCTTCGGGTTCGGGAAAAAGTACGATGCTGCGCAGTCTGATTCATCTGGAGAATATTTCGGGCGGAACGATTCGCATTCAGGATCAGACATTGGTAGATAATGGTCGTTACGTGGGTGCCGCGGATATTCGCAAGATGACGGATCGTATGGGTATGGTGTTCCAGCATTTCAACTTGTTCCCGCATCTGACCGTACAAGCTAATCTGGAACTCGCACCGAAGGCTTTGAAAAAAGAAAGCTCAAGTGTCATCCGGTACCGCAGTTTGGAATTACTCGGCAAAGTAGGACTGTCAGACAAGGCCGACGCTTATCCTGCCAATCTGTCCGGTGGACAGAAACAGCGTGTTGCCATTGCTCGTGCACTGATGATGCAGCCAGACATTCTTCTCTTCGATGAACCGACGTCGGCACTCGATCCAGAGCTGACCGGGGAAGTGTTACGCGTAATCAAACAACTTGCGCAGGAAAATATGACCATGATGATTGTCACGCATGAGATGGGTTTCGCCCGTGACGTTGCGGATCGCGTATTCTTCATGGATAACGGCGAAATCGCAGAGGCGGGTCCGCCAGAACAGATCTTCGGCAATCCGAAGCTTGCACGTACCCGTACGTTTTTGCAGCGGGTGGAAGTGGAGTCTTAAATAGAAATGAAACGAAAAGTGGTGCACCATGTTCAATGGAGCACCACTTTTTTTTGTTCAGATTAAGAGATGTACGTATTGAAAATCAAGTTCCTTCGTTGTTGTTAGAGGAATTCTGTCGGATGTAAAAACAATCTTGTTTATTTTATGTTTATTTCGGTGTTGTACAATGTAGCCGTTACTTATTTCGTAGGTCTAAACTCCTATGAATAGAAGTGGAACAGGTCACAACATATGACAAAGGAGAGTAAAAGGATGACCCGAAAGAGGAAAGGCATTATAAAAAGTTTTTTTGTAGGATTTTTAGTGTTAAGCATGCTTTTGCCTAATTTTGCTTTTGGTGGACAACAGGCAATGGCAGCCGTACGAAACTTGGCCGATCCTAGTCTCAATAGGTATCAAGATCTTTCGGTGCAGGCTTACCCCCCTGAAGGTTGGATGCGGTTAAACAATGTATCTGGTGATAGAGAAAACGTTGATCCGGAATTTATCGGTGATGAAAGATATGTCTTTGATCATTGGGAGACTGATAATAATGGCGGTATGACAAATAATGCTTACGTGAATTTTTTTCAATTGGGTAAGGATTTAGGAATGTATCATTTGAACTATTACTTCAAAAAGCAAGAATGGGATGGAACTGAATGGGTAGATACCGGTGAGGTGGATACGAAATCTACTGAATTTTTGGTATCCAATTGGCCTACTCTAGCAAGTTTAGGAAATATTAAGGCTAACGTAGAGCCTTCAACGACTATAAATACAGGCTCAGCTTTTACATTGGTTGCTGAAGGAGATCGCGAGTTAGCCGAAGGAATTGGGCATGGTGATCAGAAGATTGTTCCTGATCGGTGGACATCGACTGAGATTGGTAATCCGGAAGGCACTTTTGTTTTGGATAGTGATGACAGATTTACTTCCCAATACATACCTTCAATGGCTGGAACGTTTACGGTAACGGTTTACTTTAAAGATTTGGAATATAACGGTTATTCACAGAAGTGGGAGGCCGGAAAAACTAATCGTACGCTTTCCAAAACGTTAAGTGTGACTGCTCAGGCTTACAATGCAGATAGAACCAAAAATAATCTTACTTTAAGCTTAACGAGTATTAACGTAGGTAAGACGATCACATTGACGGCAGAAGGAGATGGACCTCCGGAAGGAAACTATCATTCCGGGGATACGCGTTATATCCCAAAAACATGGATGTCATCGGAAAACGGCGGAAACATTAGCGGGACTTTAACCCTTAACGCCGATGGTACCTATACGGCGCAATATACTCCTCAATCTCAGGGTGATTTCGAAATTAATGTGAAATTCATGAGACAAATGCTGTACGGGGATGTTTGGAGCGATCAATATGAAGACACCTTGACGATGGCGCCACTTCCGACTGTAAAAGTAACTCAAGAAACTATTCAGTATGGAGAGAACACCTTTAAAGCGAGCCCTACAGAAGTGTTGGCTGGAGAAATGGTCACACTTACGGCAACAGGTGATCGACAGGATGCAGTAGGTAAGATTAATACTGAAATAAAGTATATTCCTATTAGCTGGGCATCTGCTGAGAGTAATAAGTCGGGAACATTCAGTAAGGACAATGATGGGAACTATACTTCAGATTACAGACCCTCAGTGGCTGGCGAATATGAGGTAACAGCAACGTTCCAGGGATATATGTTTTATGATGGCACTTGGTACGAGTATGGGAAGGATACGAAGAAGTTAACGGTGAAGGTGACAGCCCCATCCCAACCAACTAATCCGAGGGAAGCAGATGCCGGACTAAACAGTGTCAGTGCAGACCCTGGCAACGTTCCATCAGGAGAAACAGTTGTATTGGAGGCTGTAGGCGACCGACAATCGGCTGACAGTGAGCTTGTTGGTGACGAACGCTATGTCCCGGTAAGCTGGAGTTCAACCGAGAACGATAAGATGGGTACGTTCACACTAGATGAGTACGACAATTATACGGCTGATTATATCCCTTCGGCAGCTGGAAACTACACAGTTACAGCACTATTTCAGATGCAATCTTGGGACGGCGCGAATTGGATAGCAGTTGCCGAAGCAACAGATACGAAGACAACACAGGTGACGGTGACTGCACCGACGAATCCAACAAACCCAACGGACCCAACGGACCCAACGGACCCCACGAATCCGACAAACCCGACGAATCCAACAAAAGGGAATGCCGACAACAACACTGTTAGCGCGAGCCCAGACAGTGTAACGACGGGTGGAAAAGTCAAATTGACAGCGGAGGGCGATCGCCAATTTGAAAATAGTGTGATCGTTGGTGATGAGCGTTATATGTCAGTCAGCTGGGTTTCGACCGAAGTTGGCAAATCAGGAACGTTCGCTGAAGACAAGAACGACGATTATACGTCGGAGTATGAGCCTGCGGCTGCAGGAAGCTATACGGTAACGGCAACCTTCCAGAAGCAAAAATGGAATGGTACGCATTGGCTCGACGTAATCGGTGAGACGGATACGAAGACAACACAGGTGACGGTGACTGCACCGACGAATCCAACAAACCCAACGGACCCTACGGACCCTACGGACCCTACGGACCCTACGGACCCTACGAATCCGACGAATCCGACAAACCCGACAAACCCGACGAATCCAACAAAAGCGAATGCCGACAATAACAATGTTAGCGCGAGCCCAGACAGTGTAACGACGGGTGGAAAAGTCAAATTGATAGCGGAGGGCGATCGCCAATTTGAAAATGGTGTGATCGTTGGTGATGAGCGTTATATGTCAGTCAGCTGGGTTTCGACCGAAGTTGGCAAATCAGGAACGTTCGCT
>NZ_JBQCJX010000001.1:199230-363689 GCF_051967555.1 Paenibacillus sp. SAF-068
GGCAACCTTCCAGAAGCAAAAATGGAATGGTACGCATTGGCTCGACGTAATCGGTGAGACGGATACGAAGACAACACTGGTAACGGTGACTGCACCAACGAATCCGACAAACCCAACGGACCCAACCAATGCGAATACGGACAGCAACAAGGTTGGTGTAAGCCAAAACAGTGTAACAATGGGTGAAGCAATTACACTGACGGCGGAGGGAGACCGCCAATCAGTAGAGGGTGCTGTTGCTGGTGATGAGCGTTACGTGCCCGTAAGCTGGATCTCGACAGAGATCGGTAAGGTCGGTACATTCATTAAAAACAATAATGGCAGTTACACGGCTATTTATAGACCTGCGGTTGCTGGTAGCTATACAGTCACAGCGATATTCCAAAAACAAACCTGGAATGGTACGGCATGGGTTTCCGGGACATCGGATAGAAAGACAACAATGGTGAGGGTTACTGCTTCAACAGATTCAACGAACCCGACAAACCCGGCAAGTCCAACAAGTCCGACGAATTCAACGAATACGACGGAAGCGACAACGGAGAACGGCACTGCCAATGAAACAGGTGTAGTTGTTCTGGTTAATGGAAAAGTTGAGATGGCAGGCATAGCAAAAGAAACTGAAATAAAAGGTCAATCGGCGACGATGATCATTGTTGATCAGAAAAAGCTTGAGGAGAAGCTTACAGCTGAAGGATTTGGTGCAGTTGTAACGGTACCGGCAAAAACTAATTCTGATCTGGTAGTAGCCCAGCTTAATGGTCAGTCCATACAAGAGATGGAGGATCTACAAGCTACTCTTGTTGTAAAAACCGAACGTGCAATATACACGATTCCATCTGTTCAGATCAACATGAAGGAGTTATCAAAGCAATTTGGAACGAACGTTTCTCCACAAGACATTAAGGTAGAGCTTCAATTTGGCTCAACGACAGCCGATATGGCAAAGATCGTCGAACAAGCCGGAAAAGCAGGAAGCTTTGCGGCTGTCTTGCCAGCGATGGACTTTATGGTCAATGTCACCTATGGGGACAAGATTGTAGAAATATCCAACTTTAGTGTATATATTGAACGTGCTATTGCAATTCCCAATGGCGTGGATCCGAACAAGATTACAACGGGGGTTGTCGTCGATCCTGATGGAACTTCTCGCCATGTTCCGACCAAAATTTCAATTATTGATGGCGTGTATTACGCTGTCATCAATAGCTTGACTAACAGCACATACTCAGTCGTGTGGCATCCTCTCGAATTTAGTGATGTTGAGAAACATTGGGCGAAAGATGCAGTGAACGACATGGGGTCCCGCATGGTGGTCGAAGGTGTTGGCAATGGCAACTATAATCCCAATCGTGACATTACTCGTGCCGAATTTGTTGCTATTATGGTCCGTGGATTAGGGTTAAAACTAAGCCATGAATTGGCTTCTTTCTCGGATGTCAAGCAGACGGACTGGTATAATAGCCAGATCAGTACTGCAACTGCATATGGATTGATTGATGGTATGGGGGACGGTACGTTCCGCCCGAATGAAAAGATTACGCGGGAACAGGCGATGGTAATCGTCACTAATGCAATGAAGATTACAGGTCTAAAAGACAAATTTTCTGTGCAATCGGCTGAATCCGTGTTACGTCCATATGCAGATGCGTACACTTCATCGGAGTGGGCACAGAACAGTATTGCGGAAAACATTCAAGCAGGTATTATCATGGGAAGAAGCGGCACGCAGCTTGCGCCTAAGAAACACATCACTAGAGCGGAGGTTGCTGCAGTTATTCAGCGTTTGCTTCGAAAATCGGATCTGATTTAAAATTTTAAGCTAATTTAAAGACCTGGAATCCATCGTGATTCTAGGTCTTTTTGTACTAAATTAGCAGCATGAAGGTCAACATAATGGGCTGAAAGATTCAGTATGGAGAAATCTTGAACGGAATGACATACATGGGGATATCTTTCAAACAGAAGAATAAGTTATCTAGATATACTGAATCAAGAATTTTTCTGAAAAATAGGGAACAAAAATACGGTGTAAACTATTATAATGAACATACTTATTACACAGGGAGGATTTACCTTGGAACATCGAGATCGCGAAAATGATGTGAATCGTTATTATAACGATTCACTTCCACCACCACCTTATGTAATACCAAAAACCAATAGCAAATCGATTACAGCTCTTGTGTTGGGCATATTGTCCATCGTGATTCCATATGTGGGATTATTGATTGGTATTGTTGCCATCATCTTTGCCTCCATATCACTCAAAGAAATGAAGAACCGCATGGAACAGGGCAGAGGATTAGCCATTGCTGGCCTAGTCTGTGGAATCATTAGTGTAGCTTTATATGTATTACTGATTTCGCTCGCACTGTTATTTTCTTTTGCTGTCTCGGGTTCTGATATGTACTCTACATACTAGGAAAAGGAAGAGGAATAATATCGATGCTATTCATCACTAGAAAATCTATAGACCGTTTAGCTGAACCGTACAGAGAACCTGATATGCTGGCCTGTTACGCCATTTCACAAACGATTTCATCACCGACCACACGAGCAATTTTACTAATTAATAGAGACCGATTAAGAATACTCTTTCTGAATGTATTCTCCTCCAAAGTCGTAGAATCGGTTGATTTTGCTTTGGACGATCTGCAACATCAAAAACTAAAATCTGGAATGCGGCTCTCCGCTATATGGTCGTTCCAATTCAATGGTACGCATTGGCGATTTAGCATGGTCAAGAAAATGCTTACCCTCGGCTCCATGCAAGGTGATTTTCTGAGTTTTCTGAACCAACACATTGTGAAGGATCTTGGCTAAACTGGATATTGAAACTAACAAAAAGACAAAGGCATATCCCTTTAGTCCAGACTTGCGATCATCCAGCGAGTCAGGACAGGGGGATATGCCTTTGCCTATTTTTTCGTACTATGCGTGCAGTGCAACTTCACTGCTTACGTTTTTGTTCTCCGTGGTGCGATGCATCAGGAAATACGTTAAGGTTCCTCCAAGACCAATCACGGCAAAGATGCACAGAATGCTAATCTGATCCCAAGCCACGCCGAACTGTCCACTTGAGATGACTGCCTTATAACCTGTTACCGAATAGGTCATAGGCAACCATGGGTTGAAACCTTTCAGCCAATCAGGAATCAGTTCGAGCGGGAAGGTGCCCGCGCTGGTAGTAAGTTGGAAGATCAGCATGAGAATCGCGAGGAATCGTCCCGGATTCTCCAACCAAGTTACCAGTGCCTGAATGATGTACATGAAACTTAGACTGGTAACAAAGCTGAACAAGAGGAACAATGGAACACTCTGTACATCCAGACCCAAGCCGTACAAGACCAGCCATGAAGCAAGCAAAGACTGCACTGCACTCATGAGCGTGAAAGCCAGCGTTTTACTCACAAAACGATTCCAGCCACTTGCCTCGCTAACCGTGCTGCCGCGTGTTGGCACAACCAATGTGGCAATCAAGGCCCCGACAAACAGCCCGAGGGACAGGAAATATGGTGAGAATCCTGTACCGTAGTTAGGTACCTCATTATATTTGTGCTCATCGACCTGAACAGGCTCCGCATACATCGTTACCAGTTCATCGGTCTTTTTCACACTACCCGTCTGATCAGCCGCTTCATTCAGCTTGGTGGCAAGTTCGCCAGAGCCGTCTGTTAGCTTAAGCGTACCTTCTTTCAACTGACCAGCACCGTCATCCAGCTTGTGTGAACCATCTGCAAGGGTTGTGATGCCGTCTGTAAGCTGGCTTACACCGGCAACCAATTTGCCTGCACCAGCGTCTAATTGACCTGAACCATCCGCAAGTTTCGCTCCTCCAGATGCTGCTTCGGATAATTTGGAATTGAATTGCTGTAGACCGGTCGCAAGCTTTTCTTGTCCGGCGGATAACTGTGTAACTCCTTGTACCAGTTGTTGTTCACCCTGTACCAACTGGCTGCTGCCTTGATGCAGTTGTTGCTGTGCAGCGTACAGGTTTTGGCTGCCTGCGACCAATTGCTGTCCGCCCTGATACACCTGTTCGCTACCAGCGGCTACGGCTTGACTGGCTGCCAGGAGCTGCTGGACAGCAGGACTTGCGGCCAGTTCCGGGCTGGCTTCAGCCAATTGGGCAAGGCCTTGGGCAACCGCTTTGGCCCCTTCGCTAACTTTGCCACTGCCGTCCACAGAACTTTGCAGCCCAGCAGTCAGCTTCGCACTGCCTTCCTCGGAAGCCGCCAGTCCAGCATCTAGCTTAGCTGCGCCTTCTTGAGCAGATTGAATGCCATCCCGTAGCTGCTTGCCGCCAGCGTCAACCTGGTTGGCTCCATCACTCAGCTTCGTGCCTGCTGCTGTCAATTGGGACAGCCCATTGGACAGAGCACTCGCACCTGTATGGAGATCACGGATACCTTGAGCGAGAGTAGAAGTACCTTCTTTTAACGGAACTACGCCCGTTTCGAGCTTGTCGGTGCCAGCGGCCAGTTTGGACAGGTTCTCTTTTAATGTAGCAGCACCCTCATCCAGCTTGAACGCCCCATCATGAATCTGACCTGCGCCATCCCCGGCATCCGCCAAACCGCCAGAGATTTTTTCGACCTGATCCAATAACGTTTCGGTATAAGATTCGGTGACTTTGGCAGCGACTTTGGAGCGGATTTGTTTGACCGCCGTACCACCGATCTGACCCGCGAGGAAGTTGTATCCTTCATTGGGTTCATAGATCAATTCTGCCGGCTCAGGGTGCTCATCCATCAGGGTTGTTGCTTTGGTGGAAAAGTCCTCTGGAATCACAATCGTCATATAGTACGTATTGTCTTCCATACCTTGTTCTGCTTGTTCACGAGTCACGAATTGCCAGTTGAAATCATCGCTTTTTTTTAATTCATCGACCAGATTCTGACCGACCTCCAGTGATTTGTCGTTGTAGACTGCGCCCTGATCCGAGTTAACCACGGCCACGGGTAGTTCATTCATTTTGCCATAGGGGTCCCAGAATGCGTTCAGGAACAGGCCGCTATACAGCACCGGAATGAACAGTACAACGAGAATCGGAATACATACTTTTGGTTTCTTGAAGGCAGACTTCAGATCCTGCCCAAATACGTGGAATGATTTCATCATGTTCTCTCCCTATCCTTACGCTCATCCGTTTGTTCTATCTCTATTATCTCTATTATGTGTTGAATCTGGTGGCATGGCTTTCTCTAGGTGCGGGATAAGCCACTCTTGAGAAAGAGGCCCACAAAATCCTTGATCTGATCCTTATGCAGTGTAGGATGCGCTTTGTTCCAATCCGAGGTTAAGGTCACATACAGCTTCAGCAGGACAAAAGAAACCAGCTTGGGATCATCCCTGCGAATCTGCTCCAATTCCATGGCACGGCTGACCTGACGCTCCAGATATTCGAGTATGGCTGTTTCCACTTTTTGCAGACCTTCCTTGGCCTGCGGTGTACCGAACTCGTTGACCTCCTGAAAAAGCTTGATCAACAGCTCATGTTCCTCCCGGTACTCCAGCAAAGAATCCATGCTCATATGCACGTTATCCAGAAAGGAGTTCTCTTCCTTCACGGTTTGCTCTGTAATCTGTCTCATATCCGCTATGATCGACCGCAGAATCTCGCTGAACAGTTCTTCTTTATTTTCGAAAAAAGTATAGATCGTTCCCTTGCCCACATTGGCAAGTCTCGCCACCTGTTCCATCGTTGTGGCCTTGTAGCCAAACAAGGCAAAGGATTTCTCGGCAGAGTCCATCACTTGCTGCCTTCGATCTATCGTTTTCATGGCATATACACCTCCTTGAGGTCTGATATGTTTAATGAGTGAAGCAAATGCCTTATTTGACCGGTTTACCATTACAGTCAATTGGTCGTTAACAACTGTAGCACTTGGACAAGGCAGGTGGATGTGATTATTGTCATAATGCAGGCTTGGAAATGACAACAGGAGAGAGTAGTGAAATGTACGGAGTATGGATTTTCATAATATGGAAAGTGGTCTGATATATCCGTTATAGAGGTGAATAGCTATAATAGCTAAGGGATGGCGATGAAACAGTGAGATATAAAATACAGCAAAGAATGAGGAGTGTGTATGGAGCACGTTTTATGGACGATCTATCTTGGGTTGCTGGGGACAGCTTCACTCTCGTATCTTATTAAAGGAAAGTACAAGTCAAAACTCAGCAAGATAGATTTTGTCGTATCCGTCATGACATGGATAGGGTTGCTAGGATATGTTACGGAAACAGCTATTTTAAATCCTTCTTGGTGGAAAGTTATTACTGTGGCTGCGCTGTTATGGGATGTATTATTCGCGATGCTTTTAAAGGATAATGAAGGGGAAGAAATCCTGGATGGATTACCGATGATGACGAGGAGAGTCTGGATGTTGATAACATTAGTTGTCGCGATTGGACCTCTATACTATGGACTGTTTAGATATGCTTTCTCTTAGGGGTAGAACCTACCCTTGGTAACAACCAAAAAACCAAGGCTTCGAGTTAGTCACTCATGAGCCTTGGTTTTTACTGTTCCGTATTACTTTTATCTGTTTCGTATTCTTGTTATCTGTGTCCTACTTAATTCTATTCTGCGCGTACTTTAAAGAATGAGATCAGTTCTTGCAGTTGCTCGGAGACAACCGAGAGTTCGTCGGAGGCACTCACAATGGCAGCCATGGAGGCTTCCTGCTCTTCAATGGACTGCTCAATTTGTTTACTGCTGCTAGCTGCCTTGCTGACATTGGCAGAGAGTTCATCCGCCGTGGCAGACATTTCCTGTGTGCTTGCTGAGATCTCTTCGGTAGAACTGGAGATATCCTGAATCTGGTTAGCAACTTTGTTCGTAGCATTCAGAATATTCTCGAAGAATACACCGGTCTCTTGCGTAACTTCCAAGCCTTTCGTTACTTCCTTGGAACCCAACTGCATCGCCTCGGAAGACTGAGTGATATCCCGCTGAATCTCTTCTATTAACTGTCGAATTTGCTTCGCAGATTCCTGAGATTGTTCCGCCAGGTTACGCACCTCGCCTGCAACCACGGCAAAACCTCGTCCTTCTTCACCCGCGCGTGCTGCCTCAATGGAAGCATTAAGCGCCAGCAAGTTGGTTTGTCCGGCAATCTCCGTAATCAGATTGACGATGTTGCTAATCTCATTTGAGTTATTTTCCAACGACTGAATCGAGTTCGACGTATTTTGCACTGCACCGGAGATCAGGCGCATTTGCTCAATAACTTGTTGCATCACCACATTACCTGTACTGGAGCGTTGCTCCATGCTGAGTGCTTCGTCTGCCACATCAGCTGAACTGCTGGCGATGGTCTGTACGACCGTTGACATCTCTGTCATGGCACGTGCATTCTCTACCGTTGCTTTGTCCTGTGACACCAGTCCGGTGGATATTTCCCGAATATTATGACTGATGGATTGAATATTTACATTATTTTTCTCGGAAATGCCCAGTAGCTGTTTGGAAGATTCCGATAGGTGATGGGAAGTATTCTGTACTTTATAGATCGTTGTATTGAAGCGATGGATCATCGCATTGAACTTTTCGTTGATGATACCCAGATCATCTCGCCCGGTATCAATGGTTACATCCAGATTACCCGTGCTGACTTCTTCAATACCTTTCATCAGGTTACGGATCGGAAGCAACGTTCTCTTCAGCAATATGAATTGCAACACCATGAACAGGATCAGGAATCCGACAAGGAACATCAATCCGTACGTAAGCAATTTATTAAGTCCTTTTGGAACCGCACTTGCATCTACATCGAAGTAAAGAGCAGCATACATAGAGCCATCTGCGTTATTAATAGGGTAAATCAGAGTGGTCCAGGTTCCGTACTCGTCCGTGTAGAAATCGCTGAATGCAGGCTTCCCGTCCTTTTTCATCTGTTCCAGCACCACAACGTTATTTTGGGGTAGGGGATACATGGCACCTGCGGGCAGATTGCCTTCCTCGAATGGTTGCAACAGGTTCGTTGGAATGGCGATAATGGACGTTCCGTTTCCTTCCTCAAGTTCTGAACCGAAAATGTACGCCTGTGCGATATTTGGATAGAACTCATGGATGGAATCGAGGTAAGCTTTCATTTCCTGCTGTACAGGACCGGTGTAGCTTTTTTCACTGGCGGCCGCAGCGACTTTGGCGGTATCCAGATCATCGTACCATTTCTGGGTGATGACGGTGGCCTGGTCGTGCAACTGTTCAACCAAGATGTTCTTTTGTAATTGATACGCAGCAGTAATCAGGATTACACCGATTAATGTGATGCTGCCGAACGAGATCACCAAATTTTTGATGAAGAAAGGCATGGTACTCCAGCGAAGCTTATTAAACAAGGTTGTTCACTCCTTCTATGATTGTGACGAAGGACTTATCCTGGACGTTGTACACGCTATGTAAGTTTAGATCTATTAAATTCTTTTTTCGTTTCTGTAAAATAGTTTTCGTACTGTATTTGCTATTCACGTATATGAACTCCAGGTAAGTTCTACTCCTCTGTTATATCGTTATTTCGACATACTAATGTTAGATATTTCAAGTAAAATAGGTCTTATGAACCGGTTCTATAGAATTAAATTGCACTTTTACATGATTTCATGTATGTCGATGAATTCTTCTTATTTACCATGAATCATGGGTGTGTATTGACGATGAATATGCATTTAAGATTCACTAAAGGTTCGTCCTCTACCATGGTTACATAAGCCTCGGCTGCTTAACAGAAACCAAGAAGGAGGATTCATCATTTTGAATATTTTATTACGAAAAGCTGCAGTAACGGCATTATCCGTCACCATGGTAACGTCATCTTTTGGCCTGATTGCAAGTCCGAATGCGGCATATGCTGCAGAAAGTACAGCGACAACGACGAGTGCAGGTGTGACGCAAGCGTATGAATCTTTGTTCCAGACGGATAACGTCATCGATGTCAATGTAACGATTGATGATGCAGACTGGAAGAGTATGCTCGAAAGTCCGCTGGACAAGGATTACAAGAATGTGAGTGTGGAAGTGGACGGCAACAAGCTGGACAACGTTGGTTTCTCCACCAAGGGCAATCTGACCCTGAAAGCTGTATCCTCAATGGAAGATTCGGACCGTTACAGCTTCAGACTGAAGTTTGATAAATATGACAAAACACAAACCCTGCTTGGACTGGATAAAATGGTTCTGAACAACAACTACGCAGATCCATCGTACATGCGTGAGGTACTTCACTATGAAGCACTGCGGAGTATCGGCATGGATGTGCCGATGACGAACTATGTTAATTTGTATGTTAACGGCGAGTTGGTTGGTTTCTATACCGGCGTTGAAGCCGTGGATGACAGCTATCTGGAGCGCAACTACGGTGAGGATTATGAAGAAGGCGTCCTCTATGATACGGATGAGAAGAGTTATCTTCAATATGAAGAGGGCAGTGATTACAGCACAATTACCAAAGACTTGGGTACGGATAAGGACAAAGCCAAACTGAAAACCTTCATCCAAACGCTGAACGAGATGCCAGAAGGTGAGAAAGGTGATATCGAGAGCGTATTGGACGTGGATTCGGCTCTTCAATATATTGCAGGCAACATGGTTTTAGGCAACTATGACAGCTATAACGGCGACAAAGGACACAACTACATGCTCTATAGTGATGCTGACGGCAAGTTCACCGTTGTACCTTGGGACTTTAACATGTCCTTCAACGGATACTCGGGTGGAGGCGGACGTGGCACAACAACCGGATCAACCACGACCAACACCAACGCAACGAACGTATCTGTGGACGAGCCTGTACTGGGCATTAGCATGGAAAATGTACCGATGATCAATAACCTCCTGGCTGTGCCGGAGTATAAAGAAAAATATATGAACTACGTTAATGAACTGACGGACTATATGGAAGGCATTCAGGATCGTATTACTGGCCTTGCTGATGAGATTCGTCCTTATGTAGAAGCAGATCCAACGAAATTCTATACGACAGAACAGTTCGAATCCAACATTGCTTATTCTGCAACTGCAGATGCAACAGGTGGTATGGGCGGTACACCACCAGAAGGATTGGAGGGAATGACACCACCTGAGGGCATGGAAGGCATGACGCCGCCTGAAGGTTTCGAAGGAATGACACCTCCAGAAGGAGCAACACCTCCGGATGGCACAACAGGAACAACAGATAGTGCAGGCAATATGCAGACACGTCCTGGCGATAACTTTGGCGGAGGAGGCGGAGGTATGGGCTCCATGGCAGCTGGATCACTAACGACATTTGCACTGAACCGCCTTGCGAATCTGCAAGAGCAACTTGGGCGTGAAGTAACACCGCTGCCTGAGACTTCGGAAGAGACTGGCTCGAGTACTTCATCCGGAACAACCGACCAAACGATTACCGTAACGCTCGATGGTAAATCAATTACCTTCCCGGATCAGGACCCACTGCAGCAAAGTGGCAGAGTGATGGTACCTGTGTATGCAATCCTCGAAGCACTTGGTGCAGAAGTGACTTGGGACAAAACGGCGAAGACCGTAACAACCGTTCTGAATGACCAGACTCTTGTGCTCAAGATTGGAAGCAGCACAGCAACCATAAATGGGGAGACATTCGAAATTGATGCACCAGCGATTATTCAAAACAGTCGCACACTCGTGCCCGTTCGCTTCATCTCAGAAGGATTGGGATTAACCTTGGATTGGAATCAAACCGCTGCACAAGTAAGCCTTACATCCAAATAAGAAATATCTCCTGAAGAGCAGCTTGCTTGTACGGAGGACGAGAAAAGGGATTCGATGGTCAGATCGAATCCCTTTTTGTTCTGTGTTTTCAGATTAGACGGAGCGAACATCCAGCAAAATACGGCCTCGTCCACTCTTCTATATGAATTTAGACATATGCAATTTGTCGTTCCAGATCTTTTGAATTTCCAACCAACAGATCATTCTCACATAATTACGGAGAAAGCGGAAAAACTTTGATTTTTAATTTTGATAACTGTGATAAATGTCACTGAAACATTATAAATATTGTGAACTCTCCTACCGATAAGACTATAGTGATGTTCGAAACGGAATTGTAATCGGCTTGAATATCCCCACAATTACTTAGGGAAAAGGGTGGCTCACACACATGCGAAGCATGAGCATCGGTACCAAAATCAGTTTGATCGTTATCAGTATATTTATCGTCTTCTCCTCAGCCGTGGCGGTAAGTGTAATCATGGAGATGAGACAGGGGATTACAACATTCGCTACAGAAAAGGCGAAGCGTGATCTGGAGATGGCGAATAGTATCATTACATATAAATATCCAGGAGATTGGACCATTAAAGACGGACAATTATTCAAAGGAGATATCGCGCTGGAAGGTAATTTCGAACTGGTGGATGAGATTGGACAAGCTTCGGGGGACACGGTGACGATCTTCCGAGGTGATGAACGTGTCGCTACAAACGTCATGGTAGACGGGGAGCGTGCTGTGGGCACGAAGGTATCAGACGAGGTCGCCCAGACCGTTTTGCAGCAAGGGGAAAAATACTTCGGTGAAGCCGTGGTTGTGGGTCAGAAATATCAAACGGCCTATGAACCCATCAAAAACGCATCCGGAGAGATTATCGGAATTTTCTATGTTGGTGCTTCTCAATCATTAATCGATGTGATTATCTCCTCGTTCCTCAAGACATTCCTGATCGTATTCCTGCTTGCAATGTTGGTCGCAATTACCTTGATCCTGTGGTACGTTCGCAGGGTGAAAGTGCGAATCGAACGGGTATCCGTGGCGATTAAACGTGCGGGGACGGGCGATTTTACACAGCCGGTTTTGGATGACGTCCAAGACGAGATTGGCATGCTGGGCACGGGATACAATGAGATGAGAAGCAATCTGCAGGTCATCATTCAGGGGGGACTTCAGGCTGCGGAAAAGGCGGGGCATTCAACCGGGCTGCTCCTTAAGATTGCGGATCAAACAGCCAAAGAATCGGCGCAGATTGCCTCCTCCGTTGAACAAGTGGCACAGGGAGCCGAGAGCCAGACGATCAGCACGGAAGAAAATCTGCAGGCCATGGAAGAAGTGGCTATAGGTGTACAACGTATGGCAGACAAGGCCTCCAGCATCTCGGACTCTGCCATGTATTCACGCAACCAGGCGGAAACCGGAGGTGAAGCGGTGCAACTTACCGTTCAGCAGATGTCTACGATTGAATCTTCTGTTACCAGAACGGATGAAGTCATTCGCATGCTGGAAGGGAAGTCGGCACAGATTAGCCAGATGGTTTCCACCATTCATGAGATTGCGAATCAAACGAATCTGCTCGCCCTCAATGCATCCATTGAAGCAGCAAGAGCCGGGGAACATGGCAGAGGATTTGCCGTGGTATCTACCGAGGTTCGTAAACTGGCTGAACAAGCTGGAGACTCTTCAGATCGTATTGAAGAACTGGTCAAAGCTATGGAAAAAGATATGCAGCAATCGCTATCGGCCATGTCGAGAGTGAAGGATGAAGTGCAAGAAGGACTGCGCTTGACCCGGGAAACGGAACAAAACTTCAGCCTGATCCGGGATACGAACTTGCGTATTGCTACAGAGATTGAGGACATGGCTGCGACGAGTGAAGAGATGTCTGCAGGCGTGGAGCAGATTGTGGCTTCCGTACATGAGATCGCTCGCCATGCGCAGACGGCCAGTACCAATTCACAGCAGGCTGCCGGATCTGTTCATGAACAGCTCAAGTCGGTAGAGCAGATCAAGGCATCTGCGGCTATTTTGTCTGATGTGTCAACAGAACTCCAGACTTCCCTTAGTCCGTTTAAGATATAATATCTGTTACAATAGGGAAAAGGAGGGACTGTCTATGGCCCCTGATAAAACCAAACTTTTCCCAAATGAGAATATCCGTACGGTGTGTTACATTCAAAACCTGCCGTCGCGTTCCAATGTGGACATTGGAAATTATACGTACTATAGCGACAACACGAATCCGCCAGAGCAATTCTATGACCGGATACAACATCATTATGACTTTATTGGTGATCGCCTGGTCATCGGTAATTTCTGTGCCATTGCGGAAGGTGTGACATTCATTATGAATGGCGCCAATCACCGAATGGAGGGCATGACGACGTATCCGTTCAACATTTTTGGTGGCGGATGGGAGCGGGTGACACCTACATTGGAGCAACTACCGTATAAGGGTGATACGGTACTGGGCAACGATGTTTGGCTTGGGCAACATGTGACAATCATGCCTGGTGTTACGATTGGAGATGGCGCTATTGTTGCATCTAATTCAACGGTTGTGAAGGATGTTGAACCCTACACCATTGTTGGGGGCAATCCAGCCAAGACTGTCAAAAGACGCTTTGATGAAGAAACGATTGCGCTGCTGCTGGAATTGAAGTGGTGGGATCAGGATGAGGAGTGGCTGGATACGCATCTGGAACGTCTTGTCTCTACATACGATTCGCAGACACTGCGCGTACTTCTGAACAGCAAGTAGGATAGATGTGAAAGAAGATATGAAAATGGCTGTTTTCTGACGGAGCTATTTTTAAGCAAATCAGGCCCTGGACCGTTTTGAGCGGATCAGGGCCTATTATTGTCCAAGATGAAATGTTAGTTTAGCGGGTGGGTGGTCGTAGGGTACAATCGGACTTTGCTGATGATGGGAGGGGAGAATGAGTGTGATCTTCTGTATGATCCGGGTGCGTCTGCTTACCTGAATAAAAGTTAATGATATCATCAACGGTAGTAAAGACGACATTTACATCGGTATTATTATTGTGTGTTTGAATAAAAACCTCTTTTCAATGAGTTGTTACGTTTATTACGTGTATTAATTTAAAGCTTCTTTCATGCTTAAGCCTGCTGTGAACACAGGAACTTTACCTGCAGGCAGTTGAATTTCTTTGCCTGTTTTCCGGCTTCTTCCCGTTCTTGCCTCACGTTTCTGCACTTCAAACTTCCCGAATCCAACCAGTTGAACTTCCTTACCTTCTTTGAGAGCTTCAAGAATCGAATCCAGTACAACGGTTACAGCTTTTTCAGCATTCTTCTTGGAGAATCCACCAGCCTTGGCTACTTCTGTGATCAATTGTTCTTTATCCATGGGGAATACCTCGCTTTCATTCTGGGGATGTGAATCTATTCTGTGCAAAATATGAGTAAATAAAAAGCTGCCTTAGTAATAAGGCAGCTCTCATATAATTAAAGTTTAGTAACGTTCTCAGCTTGTGGTCCACGGTTACCTTGAGTTACTTCAAATTGAACGCGTTGACCTTCGTCCAAAGATTTGTAACCTTCACCTTGAATTGCACTGAAATGAACGAATACGTCTGTTCCTTCTTCAGTTTCGATAAAGCCGAATCCTTTATCCGCGTTGAACCATTTCACTGTACCTGTTTGCATGTGATTCCTCCAAAAAATAAGTTTTTAGCCGATCATTATGACGAGTATAATTTAAAAATTGACACTCACCTGGTGCATTTAAACCACAGACTTGATGTCCGCTAATGTATCGATTAATATGATAATACCATGTCCGCTAATATAAGTCAAGATTTGGAGGTATTTTCTAATGAATCAGTCATCAGGGATTTCGGTGCAGCGGGAACCGACAATAGAAGAATTCCTTCATATGCTTGCCAATGAGGATGAATTGCATCCCAAAACCGTGAAGGAATATGCAAGTGATCTGAAGCATTTTATCGAATGGTACAAGGAAAGAAGACTGCTCGGGGAAAAGTTTGCATTGCGAATCGAAGACATCGATACATCCACTTTAGTTCATTATCGCGAAGATTCACACAAGGTTATGCGATTGAAGCCAGCCACCATCAACCGGAGATTGATTACGCTGAAGCGTTTTTTCAAATGGGCTGTTCTGGAATCCAGAATCAGTCATGACCCTTCCAAAGCATTAAAGTTCATTCCGGAAGACAAAGTCAGTCCGCGCCGAATGACATCCGAAGAAGAGCAGGCATTCCTTGCGGCAGTGGAGTTCGGTAACTCGCTTCGTGATCAGACGATCCTGACCCTTATGTTTCACACCGGCTTGCGAACGATGGAGGTATGCAATCTCATGCCTCATGATATCGAACTTGGTAGACGAAGTGGTCACCTGACAGTGAGAGCCGATAAACGCAATGTACAGCGTAAGATCCCTTTGAATATGCAGTGTATTCTAATGTTGAATCAGTACTTATCTAATTTTGATACCGAAAGTGCGTACCTTTTTCCCTCTGAGAAAACAAACGATCGTTTAACGGAGAGGGCACTGCGCCACCTGATTAAAAAAGTAATGATTGCAGCAGAGCTGGAGGGCCTGAGCTCACACGACCTGCGTCATCGTTTTGGCTATGCCATGGCAGAGCATACACCACTGCACCGTTTGGCGGAGATGATGGGACACACCAATCCAGATACGACAATGATTTATGTCAAAGCATTAAATACGAATCATCAATGAATCAAGAATGAAGGATTGGAATTATAGTTAGTATCAAAATACCTCCTATTAAGAGCACTTCGCAATTTTCCGTATTTGTATTACTTTAACCTACCCGAAGCATTCATATACTATCCTTCTCATTTCACTTAGGCACTGCCCGACAGGGTTGCCTTACCTCCAATAAAGAAAGCGATTACATATCCCTGATAATATTGTATATTATGATGGCAACCTTGGAACTGTCCAGCATGACCCCTTTGCATTTTGACATAAGTACGCTAAGCAATCGAAATCAAATGATTGACAATGTCACATATATATTAGTTGTTAGGGCATTAGGCCTGTCATAAAAGGAGGAATCTGAGCGTGTACCGGGTACTGCTGGTGGATGATGAAGAAGATGTACGTGAAGGGCTCGTTGTAGAGGTCGATTGGGAAGCGCTCGATCTGCGGATTGTCGGTTTGGCTGAGAATGGACGGGAAGCATTGGAGATGGCGGAGCGGGTAGAGCCGGATATTGTGGTGACCGATATCAGCATGCCATTCATGAACGGTCTGGAACTCGCGCAAAGATTGAGGAAGCGTAATCCACTTGTGAAGGTGGTCATTTTGACTGGATATGATGAATTTGATTATGCGAGACAGGCCATCTCGTTAAGTGTGGATGAATATCTGCTGAAGCCGTTCTCGGCAGCGCATCTTACTGAACTGCTCACCAGATTGCGCGCCCAGATGGCAGCTGAAGTGGCCGAACGTGAAGATGTACAGCAACTCCGTAAACACTATCATACGAGTTTGCCTTTATTACAGGCAGATCTGATGGCGACCCTGCTCCATCGGCAGAAACCCGCAACTTATATTCATAGCAAAGCCAATCAATGCGGATTGGATCTGACAGGAGAACGCTATGGGGTGTCCGTATTGACACTGCACATGGAGGGAGATGCACAGAAGGAGAAACCTGAGGAAGCAATCAATGAGCCTCCACAGCGACATAACCAAACAACATCTGGGGAAGCGAATCAGTCTGAGATATTTGTTCCGGGAGGTTCCTTGCGTCAATCGGAGGATGCTGAACTGAAACGGTTTGCTGCACTTAACATTGCGGCAGAAGTCTGGTCAGAGCATGGGGCTGGTCATGCCTTTATGCATCAGGAGACGATTGTCCTGCTCTATGTGGATCGCTCGGGCGGTACAGATGGAGCGAAGAGGCAACAGAAGGCCTTGGAAAATGTGATGCGCAGCATCAACCACTACTTGCGTATCCCGGCTACGGTGGGATCTGGTCAGATTGTAGGTACACTTGCAGATGTGAATCAGGCCTATGAAGATGCCCTATTGGCCTTGGATTATCGGCTTGTGCCCGGGACGGATTCAATCATATACATCGCGGATGTGGAGCGACAGACGGCGGGCAAGCTGCGGTTCGACGAGTTGAAGCAGCAGACGCTGACACGTTGTCTGAAGGCGGGTACACAAATGGAGCTGGAGGAGGCACTTGCACTCATTTTCCGGGAAATTACAGTGGAACATGGGCGTAGTGATATTCAGCTCTATCTCATTGAAGTGTTAACAACCGTATGGAAGGCAGCGCAGGCATCAGGAGAAGCGATGGAAGACATTTTTGGTGCAGGGTTCCAATTGTATGCGGACCTGTTTCGATTGCCGGGTCTTACTGAGGCACAGAAGAAGGTACGGGAGGTCTGTCTACTCGTACAACATCGCATTGCCAGTGGTCGCCAGCATGTATACAAGGATATTGTCGAGCAGGCGTTGGTTTTCACCAAAGAGCATTATGCCGACCCTGACCTGTCCATTCAGAAGGTGTGCGGACATTTGCATATCAGCTCCGGTTATTTTTGTGGCATTTTCAAAAAAGAAGTGCAGCTTACCTTCCTGCAATACCTGATGCAGATCCGGATGGAGGCAGCCCGTGAACTCCTTCGCTCGACAGAGCTGAAGTCCTTCCAGATTGCGGAGCAGGTTGGTTTTGCTGAACCGAACTACTTCAGTTTTTGTTTCAAAAAACATATTGGCGTCTCGCCCAAAGAATATCGTAAACAGGCTTCCCAGGCAGCAAATGAAGGTTCAATCCGATGAAGTTCTTGTCCAAGTGGTTGAACTCCATGGGACTTCAATTTCGCTCCAGGCTGCGTTCGTCCAGAGTCAGCAGTATTCGGTTTATTATTACGTGGTCCTTCTCCATCTTCATTGTTCTGGTGCTGACCATCATGGCGATGCTTCTGCATGACAAGTTCACCCAGGCTGCCGAGCGAAGTGCCGAACTGACAACGAGACAGATTGTGGATCAGGTCAGTTATAACCTGGAGGACTACGTCCGTAGCATGTCTCATCTGTACCGTGCCATTGAGGAACATATGCTGCGTGACGGCACATGGGAAGGGGAACAGGTGGATAAACAGCTCGACACACTGCTCAGCAGTCGTGAAGATATCATCTCGATTACCCTGCTCGATTCCACGGGTCAATTGCTCAAGAACCGACCCACAGCCGAATTAAAACCGAGTGCCCATGTGACACAGCAAGGGTGGTTTCAGTCTGCGCTTCGTGTGCCGGATCACCTGAGTTTCTCGTTACCTCATATTCAGAACATGTACACAGGCCCATATAAATGGGTCGTTTCCATGAGCAAAGGCATAACGATACGTCAAAATGGTCAGGATCGACAGGTTATCCTGCTGGTCGATATCAATTTCAAACAGATGGATGAATTGAGCCGCCGGGTCAGTCTGGGGCAACGGGGATACGTCTACATCATTGATGAGAGTGCGGGCAATATCGTGTACCATCCGCAGCAGCAATTGATGTATATGGGACTCAAAAGCGAAAATATCGAACAGGCTTTGGTGGCTTCCGGCAGTTACGAAGATGAGGCAGATGAACAGAAAAGGCTGAATACCGTGAAGTCCGTTGCCAATATTGGGTGGAAAATTGTCGGTGTGGCCTATTTGGATGAGATTATGACAACGCTTCAGGAAGTGAACGGATATCTGATTCGTGTATTGGTGGTTGTGCTGATACTGGTCATTCTCGTATCGTTGTTTCTTTCCTCCAGTCTGACTCGTCCAATCCGGCGAATGGAGCGTAAGATGAAGGCCGTGGAGCGCGGGGATTTCAACGTGGAGTTGCCTATTGAAGGACCCTTGGAGGTGGAACGATTATCCCGTCGCTTCAACCTGATGGTCAACAAAATTCGCACCTTGATGGATGAGATCATCCATGAACAGGAACAGAAGCGGCGTCTGGAGCTTGAAGCCCTGCAGGCCCAGATCAATCCGCATTTTCTATACAACACACTGAATTCCGTGGTGCGCATGGTAGGCATGAGCCGCAATGAAGAAGTGATCACGATGATCACGTCTCTTTCGCGCCTGTTCCGCATCAGTCTCAGTCAAGGTAAAACGATCATAACGATCAGGGAAGAGCTGGAGCATGCACAGCATTATTTGACGATCCAGCAGATGAGATTCAAGCGCAAATTCAATTTTAACATCCATGCAGATGATACGCTTCTGGAATGCCTGACCTTAAAGCTGGTGCTTCAACCCCTGATTGAGAACGCCATTGTTCATGGCATCGAGTACCACATGGACGAAGGAAGTATTGAGGTCGATGTTTATTGTGAGGACAACAAGCTGGTGTTTCGCATTACAGATAATGGGGTCGGCATGACGGAAGAACAGATGTCGGGATTACTAAGTGGTCGTCCTGTGGTCAAAAGCGGTGCAGGCTCCGGCGTAGCCGTACGCAACGTCCACGACCGAATTCGGCTCTATTATGGGGAGGGTTATGGACTTGAATTTGCAAGTGAGCTGGAAGAAGGCACCACGGTCTGGGTTCGGATTCCCATTCAATCGCAGCAGAAGGAGAGCGGGCCTGATGATGGACAACAAGATCAATAGAAGCGATGCCCATAGCGTTGAAGGATTGAACATGCGTATGAAACGTTGGGTAGTCACCCAGACAGCCGCAAGCTGCCTTCTGCTATTATGCAGTGCATGTGGCATATCGAACACCGATGTTACGGCAGTATCTCCACGTATTGCGCTGGTCACCCCAGCTGGCACGGGCGAACTTGCGGAAGCCATCCGGCTCGGTGCCGAAGCGGCTGCCAAAGAGAGTGGGGCGGAGCTGATGACCGTGGAAGCATATCCTTCCGATGGTCGTGTGTACACGCCTGCCATTCCGGATTCAGTGGGTAGTCAAATGCAGGTTAAGCCTGTCAATACGGACCGCCCAACGATGTCTCGCAGTGCCCGGGAGCAGGCACAGGTGGATGCCGCGGCATTGGCTCTGAGGCAGGGAGCATCTGCTCTATTGGTCGATCCACTGAGTGAGAAGGCACTTAGCGATATCATTCAGAAGGCGCAGACAACGCATTCCGATGGGCCAGTCGTTCCAGTCATTGTGCTTAACGATGAATTTCCTGTGAAAGGCATCACCAGTATTATCTCCATGGATAACATGGAGGCGGGGAGACAGGCGGGTCAAGCCATGGTTGAGCTTCTGAAAGGGAAAGGGCATATCGCCTTATTGGGCCCAGACCCCGTTAATTCCGGTCTGGTTCAAAGAGAGCAGGGGGTTATGGAAGTCCTGGAACAGTATCCTGACATCCAAGTGGAACCCAAATCGATATGTAATACACGGGATGGGTGCTGGCAGACTGCGAAGCAACTGCTGGATCAGCCTGAGGTGGACGTGGACGGCTTCATTGCGCTTCAGGAACCGGCTTCACTGGGAGCAGCGGATGAATTGAATCGACGCAACGCTGCGGACAAGGTGAGAATCGTTGGATTCGGCAGTGAACAACAGCAACTGGAGCAATTGCAGGAAGGGGTCTTTGATCATCTCATTGTCCAAAATGGATACAGTGCAGGTTATCTGGGATTGAATCAAGCCGTTGCGCGGTTGAACAATCAACAGGTGCAGGCGAGAGTGCTACTTGAGACGAAGCTGGTTAGCACCGACAATATGTTTTGGATGGATAACCAGAAGTTGCTGTTTCCTTTTGTACAATGAACGAGTGCCGGAATGATTGCTGAATGAAGAAATTAATCCATTTTCTTAACTTGAGGAAGATTTCGATAAAACAGGTGAAGATATTGTATTCGAATTTAATGTAAACCCTTTCATAATAAAGATATCGGTAAAGCCGAATGAACTTGGGGGAGGTCATTAGGATATGAAGAAAACATGGATGACACTTTTGATTACGGCATGTATGGTTGTGGCGGCGGGGTGTAGCAGCGGCGGAGATAGCGCAGGGGGAAGTACGGGAACAGATGCAGGAGGTGGCCAGACAGCAGCCGGGACGGAAACGCCCAAGATTGGTGTTGCCATCTACAAATTCGATGATACATTCATGACGGGTGTACGTAATGCGATGACCGCAGCAGCGGAAGGTGTTGCAACCCTGGATATCGTGGATAGCCAGAATGCACAGCCAACCCAGAATGAGAAAGTCGATCTGTTTGTATCCAAGAAATACAATGCAATGGCTGTGAACCCGGTAGACCGGACGGCGGCGGGTGTCATCATTGACAAGGCCAAGGCAGCGAACATTCCAGTGGTATTTCTTAATCGTGAGCCCGTGGCTGAAGATATGAACAAGTGGGATAAGGTGTACTACGTCGGAGCAAAAGCGGAGGAGTCCGGTACGATCTCCGGGCAGCTGATTGTGGATTACTGGAAAGCACATCCGGAAGCAGACAAAAACGGCGATGGCAAACTGCAATACGTCATGCTGAAAGGGGAACCGGGTCACCAGGATGCAGAGCTTCGGACCAAATATTCGGTTCAGGCGATCCAGGATGCCGGTATCGAAGTGGAAGCACTGGCGGAAGACACGGCGATGTGGGACCGCGTGAAGGGTCAGGAGAAAATGCAAGCTTTCCTGGCATCCCACGGCGACAAAATTGAAGCCGTTCTTGCGAACAATGATGACATGGCCTTGGGTGCGATTGAGGCATTGAAAGCAGCCGGATACTTCAAGGATGGCAAATCGATGCCGGTTGTAGGTGTGGATGCAACAGCTCCAGCCATTCAGGCTCTACAGGATGGCACGATGCTGGGCACGGTGCTTAATGATGCCAAGAATCAGGGCGCAGCCACGGTGGCATTGGCTTCCGTACTTGCCAAAGGTGAGACACCAACGAAGGAAAATACCAAATACGACATTACAGATGGGAAATACGTCTGGATCGCATACAAAAAGATCACAAAAGACAACATTGCCGACGCCCAATAACAGCACGAGACAGGGACGTCCGACATTCGGGTAGCGTCCCTTTTTGCCAGTCATATGGAAGGGAGGAACCAAGATGGAGTCATCTTACCTGCTGGAGATGAATGGAGTTTCCAAAGCATTTCCGGGTGTGCAGGCACTAAGTCAGGTCACCTTGAAGGTGAAGCCGGGAACGGTTCACGCCTTAATGGGAGAGAATGGAGCAGGCAAATCCACACTTATGAAATGTCTGTTTGGCATGTATCGACCAGATGAAGGAACGATCCACATTGACGGAAAGGCTGTAGATATTCCGAATTCCAAGGCTGCACTTCAGCAAGGCATATCCATGATTCATCAGGAGCTGAACCCGGTCCCGCATCGTCCGGTAATGGAGAATATCTGGCTGGGACGTTTTCCGATGAAGGGAATACTGGTGGACGAAAAACGGATGTATACCGATACACTGGCTCTGTTCAAGGACCTGAGTCTGGATATTGATCCAAAAGCCCAGGCCGGGACACTGTCCGTGTCCAAGATTCAATCGATGGAAATCGCGAAGGCAGTCTCATTTCAGTCCAAAGTTATCGTCATGGATGAGCCAACTTCTTCCCTGACAGGCAAGGAAGTGGATCAGCTCTTCGCCATTATTAATGAACTGCGTAGTCGCGGTGTGTCCATTATCTACATTTCACACAAGATGGAGGAGATCCTGACGATCTCGGATGAGGTCACGATCATGCGTGATGGCTTCGTAGTTGGGACTTGGGATGCTGCGGATTTGACAACAGATCTGATCATCACACGCATGGTGGGTCGTGACATGGACGAACGATTCCCGGAACGGACGAACGTACCCGGTGAAGTCATCTTGAAGGCGGAGGGCCTGACATCGAATCAGTCCAACTCGTTTCGTGATGTATCCTTTGAGCTGCGAAAAGGTGAGGTGCTCGGCATTGGCGGCCTGGTTGGCGCACAGCGGACAGAATTGATGGAGTCCTTGTTCGGGCTGCGAGGTCTCGCTTCAGGTCAGATTTCAATCCACGGACGCAAAGTAAAGATTCATTCTCCCGCTGCCGCAAAGCGTTACAATATTGCATTGCTCACCGAAGAACGACGGGTTACAGGGATATTCCCCGTGCTTTCGGTGTATGAGAACACAATCATTGCAAGTCTTGGTCGTTACAAAAATCGCATAGGTTTGTTGAATGAGAAAAAAGGCCGCGAGGAAGCCCGGGAGCAGACACAGAAATTCAGAACCAAAACGCCTTCGGTTAACACGCTGATTCGGAACCTTTCGGGTGGGAATCAACAGAAGGTTCTGCTGGCCCGCTGGTTGCTGACCGATCCGGAGATTCTGCTGCTGGATGAACCGACACGTGGAATCGATGTAGGGGCCAAGTTCGAGATATACACCATCATTACGGAACTGGCTCGTCAGGGCAAAAGCATTATCATGATTAGTTCAGAGATGCCTGAGCTTCTGGGAATGTCGGACCGCATTATGGTGATGAGCGAAGGGCGTCTCACCGGAATCGTGGACGGAGCTGAGGCAACAGAGCAGGATATTATGAGGCTGGCCGCACAGCAGCGGATGGCTTAGACAGGAGGGAAACCGATGAACCCACAGATGATTAATCATGTGAAGCAATATGTAACACAGCGCGCCATCTTTATCGTTCTGATTCTGCTTATTATTGGCATTGCCATCGCCGATCCGAACTTTCTTGCTTTTTCCACCCTACGGGATATATTACAGCAGTCCTCCACAAGGGCCATTATAGCACTCGGTGCAGCCTTCATCCTGGTTACAGGAGGGGTCGATCTCTCCGCTGGTCGGGTTGTGGGGCTGACAGCTGTCGTATCCGCATCAATGCTTCAGATAGACGAGTATGCGAACCGTTTCTTCCCCGATCTGCCACAATTGCCTGTGTTATTGCCGATTCTGGTTGGAATCACGGTTGGCCTGTTCGTGGGCTTGGTGAATGGCCTTATTATCGCCAAGTTACATGTGCCCCCTTTTATCGCAACGCTGGGTACGATGGTTGCCGTGTATGGACTGAACTCCATTTATTTTGATACGGAACCCAACCAGTCACAGCCCATTGGAGGATTGAGACCCGATTTCACCGTCATTGGTTCTGGATACATTGATCTGGGTGGGGGGTACTCCATTCCATATATCGTTCTGATTGCCATTGCGGTGGCGTTAATCTGCTGGGTGATCTTTAACAAAACCCGGCTTGGCAAAAACATGTATGCCATCGGTGGCAACATTCAGGCAGCACATGTATCCGGGATTCATGTAGCACGAAATCTGGTTGCCCTGTATGCCATTGCGGGTGCGTTGTATGGTCTGGGTGGTGTGCTTGAAGCAGCACGGACAGGTGGGGCAACGAACAATTACGGTAACATGTATGAGCTGGATGCCATAGCCGCGTGTGTGGTCGGTGGTGTATCAACGGCGGGTGGGATAGGAACGGTGCCGGGTGTTATGGCCGGGGTTCTGATCTTCGGGGTCATTAACTATGGTCTGACATTTATCGGTGTAAGTCCATACTGGCAGTTGATTATCAAAGGATTGATCATCGTTGCTGCGGTGGCTTTTGATATCCGTAAGTATATGGCGAAAAAATAAGAAGGATATGGGATGAACGTGAAAAGGTTACACCGTTGTACTCCGAGTGCAGTACCATCTTCCGATCGCCCTTATCCCCTGATTTTCTTGATTCCCTATATTAATAGGGGAAAATCCGGTGATAAATGCGAACGCTCCGCTTCTTCAGATTGGTTCTGCACTCTACGTTATGGTGTAAAAATTCAATTCATCTTATATGGAAAAAGTAGAAAAAAAGCCAGCTCTCGGGATAATAGAGGGCTGGCTTTAAGCGTTATGCATTTACAAACCAATCTACAACAGTAATTATAGGGCCAATAATACAAAATACCAGCATAAATGCGGCCACATTACGGGCAACACTTGTACCGAAATGCGCACGATTTTTTTTCGCGATCAGGAAGGTTGGAATCCAGAAAAGGGCCGCTACTACAAAAGGAATGTGAAGTCCCTCAGTTCCGTTACTATAAATAGGCATGTTTATTAAATTAAAAAGGTAATGACTGATCATAAAATCGGCTTTGCCCCATGGAAAGTTAAAAGCAAATCCCATCGTCAGTACGAACAGAGATAGCGTTCCGAAGCCAAGTGGTTTTCGCTGTGTTGTCATATAACATCCTCCATAACCAAGGTTTTAACCTAAATTAATCCATTAATGGATTATAACACATTTAGACTATGTGTAGAGGAATTGTTTGGAATTGTTTCACTTTTGTCGGATTACAATTACATCATATGTCCTATTGTCTTCATAATTTATACATCCATGCGAATTTGACGAGCCTCCACTAATCGACAACATCAGCTAATCATAATCGATATAATACATGTACATAAGTTGTTTGATGTGAGTTTTATGTCAAAGGGGGCGAGGCTGTTTGCTAAGTTACACGATGAAAATGGTGATATTCCCGCTGGGCTGTCTGCTTGTCATTCTGTCCTCTTATGTTTTAAAGCTTACCCCTCATATGGCAATAATGTCGCTTTCAGCGACATTATTGGTAGCAAGTATTTATGGGGAGAGACGATATCCTGTGCTGCGGAAGTTTCAGTGGATTTTTCTCGGAATATTCCATTATTACAGTCAACTGAACTGGTGCAACATGCTGTATTATATGCTCATTATCTCAATGATCCAGGACAAACAGCGGTTGTCGCAGACCTTGCCGATTTCGTTGCTGCTTATGCTGCAATATACGGTAATTCGGCTTTCGTATGTACCTGTAGATACATATACTTTGCTCGTCTCGTTATTTGACCTGTTAACCTCGGTTGTTATCATTTTTTTATATCACACCTTGATTAACAGTGAGGTCGAGAAGCGAAGGCTTCGGGAAAAGAATCGGTTCCTGACCCTGCATGATCCGCTTACTGGACTGTTGAATTACGAAGGTTACATGGAGGTGTTGCATAAGACCGTGGAAGAGCGTCGCTCTTTCCTGCTTGTCCTTTTGAATGTCAACAACTTTAGCGGCTTTAAAAAGGATTCAGAAGATCCCTGGTGTACAGTGATCACAGGTACAGGCCAGATGATTAGCAACCATTTCACCGAAGCCTATGGCATATCCCGATATGCAGGAGACCGATTTGCAGTCGTTTTGCCGGAGATCAAAGATGTTGAAGAGCGAATGTCGTCATTGCTATCCGTTCAGCTTCAAGGACTCCAGGTAAGCTACAGCATCTCTCTGTACCCGGAGATGTCGGATTCGTTGCAACACTTTATGACGGTAGCCGAGGATAGACTGCTTCAACAACAGCGCAGCAAATGGCTGAAAAATGAAGAAGAAGTCTTTCGTTCCGAAAGATTAAGGGCCGTGGGTGAACTGGCGGCAGGTATGGCTCACGAAATTCGGAACCCGCTTACGGCAATTCGGGGATTCTTGCAGCTGTCACGTGGACAGGCATTTAATATCGCGCCATGGTATGAAGTGATTATGGGTGAGGTGACGAGAGTGACCGATCTGACGGCTGAATTTTTACAGTTTTCCAAACCACATGCCAATCATATGAAGCCGGAACAATTGGGCCACTGCCTTGAGCGGGTGATGTCTTTGACCGAGTCGGATGCGGCATCCCGCGGGCATCGAATTACGCTTGAAATGTCTAATGAGCCAGTCGTGATCAACATGGATCGGGATAAGATTGTACAGGTATTGATCAACCTGATTCGTAACGCTTTTGAAGCGATGACAGACCCCGGTGAGGTTCATATGGACTTGGTGCAGGAAGGAGAGGCAGTACTCATCTCCATTACAGATACAGGAAGCGGTATTCCGGAAAATTCCCTATCCACAATCTTTAATCCCTTTTATACAACCAAAGAAGAAGGTACAGGACTGGGACTTGCACTCTGCCAGAAAATTATTCAGGACCACAATGGTAAAATTACCGTCCATAGCGAAATGGGCGTTGGTTCTACCTTCACGCTTCATTTGCCAATGGAGACGTAACGCGTATAACCAATTTAGGGACAGTAGCAGACGAAGTCATGAAAAAAAACGAAACGCCGCATGGGGCCTGAAGAACCCATGCGGCGTTTCGTATTTCGATTAAATCTTTAGTTCGATGTATTAAGCTGTCCCTGATGTAACTGATAGTAGAATCCTTCTTGCTGCATCAACTCATCATGGCTTCCCCGTTCAGCGATCTGTCCATCATCAATGACGAGAATCTGATCGGCTTCACGAATCGTGCTCAGTCTGTGGGCGATGACAAAGCTGGTACGGTCTTTCATTAACGTACGCATCGCTTCCTGGATTTGCATCTCTGTACGCGTATCGATGCTGCTCGTTGCCTCATCCAGAATAAGTATGGCTGGATCCGCCAGAATTGCCCGGGCAATGGTCAGCAGCTGTCGTTGTCCCTGACTCAGATTGCTTCCCCCGGAAATGATGGGGGTATCGTAGCCCTGCGACAGTTTGCAGATGAACGAGTGTGCATTCGCAAGCATAGCTGCTTGCCTGATCTGTTCATCGTTTGCGTCCGGCTTGCCATAGGCGAGATTGTCACGAATGGTACCCGAGAACAGGTAGGCATCCTGAAGTACAATGCCGAGTTGCCGACGGAGTTGATCCTTCTCCAGTTCCGAGATGTCACATCCATCGATGGTGATCCGTCCGCCTGTAATCTCGTAGAAACGGGGTAACAGGTTGATTATGGTCGTTTTACCTGCGCCAGTCGGTCCAACAAGTGCAATCATCTCGCCAGGTTTGGCAGTAAAGCTGACCTTCTTCAGAATGTCTCGCTCTGCACTGTACCCGAAGGAGACGTCTTCAAATACAACCTTACCTTGAATCTGATCCAGTTGTTTCTTCTGTTCCTCCACATATTCACCAGGGGTGTCCATGATGTGAAACACACGTTCAGCACCTGCAATAGCAGCCTGAATCAGATTGTACTGATTGGCCAGGTCGCTCAGCGGCCGCTCAATCTGACGGGAGTATGCGAGAAAACTGACGATCAATCCGATGGATGTCAGATCATGATAAGCCATCCATCCACCGACAGAAGCCAGTATGGCAAACCCGATGTTGTTCATCACGTTCATCGTAGGGCCAACCAAACCCGAAACAGTCTGGGCCTGTGTGCTGGAGGTGCGCAGTTTCTCGTTCAGGTTCTTGAAATGTTGATGTGCCTGATCCTGACGGTTATAAGCCGCTACAACTTTTTGTCCAGCAATGGTCTCCTGCGCATAACCATTGAGCTCACCAAGTAACTTCTGCTGGGCCGTGAAGTGTTTGCGAGTTCTTGAAGCGATTAGGCGAGTGGCAATGGTTATTAAGGGTACCGTTATCAGACTGAGCAGTGTAAGCCGAACATCGAGTGCAAACATGATCGACAAGGAGCCAACGAGCAGAATGGCACTGGACATCAATTGGGTTACGCTTTGATTCAGCGTTGTAGATACGTTATCAATATCATTGGTGGCCCGGCTCATCAGATCCCCGCTTTGATTTTTATCAAAAAACTGGACAGGCAACTCTTGTAGTCGGGAGAACAACGCATGTCGCAGATCCTTAACGGTCAGTTGGGACACACCAATCATGACATAGGATTGAGCCCACATCAGGAGTGAGCCAAGGACATAAACACTCAGCAAGAGGAGACATTCCTTCAGCAAACCCGCTGTTACTTTGGGCACGATATGTTCGTTAACGGCACGTCCCAGAAGATAAGGTCCTGCCAGATTGAGCAGTGTTCCGAGAGCAGTCAGCACTAATGCAGCAATGACGCCTTTGCGATGACGTCCCATGTATGACCACACCCTAATCAGGGCGTGGCGAGCATTCTTGGCTCTGACTTTGGGAACAGGTCCTCTGCCCGCTGGTCCGGGTCTTCCGATGGGAGGCACGACCGTTTGTTGCATGGAGGAAGAGGCAGGTTTAGCCAAATTGAACATCCTCCTTCCGTTGCTGCGAATAATAGATGGCTTGGTAGTGGGATGAATGAGCCATAAGATCATCATGTGTGCCCCTGGCAACGATCTGTCCTTCATCAATGACATATATACAGTCTGCATCCCTCACGGAGGAAATCCGCTGTGCAATCAAAAAGGTCGTGCTGTCTTTCATCAAGGATTGCAATGCCTTCTGAATACTTGCTTCCGTGCGCAGATCCACAGCACTGGTGCTATCATCCAGAATCAGCACTTCCGGTTGCATAAGCAGGGCGCGTGCAATGGATATACGTTGTTTCTGCCCACCGGACAGATTGACCCCGCGCTGACCCAGTTCCGTGTCATACCCGTCTTTCAATTTCATAATAAAATCATCTGCTGCCGCAGCTTGTGCCGCGGCACGCAATTCAGCATCCGTTGCACCGGGCCGGCCGAAGCATATGTTATCCCGGATGCTGCCGCTGAACAGAATGGATTCCTGGAGCACAATGGACACACGGCTGCGAAGATCCTGAAGATCCCAGTGACGAACGTTCACTCCATTCACGAGCACCTCACCTTGCGAAGCATCATATAGACGGGGAATTAGCTGCACCAGCGAGGTTTTGCCTGAACCTGTTGAACCGATCAGGGCCACTTTCTCACCTGGGCGAGCCATCAGATTAATGCCGGTAAGTGCAAGTTCTCCGTCATAACGGAAGGATACGTCTCTGAACTCCACTTGACCGCCTGTGTGCGAGGGAAGGGGAGACGATCGGTATGAGTTCTGATCACGGATAGAAGACAGTGACTGTACTTTCCCGGAGTTATCGGTTCCCGATTGAATATCTGGCTGTGTATGTAACACCTCATTGAGCCGGGCAGCAGACACCTTGGCGCGAGAGAAGCTCATCATCATCATGCCGATCGACGTGAGGGATGAGAGTACAACCGTGACATAGTTGATAAAAGCAATCAGATCTCCGGCAGCAATATCGCCTCCAACTACCTGAAAGCCTCCGAACCACAGCACCGCTACAATGGTAGCGTTCAGCATCAAGCTGAGCACGGGTGCATTCAGCGTGACAATACGCCAGGCTTTGACGGCGGTTGAGGTGTAGTCTTCGTTGGATTGCTTGAACCGCTTTTTCTCCAGACGTGCACGTGCAAACGCCTTAACGACACGGATGCCGGCAAGATTCTCCTGGAGCACGGCGTTGACCTGATCAAGTTTGCTCTGAACACTGGCGAACAGCGGATAGGAAGCTTTTATCAGAATAAATAAGATAATAAACAGTACGGGCACAGTGGCAATAAGAATCAAAGCCAGCTTCACACTAATCGTAAATGCCATGATGATACTACCGATGATCAGCATCGGCGAACGGATGAACATCCGCAGCAGCATCTGTACAAAGGTCTGCATCTGGGTAATATCACTGGTCAGACGAGTGATCAGAGATCCTTCCTGAAACGTATCCAGATTACGGAAGGAGAAGGTCTGAATATGATCAAACAGTTCCTGACGCAGATCCGTGCCGTATCCCACGGCAGCTTTGCTTGAATAGAGTGTGCAGCCTGCGCCGCCAACCCAGCCGATTAACGCAACAAGCAGCATGATCAGACCTGTAGTCACAATATGGGGCAGGTTCCCTGCAAGCACACCATCATCCACGATGCTGGACATCAGCTTGGGCTGGAGCAGGTCCATGGCAACCTCAAGTACCATGAGCAGCGGAGCGAGGATCGCCGCCGACTTATACGGGATCAAGAATCGTTTTAACGTCCACAATCGGAAATCACCTCAATCTTTATTGCATAAGTGGAATCAATTTCATCATACCTTTAGCTACTTCAATCACGTTTGTATTACCTCAAGCTTCACGCAGGTTTTGGAGCATACGCTGTGCAAGTAGAGACATGATCCGGGATTCTTCCGGTGTAAAATCTTTCTGGGCTTGCTGTTCCAACTCCTGAATCACTTGTCTCAATTCTTGTAGAGCAGAGCGCCCCTGATCCGTCAGGTATACCCGCAGACTGCGCAGATCCTTCGGGTCTGCTTCGCGTCTCACATAACCGGATGATTCCATGCGCTTGAGCATGACGGTTACCGTGGCGGGACTGCGCTGAAGTTGTTCGGCCAGATTTTTCTGGGATTGGCCATCCTCCCGTTCAAGCTGGAACAACAAAGGGGGCTGCCCCGGGTATAACTCGGGGTGATTCACAAGTTTCTCATGAACCTTGTAACGTTTCAGTTTCACGAGCTCGGACAACTGTCCCATTAACCGATCGTTTTGGACTGGGTTCATATCATCCGCTCCGTTCGTATCTTTTTAGATTTTTGAGCACATCATTTAGTTAGTCGACTAACTAAATTTTAAGTTTGATTTGACATACCGTCAAGTGAATACAGATCATTTATTTTGGACTGGAAATATTGACCTGAGATAAAATGATATGATAAATTGATATTATCTAATTGTTAATAACATTATGTTAATAACAGAATGGGGTTTGAATAGTATGACTTACGAAGGTTCGTCTGGAGGAAAAGCTCCTGATTACCGGGAGCATCAGGATCAGGCACATATAAGTGAAAAACAGTTTTTGGACAGCTATGATGCTGGTGATTACGAACGTCCTTCCGTCACCGTGGACATGTTGGTATTTACAATTCGCAGTGAAGCTCAGGAGAATTATCGCAAGCTTGCGGAACCCGAACTCCAGTTGCTGCTGATTCGGCGTGGCGGCCATCCCTATCTGGGACAGTGGGCGTTACCGGGCGGATTTGTCTCCATGCAGGAATCCTTGGAAGATGCTGCTCGGCGGGAATTGTTGACAGAGACGGGGCTTGATGATATTTATCTGGAGCAACTGTACACCTGGGGAGATGTGGAACGAGATCCGCGTACACGGGTTATCAGCTGTTCCTATATGGCGCTGGTCGACAGCAGTGAGCTGGAGCTTCAGGCTGGCGATGATGCCAGTGAGGCCAGTTGGTTTCGGGTAGAGCAGCGTCTTCTGGAAGAGAAGCGCCATATTCATGCGCGTGGACGTGTGACAGAACGCAGATTGCAGTTAATTTTGACCAATGGAACAGAAGAGTTGTCGGCAATTATTGAGACGAGAGAAACGATAGAAGGAAAAGTACGGAGCCATCGTATGACGTTGGGTGAGGTTCGGGGGATTGCATTTGATCATGCCAAAATCATTCATTATGCGCTTGAACGTCTGCGTTCCAAGATCGAATACACGGATATTGCATTCAATCTGATGCCGGAGACCTTCACACTGACTGCACTTCAGAAAGTACATGAGATCATCAGTGGCAAAAAACTGCTGGCTGCCGCTTTCCGGCGAAAAATCGCCGATTGGGTCATTGAGACAGGAGAGTATGCGAGCAGTGCCGGTCATCGACCATCACGTTTATACAGATTGAATCCAGAGAGGCAAAACATATAGAAGACGGTATGCATCACTGAAATCGAATGAAGTCATCCATTTGAAGTCATTCGAGACGTTTGCGGGATGATTGCATACATGAGGATCAAGTAAAGGGGGGATATGGATGGAAAAGTTTACGTTTTTCTGGCGGACTGCATCTCCGTTCTCACAGTGGCACCCCGCGGAATTTACCGTGAACGGGGTTCACTACACGAGTGCAGAGCAATACATGATGCACCAGAAAGCACTGCTGTTTGGCGATCAGACCATCGCAGACAAGATTCTGAAGGCAAGCTCTGCTTCGGTACAAAAAAAGCTGGGCAGACAGGTCGCAGGTTTCGACCAGACGTTATGGGAAGCTGAGTGCCAGCGCATTGTTTACGAGGGGAATTGGGCCAAATTTACACAGAACGAAGAACTGCTAACCGCGCTGCGTGCCACTCGTGGAACGACCCTTGTGGAAGCAAGCCCGGATGATCGCATCTGGGGTGTGGGACTGGCGGAGGAAGACCCGCGCATTCGCAATCGAAGAACATGGCGGGGAACCAACTGGCTGGGTGAGATTCTGACCCGTCTAAGAGAAGATATAGGAAGTGATTCAGATGAGTGATCAACAACAGGATAAGAACAATAGCAGCAATAACAAGAATAGCAACGGGCGTTATAGCAACAACAATAAACTCGATAGATCAACGGGTAATGGTGGCTCCAATTCACGTTCCAAGCGGGCTAATATCGCACAGCAGACGTTGGTTATTTTGGATGAAGGGCAATACGTCAATGGATATGATCGCAAGGTTGGGATAGGTACCGATGTGCAGCAAGCCATCCGAAATTCGGTGTTATACCGTCCAGCAGAATTGTCCGCGCTCAGAGAAAAGCTTCGTATAAAAGCTCACGTTGGAATTCAACCCGCGGCCCCATCCGCTCGAATTGAAGGTGCGTCGGGTCGCATTGAAGTTACTGGCGAGACTACACTTGGAGCTGCTTTACGTTTGACGGTAGATGAAGGAAGAGAAGATGTGGTTTGTCTAAACTTTGCATCGGCGAAAAATCCGGGCGGCGGCTTCCTTGGCGGAAGCCAGGCACAGGAAGAGAGTCTGGCCCGAGCCACGGGGCTGTATCCGTGCATCGCACAAATGGATGAAATGTACGATTACAATCGCAAACAGCGATCGGGTCTATATTCGAATTATATGATCTATTCACCGGATGTTCCGGTGATCCGTGATGATGAAGACAGGCTGCTGGACAAATATTATGTATCATCATTCATTACTGCTCCGGCGGTGAATGCGGGTGTGGTGAAAGAGCGTGGAGAAGCGGATGATCTGCAGATTGAGTCGGTGATGAAGGAGCGCATCCGTTATATTCTGGACGTGGCTGCTGCGAATGGTCACCGCACGATTGTTCTGGGCGCTTACGGTTGCGGTGTATTTCGCAATGAACCGGCAGTGGTGGCGAAGTATTTTCATGATGTGTTAGTGGGAGAGGCATTTAGGGACTCCTTTGAACGCATTGTATTTGCCGTATATGATCAATCAGCAGGTCAGAGAACATTAAAGGCATTTCAACGTATTTTGGCAGAGGGTTAATTAAGTAGAACAAAGGATGTAGCTTGAAGAAGGAAGCAGGAGAAAGGAGAGAGATGGCATGCAGTTTTATGAGAGACAACAGGATTTATTTGATCTCGGAGATGATTATTCGCTTGCGCACTGCATATCAGCCGATGCAAGGATGGGCAAGGGCATTGCGGTACAGTTCCGGGAGCGATTCGGTTTGGAAAATCTTCAAGAACAGGCCAAACAAGAGCCGCTTGAGATTGGACGATGTTATCCGGTGGGACGGACGCTGAATCTGGTCACCAAGGCAAAGTTCTCCAATAAGCCGACGTACCAATCGTTGACGAATGCGGTAGAATCCATGCGGAATGTATGTGCAATGGAAGGGATTACGAAATTGGCGATGCCCCGAATAGGGTGCGGGTTGGACAGACTGAAATGGGAGAAGGTCAGCCCAATTATCCAGGCAACCTTTGCCGATACGGATGTTGAGATTATTGTCTGTACAGTGTGAGCATGCTTGGTGGAAAAGGATAGATTGCAGCTTGCTGACAGGGACAAAGCAAAAAAACCTCAGCTTTGAGAGGAATATAGCGTCAGTATGATTCATACGAACGCTGTTCCGATTTCAAAGTGAGGTTTTTTTGATTATTTTTTGGAGAATATTTTTTTCGCTTCATCCATGGCCATTTTATTGCCAATTGATGAGTAATCGAGCCAAGGTTGTGCCCCAATCGGGTAGACATGACCGGCTTTGACAGCTTTCAGACCTTGCCAGATTGGATTGTTTTCCAGCTCCTTGAACATTTCTTTCGCTTCATCATCCGAATTCACAACCACAAAGATCGCATCTGCATCATAGTCCGGCAATATTTCACGGGAGACGACCTGGTACGGTTTGGTTGAATCAATATCTGTGATCCCTTTGGCAGGAGTCAGATCGAGATCCTCATACAAAATGGGACCCATGGGACGGCGTGTACTGAACACACGCAACTCTTTGGCAGTAACACGAATTGCCATAACGGTACCATCACCAATCGTATCATGAATCAGAGATTTCACTTCTTCTGTTTCGGTCGCGTAGTCCTGAATGTACTGCTCGGCTTCCTTCTCGCGATTCACGAGTTTGCCAATGTCTTTCAGATGATCACGCCATGTACCGTCATCCAGGTTGAAGACATGCACCGGAGCAATTTTCTCGAATTTGGCAATATCATCACCAGAGAATTCTTCGTCCAGATAGATTACATCGGGTTTCAGGGCAAGCAAAGCTTCCATATCCGGGTCTTTAACCGGACCAAGTGGCGTTGTATTTTGAAGACGATCCGCAACATGGGACAGGAAACCTTTGGCTTCACCGCCAATAACGGAACCCACCGGCGTAATACCGAGAGACAGCAGATCATTGGTCAAGTGGATCGACATGGAGGCAATACGTGGCTCTCCCGAACTTGCACTGTTGTCCTGATTTTCGGTTGAAGTATTCGTGGATGAACCGCCTGAAGCAGATGATGAATTGTTGGCCGTTCCACAGGCTGCGAGTACAAGCACCAGACAGATACTCATGACAAGCATCAGGTTTTTCTTTAACATGGGTAGTCACATTCTCCTTGAACATCTCTTGGATGTCTTTATTGTTTTGTTTTTTGAAAAAAAAGATCACTTGCTTCGTACTAACAGGTACAAAAAGTAAGGTGCACCAATCGCGGCAACCACTACACCTGCCGGAATGGCGTTAGGCTGGAAGATGGTTCGCCCAATCGTGTCGGCGCTCACCAGAATAACCATACCAATGAGCCCGGCAGCAGGGATCAGATGCCGATGCATCGGACCAACAAGTCTGCGCGCCAGATGTGGTGCCGCCAGACCGATAAAGCCAATCCCCCCAGCCATCGATACACTGACGGCAGACAAAGCCACAGCACAGAGCAGCAAAATAACACGCTGGGATCGAACAGGTGTCCCGATACTAGTGGCGGCAGCATCTCCAAGATTGAAGGCATCAAGCGTTTTGGATCGACTCCAAATGTACGAGATACATAGCACCACCCAGGGAAGCAACGCTTGCACATGAATCCAATCCCGGCCCCAGACGCTACCTGCCAACCATCTTGCGGCAAAGGAATAGGTATCTTCATCCAAACGCAGGGATAAGTAGAGGGTCAACGCATGGAACCCGGCCGCTACAGCGATTCCCACCAGAATCAGCTTCATGGGTGATACGCCGTTATGGCGATCATAAGATAACAGCATGATGATCAGGGCGGCGGCAATACTGCCTGCAAAAGCAAACAACGGAATGAATAAGGCTACAGAGCCATCCATTGTAAAGGACAGGCTAACAAACACCATGAGTCCAAACGCTGCCCCTGCATGTAAGCCCAGAATGCCCGGGTCCGCCAGCGGATTGCGAGTGATTCCTTGCAAAGCTGCTCCGGCAATACCAAGTCCTGCTCCGGCCAGCACAGTGACCAAGATGCGAGGCAGTCGGTAATCAAACAGTACAATCTGATCATCCGAACTGCCATTACCAAGCAAAGTCTGTAGCACAGCCGCTGGGGAGAGACGAATGGTTCCCGTGTTCAGGCTGATTACAATAACGGCAATGGCGATGCAGAGCAGCGTGATGCTGACGACTAACGAACGTTTACCTCGTGATCGTGAAGGTGTATTGAAATTCATCGCTACAAGGCCCTCCTTTCTTTACGGGCCAGATAGAGGAAGAACGGTACACCGACAAAGGCAACCATAATGCCTACGGCGAGCTCTTCGGGTGGGTTCACGATGCGTGAGCCTAGATCGGCGAGCACCAGTAATATCGCTCCAAGCAGAGAAGACATCGGAATGATGAGTCGATAATCGACGCCTACCAGTTTGCGAGATATATGGGGGATGACGAGTCCGACAAATCCAATCGAGCCTACTGCCGACACGGACACACCAGCCAGTACAACAACCGCTGCGAGGGCAAGAAACCTCGTCCAGCGCAGGTTGATCCCGAGATTAATCGCGACTTCTTCTCCGAGTGACATAAGGGATACACGCCGGGCGAGTGGCATAATCAGCACGAGTGTGGCGAGCAGCAGGGGAAGAATCAGCTTCAGATGCCGCCATTCTATTCCGCCAAATCCTCCCGCATACCAGAAGGCCAGATCCTGACTCAGGTCAAAATAAATGGCAACGCCTGTGCTAAGGGAGGTTAACATGGCTGCAATAACGGCCCCGGCAACGGTCAGTCTGATGGAATTCAGACCGCCAGGTGCTGCCATTCCAAGCAGGAAGATAAGCAGTGTGCCCAGAACTGCCCCCACGAATGATAAAACCATGATCCAGCCGTATGGCAGTCCCGGCCAAAAGGCAAAACTCAAGGCTACGACAAAAGTGGCTCCAGCATTGATGCCCAGAATGCCGGTGTCTGCAAGCGGATTACGCGTAATGCCTTGCATTAAAGCTCCTGCAACGGCAAAGGCAGCGCCGATAATAACCGCGGCAAGTACACGTGGCAATCGCAGCTCATGAATAATCTGATGTGGTGTCAAAGTCGGGTTGTACTGAAATATGGCAGCCCATACGGTTTCCAGGGTCAGCCCTTTGGCACCTAAAGAGATGGCGACAAACATGCTTAGCAGCAGTATCGCTATGGCAGACAAAAACGTCAGCCCAACGGTTACCGCAGATTTTTTGGAATTAGATGGACGATGTGGCAGTCCCGGATGTTGAATACGGGTCACTCCTTTGGTACCAACAACGCATTTCATTGTTATTGATTATCATTATCAATTAGTCATCATTATAGAATCTTAATTCAGGCCCGTACATGGCATAAATTAAGATTTGGGAGATGGACATTTTTTAGATTACAAAAGTGAAGGTTTGTTCGTCAACATAGAGAGCGCTTCGTCAAGCTGGATGTTGATGGAATATGGAGCATACACGACCCATGAGTTCCAGTCAATGAGATGCACACGTCCGTTTTTTACCGCAGGATGGCTGTTCCAGAGTGGATTCGATGCCATCTCTTTCAACAGTGTTGCCTTTTCATGCATAGAATTAATCGCGAGGACCAGCACGTCTGCCTCCAGTCCGTCCCATTCTCCTGGTGTGAAGGGCAACCAGTTGAATCCGACTCCAGGTGATTTGCCAGCCAGTTCGCTCTGAATTCGCTGAGGAGCGGCCAATTGCAGACTGCGATAGAAGACATGTCCGAAGTTGCGATGGCTATACATCCGTGGACCTTTAGGCGTTAACGTGCCAACGGCAACGGTAATATCCACGGCTAGTTCCTTCATTTTTTTGCGTGCACGCTCCGCTTTGCGCTCATGTCGATCCAGCCAATCTGTCGCGGCTTGGGTACGATCCACAATGGATGCAATTTGATGCAGATGACCGAAGACGTCTGTCTGGTTCCAGGGAATCGTGATAATGGGAGCGACATCGCCAATATGCTCCATGGCTTTACCAGTGGCATTGTCCTTGGTCAGAATCAATTCGGGATTCACATCCATGAAAGCCTGACGTCCCAGTTCCCAAGGTTCATAGGCGTGGAAGGGCAGTGTCAGCGATTTGGGCATATGAGGCAGATGGCCCTGAATCTGAGCCGCACATGGCGTGATACCAAGTGTCATCAGATGATCCGTGTATGGATAGGAAAGCGACACGATGTTCCGATGGACCTGCTTCGCATAGGAAGTGGGAGCATAACCAGCATGGTTCCGAAAACGTCGGCTGAAATAGAATTCGTCACGGTAACCCACTTCACGAGCCACATCACGGATACGCAGGTCGGAAGTGAGCAGTAATTCCTTGGCCCGGTTCATCCGCAGATGAGTGATGTATTCAATCGGATTCTTCTGCATGCGGCTCTTGAATAGCTGCGAGTAATAGGAAGGATGCATGTCAGCCAGTTCGGCCAGCTTTTCCAGCTTGATCTCGTGCATGTAGTTTTCGCGCATGTATTGCAGGGTGGACCTGAGCCATTGTTCGGGTTCATCCTGTCCAGCGACAACGTCAGTCGGGTCTTCTTGAGGCCAGAGCATATGTAACAGTTCCGTCAGGAAGAGCTGTGCTTTCAAGTCTTTTTGCGAATTTGCGTTGTTAAGGTGTGTAAGCTGCACGGCAATACGCTGTATACCGTAAAATGGACCCTGAATCCAGCCTGTAACCGGTAAACTGAGCTCACGTTCGTAGATGCGTCTGGCTTTTGTTTTCTCCGTAGCCCGATACAGATCGAAGTGAATGACATATAGTTCAATATCATGGTCTTCATCTCCGATCAGTTCAATAGAAGTGCCTGGTGTGCACAGACAAGCTGATTTGCGAGCCACGTGGGATTCGGTCCCATTCATGATTAGTGTGCCCGTGAATTTGTGCATATATATGAAGGTATGATGAGCAAGCTCAGTCGTGGACCAGCACCATTTTCCACGGGTTATGATCTGTTCTGCCTGTCGGAATTCGATCAGGATATCCATCAGGAATGCATCCAGGTCTGCACGGGTTGAGGATTCTTTTTCTGATGTGGAACTTGTCTGCTGATGCAACAGGTGCGAATCTATGCTGCTGTGGGCGGTACTTTGGAAGGTTGTCATGGTGCTAAGCGACCTCCTTTCTTTTAAACAGTTATTTAGGTCATGATTGAATCGGGAACGTGCTATATTTTGGCGGACCTGAACGTCTTTCTTGAACATCTATGGATACGCTTTGCATGGATAGGAACAAGATCCTCTTGGCCTTAGTCTGCTGATAATCTTAGCAAATCTATTGAAGAATTGAAATGTACACAGATATGTTCGAGGTGCGGATGAGGTGGAAGTCTAATGAACGTACAATATAGAAAACGTTTTCTGACGCAGGCGTTTCTTTTTGGTAAAATAAAGGGGATAACATGTTGGCCTGATCTGAATCATGAACCTTTTCAACCAAATTTGCAGTAGGGAGGCTTCGATATGACAGAAGTAGTGGGACGGGACAAAGTACGTTGGGGCATTATGGGCACAGGATGGATTGCATCCCAGTTTGCAAAGGATCTGGAGCATGCCGGTAACGCAGTGAAAGCAGCGGTAGGTTCACGGACAGCGGGAAGTGCGGAGAAGTTTGCAGCTGAATATGGTTTTGCACGCGCTTACGGCTCGTATGATGAGATGCTGCAAGATCCTGAGGTAGATATTATCTATGTGGCAACACCTCATCCGGTGCATAAGGAAAATGTAATGGCTTGTCTGGAGGCAGGCAAGGCGGTGCTCTGTGAAAAGCCGTTTACAATGAATGCGCGTCAACTGGAGCAACTGGTGGAGAAGGCACGGGAGCGCAACCTTTTCCTGATGGAAGGGATGTGGACACGCTTTTTGCCGCCGATCGCTCAAGCCAGAGCATGGATTGCAGAAGGACGAATCGGTGAAGTACGTTTGCTGCAGGCAGACTTTGGATTCCGTGTCGGCTGGGAGCCGGAAGGAAGGTTGCTTAATCCGGATCTGGGGGGAGGAGCTTTGCTTGATGCAGGGGTGTACCCGATCTCCTTTGCTTCGATGATCTTTGGCGAACAGCCCCAGCATGTATGGAGTACGGCCAATATCGGTGAGACGGGTGTGGATGAGCAATTTTCCGTATTGTTATCCTATTCCGAGGGGCGTTCTGCCTCACTGAGTGCTGCCATTCGTCTGAACCTCAGTAATGAAGCGGTCATATACGGTACGGAAGGCAAGATTCGTCTGCCTCTATTCTTGGCGGGCAAAGAAGCCTATCTGCATGTGAATGGTCAGGACGAGCCGGAGAAGTTCACGGATGATCGAACGTGTATCGGTTATGCTTTTGAGGCGGAAGAAGCGGGACGTTGTATCTTGGAAGGCCGCACGGAGAGCAATACCATCAAACTGGACGAATCCCTGGAAATCATGAAGCTGATGGACACGATTCGGGGTCAGTGGGGATTGCGTTACAAATCGGAGTAACAGATTGGAGCTGACATAGGATGGTGAAGATTCTCATATCCGGTTTTGAACCTTTTGGCGGGGATACCGTGAATCCAACAGGAGCGTTAATGGAAGCCCTTGCGAATGAAGTGATGGAGGGTGCTGAACTAAAAACAGTGCTGTTGCCCGTACACTTCGATGAATGTGCAGATCTGCTAATTGCAGAGATGGAAGTCTATCGGCCTGATGTCGTCATCGCCTGTGGGCTGGCCAAGGGCAGAACATGCATCACACCGGAGCGGATCGCCGTGAATGTCAAAGACATTCCCCCCGGCTCCTACGCGGATAACCAGGGACAGGCTCCTGTGGATGAGCCCATTGTAGAAGGCAGCCCGGACGGTTTGTTCTCCACGTTGCCGATCCGAGCCATGGTGAATGACATGTCCGCAGCAGGGATTCCCGCTACCGTGTCCAATACAGCAGGTACGTATATCTGCAATAACACGATGTACCGGGTGCTGGATCACATTCGTGTGGAGCAGCTTCCGATTCGTGCCGGATTTGTACACTTTCCAGCCTCAACAGAGATGGCTGTATTGCAGCCTTCCGTTCCGTCACTGCCTATTCCCATGATGCTGGATGCGCTGCGGATCATGATCCGCACAATTGTGGGGGAATAGCGAGGGATGATTGTGAACGTTCGGCTGCGGTTGAAGCAGATCGTAGGCGATGATCGGATTCTTATCGTAGACCGCAGTTGTGAATGGGAGAGCAGTAGGCTGGGATGATGGAGTGCTGGTGTACTGGAGTACAGTAGGGTTCAAGATGACGTAGAGAGCGTGGAGTCGTAAGGATTTCTTTCTACGTCGAGCTTAGGTTGAGTAGAGTGGCAGATATGAGTAAAAATATGAAGTTGAACATAAAGTAGATAAAAAGTTGAAATAAGAAGTTGAATATAGAATTGTATATATAGTCAAAACAAAGAGCTGTCCCACCGTCATATGTCTGACGTTAGGGGACAGCTTTTTTTTGTTTCTATGTCGAGATTGTGTGACGCTCACAAGTCTAACGAACCTAGCACACGTTATTCGCTTGAAATACGCACATACCCATTTCTAACGAATCGTAGAAGCGTTATTGTGTGGAATGATCCGAGTTTTGGGCGATAGGGCACATTTTTAGGTGAATAGAGTGTCTGGGATTCATTAGAGTTCTCGTAGCATGATATTCGGCTGAATAAGGTGCATGCAGTTCGTTAGATGTAGAGCGTACAGTTATAGCCAACAAAATAGCTAAAGAAATAAATAAAGACATAGTTAAGAAACAGCTAAAAAATAATCAAATACTAGATTCGCAACAGATCAAGATCGAATTCGGGAACGAGTCCTTCTTTCATCGCACGCCCAAGCAGTGCAGTAATCGCACCATACCCATCATCACCCAGGTTGGCGCTGAATTCATTAACGTAGAGGCCAATATGCTGTGCAGCTACGTCAGGGTCCATTTCCTGGGCGTGTTCCATCACGTAGGCTCTTGACTCATCCGGGTGTGCCCAAGCATATTCAACGGAGGCGCGTGCCCATCCGGCGAGGGCGTGAGCATCCATGTTGCGACGTGCAATGATGGCTCCGAGTGGAATCGGAAGACCCGTATCGCTTTCCCACCAGTTACCAAGATCCGTCATCAGTTTGAGATCATAGTTCTGGTATGTGAACCGTGCTTCATGGATGACAAGTCCGGCATCGATCTTGCCATCCCGCACAGCAGGCATGATCTGGTCGAATGGCATGACAACAATTTCACCTACGCCGCCAGGAACATTTTGCGCTGCCCATAGACGGAACAACAAATAAGCTGTTGAGCGCTCGCTTGGTACGGCAACACGTCGTCCGGACAAATAGGCTGGATCGGTCGTACCGTTTGCGGTCAGAACGAGCGGACCGCATCCTCTGCCGAGTGCGCCACCAGCAGGGAGTAGAGCATAGTCAGATAACACGTATGGCAGTGCTGCATAAGATATTTTCATCACTTCAGGTGTGTCGGGTCCATTGGGATTTGCCGCCAGACCATTGGTAATATCAATATCCGCATATCGGACATCCAGCTTAGGTGCGCCCGGGATCAAACCGTGCACCCATGCGTGAAAGATAAATGTATCGTTTGGACAAGGGGAAAATGCAATTTTCATGATGTAATAACCTCCCGTAAAATGGAACTTGCAGCCTGAAGCGCATCGAGGGCATCCTTGATGCGCCAAGCGTCGCGGTCGCGTGGACCGACCGCGTTGGATATGGCCCGCAGTTCGAGTGCTGGCACGCCGAACTGCTGGGCAGCTGTTGCCACGCCGAAGCCTTCCATGCCTTCGGCGGCGGCATCCGGCACGCGGCGCAATAGCTCCGCGGCCGTCTCCGCTGTTCCGGTCGCCGTGGACACGGTGACCGCAGTGCCTCCGCTGACAGCGAGGCCGGCCCGCTGCAGCTCATGACGCAGGCGAGCGGCAAGCTCCGCGTCCGCCGCCACAATGGACGAGCCGAATCCGAGCTCGTCCACGCTAAGGAAGCCGTCTGGCGTCTGCGAGCCCAGATCGGCAGCAACCATGGCGTCGGCTACCACGAGGGAGCCGACGTCCGCCCGGCCGGGGAACCCGCCGCCGATGCCGGCACTGATCACCAGCATGTAGGCTGGTGAAGAGCCGGTCCCGGCAAGGGGCCCCGGCCCATTGGATGTGGCAGATGTCTGTGCCACATCCGATGGGCTTGGCGCAGTAGAACTCTGCGCCAACGCCCTTGTGCTCGCAGCCGCTACGGCATATGCCAATGTGGCGGCGGTTCCAGCTGCGGCCGAGGCTGGGCCAACGCCCGCAGCAATGACGTCAAAACGTTCCGCGGCCGTGTCTCCCAAACCGCGGAGGACCGCATCTTTCTCTGCATCCACCGCGGTTACAATTAAAACACGTTGTGATGAACTTGCTTGGATCGAACTAATATCTGAATTGTCTGAAGTGTTTGTTTCCCCGTTTAAATCCCCGTGGTGTCCACTACTTTCGTGTGATGCGTTTGGTTCATTATTCTGCTCTTCATCCTGCCCATGTTCATTCATCGCCGATTCTCCTTGTGAGGTATTAGAAGCCTAACCTATGTCTCCAAAAAATCTTTTCTACAGTAAGCTTTTAGCTACACTTCTTCGGGTTATGACTGACTTCTATATTTCCGTGTACGTGTACGTTTGAACTATTATAATTCGAGAATATATCGTCCTCGTAGAGAGGACATTTCTCTTGATTTTGTCTTTCAAAGAGTGGACACTTTTTCTAAAAAGGCACTCTATCCAGCCAGAAAGATGAAACATTACATATAGATGTTTTAAGATATAAAATCAAAAATAATCTATTTGTAGAATGCCAATTACAGATTGATTACTCAGGTACGTGTCCACCCTTTGAAAGACATATCTACCATATGTATGCTCAGTGCGGACAGCACAAGTTGGCACTCCAAACGAACAAATAAACGATTAAAAGGCAAAAGACTGCCCCGACCCAATCAACATTACTTGCTGAACAGCCAACTACTGTGCAGACAATAGATCCATGACGCAGCGCAACATTTATGCATAACAGAGCTAACCATCCATCAGGTTAAAGACGCAAAAAAGTAATCAAGATACAGTAAATATCAATCCATATTTCATCTCCATCATAACGGAAGGGGAAAGACCTGAACAACCTTTGCATGTAATTCTGTCAAAAGCCTCAAGTATACGTCTCGGGTAGACACATCACATCAATTAACCGTAACGCTTCAAGTAGACGGATCACTTCAGGTAGTCATATCGCTTCAATAAGCCTGTTTCACCTAACCGCATGTGGATGTCACCTTGATCATACCCCATCCTAAGCCGAAATGACTGCTCTCCAGTTTAAAACAATATGTCAAATATACCATATGTTTTATCCTTCTTACCGTACCCCGAATAAAACCAGAAGTCAAAGTCAACTGTTGACAACCCGACTCAACTGTATTAATAATAGTAGTACAGTTAATACACCTTGAAGTTGGACACACACATCTTGGCTATTATCTTATTAATCTACACCTCAGATATTTGCACATACACCTCAGATAGAGTCATTCTTCAACCCATATGTAATAAACACATTTTTCGAAAGGAGGTGCGGGATGTTCGAATTAGATGTACGCAGTCGTAAGGCGATCTACGAGCAACTGGTGGACAAAGTCAAAGAGATGATCGTATACGGTATTCTAAAGCCCGACGAGCAGCTTCCTTCCGTTCGTACGTTATCCACGCAGCTGACTGTGAATCCGAATACGATTCAGAAAGCGTATCGCGAGCTTGAACGTGAAGGCTACATTTATTCTTTGCAGGGAAAAGGGAGCTTCGTATCATCATCAGTGGAACATCCGAATGAAGCCATGAGAGATGAGATCAGAGAGTCTCTGGTGAAGTTGATTGCAGAAGCTTCGTATTCCGGTTTGACCAGAGCGGATATGACGCTTTTGTTTGAGGAAGCGATGGCCCGTATAGAGAAGGAGGAGCCTCATGATTGAGCTGAATCAAGTCGTCAAAGCATTTGAACAGGAAAAGGCAGTGGATGGCGTAACGATGCACATACATAAGGGATCAATCTACGGTTTGCTCGGTTCCAACGGGGCAGGCAAGACATCGCTGCTCAAAATGATGGCTGGCATTTATCGTCAGGATAGCGGGACTGTTCGTATCGAAGATGCTGAAATATATGAAAATCTGGATCTCAAAGGCCGCACCATTTTCATGGCAGATTCGCCCTACTTTTTCCCGCAATCTTCAATATCCCAGATGGCTTCATTTTATCGTTCCGTATATCCACGCTGGAATGAGGAACGCTTCAAGCAACTGGCGTCCGTGTTCAAATTGGATGTAAAACGCAAGCTGCATCGCATGTCCAAAGGCATGCGCCGTCAGGCGGCTGTATGGCTGGGACTTAGCTGTATGCCTGAAGTGCTGCTGATGGATGAGCCGATTGACGGCCTCGACCCGGTCATGCGCCAGCAGATCAAAAACTTGCTGTTCCAGGAAGCGGCTGAGCGTCAGGTAACCATTGTCATCTCGTCGCATAACTTGCGTGAGATCGAAGATCTGTGTGACCATGTGGCGATTATGCACAAAGGCCGAATTATTGTAGAGAAGGATCTCGATGATCTGAAGGCCGATACGCATAAAATCCAGGTTGCTTTCCGCCACCCGGACCATGCCAAAGCCATGGAGGAACAGATTGATATTTTGCATGAAGAGAAACGGGGAAGTGTATCCCTGTACATTGTCAAAGGCAACCGACAACAGGTAACGGATCAATTCCGTATACATGATCCGTATCTGCTGGATGTACTGCCTCTGACGCTCGAAGAAATATTTATCTACGAAATGGAGGACGCAGGATATGATATTCAACCGATTGTTCTGTAACCGGGGCATCCTGATCCAAAATTTCAGACAGCATGGATGGATCGGCATTTTGTACCTGATCACATTGTTGCTCTCACTTCCGCTATATATCGCTACCGAGTACAGGGACGTGCCACAACAGATTACAAGTCTGTTTCAGGCTAATGGTGAAGTGCAGATTCTGTTCGCCATTACACTGCCTGTAGCGGCTGGCATCTTTCTTTTTCGATATATTCAGTCTGGTGCACCTTCTGATCTGTATCATAGTTTGCCTTTACGTCGTAAACATCTGTTAACGGTTAATCTGTTGACTGGATATGCCATGATCCTTCTTCCAATCTGGATTACAACTGCAATTACCGGCTGGGTATGGGCAGTATTGGATCAACCTGCTTTTCTGTTCGATGGCAGTACGATCTGGATGTGGGGCTTGAGCATGAGTATCTACTCGTTGTTTATGTTCATGCTAACTGTTGCAGTCGGAATGTGTATCGGTCAATCTGTATTGCAGGGGCTCACTGTGTACGCACTCCTCTTGTTACCTGTTGTCGTGTGGTTCATTATGTCACTTCATCTTCAACATTATTTGCTTGGATATCCGTACGATGAATTGGGTCGTAATGCGGAAGAAATGTCACTTGTTCTTCGTATGGCTTCAATCAGTAATTCTCCTATCACGAATGGAGAACTTTTAATCTATTCGGTATTGGCAATCCTGTTTATTCCTCTAACTTATATGCTCTATGCAAGAAGACAGGTTGAATCTGCTACGCAAGCAGTTACATTCACTCTTGTGAAGCCTATATTCCGATTTGGTTTAATGTTTACGCTGGTTCTGATTGGCGGAGCATACTTCACGATTATTGCTCCAAGGGGATCAGCCGGATGGGGAATCTTCGGATATGTTCTTGGTGGCATTGTTGGTTATATCGTTGCCGAGATGATTATTCGCAAAACATGGCTGATCTGGAGCAGCAGGTTGCTACCCAAGCTGATTCTATATGGTATCATCGCTGGTCTGGTACTGTACGTACCTATTGCCGACTGGAATGGATACGCTGCCCGAGTGCCTGAACTGAACAAGGTTGCAAGCATCAAGCTTGGCGGGGATCGTTACATCTATAGCAACGGTGTCAATCAGAAGATGGATGACGGTCACCTCTATTCCAATGATCCGGAATATATGGGGGCAGTTATCGCTCTTCATCAAAAAATCGTGGATTCCGATCTACCTTTACTGAATGATCCAATCAATTCAGGTATGCGTAACGATGAGTATGTATTTATTAATTACAAGCTGGCTAACGGCAAGGTGATGCAACGTAAATACTATATTCCAGAAGCCGAATTCCATCAGGAATTAATGGCTCTGAAACAGTCCCAGGATTACAAAAGAGTTGCCTTCGAAACGTATAAACTGGAAGAAGAAGCACTAAGTTTTGGCATTCGTTCTTCCACTAGTTCATACCGAAAGGTGTACATCAGCAATCCGGAGCAAGTCCGTGAGTTCAAGGAGCTCTTAAGACAGGACATTTTGGATCAGACCTATGAAGAACAGCGCTCTCCGTGGCAGTCGTTCGCCTACGCGGAGATGAACCAGGATTCGTCTTCGAAAGATCCATATCAACCGAAGGAGATGTGGAATTTTGAGATCAAGCCCAGCTATGATCGGGTATTGGCTTGGCTGAAGGAGAACAACTTATACGATCAGTTGCTTGTCCAGGCAGACGAGATTGTCTCCGCACAGTTTGCGAAGCAGGAGATCAACAGTCCGGGTTCGCTTCAGTGGGCGACTCCGCAGCCCGAATACATCGATGGGAGTCTGAGCATCAAGAAGCAGGTCGCAACCCAAAATAAAGATATCATTAGCGATCTGCTCAAACGTCAACGGTCTGGTTATCTAACAGAGAAAGATACCATCTACCAGATCAAGTTGAATGTATCTCGTGGAGAGAACATCTACATGATGCTGAAAGAAGAAGACTTAACCAAGGAAATGAAAGCTATACTGGTCAATCAATAAGCTGAGTTGTGTAAGTTGTTAACCATAAGCGGGAAGGGTTCTCCCGTTGATTGAAGGGTTAATATTAGACCAGGAAAACCAGACAAGACTTGACCAGATACAGCGAATGGAATATATTAGAAAAAGGGAAGGTTCGAGTGACTCGGTAATCAATCGAATCTGATATGGAACGGCTTATGTGGGAAGCACCCGTAAGAGCAGGCAAATGCCTGACTTGCGGGTGCTTTTTTGTCGTTCACTGATTTCGTTGGCTATTCTGCTACATATTTTAGAAGAAAGGGTGTAGAGATGCATGCAAACAGAAGCGTGGAAGGAAACGATAAAAGATCAGGAGGCCATGTTAGTCATGGTAGGCGATTGGTCCCTATTGGAACGATTAAGCTCACATCACTTCGTAGAACATCACGGTTTATTGGAAGAAAAGAAGGGTCGACAGCATATCGAAGATACAGTTTTAGAAGATTTATCTCCAATGGAGATGAGTGAAAACCCTTGTCTTTCTCTAACGGAAGGTAGCCATAATGACATGATGAATCACAGTAAAGTCCAACGCTCTCAATGGCCTTCGTTCACTCATCTTATTTTCGGATCACGCCTACTTATAGGGCTTGTGATTTGGTTCAGCGCAGGCCTGATCTATTTTGCTTCTTCAGTCGAGGCGGCGGGCATAGATCTTGGTGTAACCGCGCAGAAAGCCTGGGATTCCGTTTTGAGCAAAGCTGATACACAGACTCGTTTAACCTTGAAGCAAGCGTATGAGAAAGTAGAGAAATGGAAGACACAAGAGCAGGCTTGGGAACAAAAAACAAAGACACTTCATGCCGCCAATACCGCGGAATTGGAGCGATTACGTGTAGAAATAAGACAAACCGATGACGCGAAGATCGCGGCTCTAACTGAAAAGGTAAAGCAAACCCAAGCCCGATATGAACCGTTATTCGCCCTGTACAGTTCAGTCAATCGACAGTTGGATGCTGCCAAAGCGATCAAAAATAAGGAATGGAGTGCAGCAATCCGTACGCAGGCAGAGACGTTGAAACCCGTTGTGCAGCTTGCCAGAGAAGATATCCGGATCAAAAAAAAGCAACTTGCCGAAGCACGTAAACGGAAGAACGCTGAAATAAAACGTTTACGAGCTATGCTAACAGGGGCCGACACCGCGAAGAAACAGATTCAAACGGTGAAAAAACAGGCAAGCCTGGCGAAAGAACGATATTCGGGCGCATTGCAACACTTCAAACAGAGTGCAAAGCAAGACCAAACATCACGTGTACTCAGCTCATTGAACACGCTTGCTGCTGCAGCGGAGAAGTGGGCAGGATCGAAACAACATATCCACACATTGGAGCAAAAAGTATCCACTACATACGTGAAAGTCAGACAGGAACTCGACAAGAGTTCCAAATAAGAGGAAACCCGGTCCTCTCCGCAACGTACACCACTTTAGATGTAAAGGCGCTTCGATGATGATGGAACGAGGTGAAGCTGTTGCAGTCCAAGTTGGAAACGAAACGTGAGAGGACAAAAGGGTTTAAACGTAAAAGGTATTGGATTCCTATCGTACTACTAATCCTGATTACCGGTTCTGTTGGAATTGGCGCTCAATTTACACCAAAAATAACGGTGTTTTTATTAAAGTCATTCATTGAGATTGCTAATCAAGATACGAACAGCAAGGAACGTATGATCTCCGAAGGAATAACTCGTGTTGTGGATTTACCCTATGCAGACGAAGGGCGTAATGACAGTACGCTGGATATCTATTATCCTTCCGCGACATCGCAACCTTTGCCTGTGGTGGTGTGGGTTCATGGTGGTGGATGGGTCTTGGGGGACAAGGAGGACATCGCAGATTATGCCGTACAATTAGCCAAACAGGGTTATGTTGTGGTCAGTATGAATTATGCGCTTGCACCAGATACGACATATCCCACTCCCGTGATCCAGACGAATCAGGCTTTGACCTACGTGAAGAACCATGTCAGTGAGTATCGGGGTGACCCGGAAAACATATTTCTGGCGGGCAATTCGGCAGGTGCCCAGATTGCAAGTCAGACCGCGGCAGTGGTGACGAATGCATCCCTCGCCAAGCTCATGAATATAACATCATCCGTTCAGTCGGAAGAGTTACGTGGAGTTCTTCTATTCTGTGGTCCTTACAATCTGAGTACAGTAGCGGAAACAGGATTTCCACTTATACGTACATTTCTCTGGTCATATACCGGAATCAAAACATTCGAAGACTACCCAAGACTGAATGAAATGTCGACCGTGCTTCAGGTTACTGCGGAGTACCCGCCTGCATTTATTACCTCAGGCAATGATGACCCGCTGACAAGTCAATCGGTTGAGCTGGCACAAGTCTTGAAGCGACTTGATGTTGATACGGAAACATTATTTTTCTCTAACTCATCAGAGAAGCTGGGACATGATTATCAATTTGATCTGAAGAGTGAAGCTGGTCAACAGGCGATACATTCGGCAGTACGATTTATGCAACAGTATAGTCGATGAGCAGACAAGTCTGTGGTACACTCGAAGCAAATGAGGGCGCAGGAGGAGAAGCATGGCAGACAAAGAAGATTTGACGCGGTTCGGGGTGGCGTTTCCAACACCTCTAATTGAGCAGTTTGACCAGTATATTGAGGAACAGGGATACAAAAACCGATCTGAGGCTTTCCGTGATCTTGTTCGCAAAACGTTACTGCAACCCTCTGCACTGCAATCCGATCAGGATGTGGCTGGCACCATTGTGATGGTCTATGATCACCATATCAGTGATCTTCCCATTCGCTTGATGGAGCTCCAGCATGAGGCGCATCATGACATCATCTCCAATATGCATGTACACCTGAACCATGACCAATGCCTGGAGGTTATTGCAGTACGGGGAAACCTGGGACGATTGCGTCATCTGCATCAACAAATCCAGGTGCAAAAAGGGGTACTGTATGCGGAGCTGTCTGTGACTTATGTGGATGAACTCAACAAACTGGCTCATGCTCATAATCATGGTCAGGACCCTGATCCGGATCAAAGTGTGGCGCATCATCACAGTGACAGTGCCAGAACGCATGTTCACAATCATCCTCATCGCTCTGCAGATTAAGATCAATAAGAGTGAGATTTTTAGAAAAATAGCGAATGGAATTAAAACAGACTCTTGGCTAGATGCCAGCGGTCTGTTTTTTTTTGTTGTTTGTAATAATACCTGACTTTGTGAAAGCAATTTAGAGGCTCGATTATGGAGTTTACCCTCAATTTTATCTCCAATATGAAAATATTTGGATTTTGGAGTTAACTTTATTGACATAAGTTTTGTGTTTTGTGCTACAATTTCCGTAAAAAGTAACACGAAATGAATCCGTTTTGAACAATTATAGAGGGGGAACGACCAGAATGGACAGATTTTCATGGAGATGGGGAAAACGATTAACAGTTAGAACAGGATTAGGCATGCTGCTTATATGTTCCATTGGGTTATCCGGTTGTACACAGGGCGTAGCGCCGACAGCATCATCAGCAGCAGAGAATGGACAACCGGGGACTCTCCCCACCAAAGACGAATTGGTGCTGGCTGTGGGCACCGAGCCGGAAGGTGGATTTGATCCGACAACCGGATGGGGGCAGTATGGTTCGCCGCTTTTCCAGAGCACCTTGCTGAAGAGGGATGCGAAGTTGCAACTGGTTAACGATTTGGCAACTACATATTCGGTTAGTGAAGATGGACTGACATGGACGGTTACGCTTCGAGATGATGTGAAGTTCTCGGATGGGGAACCTTTGACGTCTGAGGATGTTAAATTTACGTTTGAAACAGCTGCCCGGAGTGGGTCCGTGATTGATCTGACCAACATGGCTGATGTGCAGGCACAAGGCGATAGCACGGTCGTATTTACATTGAAGTCGCCGCAGTCCACATTCATCAGTCTGCTGACGACACTTGGTATTGTACCTGAACACGCCTATGGCGCTGATTATGCAGAGCATCCGGTTGGATCAGGCCCGTACAAGCTGGTTCAGTGGGACAAAGGACAACAGGCCATCGTTGAAGCCAATGAAGAGTATTACGGTAACAAGTCTGCATTCCACAAACTCACCTTCCTCTATCTGGATGAAGATGCGGCTTATGCTGCTGCACAGGCAGGTACGGTGGATATCGCTGCGATCCCGGCAGCGTTTAGTAAACAACAGGTGAATGGCATGACATTGGAGGCCGTGAAAACCGTGGATAACCGGGGGATCATGTTCCCGATGCAGCCAGCTGGCGCCAAGTCTGGCGATGGGCTTCCTGCAGGCAATGATGTGACATCCGATCTGGCGATTCGCCAAGCGGTGAACGCTGTGATTGATCGTAAGGCTTTGGTGGAGGGCGTACTGGAAGGGTACGGTCGTCCAGCGTATTCCGTCAGTGATGATCTGCCTTGGAGCAATGCAGAAGCTGTATTTACGGATGCCAATCTCGAAGAAGCGAAGCGCATTCTGGCGTCTGGTGGCTGGGTGGATGCAGATGGTGATGGTATCGTCGAGAAAAACGGCGTGAAGGCCGAGTTCAATCTGCTTTATTTTGCAGGTGATTTAACAAGACAATCTCTGGCGTTAGCTACTGCGGATATGGTTGCCCAGGCGGGAATTAAAATCAATGTTGAAGGCAAAAGCCGTGAAGAGACGAAAAAGATGGCTTACTCCAACGCTGTATTATTTGGTTGGGGCAGTCATGATCCACTGGAAACCTATAACCTCTATAGCAGTACCCACAAGGGAGAAGGATATTACAATGTAGGACTGTACAGTAATCCTGTCGTGGATTCATGGATGGACAAGGCCCTTCAGGCAACGAGCGAGGAAGATGCATTGCCCTTCTGGCAGAAAGCGGAATGGGATGGAACAACAGGTTTCAGTTATCAGGGGGACGCACCTTGGGCGTGGCTCGTAAATATAGATCATCTGTATCTGGTTACGAACGGACTAAACATTGGCGAGCAGCAGATTCACCCCCATGGTCACGGCTGGCCGGTGACATCCAATCTGGAGGAATGGTCCTGGGATAACAGCGCGAAGTAAAGAGGCATATCGGTAGCTTTAGCCTGAATTGGGGAGAGATTGGATGACGGGCAGGAATGGATGGGCCAGATTTGTTGGTTTTAAAGTGTTGCGACTCGTATCTCTATTAATTGGAGTCAGCGTGTTGTCTTTTGTATTAATGCAATTCTCCCCTGTGGACCCGATTGAAGCTTACATTGGTGGAGACATGATCAGGGTAAGTGCTGAACAGCGCAGTTTAATCGAAGAACGATGGGGGTTGAATGAATCCCCCTTGGAACGATTGCTGACCTGGGGACAAGCACTGATTCAGGGAGATTTGGGAACATCGATGATCTACAGGCAGCCTGTAGCGGATATTATCCAGGAACGGTTCATGAATTCTGTCGCCCTTATGGCTGTGGCCTGGATGCTATCGGGTATCATTGGATTCACTCTTGGTGTAGTTGCTGCCATGAGAAGGGACTCGAAGCTGGATCGTCTGATCTGCTGGTATTGTTACACGCTGGCCTCCACGCCGGTATTCTGGATTGCGCTGTTGCTGCTGATGGTATTTGGGGTGTGGCTCGGATGGCTTCCAGTTGGCCTTGGGGTACCCGCAGGGATGTCGGCTGATCAGGTGACCTGGGGAGATCGGGCTATTCATATGATTCTGCCAGCGTTAACTCTCAGCCTGACCGGGGTAGCTTCCATTGCTTTGCATACCCAGCAGAAGCTCATGGATGTGCTGGAGTCAGATTATATTCTGTTTGCAAGAGCTCGGGGTGAGCGTGGATTTCAGCTGTTCCGTCGACATGGGTTCAGACATGTTGTTTTGCCAGCGATCACGCTACAGTTTGCTTCGTTCAGTGAACTGTTCGGTGGGGCTGTGCTGGCGGAGCAGGTATTTTCATACCCCGGCCTCGGTCAGGCAACGGTTCAGGCCGGGTTACGCGGTGATGTTCCACTGCTGCTCGGACTTGTGATGTGCAGTGCAATTTTTGTTTTTACAGGTAATATGGTGGCTGACATTCTGTATCGCTTGATCGATCCGCGGATGAAGGAGGAGTTAATGTCATGAAACAGACGATCGAACGCTCCTCCGAGCAGACGGATGAAGCAACTGATGTACAGAAAGTAAACATGGCGAATCAAGAGGTACCGTACAACACTACTCCGGAGTTGTTGCACGCGGGGGCTGCACGAGAAACAAGCCAACCTAGAAAAGGATATGCGCGTGCCAGAGACCGACATTCCCGCAATCCTCGCCAAAGGGCGGTGATCTGGGGAAGCCTTGCAGTGATCTGGATTATCCTCGTGTGGTCGACGGGCAGGCTGCTACCCGCTGGTTCCACCCTTACCTCATTAATGGATCGGAATCTGGCTCCAACCTGGGCACATCCATTTGGCACGGACTGGCTCGGCAGAGATATGTTCATGCGTACGTTAAAAGGACTGGCAACCAGTATTCAAGTGGGATTGCTTGCTGCATGTGGTGGCGGATTGATCGCACTACTGCTGGGTTTGGGAGCAGCTTCTAGCCGAGTTGCTGACCGGGTCATCTCCTGGATCATCGACCTGTTCCTGAGTGTGCCTCATCTGGTATCGCTGGTTATGCTGGCCTTTGTCTTCGGCGGAGGTTTGGCAGGAGTGGCGGCAGCCATCGCGCTGACGCATTGGCCGAATCTGGCCCGGATTGTGCGAGCGGAGATGATTCAACTGAAATCCGCAGAATATATTCAGATCTCACACAAGTTGGGTCAATCGCGATTACGGATTGCAGTGCAGCATATGCTGCCACATCTGATCCCACAATTGTTCGTGGGTGTACTGCTAATATTCCCCCATGCGATTCTGCATGAGGCAGCCATAACGTTTCTGGGGCTGGGGTTGTCGCCGCAACAACCGGCCATTGGCATTATTTTGTCAGAGTCGATGAGATATTTATCTGCTGGCATGTGGTGGCTCGCCTTTTTCCCGGGATTGGCATTGTTGCTGGTTGTTCGTGCATTTGATGTATTGGGCAGCAGTCTGAAGACGTTGACGGGTACAGGTAGTTCAAGGGAGGTGAGGTAAACATGGCTCTGCTTGATATTGAGGAAGTGTCAGTGTCATTTCGGCGCGCTCGTGGCTGGTTTGGACACGAACAGTCGTATGTCATTCAGAATCTGGATCTTTCCATAAACGAGGGCGAGATTGTGGCCGTTGTAGGCGCAAGTGGATCGGGTAAAAGTGTGCTGGCGCAGGCCATCATGGGCATTCTGCCTGCCAATGCCAGGTTGGAAGGCAGCATTAGCTACAATAGCGAGCCTTTGACCCCGGAGCGGCAGCATCAATTGCGTGGAGACGAACTGATGCTGATCCCACAATCCATCAGTTATTTGGACCCGCTGATGAAGGTGGGGAGCCAAGTTCAGCCGGTAAGCCGGGATGTGGGACGGAAGCGCAGATTCATGAATCGATCTCAGATAAAAAAGACGGAGCAGGAGCTGATGGAGCGATATCATCTCCCACGGGGAACTGGCGGGAAATACCCGTTTGAGTTGTCCGGAGGCATGGCAAGGCGGGTGTTGATGGCGACTGCGACCTCTGGCCAGCCCAAGCTGATCATTGCCGATGAGCCAACACCGGGCATTCATCCCGAAGTGCTGGCCGAGACGATGAAGCAATTTCGCGAACTTGCAGATCAAGGCGCAGGCATTCTGTGGATTACCCATGATGTCACGACTGCCCTGACGGCAGCCGATCGTATCGCTGTTTTTTATGCGGGTGCCAATGTGGAGACAGCGCAGGTGGACGATTTTGCGGGAATTGGAGAACGTCTGCGCCACCCGTATACGAAAGCCCTCTGGAATGCGTTACCCCAGAATGGATTTCTGCCACTCCCAGGTTCCCAGCCGTTGGCAGGTCAAGAGATCACGACAGGATGTTCGTTTGCTCCCCGATGTAGCGCAGCAACCGCAGCATGTACCCGCGAACGTCCTCAGCTGCGCGAGATACGAGGCGGAGAAGTGAGGTGTTTCCATGTCACTTGAAGCGCAGGAGGTAAGTTACCGTTATGATCAGACATCGTGGGTGTTCCAGCAGATGAATATGCAGGTACAACAAGGCGAAGTTGTTGGCTTGTGGGGACCGAGTGGCTGTGGGAAAACAAGTCTTGGGCGCATCCTTGCAGGATATGCGGAACCCGTGGCAGGACAAGTACTTCTGGAGGGTGAACCACTCCCTCGTACAGGCGTATGTCCGGTTCAGCTGGTGTTCCAGCACCCGGAAAAAGCTGTGAATCCACGCTGGCGGATGCGTCGTGTACTTCAGGAGGCGGCTGTGCAAGATGAGCAGTTGCTCGAAGCATTGGGTATTCAGCAGACCTGGCTGGACCGCAGACCAGGTGAATTATCCGGTGGAGAACTGCAACGATTCTGTGTGGCGCGAGCACTTGGTACGTCGACACGCTATGTGATCGCAGATGAAATGACAACGATGCTGGATGCGATCACGCAGGCACAGATCTGGCATACCGTGATGGAAGTGGCCCGCCAGCGTGATCTGGGATTACTGATTATAAGCCATGATCGGGATTTGCTGAACAGATTGTGTGACAGAATTACACCGATGCCGATGTCACTGTGATTTTATTTATATTTTTATGAAAAATGAAATGGATCGAATACAAAAAAAAGGGTGCCCCTTGTGCAGTCATTGACCATGTGAGTCATGGACTTGACGGGGGCACCCTTTTTCATTTTGACAGGTATTCGTTATTTAAGGAACATACACATTCCATTCGCAACGTAGATTAATGTGACTGAAGGCTTATTTGTCCGACGCCTTGCTTAGTAACACAGATAATCTGCGCATCGCCTCTTCCACCGTGGAACGTGGACAGGCTACATTAATACGCATGAACCCTGTACCCTCGGTTCCAAAGGAGCTCCCGTCATTGAAGGCAAGTCCTGCTTCATGAAGCAGCATATTGCATAGTTGTGCATGTGGAATATTTAACTCCCGGAAATCCATCCATAACAGATAGGTTGCTTCGGGCAGATGCATTTTGATCTTTGGCATATGTTCCGCCACATATTGCTGTACATACGCCATATTTCCGCGGATATATGCAAGGCACTCCTCCAGCCATTCCTCTGCATCATTGTACGCAGCTTCGGTTGCAACAGCCCCCAGTGTACTGATACCGGCAAGTCCCATCGTTTTGACACCTTGCGCGAATGATTCCCGCAATTTTTCATTAGGGATGATGATGTTGGATGTGCAAAGGCCGGGAATATTGAACGTTTTGCTTGGAGCCGTACAGATGATACTCAGATCGGAGACAGCGTCCGAGATCAGGGTCAGCGGTGTATGAGCTCCGCGCTGGTGAACAAGATCGGCATGAATTTCATCGGATACCATCAGTACGTTATATTGAACACACAACGACGTAAGCTTTTCAAGCTCCTCGCGAGTCCATACACGTCCAACCGGATTATGAGGACTGCACAGAATCAGCATTTTGACCCGACCGGTCTGCAAGCTGGATTCCAGTTGTTCCAGATCCATCGTGTAATGACCATTATTCTCTGCCAACGGATTGGTGATCAGTTCACGGCCTTGACCACGTACCACATCATAGAAGGGAGCATACACCGGAGTCTGAATGACCACTGCATCTCCCGGATCCGTAAATCGTTGTACAGCAATGCTGAGTGCGGGCACTATACCTGGCGTGAACACGATCCAGTCATCGTTAATTTTCCAGTTGTGGCGGCGTTCCATCCATCGTGCAACGGCTGCATGATAGGCTTCGGTACGCACCGTATACCCAAATATGCCGTGTTCCATTCGTGTTTGCAAAGCCTCAATGACGGATGGTGGAGCAGCAAAATCCATATCGGCTACCCACATCGGCAGCGCATCTGCAACACCGAAGATCTCTTCAAGTGCATCCCATTTCTCTGATCCAGTAGAGATCCGGTTAATAGACTGATCAAATGTACTGTTATTGTTCATCGTAAAAATCCCCCTTGTATTCCGTTCCCTCGACCATAATCGACAAATAATTATCTACTATAACGGTTCATTTCGCAACCCTTGAACGTGCAAGCAGAGCTTCATAGGTATGGTCCGGAATTCAGGACTTTATTCATATAAGAACAACTTAACGACTCAGAGAACAGCAGGCATATGACAAAGACTATTTTTATACGCCCTTGGTCCTGTTTTGTTCATATTTGGTTTACAACCTCTTGTTAGATGCTATTATATTGCTAACATTTGGTGGAACAACGGGCTGTTATCCGAATAAGCTCGTACCCATACATGATGAGCATAACGACAGGAGTCTTTTGTGTGAATCGAGCGATTGTCTTGAATCGTATGATGCATAAGGCTGACATTTGAACCCAGGAGGCGTTTAGAGATGAAAAGCAAAAAGTGGTTGATTACTGCGAGTGTGTTCGGCATGGTGTTGACCGGATCGGCAGGCGTATATGCAGGTACACAACTGGAGACGATCAAAGCTTATTTGAACCATGGACTCGCCATTGAAGTGAACGGACAGAAATTCACACCGACAGGTGACCAGGGCAAAAAGCTTGCGCCAATTACATATCAGGGCAGTACATATCTTCCCGTTCGTTCGATTGCAGATGCATTGAAGACCGAAGTGAAATATGATTCCCAAAACAATAAAGTGAGCATCGGCTCCTCAAGCTCCTCCGGTGGGTCCACATCCACAGGCAACAGCGGATCACCATCAACCTCAACAGGGACTAACACACAGGCTGCAGGCGTGAAGTCCAAGTATCTGCCAGCAGATTTCCCGTTACCGAAGGATGCGAAGGCGACAAGTCTCGTTGAGAACATCATGGATGGCAACAAAAAAGTTGTCCTCACGTACACAACAAAAGAAACGTTGTTAACCGTTGGAACATCCTATAAAGACTACTATCAGACCAAAAACTTGACTCAAAATACTCAGGATATAGAGGCAGACGGCTTCAGCATCGTGGGTCGTGAAGATGGTAAATATGCCGTAACGATCACGGGTTCTGTATCTGCGACCAACAAGGACCTGAATGAAGTTACCGTAGTGTGGGGTGAAGAGTAAGCGACGAGTACAACCACACGTCCTTATACTAACGTGCTTGAGTCATTCAAAGTATAATGATCCGTATTCTTCTATTATTCAAAAGTTAACGCCAAAAGCCGCCCGTTGAAATCGTAACAGATTTCAACGGGCGGCTTTTATGGTTGAACACATCTGGTTCCATGCAAAATCGCAGTTACTTACAGGTACTCGTTAAACCAACCGGCAATATGCTCCAGACGGCGTACCCTTAAGTGGGGATGGCCTCCGCGAGACAATTCATGGTTGGCCCCTGGGAAACGAACGAGACGAGTGGTCTGCTTGCGGCGTTTCAACGCAATGTATAATTGCTCCGCCTGTTCAATGGGACACCGCAGATCCTGTTCGCCATGCAAAATGAGCAGCGGAGTACTCACATTGCCGACATAAGCGAGCGGGGAATGTTTCCACAGTTTTTCCGTGTCATCCCACGCGTTACCCCCGATCTGATCTTCCGTGAAGAAATAGCCAATGTCACTGACACCGTAGAAAGATAACCAGTTGGAGATGGAACGTTGGGTCACAGCAGCTTTGAAGCGATCGGTGTGCCCAACAATCCAGTTGGTCATAAAGCCACCATAACTGCCACCGGTTACGCCCAGTCTGGATTCATCAATAAATTCATACTGGGAAAGGGCATAATCCACGCTTTCCATGAGATCGCGATAGTCGCCGCCGCCGTAATCGCCACGACAGGCATCTACAAACTGTTGCCCGTATCCAAGCCCTCCGCGTGGATTGATGTACACAACAGCATAGCCTTGTGCGGCTAGAATCTGGAACTCGTGCATGAATGTAAAGCCATACATCATGTGCGGCCCGCCATGAATCTCCAGAATAGTCGGGATTTTGACCCCGTCAACCATGCCGCGAGGTTTCATAATCCACCCCTGCAGCCGCAGGCCATCCGAGGCGTTGAACCAGAAGGTCTCGGGTGCACTAAGATGGATCTCATCCTCAAGCTGTGGATTGCAGTGGGTAAGCTGAATTGGTTCTACACCGGAATCTTCCGGTTGTTCATACATATAGAGGTCACCAGGACTGCGCGTATTGGCAACAGCGGCCACGATCTGTCCATTTTCCAATTCGGCAAATTGATAAATCTCCTGTTCATCAGGCAATATATACTCCGCAACGCTACCGTCTATTGCGAATTTGGCGATGCGTACACTACCATGAATGGTCGCCAGACAGAGGATGGATGAACCATCCCGACTGAACACAGGCCCCGTGGTTGTCAGATGTGACCGCATGTCACCAACAATGCTGTGATTCAACTGTACATCCCAATCCGTGCTCAGACATACGGGTTCGCCACCTGATACAGGGAGGGTATATAGCTTCACAAGTGTGGCATTTCCATAAGAACGGTCACTGGCGAGCAGGGCCAGGGATTGTCCATCCGGTGCAAATGTCAGTCGGCTAAACGTATATCCGTCCGGGGTTAACCGCTGTACATCTGATCCGTCTGCCTTGGCAAGGTACACATGATTGGTCAGGGTATAATCGTTATGATCCTCGCCTTCTTCAGGCATTTGCGTGATCCATGTGATGAATGATCCGTCCGGTGACCACGCGTAGTCTCCAACGTCATAATGACCTGTAGTTACAGGGATAGCTTCTGCGTCGATCGGCGCGATGGTGAAGAGATGGGAACGTCTTCCGTCCCATAATCCGCCTGCATCAGATTTCATGCGAATTCGGTCCACGACATGTTCTTGCGGCAGTTTAGGCTCATCGTCTTTGGAATCTGTATGTTTTAATTCGTTATCTCCGCTCATATCCACGGATGATTTCACAAGTAGGGTATCGCCATCGGGTGACCAGAGAAAGGAACTGACGCCATGTTTCAAGTGACTGATTTGCTTTGCTTCTCCGCCATCTGTTGCAATGATCCACACTTGGGATTGACCATCAGTCTCTCGTATAAAAGCGAGTTGAGACCCATCTGGCGACCAGGCCGGGGAATGATCCTTCACTCCAGAAGTAAAGGGCCTGTCCTTTTGACTCCCCAGATGCAGCAGTCTCAGGTGAGAACAATAACCGTCACGTGCTTCATTCGTTTTCCGACTTACATATACCATTTGTCCGCCTTGAGGAGACGGAGTCGGATCGTTAACCCATGTAATCTCATAAAGATCTTCCGATGTGATGCCGCGCTGACTCATCATTGCTTGTCCTCCCGCCATGAATTTGGAATCGGTTAATTTCCTAACCTTTCCATTTATATTAACGGAAAGCAAGGGACAGGACAATATGACCACGGATGGGAGGGGACAGAAATAACCTGAAAAAGCGGAGCGTTCGCCTAAAAGCTTTCTGAAAGAAAGCTGCATCGGAAGCATAGGTTATTCCCGGCTTTTCCCTTTCATAGAAAGGATAAAACAAATCTGGGGATAACAGTGAACGGAAGGTTGTTCTGTTATCGGAGTGGCTCGTGTGAATATTCTTTATTCAATTCATATAGGTGTGTTAAAAGGAATTGCTCGAGGGATGACGAATCCTAATGTGGAATATGCGCAAAAATGACGAGAAATGGTCTAAATTTAATGTTTAACATGGGTGGATTTGGTTTAATGTACAGTGCAATTCCTGTTCTGCATTCGGTTATTTGGTTCATAGCCATTCGTTTATATAGAACTTGTATGATTCAGTCGTAATGAAGGAGGAACGTCACGTTGAGCACATCCTATGAACAGCATGTAGAATATCCAAACCGTAAACGAATGGCGTGGCTTACGGCAGGGGCAGCACTTTTTGTGGCCGCCGGATTTTTTCTGATTTTTGATCGTTCTTCCGATACGAATGATTCCATCCTTTCGGGTGTGATTGGAATTCTATCCATTTTGTTTTTTGGGCTATGTTTCTGCTACAGTCTGGTAAAGATGATTAAGAAGGAACCTTCTTTTGTCATCAATGAGGATGGGTTTGTGGATGCATCTTCGTATACCGCAGGAGGAGCCGTGGCCTGGAGAGACGTTGAGAATATTTTTATGTATGAATTGATGGGACAGAAAATGATCGGTGTTAAATTGCGAGACGAGAAAGGTTTCCTGGATCGCCAGAACGGGATGAAACGCAAATTGATGACGGTCAACAGCAATATGGTTGATGCGACCATCAGCGTTGCCCAGAGTAGCCTCACCATGCCACTGGATCAGTTGTATATCCTGATGATGAGGCACTGGAGACATGTAAGTGATGGCATGATTTATGAATCGTATAGTCATCGTTAGCGAAGTCGCAATGCCCGTCGTAATGTCCATAGAGTCTTCAGAATGGAGGAACATAGATGATGCATGGTGATCAGACACGCACGATTCTTCTTCCAGATGGAACTGTCCTGCCTGCGATAGGACAAGGCACGTGGTACATGGGAGAGAAGCAATCCAGCCAGGAAGAAGAAGTACGGGCACTGCGTTCAGGTATTGAACTGGGAATGACCGTGATTGATACGGCGGAGATGTATGCAGAAGGTGGGGCAGAAGTCGTTACGGGAAAGGCAATCTCAGGCCTTCGTGATGAAGTCTTTCTCGTATCCAAAGTGTATCCCCATCATGCGGATCGCAAGCAGATGATTACGGCCTGTGAGCGCACTCTCAAGCGACTGGGGACAGATCGTCTGGATCTGTATTTGCTCCACTGGCGCGGAGGAGTACCGCTCGAAGAGACGGTTCAGGCCCTGGAACAATTGAAACAATCCGGTAAAATTCTGCGATGGGGTGTCTCGAATCTGGACACAAGGGATATGCAGGAATTATGGAGCCTGCCGGAGGGCTCGCAGTGTATGGTGAATCAGGTGCTTTACCATGCATCTTCGCGCGGTATTGAACATGATCTGCTTCCCTGGATGCGGGAACGGCATGTTCCAGTCATGGCATATTGTCCCCTGGCTCAGGGCGGCAGGCTTCGAAGTGAGTTGTTGGAACATCCAGTCATTCAGAAGATTGCACAGGATCGAGGAGTGACAACTTCGCAGATTGCATTAGCCTGGGTGATCAGGGATGGAGATGTGCTGGCGATTCCCAAGGCGGTACAACTGAGTCATGTGGCAGACAATGCGGCAGCAGTGAACATCGTTTTGACACCAGAAGAACGGACCCGGCTGGATGAAGCTTTCCCTGCACCTGAAGGCAAGGTACCTTTAGACATCGTGTAGATGGTATCTTTGAACGATGAGCATATGAGCAAGGTGAAAATATGAATATTGAGCGATACAGGGCAGATCGATACGATCTGCTCTTTTTTGTATGTATACAGATAACGAAAGCTTGTCCATTAACGAAGCGAATATATATTCATCACAAATGGGCTTTACAACACTATTTCACTAGTGTACTATATAACTAACACACCAGTACAGAGAGGAGCGAGAGCTTTGTGACTATTGAATTTGATAACAACTTACCGATCTATTTGCAGATCATGCAGTATATCAAGAGACAGATTGTAACCGGGACACTTCAGGCAGGTGACAAAATTCCTTCGGTTCGTGAACTTGCGGCTGAATTACAGATTAATCCGAATACAGTACAACGGACATTTCAGGAGCTCGAGCGGGAAGAAGTGGTTGAAACCAAACGGGGTTTGGGCAGATATGTGACCAGTGAGGAGCGGAAGATTATGACGATCAAAAAAGAGATGGCCGGTGAGTTGCTGGAACGCTTTTTGACCGGAATGCAGGAACTGGGGATTGAAGAACAGGATATCTTATCCATCGTAGCCGATGCCGTTGCGGAAGGAAAGGGAGGAACAACGCATGAGTAACATTCTTGAACTGAACCAGATTAACAAGACATATGGCAATAAGAAAGCGCTCAGTAATATCACATTGGATATTGCGCCTGGCCGAATCGTAGGTCTGCTGGGTAGCAACGGCAGTGGCAAAAGTACGCTCATGAAGCTGGTTGCAGGTTTGCTGCATCCAAGCAGTGGAACAATTCAAGTCTCAGGTAAGCCCGTTGGGCTGGAGACGAAGTCACTGGTTTCATTTATGCCGGATCGTCCATTAACCGAGAAGTGGATGAGAGTGCGGGATGCGATTGCGTACTACCGCGATTTCTATGCTGATTTTGACGAGGAAAAGGCACGGGAGATCCTCGATTTTATGAACCTTGTTGAGAGTGACCGGGTGCGGCATCTATCGAAAGGTATGAATGAACGGCTGCAACTAACACTGGCACTATCCCGTAAGGCTCGTCTGTATCTACTGGATGAACCGATTGGCGGAGTAGATCCGGTTGCGCGTGGCAAGATTCTGGATGCGATCGTCAAATTCTATGATGAAGACAGCAGTCTGATCATCTCCACACATCTGGTGAATGATATCGAACGGATTTTTGATGAAGTCGTCTTCATTCGTGAAGGTCAGCTGGTGATGAGGGAAGAAGTGGAAACAATCCGTCTGAAGTATGGAAAAAGTGTGGATGAGATGTTCAAGGAGGTTTATGCGGAATGATGACATTATTGAAGTATGACTTTAGAAGAAACTGGAATACACTGCTGGCAGGACTGGTTATTTTAATTATTGCACAAGTGGCGTTTTCCGTTTTCATGTCTGAGATCGCAGGGATTGTGCTTGGCATTATGGGTTATGTTGGAGTAGGTGTGGCTATTTATGTGAAAATGATCAAAACATACACCTCCAATATCCGCTCTTATAATCGTCGTCTTTTGCCCGTAACGGGTCTATCCCATGTGTTGTCTCCTTTGATCTTTGGAGCTATTTGCGGTTTGGGATTAGTGATTATATTTACGATTCATGCCTACATTTACATCTCAATGAAACTCAGAATGAACATGATTACCCATATTGATCTTTCGGGTCTGCATGTTTCGGATTATCTTCGTTTGTTGCTGTTTAGCGCTTGGGTTATCGTATTTATGACGGTCATTATCTTTCTTTCGATCTCGATTGCGGGCAGCTTCCGCTGGAGAACCGGGCCGTGGATCGGAATCGTTGCATTCCTGGTCCTCGTTAATGTGATTGGCTGGTTGGAGAATATGATGATGACAGGACGCTTCAGTCCAGTTGAGATGTTCCGTTATACCGAAAATAATACAGGGATTTCAATCACAGGCAATGGCGTATTATGGTCGGATGGCATGTGGGGAAGCACTATATTTGAAGTAATCGTAGCGGTCATTCTGGTATGGGCTACCATTTACCTGAACAATAAAAAAGTTGAAGTCTGAGGACCACGCTATAAGCAGGTTAAGATAAAACGACACGGGCGACGAGAGTTGCTCGTTTTGTCATACACCGAGATTTGACTTTTTGAATCGCATCCCAATGAATACACGTAAATCTATATAAATTGAACTAAACATTTACACAAAACGGAGAGGACAGAAAGGACCTGAAGAAGCGGAGCGTTCGCCTTTATCCCCGGATTTCTCCTCTATAAAGGAATCAAAAAAATCTGGGGATAACAGCGATCGGAAGGTTGTTCTGTCATCGGAGTGTACAGTGTAAATATTCTTTAGTTCAATATATATAGATATCGTATTCATTGGTTGTTGATCCCGGTTAAAGAGAACGAAAGGGGATATGTAAGGGGAGGGAGAAAGGATTATGGAACTATACTTTAGGGACAACTTTTTTAACGCAGGTTATACCGAAATTATGAATCCGAATCAGGAACAGGCCGGACACTTGGATTTGAAAAGTGTATTTGGCTCTTCGCTCGATGTATCCGATAACTCGGGATTGGTCTGCAGCGGCAAATTCCGCATGTTAACCAATCGTTGGGATATTACTTCAGCCGATGGGAGACATCTGGGTGTATTGCGAGCGAGGTTCAGTTTCTTTAGCAAAAAGTATGAGTATGATGCCGGGTCGCGCGGTACGTACGATGTGTTTGCTCCAGCATTTTCGCAGGAGTATGATATTAGCGGCAGTGGTGGCCGCATCGTGGCAAGTTTCCGTCGTACCAGCGGCTGGTTCAGTTCAGGGGCATTTGTATTGGATAACCAGTCGGAACAACTGGACAACTATGAATTAATTGCAGTGGTCATGGGCGTGCACGCGATTAATAAAAGACGGAACTCGGCTGCTAGCAGCGGGGGAACCTAGTTCATGCTCATGTATATAAAAAAAGGTTTGGATGAGATCTTCCAGACCTTTTTTTATATAGGGTTTATTTTTGAGCAATAGGTTATGGTTAACCCGCTTTTACGGCATCAATGACCATCGGCTTTTGCAAGCGGTTCTTCCTCGGGTTGACGGTGCTGAACGTCATTGGAGTATTCGGAATGTGTATCAGGATCTTTAGCTGCATAACGGGCCAATGCCTTGGCAGCTGTCTCGGACATTCGCTCCCGCAGCACCATGTGGTCAGCGATCCGCACCCGTTTGCCCAGAAAACGCATCTTGGATAAGACATAATCCATTTCATTCCGCGGAACGGTCAGTTCGATCCGATAGGTCTGCTGGGGTTCCATGTACTCGACCTGTTTCTCGAAGCAGGAGAAGGCATAGAGGATTCGGGATAACTCCTGATTGAACTCGGGCAGAACCTCGATGGTGATCGTCGTTTTGCGCTTCTCTGTAATAGTAGCAATCCGGGCAATGTAGCCCGAAGCGGTATCCGGCTCAACCGGTTGGTCTTCCACGCTAACGATGCTGTGCAGCTTGGTAGACATGAGCGTGTCGATACGAGGCGCGTACCAGAGCACATACCATTCTTTTTTGACCATGGAATACTCCAGTTTATACGGGAACCCCAATTCATCCTGGCTAGTGCGTCCATTACGGACACGACCAATCAGTCGGAATCCCTGGCGTTGAAGAATGATTAATCGTAACCGTCTAAGCAGTGGATGAGAGACACTGTTTTCCTCACTTTTGGCTTTTTCGGTCAGGTAATCCTGAAGGTTCAGGTCTTGCTCACCATTCAGCATGTTATGCATTTTATTCAACGTTACCGTGCTCAGCGCTTCTCTCGCTGCGGGGTGATTCAGCATCATGCGAAGCCAGGCCCGTTCCTGTGAGGTCCAGGTGAACAGTCCGGTTTCATTCAGCCGGGTCATCATCTGGTAATTGAACATCTTCTCGAACAGGTTCATAATATTCGGCAATCTCCTTCCATTCCTGGATCATCTCCTGGCGTAGTCTCTGCGGTGCGATGATTTCACAGCTTGAGCCAAAACTCCGTAACCACGGTTTGATCTCGGTGGTACCGTTGACCTGGATTTCGTAGAGAAAGGTATGATCCGTTTCGGGAACGATCTTGCCCCATTGCCCTTGCAGACGAACCCGATCCAGAATGAAATTGCGCTGACCACGCTCCGGGTGGAAAAAGCGAGCTTGAACCGTCACGGTATTGCCTGTGTCTACCAGCCAACTGTAGCGACTGATGTCAGTCCACTGCTGCTTCAACTCGAGCATGTATTCCTCTTCTACTGAATCTTCTTCCTCCAGTTGAGTTATGCCTTCCATGCGGAATTTCACAAAGCCCTGGCGGCTCTGAAATCCAATGACATACCAACGACCATACTGATGGTCATAGACCACTTCGAGGGGCACGATCCGGTTGGATCGTCCGCCTGCTTCCCTTTCGAAGCGTGGATTCGTATTCTGTGAACTGTAGCTGGATGGTTTTTTTGGTGAGTAGTACAAAAACTGCACACGTTTGCGCTGACGAATTGCACTAAGCAGGGTGTAGAGATGAGCTTCGTCCAGGATACGAGAATAGTAGTGATATTTATAGATATAGGGCTCGGTAGCTTCGTCTTGCGGATAACTTGCCATAATGGCTTTCTTCAGACTGTCCCGCAACAGGTACCCCTGTACGGAAGGAACCTGGGTATTCGCCATCATATCCACAAAATCATACAACTCCAGCTGTTCCTCCACGGTTAATTCGGTAAGGACATCTTGTTCTAAAGCATATCGATACGGCCTGCCACCGGGCTCTTTCCGAATAACGCCAACCTCTTCCAGATATTTCAGATCAGAGCGAATGGTTTTCTCATCAGGTAACGCCAGATCTTCCGGCAGATCAGCACAGCAAGCGTCCAGCAGTTCCATCGCGGTCAGGCATGTATTTTGCAGGGTATGCAAAAGGACGGAAAGACGCTGAACTTCGGTCTCTTTCATCGACTTGGCGCGGAAGAGGAAGAGCAGCATGGGCTCCGCGGATTCTCCGTACTGGAAGCGGACGAGATCAGCCATATCCCGGCTTGCTTCGGCGCCTGAACGCTGCTCAGTAACGCTTTGCATGATTTCTTTTAACCTGCGATTAGTTTTGTCAAAGGTATGTACGGATATGCCAAGCCGCTCGGCGTACTGTTTGCGGGTATATGCACCACTGGTCAGGGATAACATGCGTAAGAACTGAATTTCTTTGTCAAAACTCTCTTTAGCCATAGGTATTCACTCCTTGGTGGCCTGGAGTCAGGCGGATAGAATGGACGACGATGTGGGCAGAACAATTCTGGGATACAGAAACATTCGTGAACTTCCCATGTACGATATCTCTTTATTGTAGCAGGAAGAGTGTCAGGTTTCATTTTAAACTTATGATGGTTGATTCCATTTCAAAAATTGAGTCATCGTCATACTTTTGCCATGTTCGCTTGCAGATGTGTGAGGCATAATGAGGTTGTGAAGCGGGGCAGCAACAAGCACTGTGGATCAAGGTTCCGAGGCGCCAGGGAGGGTTACTTCGACTGTTAATCGACCAGGTCGTTGGTTCGAATCCAATCGCCGCCGTTCATGGCGGTGTAGCTCAGCGGTAGAGCGGGTATTATACCTTCCCACCTTTTTCCTCGGAACATTTTATTATGAAAGAACAGTAAATAGACTCACACCGGGAGGTCATGAGGGATGAGCAGAGCGAAACAATTATTCAATCAACCTCAGCCAACGACACGTAATCATGGGGGCTACGGAGCCTATGAGCGATTGGTGGAGGAACAATATATACAGATGTTGATGACCAATACTTTGAACAATACGTTCTATGCAGATACCCAGCAACTGATGGACGACGCGATGGTCAGTCATCAGGAGATGGCTGAGGTCGATGCAGGGTATATGGCGCGGGCGCTGGTCTATGCTCGTAATGAAGGTTTGATGCGGTTACAGCCTTTATATGGCTTGGCACTATTGTCCAAAGTGAATGTGGATCAGTTTGCAAAGGTATTCTCTCAAGTCGTACAGACACCGGCTGATTTGGCTGATTTTCTGACCATTCTGAGAGGATTGGGTCGGGGGCAGGGCGGCCGAGCGGTGAAGCGTCAGGTGAGTCTCTTTTTGAACGGGATCAGCGAATACTGGGCCATCAAATACAACGGACGCGGGCGTGGATACAGTCTGGGCGATATGATCGCTACAGCACACCCCCAGCCGAAAGATATGAAGCAGCAAGCCTTATTCCGTTATTTGCGAGGACATGAGGTGGATCTTACGGAACTTCCGCAGTTGCAGGCGCTGGAAGAACTGAAAGCTACCCCCAACCCGGCAAGCCGGATGCATCTGATCGAGAAAGGCAAACTTCCGTATTCGGTGGTCACCTCGATCATGCAACCGACACGTACGGTGTGGGAGGCATTAATGTCACAAATGCCCACCTTTGCGTTGTTGCGCCATCTGAACGCAATGGATCGGGCAGGTGTTTTTGAGAAATCGAAAAATATCGATGTTGTTACACGTCGTCTAACGGATGCGGAAGCTTTGCGCAAATCGCGCATATTGCCTTTCCGGTTTGCCAGTGCGTATGAAATGATTGCGAGGGAAGAGCTGCGGGATGCTTTGCGGCAGGCGGTGGAGCTATCCATTGGCAACCTGCCAACGCTGCCAGGAAGAACCGCTATTTTCCTGGATCGTTCCGGTTCCATGCAAGGGGATTATTTACGCATTGGTTCGGTGCTGGCACTGGCCCTTTATAAACAAACGAGAGGTAACGCAGTGTTCTGGTTATTCGACCATATGGTTGAGGATGCTCGGCCGCAGATGAATGAGAGCATTCTTTCCCAGGCTCATCGTATTCGTGCACAAGGTGGGACAGACACCGGTCGACCTGTGCGGGAACTTCGGGATATCGGAGAGAAAGTGGATCAGATCATTATGATCACCGACGAACAGCAGAATGAAGGCAGTCCGTTATATGCCGAGCTTGAGCGATACCGCCGGATGATGAATCCGGAGCTAAAGGCATTTATTGTGGATATAGCACCTTATCAGCAGGCACTGGTACCACCGCGGGATGGTAGAACCTTTTACATCTACGGTTGGAGTGAAACGGTATTGACGTATATTGCGGAAACTGTGGCCGGATATGATACACTCGCGGACCGGGTGAGAGCGATGGATATTTAAAATTTGGGGAAATTGGAGGCGACTGAGCGTGACTTATGTTCAAGAAGAAATGAAAGATACGATCAGACAACAACTGAAGCGGATTGAACAGGAGGAGCAGGTACGGATCATCTATGCCTGTGAATCAGGCAGCCGGGCGTGGGGATTTCCTTCCCAGGATAGTGATTACGATGTGCGTTTCCTGTATGTGAGACCGCTGGAATGGTACTTATCGATTGAGGATCGAAGGGATGTTATCGAACGCCCAATCAGTGATCAGCTCGATATCAATGGTTGGGATCTGCGCAAGGCGTTGAAGCTGTTTCGCAAATCAAATCCACCGCTGCTGGAGTGGCTGCAATCCCCCATTCAGTATGATGAACGGTATAACGTTGCACAGCATATCCGTGCACTTTCACCGTTGACCTTCTCGCCCAAGTCCTGCATGTACCATTATCTGAATATGGCGAAGGGCAATTTCCGGGATTATTTACAAGGTGAGCGAGTAAGAATTAAAAAGTATTTCTATGTGCTGCGCCCCTTACTCGCATGTAGCTGGATCGAACGTCATGATGCGATGCCGCCGATGGCATTTGAAGAGCTGTTGCAAGAACTTGTGCCTGCGACTACACCGCTGTATACGGAGATTCATGAGTTATTACGCCGAAAAAAAGCGGGTGAGGAACTGGATCTGGAGCCGCAGTTGCCAGCCATACAGGCTTTTTTGGCAGAGAAAATCGAGCATTTTGACAGACTGGCCAGTCAGATGGAGAATGAGCAGGTGATTCGATATGAAGAATTGGATCGAATTTTCCGTTTGGCATTGCAGGAGGTGTGGGGCGAAGGAGAATAAGAGAGCGAAAGTGGTATGTAGGTGGGTAACGCTATCGTTGAAGTCGGAGCGAGCGGACCTGCGTTTGTAAATTGTTATATGAAAATAAATTTTATTATTAACATATATTGTATGGGTAATTATGGTATGATACTCTGGCCAAACTAATTGCTGGGGGTTATTCATATGCGTATTAAAGTAATAAGCAGTTTGCTTGCCATTTTCATGATTTTCGCTACGGTTGCGTCTGCCCATCCGGGAAGAACAGATGCGAGTGGAGGGCACACCTGTCGCACTAATTGTGCCAAATGGGGGCTGAAACAAGGGGAATATCACTATCACAATGGAGGTTCCTCTTCGAGTTCCAAATCTTCATCTTCAAGTTCATCCAGTTCAGGAAGTACCAAGAAAAGTAACAAATCTTCAACGGCAACCAAAAAGCAAGCTGCTCCCAAACCAGAATATATCAAGTCTTCTGTTCAGGTGAAGGTGAACGGTTCCAAGGTTGTTTTCACTGATTCTCCCATTGTAATGAATAACACGAATCTTGTACCTCTGCGAGAGATGGCCAAAGCGATGGAAGCCAAAACATCTTGGGACAGTAAGACTCAAACCATTACCGTTACCAAAGACAAGTACAAGCTAATCTTTACCTTGGGCAGTAAAAAGGTGAAGGTGAACGGAAAAGATGTCACCTTACAGGCAGCGCCCAAAGAAATTAAGGGAACAACATACATTCCGCTTAGAGTCCTGGTAGAAGGACTTGGAGCATCCCTTACTTCGTCGGGTAATACGCTGACGGTGAAAGTGAAAGAATAAAAATAAGAAAATGAACCAGAGGCAGGTTGGGATCTAAATCCTAACCTGCTTCTTCTATTGTATTTATACATGCATTTATTTTGGGGAGATCCCCATCGCATAACGTATCTTGAGCTGGGACACATGAGGTATGCGGATGATCAATCGGTATGTGCAACCGCGCGAATCTCAATCAGTTGATGAGGGAAAGCCAGACCCGATGTGCCGACCATGGTAACCGCCGGACGATGCGTACCGATATACTCTTTGTATACGGCAACACATGGCTCAAGATGCTCCTGAGGATGAACCAGAAAAATCTCCAGTTCAGCAATGTTCGACTTGGTCACGTTGAATCCTGCGAGTACGCGATCCAGGTTATCCAGTGTCTGGCGAACTTGTGCTTCAATATCACCCACACCAATGAACGTCCCCTGCATGTCATGCGAAAATTGTCCTGCAATATGGATCATGCCGTTAACGCTGTATCCCTGAGCGACGCTGAATGCTTCTTCCCACGGTACACCGTGGCTATAGATTTGAGTTGTAGTCATATGAATCTCTCCTTTGGAATTCGGGCTAAAATGAGTATAACCTGAGAAAAACGACTTGGGCAGTACGCACTTTCATGACAGTGACTATCCAAAAGGATAGCGTGAACACAGTGTTTGTGAGCCTAACGACTCATTTCGGGAAATCTTTATATCAGGATATTTAAATTAGGTATAACTAACTTAAGTCCTATATCCTTCCCCTAGAATCTGGGTAATAATTAGAGTAGGCAAGTGATTTATGGAATCTCATAACGTAACGATAGGGGGTAACCTGTATGGCATCCTTGATTCTGCTGGTAAAACAGACGGAGGACGATGAGAAGGTTATTTATCGATTCGGACCGAATGAGCGAAAGATGGGGCTCATTGAGATGAATAAGATCAAGGAAAGTGTGAGGGAACTGGAACCTGTCCAGGTGGATGGGGTAAGTCCGAGTTTTTTCTTTAACCGAGCCGCGCAGCGACTGGTACGATGTTTATTCAGGGAAGGCGGCAAGTTCCCTGAACGGACGACGTTTGAATCATAGTTTTAGCACCTAAAAAACAAGTCCACAACCCTTTGGTGGGTCATGGACTTGTTTTTTTATTTTAGAACGTTTTGGCATAAGAGATCAGTGCCGTAATCGTAATGATGTTCAAGAGCGTAGAGATCAGTACCGTCTGGGCTGCAAAATCGGGTTCGTTATCGTATTCTTCCGCCAGGATGGATGCGTTGACACCTGTCGGCATACCCGAAGCGATAATGAGTGCCTGTGCAGCGATGCCTTCCAACCCCAACATGAGCACAATCGAAATCCCGATAGCGGGGCCAATCAGGAGACGCAAAAATGTGCTAATATACACATCAAGACGGTACAGCCGAATTGGATATTTTACAATCTGTGCTCCCAGCGTCAGTAGCGCTACGGCAACCATACTTTGCTGCGCATAGGTCAGCGGCATGGACAGGAACGTCGGCAAGGGAACCTTCCACATGTGAAACAGAATCCCCAGCAAGAGCGCATACGGAACAGGCATTTTAAGAAATCCGATAATCACCGCACGGTAATTGCCTTTAAGCTTCGCACCCTGAATGGACAACACACCATAGGTGAATGTCAGTAATGCCTGTAAAGACATGACCAGCGCCTGAATGGAAGAGGCGAGTGGATCACCGCGGAATACCAGTGCATTGATGGGCAGTCCATAGTTGCCTGCGTTATCCAGCATGATACTGTTGTTGAAGGCAGCCTTCATGCCTTTATTCATCTTAAGTGAGCGCGCAAATACAGAACCTACAATATAGAGAATCAATACATATATTGCGTAAAATAGGGTAACAGTTCCGAGCAATTCCCCGGACATATCCGAGTGATACATGCTCATAAAGACGGCTGCGGGGGTAATACAATAGAAATTGATTTTGGCGAGGGTGTACAAGTCCAGCTTGAACACCTTTTGCATCCAGGACCCGACGGCAATCAGGAGAAAGACGGGCAGGACGACTTCAAGCATGATGTCTGCAATCATTAGTTCAGCTTCCTTTTTCATGAAAATTTCATCCGATTTCGAAAATGCTTTGCTTATTATATCATTTTATACACAACTGAACGTTGGAATAGGCTAAAAAAGATCAGGAGGTGTTGCATTATGATTCCAGATCATCTGGATGTTGGTCTATCGATATTGTTTATTGGTTTCAATCCGAGTATTACGTCTGGAGAGACGGGGCATCATTATGCGTACAAAGGCAACCGGTTCTGGCGCATTCTTGAACGGTCGGGATTAACCCCTCGTTTATATGATGCACAGGAGGATGGAGAGTTGCTGAAGCTGGGGTATGGATTCACGAATATCGTGGCTCGGCCCACCAGAGGAATGGAAGATATTACGAAGGAAGAGTACGCAGAAGGACGCCAGATTTTACGGCAAAAGCTGGAGGACTACCGACCGGACATCGCCTGCTTTGTCGGAAAAGGAGTATACACCCAATACAGCAAGCGCGCCAGAGTGCAATGGGGATTTCAGGACGACCCGGTCGTCAAGGAAATTCAGGAATTCGTCGCTCCGTCGTCCAGTGGACTCGTGCGCATGTCGATGGATGAGATTGTGGCGATCTATTCACAGCTTGCTGATTTTGTTGCGGACAAGAATGGAAAAGATTAAGAGGGAAGTCAGACAGGACGGCAATCGCCGATCAGGGCGAATTCTTTTTTTTGGATAAAGTGAGAGGTTTGGGGAACGGCTTCTGTCTATATAGTACAGAACCATGCATGGAAGCTGTAGAGAAGGGGGATTACATGACTCAACAGATACCGGAGGAGGAGCTTATTGAGCGCATTATTGCAGGGGATAAGCAGTTGTTCTCCGTGCTTGTGGATCGATATAAAAATAAAGTCTACGGCATCATGCGCGGAATGGGCGCGAGTCATCCGGATGCACAGGATCTCGCTCAGGATACGTTCATTCGTATCTATCGTTATCTTCCGTCGAGGCGGGAGGGGAGCAGTTTCTCTTCGTGGGTGTATACCATTGCGGTGAATCGGATGCGGGATTTTATACGGGAAAAGAAGCCCGTGATGACTGCGGTCGATCAGGGGATCGAACCTGTCAGTAACGAGACGCCGGAAAAGCGTGTGCTGCATAAGGAGATGCAGCGTGAAATATATCGTGAGCTTGAACAGTTGCCTGAATCGTATCGCCTGGTGTTATTGCTGAAGTACACAAACGAGTTGAGCTACGAAGAGATTGCAGACATTACAGGCATGAGTTCGACCAGAGTGCGTAATGTCCTGTATCGCGGGAAAAGAACGCTAAGGAAGCAAATGGAACGCAAAGGAGGTTTAGCTACGTATGAAGCCTATTTCAAAGGATGAAGATCGGTTGTGGGAGGAACACCTGTACCGTGAGGAGCCGGATTCCGATTTTACGCTGAAGGTCATGCAGAAGCTGGATGGTGTGTCCATGGAGCGTGGAGAAAATCAGCACCCATTCGAGAAAAAATCCATGAGAGCGCATTGGATGCGCCGAACTGGAATCGCCGCAGCGGCTGTTGTGATCCTTGCGGGAGGGGCATGGTTTGCGTTTGACCGCACAGCAGAGCCAGCGCAACCCGCGGTAAATGCTGTGGATCAGCGGCTTCCTGACATACCTGTACCGGAAGAAATAAGATCTGCTTATCTAACGGACGATTACAAACGTCTGAAACCACTCGACCTTGTAATTAACCCGAATATTCAAATTCTAGATCAGGGGTATACACTCAAGATTAGCGATGTCCTAGTGGATCGTTCACAAATTATTATTATAACAGAACAAAGCAACCCTGAAGGAAGCACAATACCTATTGTTTATCCGGAAGCGGGAAGGATTCATGTTACAGATGAAAAAGGGAATAGCGCTGCTTCCATGGCGGTGGATACGAGACTTAGCAGTGGGAAGTATCAAAGGTTTGTATTCCAATTGAATGATGATATTCCAGATCACGTATTTGTACGGGGAGAACTAAGTTATTTAAAAATTCCTGATCATTATAATCTTGATACTGGAAAAATTACAGCAAGTAATACAACGGTGGATTGGAGCTTCCAATTCAAGATCGATATGACCAAAGCGAAATTAATGGCTGTTGAGGCTCCCATGAACAACACCTACACGACTCCTGAGGGCTTGAAACTGAATATGACACAGCTTGTACGCACGCCAAACGGGACACGTCTTGACATGAACATCACTCTGGAAGATCAACTTCGTGCCAAAGTCGGAGAGAATTGGGCGGATGATATGGACTTAATGTATCATATCGAAATTCCGGAGACGAATGAGTATCGAATTTTTAATGAGAACAGACCCAATGCCCGACAAGCCAAGTTCCGACTCCGAGATATGAGCAGACTGAGTGAGAATAATGATGGTCAGATGAAATTTTCTGAGACATGGGACCCTGCTTATGTTACGGTGGATGCGAAGAAGATTCGCTTTGTTCTGGATGGCTACACCATCCCGGTGTGGGAAGAGAAGTCCCTGGAAGTGGATCTGGAAAAGATGCGTAAGGATGCTGAAATTTACACCTACGTATTGCAATTTGAACAATATGGAGATGAAATTTTATTTTCTGATTTCAATTACAAACCTGTGTGGGAATCCTATGACAAAAACTACTCACTTGTCTTGGAGGGAACTGGAACTTTCCGAAATGCTTTTAATGATGATCACTGGGTGGCGGTAGATTCGGGAGGAAAAGAGTATCCTGTTCAAGTAATCGGTTTTCCAGACCAGCCGAATAATAACGGAGAATACGTTGCAGACAACCTGAAATTGGTCATCCGAGGATTTTACAAAGAAGATGGAACGAGATTGACCTTAAAACGAAATGTGGTTAATCGAGAGTATCATGATGTAAAATGGGAAGTAGATCTTCCGTCATATACTAGTCTGCCTTGGCAAAAATAACAGCACGGATGCCGTGAACGGAACGTAATAAGCTCTGTATGAATAACTAGATGGTGATGAAAGACCCCGCATAATAATATGTGGGGTCTTTTTGGCATTTAATAATGTTGATCTGTGATTATGTTAAGGAGGTCGTACACGCCGGATTACGCCGATTCCCTTGGAATCAAGGTGGTCGATAACATCACCGTTTCTTTCGGCGTCCCCGGGCGTTCGATCCGGCGTTGTAAAGCTTCAACGGCACGTTGTCCAAGCTCCTCTTTGCAGAGATTAACTGTGGTCAGGGGCGGGGAGGACGTAACCGCAGAGTGTACATTGTCGATACCGATGACAAGGCAATCTTTAGGCGTGGAGATGCCCATCTCCTGTAGTTTGTGCATCCATTGCAAGGCAATATCATCATTAACACCAATCCAGGCGTCGGGACGTTCATCATCTGGCATGTTTTGAATGGTGGTAGCCAATTGGTTAACCCATTCCCCATTTTCATAAGGGATATTCCACTCCCTGAAGCTGGTCGTATGACTGGTATCCACATGAAAATGATTCAGAGCCAGTTCGATACCAATCTTCCGCTGCGCGAAGCTGGCAGCACGACCATCATCTGTGATGAGGCCGATCCGTCGGCAATTCATCGACATTAAATATCTCGCTACCGTGATGCCCGCTTCCAGATTATCATGGCTGATCGTATCACAATTCAACAGTGGCTCCTGATGATCTACGAGAATAATAGGCCGACCCGTCTGAGAAAGTCTTTGCAGTACCGTATGAGGAAAAGCGCCCATGACAATAATCCCTGCACAATGTTCCCAGTCCAAATGAGGAGCAATAGCTTTTTCGGGAGATGTGTTCTCGTCCGTCACTCCGAGTGATGGAGATACAATGGCATGATGCCAACCACGTTCATTACAGGCGGAGATCATGCCTGACAGAACACGTTGCCAGTAGTGCGGTTCACCGCGATTGAGCTGATTCATGCATATGAGAACAAACGGGGGATCGGAGGGGTCTGCATTGTTTGCGGCAGCAGGACTGTTGATAGCCCCCGGAGTACTTTGGCGATATCCCAAAGCCCGAGCAAGTTCCAGAACCCGGGCACGTGTTGCTTCACTAACGCCCGTCTTGCCGCTGAGTGCGCGGGAGACGGCATATTTGGATAATCCGAGCTGGTCAGCCAGCGTCTGAATGGATACTTTGCGTGACATATCATTACTCCTTCGTATGTAAGCGAACTGCATAAATCCATTGAGATGACCTCTAAGAATTGACGATCATCTTCGGACACAGTAAACTTACAAATAATAATGTTATTATAATTTATCATAACAAAAATAACAATAGGGCTAGGGTCATTTAGTCAATTTATATAAGTTGAACTAATCATTTACACGATAACGGAGAGGGCAGAAAAAACTGAAGAAGCGAAGCGTTCGCCTTTATCACCGGATTTCCCCTTTACAAATGGGAATCAAGAAATCTGGGGATAACAGCGATCGGAAGGTTATTCTGCAATCGGAGTGCTGTGTAAAAAATATTAGCTGAACTTAAATAAAACAATTCAAAGGAGACGACATCCATGGAACAGTTCAGATTACCGAAAATCCCTATGCCGCATCTGGAATTGCCGCAAGCTGTGCAGGATATTCTGACTGAGGCGGACGAGCGTTTGCAACATCGACCGAGATTGCTGGCTCAGTTTCGCAATTGTTTTCCGAATACACTGGAAACGACGACGAAGCTGCTTGAGGATGGAACAACTTTTGTGATTACAGGGGATATTCCCGCGATGTGGTTAAGAGATTCGGTAGAACAGGTTATGCATTATGTTCCGCTCGCGAAGGATGACGAGAAGTTGCAGCGTATCATTGGAGGGCTGATCAGACGGCATACGTTCTACGCTGATAAGGATATCTATGCCAATGCGTTCAATGAAACGGCGAATGGATGGCATTGGGATGCCAATGATGAGACGGAGATGTCACCATGGGTATGGGAACGAAAGTTTGAACTGGATTCTCTGTGTTTCTCCATGAAGCTGGCTTATACATATTGGCGGGAGACGGAACTGACAGATATATTTGACGAACGCTTCAAGAAAGTGATGGAGAATATTATAGACCTGTGGGAGACAGAACAGCATCACGGAGAGCGTTCATCTTATCGGTTCATGCGTCGCAACTGTCCAGCCCATGATACGCTGCGTAATGAAGGATTGGGGATGCCCGTGAATTATACAGGCATGATCTGGTCCGGATTTCGTCCGAGTGATGATGCCTGTGATTTTCATTATAATATTCCTGCGAACATGTTCGCTGCGGTAACCTTGCGCCAGATGGGGGAGATTGCGAAGTGGGTGTTCCGGGATGAACAACTGGTAAGCCGAATGACTCATTTGGAAGAGGAAATAAGGCATGGCATCTCCCTGTACGGTACTTACCGTCATCCAGAGTATGGGCAAATATATGCCTATGAGACAGACGGTTACGGCAACTTTTGTCTGATGGATGATGCGGGCACACCTGGACTGATGTCCATTCCGTATATGGAGTATACTTCGATCGAAGACAGGGTGTATCAGAACACGCGCCGATTCATTTTGAGCAAGGAAAATCCGTTCTACTATGAAGGGAAGGCAGCCAAAGGCATTGGTAGTCCACATACCCCTCCGGGATACATCTGGCACATGGCGCTGTCCATGCAGGGTCTGACCGCAGACAATGACGAGGAAATGCTGGCCCTGATTGAATTGCTGGAGAACACGGATGCGGGTACCGGATATATGCATGAGGGTTTCCACGCCGATGACCCCAACACGTTCACCAGACCATGGTTCGCCTGGTCCAACAGCCTGTTCTCGCAACTGGTGTATAAAGCAATGAAAAAAGGAATTCTATAAATGGTACATTTAAAAAGAGCCCTGACTGCTCGTAAAGCGGCCGTTCCGGTTACGAATCGTTCTTTCGATCGCTGTTATCCCCGGATTTCCTGATCGACTTTTGTAAAGTCGAAATCCGGTGATAAATGCGAGCACTTCGTTTCTTCAGAATCGATTTCGTCCCCTACACTACTTCGTGTTTTATCAGAAACTTTTTTTGTACCTTGTATAGGAAAGAGAAGTAGGTAAAAAACAACAAAGCCCAAACTGCTGACATTTGCAGTTTGGGCTTTGTTTCATATGCAAAACATATGTGCTTCGCTATGTGTTTTTCAGCAGGTCAGCGATGAACACTTTCTGGCCTGTGCGTGCGCTTTCCAGGGAAGCGAGGACCATAGCCATGCTGAACTGGTTATCGCTGCAATCCGTTTCTGGCAGTCGGCCGGATTCCAGTGCAGCGAACATGTCTTCGAGGCAGCCGTGGTGTCCTGTTTTGTCCATGACAGGCAGTTCGGCTTCAATCCGCTCACTTGGCTGGAAAAAGGATGGTTTGCCATCAGCATCCAGGCTTTGCGCAGTAATCACCTCAGCATAGATATCATCATGACCATCCCAGATCGCAGTTCCTTTTTCACCCGTTAAGCGCCAGCTTGCTTCCCATGAAGTGGGTACACCTTCTGCACACCAAGAGCCGCGATAGTTGAACACGGACCCATCAGACATTTCAAATATACATAACGCCATCGCATTGCCCTGATACCAAGACCCTGGAGGGTTGAACTCATGGCAGTATACCGAGACGGGGTTAGCTCCGAGAATATACCGTGCCTGATCAAACGTATGTATTGCCATATCGAGCAGCAGTGGACTATCCATTAGATCCCGGAATCCGCCAAAGTGTGGCCCGAGGAAGAAGTCGGCTCCCGCGTAACCTACCTGCCCTATAGCTCCGCCCGAAATGAGGTGCTGGTAGGCGCGGATCCGCGGATCGAACCGGCGATTCTGCATCACGGCTTGAATACGTCCTGTGCTACGAGAAGTGTGCACAATATCCGTGCAGTCGGAGAAGGACTCCGCAAGGGGTTTTTCACCAAATACATGACAACCTTCCTTCAGCGCTGTCATGGAAATGCCATAATGGCTCGCCGGAATCGTGACATCGAATACGATATTCGCACGAGTCGCTTGAATGGCCTCACGGATATCGGTGAACGTAGGGCAGGTGAGGCCATGTCTTGTAGCAAAAGCAACGGCTGTCTGTTCATACAGATCGACTAGCCCGACGATTTCTGTATCCGGTCTTTGCAAGGCATAGTCGGCCCATGTGTTCGCCATGGCACCGCATCCAGCGATAATTACCCGATAAGGATGACTCATCCGCTCATCTCCTTCGTATGGATTGTGTTTTACGGTCCTTTATACCGGATTGGGCACAAAATCGCCGCCGCGACATTGTTTCAAATACCGCAAAGCATGTACCTGTCCGGTCATTTCAAGTTCGTCTTTGTAAACGGGATCATGCCAGCCTTCAATATCAATCGTGCCCTGATAACCGTTCTGACGCAGAATGGTGATGATGTCTGCCCAGTTGTTATCCCCGAAGCCGGGTGTGCGGTGCCAGACAAATTCACGTGGACCGTGTACACCGTATTCCTTGACAATATCCCAGGCGATCGTGGCATCTTTGCCATGTACGTGGAACACTTTGTGAGCCCATTTGCGCAGCTGTGGAATAGGATCAATCAGACTGGACATTTGATGACAGGGTTCCCATTCCAGGCCTACATTTTCATCCGGAACAGCATCGAACATCATCTCCCAGGCCGTCGGGTTATGAGCAATGTTCCAGTCGCCTGTCTGCCAGGTGCCACCCATATCACAGTTTTCAAAAGCAATACGTACACCCCGGTCTGCGGCCCGGCGTGCCAGTTCACCAAATACTTCCTTGAACCGGGGGATGGACTCATTAATGGGTTGATCGGTCAATCGTCCAGTGAACCCGGAGACGATATTTGCACCGAAGAGCTGTGCATGATCAATGACTCGCTCCCAGCTTGCCAGTGTATCGGCGTTGTCCCCGGCTCCCGTGAGCGGGTTACCAAATACGCTCACCGCGGAGATGACAATGCCTTGTTCGTCCACGATTTCACGGACACGTTTGGCTGTCTCAGCCAGGTCCAGATCGCCTGTTGTTTGCCAGAAGGTCAGGTTAAATGATTCGAAGCCATGTTGCATGATCTGCGGGATAACACGGACGGCGTCCTGCCCGCCTACAAGGGTACCGATGCGTAATGATTTATTCATGGTTGTATTTCACTCCAATATTGGCTTATAGTACTTCGTGACACACTCATTATAGCCGTGCATTAACGGGATGGCTCTAAACAATCTTGTGTATTATTAGTCGGATCTTGTGAAGAGGGAGAAGAAGTCGTGCTGGATCTGAAAGCGCTTCACGAAAATACCCGAATTGACCATAAATCACATCCATTTCAGCTGTTCCGAAATCGGTGTTCTGATATGAAAGCGGAGGAATGCATTCTGTATTTGCATTGGCATGAACATTTTGAACTGATTGTCATGCGCAAGGGCAGTGGGCTTTTTCATATTGATAGCAAACCCTATGTGGTTCGAGCAGGCGAGGTCATCATCATTCCTGGAGGTACACTACATGTCGGATATGCTCTGGATGATGGGGATGTGCATTATGATTCTGTTGTGGTCAACCGTGCCCTGTTCCATGATTTCACCCATGATCCCGTGCATGAGCAATATGTCGCCCCGTATCTGGAAGGCAGGGTGAGGTTTCCGGTCAAACCGGCAGAGGAAAATACAGCTTGCTTAGGCTATTATTCTCTGCTGAATGAAGCCGTGGAGGAAATGGCATTACAGCCCCCGGCTTATCAGCTCGTGGTGAAGTCAAAACTGCATGCCTTGTTCACCTTGCTTGCGCGGACCTTTATGCCGCAGCAGTTGCCGGATCGATCGGTGGGATCGTATTTTCCAAACCGCGAACGCTTCAAACAGTTAATTGCGCAGATTGAAGCGGACCCTACAGGCAAGATGTCTGTTACGGAAGCGGCAAGTCATGTGGGACTGAATGCGTATCACTTCTGCAAAATGTTCAAAAAGCTGACCGGACGTACCTTCGTGGAATACGTGAATGGATGCAGGATGAGTGAGGCAGAACAGCTGTTGCAAGGCAGCAGTCTGACCATTACGGAGATCGCCGCCAGAGTAGGCTGCGACAACGCCAACTATTTTACGAAATTATACAAACAGTACAAGGGCATGACCCCCTCTCAGGGGCGGGGGAGAAAAGAAGGTTGAACACGACCGGTTCAGCAGCAGTCTCGAATAAAATGGCATAACGAAGGTTGTAGTCACATGTAACTCACAATCACAAAAGTGAGTAGAATTAGAGCACACAGAAGTGATTACTGTAACAGTAGTCAGCACGCACATGGGCGCATATATGCACACACACACATACCGACACGGATATGCACCTCCACAAAAAACCACCCGGATAATGGCCTCTTCAAGGCTGTTATTCGGGTGGTTTGGTTTCAATAAAACAATAAGACAATCCTCTAAAGTGTACAATTTACTCATTTCATAAATCTGGAGAACAGACGATTGGCTTTCTTGGCGAGATCGTCCATTTTGACGTTGGCATGATCAAGCTGGTTATATCCCCATTTGATCGTTTGCAGCATACGTGGAGATATGGGCGTTCCTTTGATCCTCGGATAGATGTTGTGATAAGCCCAGACGAGATGCTCCCAGCGATTGTCATTGCCGTCCTGAATATACTCGGATACGTCAATTACTTTCCCACGGCCGTTCTGAAGAATTACATTTTTCAGATGAATATCACGAGGGTTCAGCCCGCGGCTCCGAACGGCTTCTCGCGCTGCGTCCACATCGTACATCACCTGCTCGGGGACGGGGATTCCTTTTTCCAAACATTCCAGCAGCGTATCCCCGGGTTCATAACTAATCACGAGAACATTCCGGCCGCTACCGTAATAGGTAGGGAAGTAGGGCAGACCTTTAAGCTGTTCGTATACCTGTTTTTCATTTTCGAGTTTGTCCAAGGCATGATCCGAGTACATCTTGAAGGCATACTGCGGCAAGCCGTCATACGTAAATACAGCCGCGTCCGTACCTGTGCCAATGCAATTCAAACCTTCTGCATCGCCGATGATGTTCACGAGCTCATTCCGGTCGCTTCCGATGACTTGGATCTGTTGTAATGCTTCTTCCGCCTGGAACCAATCCGGTCGATTCATGGGTGTTGCCCCCTTTTAGGATATGCCTGTACAGAATTTGCGCATAAGTTTAGTTAAAACGTGAATGAATGGTACACTGAGCCACTCCGTGTGCAGCCATATGAAGATAAGAAATTTTTTAACGAACCGTATAAGTCTTATTTCGCGTAAATCGGCAGATCTGAAAATGTAACGAATCTGAGCCACACTATCAGCTCGTTTTCATGCTATAAATGCGTGATTTAGCCGAAATAAGACTAGATAGCGTGACTGGAGTTCGTTAGATTGTGTAATGCCGTATTATCCAAGCAATAAGGTGTATCAGATTCGTTAGCGTTCGATCACATTAGCTTCGTTAATCTTCAAGTCACAGTATCACCGGGTTCCCTTATTAGAGGGAAATCTGCCATGACGTATGCTTCCGCTCGGACAGGGCTTCTTTATTAACGGTGCTGAGGCTTAAAATAAACTTCGAACGCTTTAGCTTTTTCGCAAAAAGTTGTAGCTCTGCATTTCAGTTTCTCTGCCCTCTATGGAGTATATTATGCGTGCTGCTTCGCAATTTCTTCTTTTGGTGATGTTACTATATAAACGATACGGATTGAATCGGAAACGGTTGCGTCAGAAGAAAATAACGGAAGCGCGCTTGCGGCAATGTTCCCATGGCTTTATACTGTGAGCATTAAGGGATCTTAGGCAGATCCGGCATACAGAAAGGCAGAAAAACTTATGGCACAATACCCGCAATGGTCTTATTCGCAGTCGCGGGCGAGTATGTTTGATGAGTGCCTGCGCAAATATTATTATCATTATTACGGTGCCCATAACGGCTGGAAGACAGACTCTGCGGATGAGATGCAGGTACGTCTATACCGTTTGAAACAACTTAGCAATCTGTATCTTGTCTTCGGTGACCTCGCACATCGGATGTGTGAGTCGGCGGTACGCAGCAGGGAAGAGGGCAAAGACAAACCGCGTGAATCCTTCCTGGAACAGACGATACGCAAGCTGCTGAATCAGGCGTATGTGGAGTCGATGGACGCGGATCAGTGGCGGCTGAACCCCAAGAATCGCACGATGTTGTCGGAGATCTATTACGGGGATGACACGTTGAATGACCGGATTGCGACGATAAAGGAGCGGGCTTCGGCTTGTGTCAGTAACTTGTACCAGACGCTTACGTGGGAGGACTTGTCCCGGGCAAGCACAGATATTCTGGAGATCGAGAAATGGGACACTATGATGCTTCACGATACACGCGTGTATGTGAAGATGGACTTATTGTATCGGCGCAGTAACGGCAATATTGTCATTGTGGACTGGAAGACGGGCAAGGAAGATGACTTCTCCGATCAGTTAATGCTGTACGCATCCTATGTAAGAGAGCACTACCGGGTTCCCTTGGAACAGATTGAGCTGAGAGTGGAGTATCTGTTAACCGGAAAACACCGAGAGTTTACAGCCACAGAAGAGGATATCCGGAAGGTGGAAGAGAACGTGGGTCGTTACATTGAGGAGATGCGATCCTGCGTGGAGGATGAGTATTATAACCGCCCCAAGGACGTCACCTACTTCACAGCGATGCCATCGCACCGGTCCTGCCGGGATTGCAACTTCCGCGAAGTATGCAGTGAGCGAGCAGTCTGAAGTGCCAAAACCGGAGGAACCTAAAGGCCTTATACCACCTAACGAGCTATTTCATATGTGAAAAAATTCAAGAAGCGCAAGCCGGGGACATCATCTGCCCGACTTGCGCTTCTATTGCGTTCCACAGGCCAGGCGACAAGGCGCCGGGGTGGAACGATCAGTTCAAGATTACTGGACAGCGGCGGTATTCTCCAGCGCCTGACCCGCAGGAACATAGGCATGCCCGAGATCCCGGGCAACCGCCTCATACGTGATGTGTCCATTCAGCGCATTGACCGCGCTGCGAATGGACGAACTGCCGCGAATCGCGGCGGCTGCACCGTGGTTGGCCAGCTGCAGCGCATAAGGCATGGTGGCGTTGGTCAGCGCCACCGTCGACGTACGCGGCACGGCGCCCGGCATGTTCGCCACCGCGTAATGCACGACCCCATGTTTCACATAGGTCGGTTCATCGTGAGTCGTGATATGATCAATGGTCTCAACAATCCCGCCTTGATCAATCGCTACATCCACAATGACCGAACCCGATGCCATGGTCTTCACCACCTGCTCGCTGACAAGCGTTGGCGCCTTGGCGCCTGGAATCAGCACCGCACAGATCAACAGATCTGCCGCCGCAACAGCCGCTGCAATGTTGGACGGGCTGGATACCAGCGTGTGGATCTGATTGCCGAAGATATCATCCAGCTGGCGTAGACGATTCAGATTCAGATCGAGGATAGTCACATCCGCTCCAAGACCAATGGCGATTTTGGCAGCATTCGTACCCACCGTACCGCCGCCAATGATGACCACTTTCCCCCGACTGACGCCGGGCACACCAGACAACAGAATGCCCTTCCCACCTTCGGTCTTCTCCAACAGCTGTGCTCCGATCTGGGAGGCCATGCGGCCTGCAACTTCACTCATGGGTGTTAGCAGGGGGAGCGTGCTGTTGACCTCCAGCGTCTCATAGGCAATGGCCGTTACCCGGCTTGCGATAAGCGCTTTGGCAAGCTCAGGTTCCGCAGCGAGGTGCAGGTAGGTGAACAGAATCAGCCCCGGACGAAAATATCCATATTCACTGGCAAGCGGTTCTTTCACTTTGATGATCATATCGGCTTCGTTCCACACTGACTTGGCATCCATTCGAATCTCTGCGCCCGCAGCTTGATATTCATGATCCGTGAATCCACTGCCGATCCCCGCGCCTTGTTCAATCATCACCTGGTGACCGGCTCTGATGAAATCAGCAGCCCCGGCCGGAGTCATTGCTACACGATTCTCATTGTTTTTGATTTCTTTGGGAATTCCGATTCTCATCACCATGCACCTCGTCCATTTATTGGTTGTTAGCTTATACTACAAGTTTATGACTTGGATATTCGTTTTGCACCTTACTTGATGTCTAATGTTTAGAAATAGTACTCAACATATTGTCGAAAAAGACTGTTCAGGACATTTGTCCATGGATTATAATGTAAGAAAAAATAACACAAAGAGGGATTGCCATTGCAAAATGACCGCGTGTTTACGATTAAAGATATCCTTGCACGTCCGGTATTTGGCCGAGCACGACTAGCGGCAGGGAAGGATGGAGTGAACCGTCAGGTTGGCTGGGTTCATGTGCTCGAGATTACGAATGTATCTCCATTTGTAAGCCCCCATGATCTTATTTTATCCACTGGACTATGGCTTCAATCGGAAGAAGGGCGTGAGGAGTATCTGCTCCAGCTCATTGGCAGTGAGGCAGCGGGGCTATGTGTGGAGTTTGGTACCAGCATATACGGAATTCCGGAAGAACTGATTGAACTGGCGGACAGACACCAGTTTCCACTGATTGTATTTGAGCAACCGGTCCGTTTTGTCGAGATCACACAGGATATTCACTCACTGCTCATTAATCATCAACACCAGCTGCTGAAAAGTCTGGAAGCTTACTCCCGTCAGCTTCAGCAACGAACATTACAGAGTACAGATATGTCTGCTGTGCTGAACCTGCTGCATGAGTACGCTGCAAAACCGGTGGTGTACATCTCGTCCATGGAGCCGGGCAGCTTTGTACCTGAACTGGCTCCGGAGATGGAACAGGCCATCTATACCTGGTATGAGCAAGAGGTAGAACATCTGGATTTGAATGATTCAGATATCGAATTATGGTTCCATATGGATGAAGAGAAAGTTCTGCTGTGCCATCCTGTCGTCTGCTTCGGTCAGGTGTTTTCAGCTGTAGGCATGATTGTGCATCCTGCGGCTCCCGTGGAATATCTCAAGCTGTTGCTCGATTATACAGCGAAGGCAGCGGCAGCACTCACACTTCGTTCCCAGTTTCTTGAAGAGAAGATGGTCCGCAATCAGAATGAGCTGATCCAGGACCTGATGAATGGCAACATTCATCAGGAGGAACAGGCTCAGACACGAATGGGACTTCGTTTGCTGGTGAAGGGGCAGTACTGGTTTGCAGGAGGGGTCATCGAGATTGAGCATCGATTGAAAGGTACGGGCCGGGAGCGAATGGAAGCGAATCATCAGGACGTTCTTGTCCTGCTCCGTTCCCTGCTCAAGAAGAACAATCTGCCCAGCCTGATTATGCTGAAGAACAACCAGGTATATCTGTGTTGTGCGAAGGAAGCGGTGTCGGCGGCTGCGCGGCATCAACTGCTGCGATTGCTGGAAGGGATCGCCCTGGATGTAAAACGGTTTGCCAGTCGTAACTTGAAGCAGGTTATGATTCATGTCGGATTTGGCAAGTTACGCAGTCGTTTGACCAGCCTGCCGGAGGGCCTTCAGGAGGCCTATCAGGTGATCGAAGTTTCGAGATCGGTAGATCGGATGGAACATGTTCACTTTTACGAACGTATGGGTATATATCAAATGTTAAAGGCGTTACCCCAATCATTCCTGCAACCCTTTGTCCAGGATCACCTGGGTGTGTTGATTGAACATGACCAGACGCATCACCTGCGATTGGTAGAGACGTTGGATGCTTACCTGCAGAATTTTGGTTCCAAACGGGATGCAGCTGCCCAGTTATTTATTCATCGGCAAACGTTGTACAACAGACTGGAGAAGCTGGAAGAACTAATGGGGCCAGGTTACATGGATCAAGGGAGAAGAATCTGTCTGGAGATGGCGCTGCTCGCGCACGCGATGATTGAGAATGGACAGTGGCAATCTTCTGGATGAGGTGAGAGGGATGCAAGACAGACTGTGCATCGATCTTACATTACCTTGTGCACAGTCTAGCAGTTTTTGCTTATCCGCCGGGTAAGTCGTAATGAAGCAGGCAGGCGTTGCAGGGTAGAAACGGAGCGTCGGCCCCTATAGAGCTTCGTTTGACCGGAGGCTGGCGCCAGTGATAATGAAGAAGGAGCAGCCAGTCGATACGGGGGTGATGACCGGTCAGGACGTTCTTCCGGTTCTGCTTCATTCGCTGTCATTGAAATGCCACTTTGCTGAAGCCACTCATGAAGTCGTTTTGGATTGATTCCGAGTTGTCCGCTCAGATTACAGATATCGAGGTTTATTCTCACACAAATCCGCCTTTCCTGGAATATCGGGCTGGTAGTAGGGCTTGAAAGGGAAGCATGAATTCGAGATCAGTAAATACTAATGTACATGGTAGTTGTAGCTTGATCGGCGGAATGACACATGACGAGAAGTAGCGCGGAGGCGTGTATGTATACCTTGTTATACGTTTCCATGTCCGCTGTATTGAATATTTTCCAATAAATTGGCTTTTAACAAGATTCTATCACTTCACATGCGATTGCGCGTCTCAATATAGTCTCATTTTTGAAGAGGATATATTGTATATTAAAAGTACCAGTATCTAGTACGGAGGACATATATGGGAAACAGTAGTGAGGCACAATACGACAAATATGCTGAGGATGGCAAACGTTTCGTTGGTCGAACCAAGGAACTGACGACACTGCAGCGGTGGTTCAATCATCCGGAAGCCCCATTGACCATATTCTCAATTACGGGCATGGGAGGCATTGGTAAATCTTCCTTGCTTTCAGAGATGTTATCTGTCTCACGGGATCGAGGTGCAACTGCAATCTGGATGGACGGCCGATCATGTGGGGGGACACCTTCCGTTTTTATGGATTATTTGTCCTCTACATTAGGATTGGAAACACTGGATCGTGCAGGCTACCCGCGACCATTGACTCTGCTGAAAGATACATCAATCGAGAAAAGAATGGTCTTGGCAGTGGATAATTATGAAGAGCTGGCTTTGTTAGAAAGTTGGTTTATGGAAGTCTTCATATCCAAACTTCCGTTAAAAGGCATACTTGTCATTCTTGCATCACGCCCGGAATTGGGTTCCACCTGGCGGACACATCCCCGATTGCATCAGAGATTTATACAGATGCGGCTTCAACATTTCACAATTGATGAGATTACGGAATATATCACGGTGGCAGGGTCTCTGAATCAGGGCATGGCAGGTACCATTACGAGAATGACCGATGGACATCCACTCGGTCTGGCCCTCGCTGTAGAAGCTGCAGATCAGAGAAGAAATCTTCCACAGTCCGAATGGGCTGAACTGTCGCATATGATCAGTGCCCGATTGTTATTGGAACTGACCACATCTCGTCTGCATCCCATGGTGGAGGTACTGACACTGCTTGAGACAGCCAATCAGGAATTATTATCATCCGTACTGGATACAACCGTGACGAAAGAAGAGTACCATATGCTGAGACAGATGTCGTTTATCCGTTCCGGTCCGGATGGTCTTGCCCTGCATGATATGGCCAGGGTGCATCTGTTGCGGGATTTCCGTCAGCGTGAGCCACATCGGTTGCAGAGCATGCGTATCAAAATTGCGAAGTTACTGAAACCGCTGCATGAACAGGCGGGGTGTCATGAGCGTCGGCAAATAGCCCGTAAGATGCTGCTGCTCTGTCAGGAATCCATGCTTCAACACCGCAAGTACGCGGATGTGTCTCGTGATTCCTTGTTCTCCCCTCTTGAAACGATGAGAAGCGAGGATCTGCCAGTTCTGCACAGCCTTTTACAGCAATGGTGCAAGTACAGTGTTGAACCATGGCAGGCATTATCCTACGGCCCCTTCCTTGATGAACTTGCACAACGTTATCCCGAAGGGATCGTATTGATGCGTGACAAGCTTGGGGAGATAATTGCGATGTTTATTACAATCCTTGTACATAAGGATAGTAGTGAGTTATTATTGGAATATTTTCCAAATGAGATGCAAGAATGCTTCACAGCACAGGAGCTTGAGAATGACCCGGATCAGAGTGATACGCACTTTGCATTGCTGGCTGCGGCAAGAGATGATGTGCCTGGTTATACACGTGAAGAACTGGTAGGATACATGGCACTGGACCGGTTATCTCTATTGGGTGATGGCGCGCGAGCCATACTTGTTGCAACGAACCCTCACCTGAAACTATTTTTGCAAAGTATTGGATTCCGGATGCGAAGAACCCGCACCCGTGTCTGTGACAGATATGAAGACCAGGCGGACGTACTTGATTTGGATTTGCGTAGTGGACAATTCGGAGAGTGGGTCATGTCTCTGCTTGATCCGGAATCAACACAGAATCGGATACAGCCGGAAACAACGGAAGTAGATGATCTAATCTGGACTGAACAGGATGTTCGCAAGATGTTGGGGGATCTTCGATCTCCGGGAGAATTGCAGAAATATGCGGGCAGGGTTACAGGAGTAAGGGATGGTATCCAGTTACAGCTGTATGTCATGGATCTATTGGAAGGCAGAGTTCAAGGCCTGTCTCCACAGGATCAGATGCTGTTATACGCGGCCTACTGGACTCATGCTGGCAACCCAACTGCCGCAGCTCAGACGTGTTCCATGAGTCGGGCGACGTTCTATCGCCATCTCAGAACAGCGCTGACTCGTTTGGCGCGGATTTTGTAGGGTTCCATTCGTTCATCATACCGATATTAACGACAAGAAGAGGCTGGTCATAGACCAAGCCTCTTCATGCGATTATAGAGCGTTGCCCTGGAGATGCCGAGTTGCTTGGCGAGTGTTCGTTTGTTACCCCCTGCTGCTTTCAGATATTGAATTAGGAGTTGCGCCTCATAGGTATCCAATTTTTGCTGGAAGGTAACATGGGAGAATGGATCGGATGGATCTGAAAGCTCCAATTCGTCCGCATCTACAATAGTTCCAGATTCTTTTCCTTCTCCCGACTTCTCCTGATGTTGCTGATTTTCGCTGTGGGCATGTGCATGGATTCCTGTCAGTTGAACTTCGGACTGTTCTTGCATGGTGAGGGAGGTGAGGGTATCAGGCAGGTATTCCTGCTTCACCTCACCATCTGTCGTCAGAATGGTCAGGCGTTCGATCACATTTCGTAATTCACGTACATTGCCTGGCCAATCATACTGGAACAGTAACTTGAACACCTCGGGTGGAACCAACTCAATATGACGGTTATAGAGCAATGAGAATTCTTGAAGGAACGTCTGGGTTAACTCATATATATCTTCCTTACGTAAGCGCAAAGGAGGGATGACAAGGTTAATCACATTCAGCCGATAGTAGAGATCTTCCCGGAATTGATTGCGGGCAATCATATCCTGTAGATTTTGGTTGGTCGCAGCGATTATCCGACAGTCGGCCTGTTTCATACGCGTTCCCCCCACAGGAAAGTAACTCTTCTCCTGCAACACCCGAAGCAGCTTCACTTGCAATTCCAATGGCATCTCACCGATCTCATCCAGAAAAAGAGTACCCCCTTCGGCAAGCTCAATCTTGCCTTTTTTGCCTTTGGGATCCGCGCCGGAGAACGCGCCTTTCTCATAGCCGAATAATTCACTTTCAAATAATGAAGCAGGGATGGCCCCACAGTTGATCGCGATAAATGGTGCAGTCTGCAATTCACGAAGGTCATGAATGGCTTTGGCGAATAACTCCTTGCCTGTGCCGCTCTCTCCGAGGATCAGTACGGTTGCTGAGGTGGTACTGATCTTGCGGATGGTCTCCAGGCATTGCTTGATGACCGTGCTGCTGCCCTTGATTCTGGCAAATGGATCTGACTCAGGCCGAAGCCGAGCAACGGCTTTCTCCAGATGCTGGACTTTGGAAGTCATATGTAAGAGTTCCTGGTGTAATCGGATTTCAGTTGTTATATCCACTTCGGCAGCAACGGCACCCACGATATGTCCATCCAGTTGGACTGGACGAGCATTAATCAAGGCGAACAGGTCGGGCCGTGGCTGGTGCTGTTTGCGATAGACCGTTTCGCCGGTATATAACGTCTTGAGAGACTGTAGCCGATCTGGGGGAAAAAAGTCCGCTGCAGGTTGTCCGATGATGTCTTTTTTGCTGATCGAAAAAACATGCTCCGCACCACTTGTCCAGTAGGCCACCTTGGCGTCTTCATTAATTAATGTCAGCGCTGAACCGGCTGTCTCCAGTGTGGTCTCAAAATAGGCTTCTATTAGGCGATGTGCATGCATCATGGCATGCATAACATCGGATACGGAGATATATCCCTCATATTCGCCCTGATCATTCTTTATTAATAGAAGAGGGCTCGTAGCAAATAAGGGAATCACTTCCGCAAGTTCGATCGAAGCAGAGACGACAGGCACAGGAAGGCGGCCGTGTGGTACTGTTCTATTGGATTGGCTGTACAACCAGGCGTATTCTGTATTACAACGCATAAAGACAGGTCTGTCCGTACCTATATGGAGTTCTGAAGGTATAGACTGAAATGGGTGTTCGTCATACAGGGCTTCATCTAGAATACACATATCGGTTCGTAACAAAGTTTTCAGCTCAGGTAGTAAATGTCTCATCAGAATCACCTCGGTTGCAGCATATACTTAGGCAAAAAGAATAATGTGAAATTATGTATATTATAACGTTCTGGTGTAGTTGTGTATATATTTTTTGACATCCGTTGTACAGGTTGGGATGTTGGACTCAGCAAATAAGATTTCGCTTTTGAATGTATGCGATTACATGAAATTTTAATGAGGAGAAGTGTTGTCTGTAGCTGGAATATAGAGGTTCCAAATGGATTTGATGTTATAAAACCTGACGTATTTATTTGTGCTAGATAGAGCCGTCAGACCGGAGGAAAGAGGACCGCGGGGGGTTGAACGAGGTTGAACAGGTACAGAGAGTGTCCATTATATTAGACATTTCAATTCGAGGTTTCTTAAATTTTAGACATATGAATGGATCTTGTGTTAAAGAATGAGAATTCAATTTATAGCTCAAATAACCATGCTTTCCCAAAAAAAACAGGAGAGCATGGTTATCATTTAACGGAACATATTCTTAACGACCATCCAGAGATTAGCCGGTTTTTCGGCCAAACGGCGGGTATAGTATGGATACCACATGGTGCCATAAGGTACGTAACAACGAATGCGATAGCCTTCTTGGGCGAGACGTTCCTGTTCACTCATGCGCAGACCATATAACATCTGAAATTCAAAGGCATCCGGCGAGATTCCCCGATCCTTGGCGTATTGTTTTGTCCAGTTAATGATGTGATCATCATGCGAGGCAACCGCAGTGTATACACCCTGATCGAGGTGGTTACGAATCATCGTTTTGAATTGATGAATGACTTCGGAAGCATTCTGATAGGCGACTGATCCGGGTTCTTTATATGCACCTTTTACCAGACGAAGCCGAATGCCTTCCCGAATCATATCACGCGTATCTTCTTCCGTACGATGAAGGTAAGCTTGCAATACGGTGCCTGTATTGTTTAATCCTTCAGCGTGCAGTCTTCGTACGAGATCCAGGGTCGCTTGGGTAAATGGGCTATCCTCCATATCAATTCGGACAAATAGATCATGCAATTTGGCTTGCGCAGCAACGATACGGATATTTCGATAGCCTTCTTCCGGGTCCAGTGCGAGGCCCATCTGGGTAGGTTTCAGCGAGACGTTGGAGTCTGCCCCTTCACGTGCAATGCCCTCCACCAGTCGTACATACTCATCCCTGTATAATGCCGCTTCGCTCAGGCGGGTGATGCCTTCGCCCAGATGATCGAGCGTTGCCATGATGCCTTTATGATTGAGTATGCGGATTTCTTCGAGCGCTTCTTCCAATGTGTTTCCTGCAATGAACTTGCCTGCAAGCTTCTTGCCATATTTGATGGACAGGTTCTCTACGGCTTTGTTGCCTGCCACGGTCAATAGGGTTTTGCGATATATTTCCGTTCCCACACTCATTTTCGTTTCCTCCTTCAGCATTGTGCATCATTCGATTCAGGCTCGGTTGAATCATGCTTTTGTATCCCTTAACAGAAGCAAGAAGTGTGCCAGATTTGGCGAGGCTCTACTATTTTTTTAGTTAAATGTAATAAGAAAAATATTTCAGTTCCAACCGGAGTTGGCACGGATTTTGCTACATATATTTGGTGATGAGAACCATGCAAATTAATTCAGGCGAGCAGCCAGCGAACCCCACATCCTGAAGGAGGAATCATTCATGAATATCCCTTTTGTTAACGAACCATTCACACCCTTTGCGGTCCAGGCGAACCAGGAAGCATTTGAAGACGCACTTCGTCAGGTAGAAGCTGAACTTGGGCAGGAATACCCGATTATTATTGGTGGGCAAAAAATAACAAGCAGCCGCACGTTAACGTCCGTGAACCCCGCAGCCAAGAATCAGATTGTTGGAACGATCCATCAGGCAGATCAGGAATTGGCCGAAAAGGCCATTCAGACGGCAGCGGAGACATTCCACTCATGGAAACATACGGACCCGAATGAACGGGCTCGTTATCTATACAAAGCAGCTGCCATCATGCGCCGTCGCAAGCATGAATTCTCCGCATGGATGGTCTATGAAGCCGGCAAGACCTGGCCTGAAGCTGATGCGGATACAGCGGAAGCCATTGATTTTATGGAATTCTATGCACGGGATATGCAGCGACTGAGTGAACCGCAACCCCTTGTACGGATTGCAGGGGAAGATAATGAACTGAGTTATATCCCGCTGGGCGTGGGTGTTGTCATTCCACCTTGGAACTTCCCGCTGGCGATTATGGCAGGCATGACTTCGGCTGCACTGGTATCCGGCAACACGGTGGTATTAAAGCCCGCCAGCACAACTCCGGTGATTGCCGCGAAGTTTATGGAGCTGCTCGCAGAAGTTGGCCTGCCGGATGGCGTGGTGAACTTTTTACCGGGACCAGGCAGTGAAGTGGGCGATTATCTGGTGGATCATGCGCTCACCCGGTTTATCAGTTTCACCGGTTCCAGAGATGTAGGACTGCGGATTAATGAACGTGCAGCACGTACAGCTCCAGGTCAGAAGTGGATCAAGCGGGTTATTGCAGAGATGGGCGGTAAAGATTCCATCGTCGTAGACAGTGACAGTGATCTGGAACTCGCGGCAGAGTCCATTACCGCTTCGGCATTTGGTTTCTCGGGACAGAAATGTTCTGCGTGTTCCCGTGCCATTATTCATAAGGATGTATATGATGAAGTATTGCAAAAGGTGATTGAACGGACACAGAAGCTGACGATGGGCAGTCCGCTTGAAGTAGGTAGTCAGGTCGGGCCCGTTATCGATGACAAGGCCTATGCAAAGATCACGGAATATATTGAGATCGGCAAGGGTGAGGGGCGTCTTGTGCATGGTGGCGGTACAGGGAACGTTGAAGGTTATTTCATTGAACCAACCATAATTGCCGATGTGGACCCCAAAGCCCGGATTGCTCAGGATGAAATTTTTGGACCCGTGCTGGCATTTATCAAAGCAGAATCCTTCCAGGACGCATTGGATATCGCCAATAATACCGACTATGGACTGACTGGCGCGGTGATTTCGCGTAATCGGGAACATCTGGAACAGGCCAGACGCGAGTACTTCGCGGGTAATCTGTATTTCAACCGGAAATGTACCGGAGCACTTGTAGGTACGCATCCATTTGGCGGATTTAACATGTCAGGCACGGATTCCAAGGCGGGTGGAAGAGACTATCTTTTGCTCTTTACACAGGCGAAGCTGGTATCGGAGAAATACTAAGACAGCAACGCATGATTTGACCAAAAACTTCTTACATTCGCTTGATTAGTATGTTATTATCCCAGCAACGCATAAGGAGGGAAACGGATGTTAGGTGTTCAGTTGGTACAGGAACAACGTATTCGGCTGTCCATCACGCCGGAGATGAAACAATCCTTTCATTTGCTAACCATGTCTGGTCAGGATCTGACCCGTTATTTGCAGGATGCAGCGGAGGAAAATCCAATTCTTGAGCTGGAAGAACAAGCTGTGCCGTTTGCCCGAATTCCACGGCGAATGGATCAACGCAGGTATGATTCCTACGATCCGCTGCTTCAGGTTAAAGGTGCAGAACCTACACTGGAACAATTGCTGATTGCGCAAATTCGAGTGACGCCTCTACCGGAAGAATTGGAGAATATGGCGGTATATATGGCAGGTTGTGTAAATGATGATGGATATCTAACGGTTGAACTGGCAGAGGTGAGAGCAGCACTTGGGCTACCGATGAGCGAGGTTACAGCAGGACTGGAGCTTCTCCAGTCGCTGGACCCTGCTGGGGTAGGAGCACGAAATCTGCAGGAATGTCTGTTGCTCCAGATCCGACGTGACCCATCGGCTGCCTTGCATGCGGAGCGGATGGTGGAAGCGGGATTGGAAGCACTGGTTCCTTTTCACCCAGGTAGAACAGGGAGCCGATTAGGTATGACTTCACGGGAAGCCCAGGTTGCCTATGACTATATTACAGGCCTTGACCCCAAGCCCTGTCGATCCATCGGATGTACGGAACGTCCACATTACATTATTCCGGATGCTATTGTCGGGTTGCGTAACGGTGAGGCCCATTTTAGCCTGCATGCGGCAGGTAACCCTCGTGTATGGATGAACGAAGCGTGCATCCGCTGGATCAGGGAAAAGGCACCTGACGAAATCTGGTCTGCCCGCGCGGCAGAGGCGAGGACTATCATTCGTAGTGTGCACCTGCGACGCAGAACATTGGTGCGTGTGCTGGCGGCTGTGATGGAAGAGCAGAAGCCCTTTTTGGTGAAAGGCCCATCCGCGCTAAAACCGCTTAATCTGGCTGTTATCGCAGAGAAGATTGGCATGCATGAATCAACGGTAAGTCGTGCCGTTAACGGTAAGTACATCCACACTCCATATGGTGTATATGAACTCAGGGCTTTTTTCGCCTCGGGAATCAGTACAACGTCAGGGGGTAAAACATCAGCATCAGCAGTGAAACGAAGATTAAAAGAAATCATTCGCACGGAACAGACGCAGCGACCCTACTCGGATAGTCGCTTGACCACATTGCTCGCCGAGGAAGGAATTGTCATCTCCCGCAGAACGGTTGCCAAGTACAGGGAGGAACTTCAGATTCTGCCTTCCTTAGAGCGTAAACGATGGGTTTAATTGAAGAGCCGACGTCTTATCATCTCTGAATACAAGAACCCCCGCGAACCGGATGAACGGTCTGCGGGGGTTCTTGTTATTGGTGTTTAGATCCCTATAGTAGTTTTCCTGAGTTCCTACAAACGTTCCATATTACGCAGGAAGTGTTCTCCGGCAATGCCTGGCGTGGTCATCTGCTCCGGATGAAGAATCTCTTCCAGTTCTTCCGGGGTCAACAGTCCGCGTTCCAGAATAATCTCTTGCAGGGAAAGTCCAGTCTTCAGTGCTTCCTTCACGATGGACGCCGCCACATTATAACCTAAGTGCGGGTTCAACGCCGTAACGACACTGAAGCTCTGCTTCATGATCATTTCGCAGCGTTCGCGGTTGGCTTCCATCTCTTCTACGGCATAACGTGTGAAGACATCAATGCCATTATTCATGATTTTCAGGGATTGCAGCAAGTTGAACGCTATAACTGGGCCCATGACATTCAGCTCAAATTGACCGGCTTCACAAGCCATACAGATCGTATGGTCGTTCCCCATTACCTGGAAGGATACCTGGTTAATGACTTCCGCCATGACGGGGTTGACTTTGCCGGGCATAATGGACGAACCTGGCTGACGCGGCGGCAGGCGCAGTTCATTGAATCCTGCACGCGGACCTGAAGCCATCATACGAATATCATTACAGATTTTGGAGAGACTGACCGCACATACTTTCAGCGCCGCTGAAAGTTCCAGATAAGCATCCGTGTTCTGTGTCGCATCCACGAGATCTTCAGCTGTTTGTAGAGGGAGACCGGTAACATCAGACAGGTGTTCCGTAACCTTGACGATATATTCGGGTTTCGCATTAAGTCCTGTACCTACCGCAGTTGCACCCATGTTAATGGTAAGCAAGCGGCGATTGGCGAATTCAAGACGTTCGATATCCCGTCCGATGACGCGGGCATAAGCCCCGAATTCTTGTCCAAGTCGAATAGGCACAGCATCTTGAAGATGGGTACGGCCAACCTTGACAACATCGTTGAATTCCTCTTCTTTTTTATGGAACGCATCCTGTAGTCGTTTCATGGTAGCGAGTAACGTCTCCGACAGACGGTACGCCGCAATGCGCAGTGCTGTAGGTACCACGTCATTGGTAGACTGGGACATGTTTACATGATTATTGGGATTGCAATGGAAGTAGTCTCCCTTGCTTTTGGTTAACAGTTCCAGCCCGCGGTTGGCCAAAATTTCGTTCATATTCATATTCATGGAGGTGCCTGCACCGCCCTGAATGGAGTCTACAATAAAATGATCCAGATGATGGCCTTTCATCATTTCTTCAGCTGCCATGACAATCACTTCGCCAATTTTGCTTGGCAGCATTTTCAGTTCCATATTTGTAACTGCCGCTGCTTTTTTCACCGCAGCCAGAGCCGTGATCAGCTCCCGGTGTACCGGAACGCCGGTAATCGGGAAGTTCTCCACGGCCCGCACCGTCTGAATGCCGTAATAGGCATAAGCCGGAATTTCTTTTTCACCGATAAAATCTTTCTCCGTCCTTGTGGACATAGTAGACATTTCGTTCGCCTCCAGTGGCATCCAATAAATAGGTCAACTCCGGCAATGCCGAAGCGCACTCAGTATATCATTTAAGCAAAATGGATGCCAATCTAAATCATTTGGCCTCTTGTGCCGATAATAAATAAAATTAGGGATTTAAAATGGAATATTATTCTATTTTATAAGAAAGGGAGGGGCGGCTAAGCTTGTCTTATACATTATGCGCTTCATGGTAGAGAAGTCATGCATAAACGTTAAATATGGGGCGGATAGAACGTTTTCAGTGATGTATGTCACATGAAATTTGGTACTTGATTGGTAAAATAGGAAAAAAGGACTACGGGGTGTGCACATGAAATGGACTTTAGGAGCAAAGACTGTCGCAGGTCTGGTACTGATTTCGATTATTACGTACGGAACTAGCGGCTTTTTTATATTTTTTGTCAAAGACTGGATTACGTTAGATATTCCAAATTGGGTATACATATCGATCATCCTGATCATGGGGGTATGCTGGAATGGGATCCTCGGGTGGTTTGCCTCGCGATGGCTGACTCGTCCGATTGTTCATCTGTCTCGTGCGGCGCAACAGGTTTCATCTGGCGATCTGACAACAGAAATTCCGCAGCGGCGTACACAGGATGAACTTACGGTATTATATGATGCTTTTCGTGTAATGGTTTCTAATCTCAGAAGTATTGTAAACGATATCGCGGATAGCACACGAACCACATCACAGAATGCACAGTCGCTTAGTGAAGCAATTACCCAAGCTGCGGAGCAGATCGAGATGATGTCAGAAGCGGTGGATCATATTGCGGTAGGCGTAGAAGAGCAGAAGGTCACTTCCCATCATTCTCTGATCACTGCGGATGAGATGTTGAACGATTTCCAGCGTATGCATGGCCAGTCCATGGACATGACAGAGATGTCTGGTCAGATGGAACGGTCGGTGGATCATACCAAACAGACTTTTTCATCGCTGATGAAAGGCATGGACGAGCTGGCCGAGTCGCACAATCGTTCACGCGATATTATGCTGTTACTGGAGAAAGAAGCTTCTGATATCGAGGTAATTACCCAGTCTGTCAAAAATATTGCTGAGGAAACAGGGTTACTTGCCCTGAATGCTTCCATTGAGGCTGCACGAGCTGGCGAAGAAGGTTCTGGTTTTGCAGTCGTGGCGCAGCAGATTCGCAAGCTGGCGGACGAGAGTAAAGAATCGGTACATCGTATTAATGAACTGATTAGTCGTGTGCAGCAGCGGATCAGGGAGACGGCACAACTGTCTCATGAGCAGCATGGTCTCGTGGTTAATGAATCGGAGCGGACCATCTCTGTGGATCAGACGTTGCATGAGCTGACGGGCACGGTGGAAGTATTTATGAAGGGTGCGCATGATATCGGTTCCAAAATTGCAGAGCAGACGGGACGTGTGGAACAAACACATGGTCATGTGAAGAAGATCCAGGGGAAAGCCGGATCGTTCTCGGATGAAGCGAAACGAATTATGGATGCCGCACACGAAGAGACAGCCATCATGGAGGAGATTTCATCCTCGGCTGAAGAACTGAGACAATTAACCGATCGGTTATTGGACAAAACCAAAGCATTCCGGATGCAGCCTTAGGCTGTGTTCGGGATTTTTTTTGCTTTTTTGAAGACCATTTTGGCATGAGAATTTGCTTATTCTGGTTAAAACCGAACGTTCTTTCGTGAAAACGGAAATTTGTAAAGATTATTTTATGAAAGATTAACAAATTCGCAACTTGCGGGCGATAAATGAAGATATAATAGGATTATCACAACAGATAAAGGAGCCCAGTATATTGAAAACTTGGACAGGTATCCTGCTGATGATTATTTTGGCGGTGGCTACGATAAGTACAACTTCGGCTGCCAGAACCATGAATGAATCGCAAAAACAGCTTAATATAGATGATCCATCCAGCCAGACCGCAGTGGTCGAGGCTTCCAATATAGATAAATTGCATGACGCAGCAAAGACAACACAGGAATCGATCCCCGTGAAAGAGGAATACGTTTCAGTAGCTCCAGAGAATGAGAATGTCAGATTATACCCCATGAAAGTTGAGGGTTCAGGATATATATATAACGGCATGATTCTGGAAGTGGACGGCAAGACGCGAGAATTTGGTGATTGGCAGGGAGAAGGCGGGTCGTACAAACCCGAAGTGCACGAGCTGGATCTGAATGGCGACGGCCAGAAAGAGATCGTTGTTTTGTACACGGAAGGACATGGAACAGGTATTTATTTGGGACAAGCACGTATCATTAATCCGGTAACGCTCGAAGAGATGAAGATGCAATCTCTGGATGAGATTGCGAAACAGCATGTGAAGTCGGTAGTTACGGTTAGCTCAGACCGTGTGGATGTGGATGTCACTGTTGATGGCGTTCAAGCAGAACCTTTACAGATTGAAGAAGATACGAGTGGCGGCGTATATAACAAAGAGTTGAAATTCGGTGGAGTAACCTATTACAGCGTGGAGAATGGCCAACTTGTCGTATCCGCAGCAGGATCTTACGGTGCGGCTTTATATGCTGGTGATCTAACATTCGCTTATGAGTATCAGGATGGCGAGTGGAAGGTTGCGAATTTGAAATACAGCATGGAAGTGTATGAAGAAGAATATTATGAATCCTTTGATTGATAGCGTCATATAGACATCTGGTGTGACGAGGGTTGGCAGGTCTCCTGATGAAAGTGAAGTTCTGCCAGACAAGCATGTATAAAGAATATCTGCCTTTCTGCCTTGATAGGCAGCAGGGAACAGGACGAGGCTGAAAAAAAATCGGGACACACAGCCTCGTTTTGTGCTGCCTACTGATAGGAAATATGGACTAAAAATGCAGTTAACAATTGACATTATCACTTTAGTCGTTTAAATGTATAAAGGACTAATCATTTAACGTTCAGGAGGGATTTGGATGAAGAAGAAGGTTGTAATGGGTTTGATGGTAGGCACACTAACGCTTGGGATCGGGACAGGTGCACTTGCAGCAACAGGTTTGGAACAGATTAAAGCGTATTTGAATAGCAAAATTACGTTGAAACTGAATGGCGAGACCGTGACAGCGAAGGATGCCAATGGTAAAACGGTGTTGCCTATTACGTACAACGGAACAACGTATTTGCCAGTTCGTGCGGTTGGAACACTGCTTGGAACTGAAATCAATTATGACGGTGCAACTTCTTCCGTCCTGATCGGTGGAACGAATGGATCTGCGCCCGTAACCAACGGAAAAGTAACGCTGAGTGCACTTGGAACATCCGTACTGGGTTCTACCGCTTGGCACACCAAAGATCCTAAGGATACCACATATAAAGGCAAGGATTACAAGGATGTTTATCTGCATAATGATCCTACGAAACAGGGGGATGATATCCAGATTAATACGGGTAAAAAGTATTCTTCTCTGCACTTGGAACTTGCCGCGCTGAAAGGAAATCAGGAGATTCATATCTATGATCAGGATCTCGCGACACTCAAAAAGTTCAATATCACTCCAGAAAGCGGTATGATGAGTCTAGATGTGGATGTTAAAGGTACAGACGCTGTCTATGTCGAGATTGTATCTGAAGATCCGGGTTCATCGCTGTTTGTGCCTCTTACCACATCATACTTGGTTAAATAAAATAGACGTAATAAAAAACGATTATCAACGATGGTGTTGCTGGATCAAGTCCATAACATACATTGTGATAATCGTTTTTATGTTTAACGAATGACGGTATCCAGCGGTTTGAGATTAGCTTCAATCTCGGCGCGGCGACCTTCAAGGAATGGAGGCAAAGCAAGCGATTCACCCAGATGCTCCAATTCTTCGTCTGTATCAAATCCCGGACCATCGGTTGCAAGTTCGAACAGAATACCGTTTGCTTCACGGAAGTACAGGGAGCGGAAGTAGAAGCGATCTACAAAACCGGAGTTAGGGAATTGGAAGTTACGAACCCGTTCCACCCATTGTTTCAGTTCTTCCTCGTTATCCACACGGAACGCAACATGGTGTACGCTGCCACGTCCAGGACGCTCTTGGGCAAGGTCATTCCGTTCCTCAACATGCACCTCGGAGCCGCTGCCACCTTCACCGGATTCAAAAACGAGTACATCAGGTTGACCTGGAGTAAAGGCTGGGTAACTTCCTTTAGCTCTGAAACCGAGCAGTTCGGTAAGAACCGGAGCGGTAAGAGAAGCATCTTTTACCGTAAGATGGATAGGGCCAAGACCTATAATGCCATACTCGGCAGGCACAGGGCTCTGATCCCATGGTTTACCACCAGCGACACCTGAATTGTTTTCATCCGAGACCAGAATCAGACGTTGTCCTTCAAAGTCTGTGAACGAGAGCGTGGCACGACCGCCGCGTTCAACAATCTCTCCATGCGGAACTTCGAATTCGTCAAATCGTTGCTGCCAGTACGTAAGTGCCGCATCAGTTGGGACACGCAGTGACGTTGCGGAGATGCTGTTCACGCCTTCACGAGTCTGTCCAGCCATCGGAATCTCGAAGAAGGTAAGTTCTGTACCTGGATTGCCTTTCTCATCGCCATAGAAGAGGTGGTAGACGGACACGTCATCCTGGTTAACTGTTTTTTTGATCAGTCGCAGACCCATGACATTGGTGTAGAAACGATAATTCTGATCGGCATGTGCTGTTAGAGCGGATACGTGGTGAAGTCCTTTGATTTGCATAATTATTCCTCCAGTTCAGTTGAACAAATTTTGAGTGTATTTTTAAATGATTTTTGATTATGAAAGTTACTAACTTTTTGTTTGTTTTGTTCTGAATTTATCTTAACATAAAGATATTTAAATTACAATGCTTATTTAGAATTCCAACTAGACAGCTCTTTCATTCAATGGCAAAATGAAAAAGTTAACAGTAAAGAGAGATACTGTTGGTAAGATGACTTCAAAGGAGAGAAGAGGTATGGCGTATCCACCATGGCTGGACCCTTACGATGCAGAGCCTTTTATTCTGTTCTCCACTTCACATATCGTAACCATTAGCTTAATTACAGCATTGATTATACTGTTGTTTTTGCTTCGACATCGGCTTCGGTCCTGGTCAGAGAGGGCACGCCGTACACTGCGGATTGTTCTTGCTTGTGTCATGTTCGGCTGTGAAATCGTGTTGCAGCTCTGGTACATATATGGCGGCGTATGGAGCCTGCAGACGTCACTGCCACTCGAACTATGCAGTCTGTCTTTGTTATTATCTGCTTTGCTACTACTGACACGCAGTCGACTGTTACATTCTGCACTGCTGTTTGCAGGCATTGCTGGAGCTCTAATGGCGATCCTGACTCCCAATCTCGGCTATGGATATGCACATTTTCGATTCATTCAATTTTTCGTTGCTCATGCCTGTATCATTCTGGCTTTACTCTACATGACCTGGGTGGAACAGCTGAAGCCCAGCTGGAGATCTGTAGCAGGTTCGATGATATTTGTGAATGTGGCGGCACTAGTCGTATACGTTGTAGATGTCATGCTTGACGCGAATTACATGTTTTTGAGATATAAACCGAGTACACCCTCGGTGCTTGATATGCTAGGTCCGTATCCCATATATATTCTTGGGGAAGAGATACTTGCGCTAGTCTTGTTCTCGCTGATGTACGTTTTGCTCTTTGCCATTCCAGACCGGATGAATCATCGTGTGAAGAAAGGTAAAAGCTCAGCGGTATAGCGATGATGCTTGACATTGCCACTGCGCCGAATTATAAACTTCCTATAAATAAAACATCCCGCAGTAATCTGACCGGATCAGATCGCTTGCGGGATGTTTGGGCGTTGTCCCTGAATTGGGGCAACTTATATTGATATGTTTTATCCACGGAGCAGAGATTCCGCACCATCCACGTAAATTCGTGTACCTGTAACATGAGAGGCTTCATCGGAAGCGAGGAACAGCACAAGATTCGCCACTTGTTTCGACGTTCCGGGTTCGCCCTTAAGCGGATGTTCATGACCCTCAGGGAATTCTACAGGAATCTGTACTTCTTTCAGATCATCGGATGGGTAGGTGTTATCGTCAATGTTGGTATCAATGGCTCCCGGGCAGACGGCGTTTACACGGATTTTATAACGTGCCAGCTCCAGTGCAGCCATCTTCGTAAACGCAGTTTGTCCTGCCTTGCTGGAAGCGTATGCAGAGAAACCGATTCCTGAGAAGACCCGGTTACCGTTGATGGAACTGGTGATAATGATGCTGCCACCATGTTCTTTCAGATGGGGGATGGCATATTTGACGGTTGCGAATGTTCCGCGCATATTGATCTCCATCGTCTGATCCCAGTCCTCCATTTCCATCGTTTCAATCGGAGCCATTGTTCCGTTAATGCCGGCATTGGCAAATATGATATCCAGTTTGCCGGCTTCAGCCGCGGCCTGGTTGATCGCCTGTTGCACATTGTCCGGTTTGGAGATATCACATTCAATCACATACGCTTCTCCGCCAGCCTTTTCAATCATCTGTTTTGTTTCCTCTGCAGTTTCGGGTGTACGATCCAGCATGTACACTTTGGCTCCATGCTCGGCGAAACGAATAGCGGTAGCCTGACCAATACCCGATCCACCTCCAGTTACAATCGCGACTTTGCCTTCCAAACGTTGTTCAGTCATCTCTGATCCCTCCGTATGGGTTAGATTTCGTTGTACGCTCTACTTCTACATACCCGGCTCAAGACTGGTGAATCATACGTGTCCATATCAAAAAGAACAGGACCGCAATGCGGTCCTGTTCTGTGAGCAGATCAGATTCATGATCTGTCTGCTTGCAATTTTATTTTGGCAGGTGGAAGGGAGTAGACACCCTCAGATCATGCCCTGGCTTACTTATGTTTCTTCCAGTCCATAGCGCTGTTATTGAGCAGATATTCGAAGTCATTCTCCCGGCGCTTTTGCTCCGCTTGGCGAGCTTCTTCTGCTTGCTGACGTTCCTGCTCTTTAAGTGCCGCCTCGGCAGCCTTTGCCTCATCTGCCTGAGCTTTCAGTTTCTCCAGCACATCACTGCTTAGCAGATCTTTCAGTGTTGTAGGTTTATCCTGTGCCGCTGCTTTGGGAGCAGGGGGGCGTTTTTTGGATTTTGCCATAGGAAAATCTCCTTTCCAAACATGAATCAGGTTCCATTTATCGTACAGTAGTCATAGTATATCAGGTTCCCGTAATGCATTCCATGAAACTGCGGAACAAAAGCAGGAAAATGAGGGTTGCGTGGCGAATGAAATCGGGTATAAAATCATATACTATTACCGATACTGCGACTATTCCCTAGAGAAAGGAGTCGTTGTTCGTGGAAGTAAACCGTGGTTTACTGAAAGGGCTTGCATGGGGTGTTGCCTTTAGCTGCCCGTTATGGATTGCGATTATCGGCTGGTTACGTTTGATGGGATGGATGTATTGAGGATGATGCCGGAAGAGGTCATTTTTTATAAAGTCATATATGTAACCGCTATCATTAGAATCATTAAATAAAGCTCTGCCTTGCGTTTTCGCACAGGACAGAGCTTTTTGTTTAGAATTCATTAAGGCATTTTTACCGGTTCTGGATATTCCAGACCATGGGTATCCACCGTAACTTTTTTCATGACTTGATCGGTATCGGGTTTGTCTTTTATTTTGCTTATTTTCTGAGCTGCAATACCATCAACGACTTCTAAACCTTCGGTTACTTTACCGAAGGAAGCATAGGCATTGTCCAGATGATCAGCATCAGCAAGCATAATGAAGAACTGGGAACCAGCTGAGTCCAGATTATCTCCACGGGCCATGGAAATGACTCCACGGGTATGATTCAGGTGATTTTTGTGACCATTGGATGTAAATTCACCCTTAATGGCATACCCAGGGCCGCCTCGGCCATTGCCCTCTGGATCTCCACCCTGAATCATGAAGCCCGGAATGACCCGGTGAAAGATCAGGCCGTCATAGAACCCTTTATTCGCAAGGGAAATGAAATTATTTACCGTATTGGGTGCAATTTCGGGATATAGCTCAATGACGATCTTCTGTCCATCGGCCATTTCAATGGTAGCTATCGGATTGGGACCCGTTGGTTCAACTGGGGCTGGTGTTTCCGTAGCGCCACTCGAAGGACGTCCACAACCACTAATAACTATAAGCAACATCGCGAGAACCAGCGAGACTACTGTGTTTTTTTTCCACCGTAAAGACATGAAAACGTTCCTCCTTGCATCTCTGCATGATATATTTTCTCCAAATCATATTTGGATATTTACCCAACTATCATACCGTTTTTGTGGACAGAATGGCAATGCAATACGTGTGGTTATGGTGAACAAGGGATGGCCTTCATGGAATGATGGGTGTAAAATAAGGAAAATGCTTCCGCATCGGGGACGTACGGGTCTGTTCCGTCCGCTCCAATACACGGCAGTCCCGGCGTCAGTAACGGAAAGGGCGTGCGGGTATATGAACTTCTCGTGGAAGCGAAATCTGGTCATATTGTGGATTGGTGTATTTTTTTGCAGCACGGCGTATTCCATCTCGATCCCATTTTTGCCCCTGTTTCTAAGTGCGGACTTGGGGGTTCGTGATCACCTGGAGTTATGGTCGGGACTGGCCTTCGGCATTACGTTTCTCGCGAGTGCGCTCGTGTCTCCGTTCTGGGGATCACTGGCTGATAAATACGGTCGCAAGCCCATGCTGATCCGGTCGGGATACAGCCTTGCCGTCTTGTATTTCATCAATTATTTTGTGCAGGACCCCTATTCGCTCATTGTTGTTCGATTGTTTCAGGGACTGCTTGCCGGGTTTGTTCCAGCAGCGATTGCCTTGGTAGGCACGAATACACCTGAAGAGAAGACCGGTTATGCACTGGGGATTATGTCTACTGCAGGAGCCACTGGCGGTATTATTGGACCGTTAATTGGTGGCGTGGTGAGTCACTATTATGGAAACCGGAATGCATTTTTGTTTTCGGCTATTGTTGTATTAGTCTCAGCTATCATCGCAACCTTTTGGGTAAAAGAAGAGAACTTTAATCGAAATAAAGCTCGTTCCCATGTCATGGATGACATCCGTGAAGCGAGAGCGAACCGATTGTTTATGACGGTGCTTGGCATGATGGGCATATGTACCTTCTCCGTCATGATTCTGGAGCCACTATTGACAGTCTATGTGATGGAAATGGGTGTTCAGCCGGATCGTGCTTCACTCAGCTCGGGTATTATTTTTTCAGCGGTGGGAGTAGCGACAGTTATTATGGCACCCCGTTGGGGCAAGATTGGTTCAAGGATTGGATACGGTAAAGTGCTGATCATTGGACTGGTCGGTGGGGCTGTAGGGAATCTTCTGCAGTTCTTTACAACCGGTTATATCGCTTTTGGCATTTTGCGATTTGTGTATGGTTTATTCTTTGCGGCTGTATTTCCGGCAATTAACGCCATGATTGTGCAGGCTACCGCATCGAGTTTCAGGGGAAGAGCCTTTAGTCTGAATCAGTCCGCTGCCCAGATCGGGACCATGGCGGGACCGATTATTGGTGGGGTTCTCGGTGGCTGGCTGCCGATACGCTGGATTTTTATCATTAATGGACTTGCACTGATTATCACTGCGATTGTAGCGAAGTGGTCGGGATTGGATCACAAGCTGCCTGGAGCAGGTAAAGTTCCCGCAAAGCGATGACAGCTGGAACAGGTATTAAATACTCTATAGAAATGCAAAGAGAGATGGCACTGTAAGCATACAGTCGTCATCTCTCTTTGGTACATATTCAGATAGCAGGGAATTTGGGCACATGTGTATAACACGTCCATCCAAGTCTGATCTTGGAAGCTTGGTGATTACTTCACACGCTTGGAAATGGGGTGATCCTCATTCATTTCCAACAGGTCCCACAAATTCCCGTATAAATCTTTAAAAACAGCTACTGTTCCATAAGATTGTTCTTGGGGGGGCTCTAACAAATTCGATTCCTCTAGAGACCATCTCATTACAATCTCTCCAAAAGTCATCTGTGTTTAAATGTGAAGTTCAACTTTTTTGTATAAAATGCTATTGCTTCATCATAATCTTTCACAACCAATGCAATATGTACGATAGACTGAATCATATACTCATTCTCCTTCATACCAGTCATAACTTTTGTAATATGTATCTTTTATAATAATGGAAGGGCACTTTTTTGACTATACTGCCAGATTAGGAATCTGTGATTAAACGCCAAAGAAACCCCTTTACAAGAGGTTTCTGTAAGTCTGGAATGATCATTGTCCAAGTGATTATTGATCATCGGAAGAGGGCTTGCGAGAAGCCTTCTCTTTGGGAATGGCATGCTCCACGGCATCACGTTGATCCTCATCCTCAAGCGCTTCGGGGAAGGAGTCCTCAGTGAATAGTCCGAAATTCGGGTCAATGTCTCGTTCGGTTACGAGATTATCCGGTTTCTGCACATCCTTATGGCGATCTTCCTTCATCGTGTATGCACCTCCTCATTCAGGATGTCATAACAGCCATTAATGTCGTGGGGGAATGTCGTTCTCTGGTTTCGCATCCGCACCAGCACCATTGAGCAGATCGGTACCATGCAGTGCATCCGGATCGGGGGCAGCAGGATCAACTGGACTGTTCGGTTGCAGAAGGTCTGCATCCGGTACAGATTCCAGCGGTGTCTCAGCCAACCGTGAATCCAATTCCGGCTCTTCCATAGCAGTCGCAGCTACGGGTGTCAGATCCGAATCTCCCGTTACAATACGTCTGCCGGAAACTTCATCAAAGGTATCCATATCTCCTACGGGAACTTCCGTCTCTGCTGGAATATCGCGGGACCTTTGATAACGGTCATAATAGCGGTCGCTCTCTTCATTACTAATTGGTTTGTCAGACATGATTGACACTTCCTTTCATTATCGGTTGTCCAAAGCTTCTTACCCCGTAGTTACCCAAAGCACTCGTGTTGTAATCTTGCAAAGCTTATTATCCCCGGGTGTTGGCTACGATATGAATGCCTTAGAATTTGGGGAATACATATTTAACCAAGAAGTATAAGAATCCGAAAAAGATAATGATATAAGCGGCATATTTAATAAATGTGGAAGCGACCATACTTGAATCGGATTTATGCTGAACATCCTTATGTTCCACTTCAACCGTACGATGTGGCTCGTTCATTTCCATCATCTCCTTAGTGTGTTTGTTTGCTTTGAGAAACCATTACACCCGTAACAAAGGATTGAATCGCGGTCACCGTTTTTACAGCTTTTCCTGTTTTGCCTATGTTATGATAAAGCGTGAATATGTAAGGGAGGGATCTCAAATGGACTGGTTCACACTGGGCAATATGATCACACGAATACGTATCGGGCAAAAGGCATCCACACCCGGATTCTCCCGTACTGTCATCCGTCGTCCGGATGGTTTGTTTTGGGTAGGCGGTATATGGTCCGGGCAAGTTGTCCAGTTGCGGGATTTCCTTTTTTCCGACATATGGACCATCTATGATGATGAGGAGACAGAGCAGTGGCTTGAATTCCGCAGTCAAGTTGAACAGAAAGAACGGGAAATGATAGTAAACCAGTTCGAAGACTTGCGAGGGTAATTGAATATCTTTAACAATAAATTGGAAATAAGACTATAAATCGACTTAAATGTGAAATTTCATTTGATCTCAAGAAGGTGACGTGACAAACGGTGGCGAATGATAAATGAGAGAATCTAAGATAGGTAAAATTAGAACTTTGAGGTGCTGTGAATGAAAAATGTGCCCAAAGCTATCGTCATCTTATGGATGAGTGTATTGATTATTCTAGGTATGCCACATGGAATAGTCTTTGCGACTACAGGAGCGATTCAGCAGCCTGTATCCATTACAGGATGGGAAGTAAAATGGGGGAACGTTGACGATCAAGGGTTCATCAATGAGGTTAAGAGAGCAGACGAGATATGGGAAAAGCAGGGTATTGATAAGTTGGAGTATAGCAACACGGATCAATCGAGTTCCTTATGGACTCGCCTGACCATCCCTGAATTGACTGAGGAAAGTTCTGCCATTCGATTTGAGAACATTAAAGGCAATCATATTGTGATCTATCTGGAGGACCGCAAGGTCTACGAGAACTACCATTACAATTATGATAATAATGCTGTGTTGCTGCCCTTATCCAGCGAAAATTCGGGTGACACGCTCTATGTATGGTCGCAAAATGAGAAAGGTCGTCTGGGCATACAGGGTACTGTTCAGGTTGGACCTTATGCCGCGTTGCAGGAAAAATATATCCATAACGGGCTTATTGATGTCATTTTGGGCGCGACCTTTGTTTTCACCGCGATCACGATGCTGAGTTGTACGTTCTTTCTTGGCAAATTCCATAAGGGATTATGGATTTCACTCTGCATGGTGATGGGGTCAATCGGCACAATGATCATCACGTACTCGCAATTTTTGTATACATTCTATCAAGTATATGGTGATCTGTATTCTGTAGTTTTTGATCTGGCAATGCTGCTGGGTATGCCTGCTTTATGTTATTTTTTTGAACAGATTATCGGGCCAGGACTGCACGGGATCTTCACCAAACTGCGAAAAATACAATTCATATATTCAGCTGTCGCTGTGTTTTCTCTATTTATTTATGTTATTTCAGGCGGACAATGGGACATGTTATATAATCTGCTCGTACAGCGTGTGGTCGGCATTGTGCTGGTCATCCTGCTGACCATCCTGTTGGTGGGTACCATCGCCAAAGCACTGCAACGGAATCGGGAAGCCATGCTGCTTGCGACTGGATTCGGTACATTTGCCTTGATCAGTGTGGCTGAACTGTTGTGGTATTATCAGCGGAGTGGGACGTATCATCTGTTATGGTGGAAATGGTCCATGGTTGCATTTGTAATCTCGCTGATTGCCATTCTCGGAAGTCGTTTCGCCGAAAAACATACCAAAGTTCTAGAGTATTCCAAGGAACTGGAGTTGTTCAACAATGAGTTGCAGCGATCGGAGAAGATGGAGATTATTAGTGAATTGGCTGCTTCCGTTGCCCATGAAGTACGTAATCCGCTTCAAGTGACAAGAGGATTCCTGCAACTTATGACCGAACAGGAAGACAACAAAAACAAGGGCTATGTGCGTATTGCACTGGAGGAACTCGATCGGGCTTCAGGCATCATAACGGACTTTCTTACCTTTGCCAAACCTGAGTTTGACCATATTATCTCGCTTAATATCTCGGATGAGTTCAATCATATTGAAGGCATTCTAGTACCCATGGCTAATCTGGAAGGTGGCAAAATCACAACCGACATTCCGCCAGATTTATATATTCGGGGTAATTCCTCGAAGTTCAAGCAGGCTTTTATCAATATCATCAAGAACAGCATTGAAGCACTGCAGGGGCAAGGCCAGATTGATATTTGGGCGTACAAGCAGGATGGAATGATTAAGGTACATGTCAGGGATAACGGAGAAGGAATGGACGAGGAAGCACTCTCCCGGTTGGGCGAGCCTTATTTCTCCAATAAAATTAAAGGCACAGGTCTGGGCATGATGGTGACATTCCGAATTGTTGAAGCAATGCAAGGGCAGATCAACTTTACAAGCACCAAAGGGGTAGGAACAGAAGCGGTTGTATCTTTTGTCGAGTTCGTCGAATGACGAACTCACAGAAGCATACAGCGGCTTTTTTTGTTCCCACCCCTGATTTCTTACTTTACCAAATTAACTCACCCGAATTAACTTCGCCAAGGTCCGCAATTCACATCATAATTCACTTTGGAAGGATTGGGAGGTATGACAAGCACATAGTCATTCTGCTGCTCCTCAACGGTACGTACCTGAATGTGCTCCGGAATTATGATACCGAAAGCTTCACGAAGCGCCTGCTTCGGATTGGAGTGCAATTGTTGTCTGAATTGCTCGTCAGTCCAAGCCTTTTCAATAATATCCTCATGCAACGTTTTCTCTGATACCATCATCGTCAACATTCCCTTCATATTTGAAATTAAACTGAATCAGTGTAGTCCTGATGCTCAGAATTCCAACTGTTGTTCGCTGATCCAGTGATGAAACCCGCCTTGGAGGAGCTGTTTTTTCCGTTGTGTAATGTCCTGAACAGCTTGTACTAAAGTGCTGCATAAATAAGAATCAAACGCCTCGAGATGCGATATTCCTAAGTTAGACGATGTTAATGTACGATTATAGTGATAAGCAATGTCAACGTAAGAGTTCATGAGTTGTGTGTTGTATACATTGTCATGTATACGTTCACTAAGAGGATGAGTGGGATAGTTGTGCTCCAGTGCTGCGGATATGTGGGAGAGGTAGCTGTTGTAGTTTCCATGCACAGCATCTTGTTGTATGTCTGTGAAGTCATCGGTCATCTGAAGTGTCATAAGTGTGATGTTGATGGCAGCGCATACCGGGCTTATCCGGTTGGACTGATTCAGCAGAAGGAGTGCTCCCGTGGCTCCAATGAGCAGTGGGGCAGCCTTTTGAGCAATCAACAAGGGATGCTGCTGGAAATAATCAATGGAATGTTCACCCGTAACACTCACGGCCCAATCCACTACATATTGTCTGAAATAGACCCAGAACGTGGAGGAAGGATCGAATAATACCGAGTAAGCCTGAAGCGCATCCATGTAGTATAGATTACCGAGGGATAACTTCAGTGTGGCATTCTCCGGTTGTTCATCCATCACGTCGTCCTGATTCAGAAAATATAACATGTGAATAAGACAGGCTGTACTTAATTGGTGTGCTTTCTCCTGAGGGAGTTGATCTGATTGCTGCATCCAGAGTGGAGTGATGTATCCGATATAGCTGTGACCCGAATCTCGTAACAGGGGATTAACCGAATGAAGTTGCTCCAATGCATGTCCTGACAAGGGTTCGGGATATTTCCGTACGAGTTGTTCCGCTGAAGCGAACACAACCTCCAGATCGGATCTAAACGGATTTAACCAATCTCTCCGCATCGTTATCTCTCGTCCTTCCTGTGATAAGGTAACTCAGGACTGTTCGACTGTATCATGAAGTTACATCTAGTATAGCGGAAATAAAATGAAAAAAATAGGATTTTTTGTGATCATTTGTGAGAAAAATGATGACTTTTTGTATTTTATGGCATAAAAAAGTGGATTTTAGGCTCAAACTAGGAAGGCACAGGATTTCGACATCGGAAAGGCGGCAGAAAAATGAATTTGAAATGGAAAACATGGATGGCAGCCGGATTGGCAGCCGTAGTCATAACAGCAGCAACAGGACATGTAGCATTCGCCGATTCAATGGTTCGGGCCGAGGAACATGACGATACGTCACAAGCTTCTTCCTCCGGCAAACCAGCGAAGCCATGCATGGAGGCAGGACACGGTCTGTTCATGATTGGTGAAACGGCAGACTTGCTTGGGATTGGACTCCGGGATCTGAAAGAACAGATGGAACTCGGCAAGACATTGTCACAGATAGCCAAAGAGCGTAAGGGACTTAGTGAGGATCAGTTATTGCAGAAGCTGAAGCCTACACTTGCACAGCGTCTGGATCAAGCTGTAGAAGAAGGGTGTCTCACCAAGGAACAAGCTGCAGCCACGAAGGCGGACATGGATACCAAGCTAAAAAAGGTAATCAATACCCCTCTTCGTGATTTGCGCCGTGAATTTGCCCATCATGGCAAACGTTCCATGGTAGATAAGGGCGAAATTGCCCGGTTTATTGGAATCACCCCTGCTCAACTGCACGAACAGCTTCAGGGAGGGAAATCCCTGGCTGAGATTGCTCAGGCAAAAGGCATTAGCGAGACGCAATTGGTGGACAAGCTTAAGGAACAATTAACGGGTGATCTGAAGAGGTTTGTGAATCAGAAGGGCAAGGTGCATCCAGCCCCAGGTCCCCAGGAACCTGTTCCTGGAAGATCAACTTCGAGCGAAGTAAAATAAAGAAGAGCGTCTCCGTGAGGGGACGCTCTTCTTGCTTTAAACCGGTTCACTCGTTCCCGGACTACGCGTTGCGCCGGGTGAAGGTGTTCGCTCAGGTGAATTTCTTTGGTCTACAGCAGCTGATGGGTTGGGAGTTAAACGTGGTTTGCGCATTAAGCCTACAGTAAAACGTGAGCCGGGAAGTTTGGAAAGTGCCCAGCTGATTGCGAGGGCCATACCAACCGTTACAAGGAACGATAGCAACGTCACAGGCAGATGCCATCCACTGAGTTGAAGCGGTCTGGTTACGTAAGCGATCGCATAGATCACCAGTGCATGAACCAGATATCCACCAAACGAATAGCGGCCAATCCAGGCTAACAGGCGCTGAAACCGTGTATCTTTGCCCCGCATCAGTACAAGGAAACCATACATCATAAGCATCTGAGCCATAATGATCAGGAAGGTGGTTGGTTTCAGATAGGTGGAGATATTCAGATTAACCACATCCCCAGACCCACGCAGCACATCATAACCAAGCCATACATACATCCCTGCAAACAGACAGATTGTCCATGGCAGTACCTTCGTGGTCCAACTCCTCCAGCTATCCACTGACCAGGCACATACGGCACCCAGCAGAAAGTAGAACCAGTACATCACCCATGAATAGGAGCGATATTGCAGCAATGTTGACCATGGCTCGGACATGGATTCTGTCCATCCCCCCATATTATAATACGACCATTTCATAAGGAGGGCGTAGAATGCAGCTGCAAAGAGAATTAGTGCCACACTAACTTGCATGGGCGTGAAACGAATGACGTTTTGGATACGTCTCTGAATGGCTTTTGCTCCTGTCCAAAACAGGGGGAACAGGATATAGAACTGAAACACCATAATGACAAACCAGAGATGATATCCCGTCTGTGGTATAAATAGTTCACGAACAAGACTGCGCATATCCGGTATGCCAGCAAGCCAGAATGCGGGGGTGAACACACGTACAGCAAGCCAATAGACGAGTGTCCATACGACAAACGGCATATAGATATCGCCAAATCGCTTTCGAATGAAGCGAGGATAATCCGGTTTGGCGTTACGGTGATGGTAAAACAACATGACGCCCGATAGAAATACAAACGTTGGCGTACCGAATCGGGTCAGATGATAAATCATCGTCAGCATAATGGAATCCGGTTGCTCAATATCGGCGCGATAGATATACTCAGCGATATTATGCTGCATGACGATCGCCAGAAAGGCCATGCCCCGCAGCTCGGTCCATTCCGCTATTCGCGGTTTTTTCACATGAAGTCCTCCCTTCAATAACCGGAGTTCATCATATAAGGGTACCTGTTAAACATTAAGGCTGCATTAAATGGAGAAAATAGGTACAAAAAAAGACGGCTTTGGCCGTCTTTTCTGTTGGTATAAAACTTGAATATGCGTTGTTCAATATCGCTTTATTTTCATGCCTGTTATTCTCAGTTCTGTTCGTCTGATGATGGAGACTCTGGGGACGCAGCATCTTCTTCAAACAGTTTCTGAATATAGGACTGGAGTTTGGTTACATTGACACCCAGCACCTGAGCAGAACCTACAAGTTCATTGGTAAGCAGTTTGTTCGGTGGAATCTGCTGCTGGTCTATTTCGTTCGCATGGATGTCGAAGCCCAGTGATGCGAGTTTCAACATCTGGGTTGGACTAAGATCTGTCTCAATGTATGGAGCGATCGCTTCCAGGATGTCCGGGATTTTGAAGAGCGAAGTGGTGCTCTGCATCTTCTTGGCCAGTTCGGTCATGAAGATTCGCTGCCGTTCGGTACGGGTGAAATCCGAGGTGGCATCATGCCGGAACCGAACATATTGAAGGGCAGTTTTGCCATCCATATGCTGCAATCCCTTTTTTAAATCGATATCGTACATATGTTTATCCGCTTTACTGGTGTAATACATGTCTTTCTCCACATCGATCTCAATACCGCCTACCGCATCTACGAGTGCCATGAAGCCTGTAAAGTCCGTGTAGACATAGTGCTGAATGGGAATGCCGAGCAGATCACTGACCGTTTGTTTGGTCAGCTCTGCACCTCCGTAGGAGAAGGCTGCATTAAGCCTGCTTTTGCCATGCCCGGGGATGGCGACATAGGTATCTCGAAGTACGGAGAACAGATGGGCTTTCTTACTTACCGGATCAATGGAAGCGACCATAACCGAGTCAGAACGCCCTGCATCGTCTCCTCTGGAGTCCCCGCCAAGCAGCAAGATGTTTACCCGTTCCTGGCCCTCCCATTTGGGAATCGTTGTAGTCGGAGCGTCTGAATCGCTGGTGGTGCCTGAAGAAGACGAGTTGGATGAAGTTCCGGAAGCAGTTGAGATGCTATTGGCAAAATGAACAATCGAATATCCGTAATATACAATGACACCTGTAACCGCAAGTGCCAGGGTCAGGGCTGTACCCCATAACCATTTTTTAAGCATAATCTTCACCTTTCTATGAATGAACTGATATGTAACCCAAACTAGTTTAACAAAAAGAAAGCAAAATGTCCTCTTTGATTTCGTAACTTCGGTCAATGTGAGGATTGTTTGACAAATGGTTAGTGTATATTTAGTATGTGAAAAATAATCTTGTTTTGTGTAATGGAGGTATTAAAAGCTAGTTATGAATCAATCCGTATTTCATTGGATTAATCAGTTTGCAGACCGGATTCCATTTCTGGACTGGTTTATGATTGCATCATCGGAGTATGCGGTCTGGGTTATGATTGCACTGCTCATTATTGTATGGTTTCTCGGTGATCCATCAAAACAGCGAATCGTCTTCTATGCCTGCGTGGCTTCCATTGTAGCGCTAGTTCTGGCCAAATGGGGCATATCACCAGCAGTAGGACATCCAAGACCTTTTGTGGAGGGAAACGTACATCAGCTGGTTGCTCATGTACCTGATCCATCTTTTCCAAGTAAGCATGCTTCCTTCGTATTTGCTCTAGCGGCTGCTTCATTCTTTATTGGACGTCGCTTTGGGTTATGGATGCTGTTACTTGCTGCGTTGACTGGAGTGTCTCGTATATATGTTGGTGTGCATTATCCAGGAGATATCCTGGGGGGATTCCTTCTCGGTAGTCTACTCAGCGTGGTGCTGATTACAACCCGCAATTATACCAAGTCGATTCCCGACTTCTTCATTAACATGCACCGACGTGTTTTTCGATAGCGATTGATAGCAATATGTGGGGAAGTTGCCTGGTTTCGTTCAATTCAAGAAGTCTCTTATCTCTGGTTTTTCCAAAGATGGGAGACTTTTTTGTGTTATATTCGAAGTTACATGAAATTTACAGAAATTGAATTCTAACATCTACAATTCGTGACGATAGGTGACGATATACTATAAATATGTATTATTTTGAGGAGTGGGACACATGGAAGACACGCGGGGGAATAAGTTGGGGATATTGAAGTTAACGATTCGAGGCAAGTTACTGACTGGTTTTCTCATAGTCGTGGCTCTGCTGGTTGTTGTAAGTAGCTATGCGCTGGTACAGATCCATGATATGTCCAATAAGGCGGCTGCTGTGGATAAGACCTGGATGCCGAGTGTAAGCCTACTAGGTATGATGAATGGTGATGTTTCGGATGTAGAGCGGTTGGCGTTGGCGATTATCGTTGAACAAGATGAAGAAGAAAACGTCAAGGTGAATGAAGCGTTAAAGTTGCTCCTCACGAAGATTGAAGATGAGCGTAAACAGTTGCTTACATACATTGAGAGCAATGATGAGGCCATGAAGATGTATGATGAGTTTAGCACGAGTTATGATGCTTATCTGGAGAAAATGCCCACATTTATAGAATTCGGTATTGCAAATAACTATGAAGAAGCAAGTAGACTGCACACGGAAGCCTACCCATTGTGGTATACAGCTAACGACACGATTGCCAAGCTGATCGAATCTGGGAATAAAGGATCAGACGCGGCAACGAATGAATCTGTCTTGTTGGCCGAAAATACATTTAATGTGATTTTGGCAGTGACGATTTTTGCATTCCTGATTGCCGTGTTCATTGCATTCTTTATTGCAAGCATCATCTCACGTCCAATCAAAAAAATGAATGAAGCAGCCATGGCTATCGCCAATGGGGATTTGACGGGTGAGACGATTGTACTCAAGAATAAGGACGAATTGGGAACGCTGGCGACTTCCTTCAATACCATGAGTGGTAATTTACGCTCAATGATTGAATCGGTATCCGTAACTTCTGAACAGGTAGCGGCTTCATCGGAGGAACTTCTCGCGAGTGCAGAGCAGAATACTCAAGCATCAGAACAGATTTCTGAAACGGTTGAGGAATTGGCTGTAGGGACGTCAGACCAGGTTGATATTGTGAAGCGTTCTTCACAGGCGATGAATGAGATGGCTCTCGGATCGGAACAGATTGCCGAGCTTGCTCAAAGTGTATCCGTATCTGCTGTAGATGCGGCGAATCAATCTTCTGAAGGAAACATGATCATTCAACAAGCTGTCGAACAGATGGGTTCTGTTCGCAATTCCATTGCTTCGTTGACAGAACTGGTTACAGGGCTGGGGGAACGTTCAGCAGAGATTGGCACGATTACCGAGGTGATCAACAACATTGCCCGGCAGACCAATCTGCTTGCACTGAATGCAGCCATTGAAGCCGCACGAGCAGGAGAGCATGGACGAGGTTTCGCGGTAGTTGCAGGAGAAGTGCGGAAGCTGGCTGAGGAATCATCCACATCTGCACAGCGAATTACGGATCTCGTTCAATTGATTCAGAAAGATACGGATCATGCCGTTCAGGCAGTAAAAGTGAACAGCAGTGAGACGGAAGCAGGAATCGAGATGGTTACTGCGGCAGGACAAGCGTTCGAGCAGATCTCGGATGCGGTCAATAAAGTAGCGGGTGAAATCCAGGAAGTATCCGCTGGTTCAGAGGAAATGTCGGCGAGTACAACTGAGGTTGTAGGATATGTAAGTCAAATATCCAACATTGCTGGAGAAGCAGCGGGTGGGGTTCATAATGTATCTGCCGCCACTCAGCAGCAGTTGGCTTCCATGGAAGAGATTGCATCATCCGCAGGTTCATTATCCAAAATGGCCGAAGAACTGCAAGAACAAATTAACAAGTTCAAAGTGTAATCAATGAGATGTTCTGATATCTAAGATGCAGAGGAACATACAGATGGAATGGTCAGAGATGCTATTCGATCTGTGGTGTTGATCACAGTAACATCGAAAAGCTGTTGTTCTAACGCGCATATGCGTTAGAGCAACAGCTTTTTTTGTCGCATGATGCCGGGAAGGTCACAACAATGTTATTTTAGAAGTCACCAACGCTTATATAGCAAGTTAAACAAAAGACTATAATGGTAATTAATGGTGGAAATTACACGGAGTTACACCATGGGGAGGAGCGGATTCAATTCGCAGTCTAGAGGAAGGCATACGAAACAATCATGCAGAGGAGATGAATAGTTGAACATGAAGGGGAGCTGGTGGAGACGAGTCGCCATGATCGCGTTATCGGCAGGATTACTGGCAGGGAGTTTCTCGATGAACACAGGACTTCGTAAGGCGGATGCGGCCGCCGGAGATCAGAACTATGCTGAAGCACTGCAAAAAGCCATTTACTTCTATGAAGCCCAGCGTTCGGGCCCATTGCCGGCAAATAATCGGGTCGAATGGCGAGGTAATTCAGGCATGCAGGATGGGGCTGATGTAGGCGTCGATCTCACCGGAGGGTGGTATGATGCCGGAGATCATGTGAAGTTTGGTTTTCCGATGGCTGCTTCGGCAACGATGCTTGCCTGGTCTGTCGTGGAATACGGCGACGGATATGAACAGGCCGGACAACTGGAGGAGATCAAGGATAACATTCGATGGGCAACCGACTATTTTATGAAAGCGCATACGAAACCGAATGAATTATGGGGACAAGTCGGGGCTGGAAATACCGATCATGCGTGGTGGGGACCCGCAGAGGTTATACAGATGAATCGTCCTTCGTTCAAAATCGATGCTTCCTGTCCAGGTAGTGATCTGGCCGCAGAAACGGCTGCAGCGCTTGCAGCGTCATCGATTGTATTTGCAGATGATGATCCGGCATATTCGGCCAGACTGCTCCAACATGCGAAAGAACTGTACAACTTCGCAGATACGTATCGTGGGCAATACACGGATTGCATCACTGATGCTGCAGCATTCTACAACTCGTGGACAGGATACGAAGATGAGCTGGCATGGGGCGGAGCATGGCTTTATCTAGCCACTAATGATAGCGCTTACTTGTCCAAAGCCATTGCGGCTACGGACCGGTGGTCTTCTAGCGGGGGCTCAGCAAATTGGCCATATACCTGGACACAAGGTTGGGATAGTAAACATTATGGTGCCCAGATCCTGCTTGCTCGGATCACGTCCAGTTTGAACATGCCGGAAGCGACAAGATTTATTCAGTCGACAGAACGCAATCTGGATTATTGGACAGTTGGAGTCAATGGGACACGAATCAAGTATACGCCAGGAGGTCTGGCGTGGTTGGATCAATGGGGCTCGCTCCGATATGCAGCGAATGCATCCTTTATTTCTTTTGTGTACTCCGACTGGGTCAGTGATCCTGTGAAAAAAGCAAGATATCAGGATTTCGCTGTCTCGCAGATGAATTATATTCTGGGCGATAATCCGCGCCAGAGCAGTTATGTGGTTGGATATGGGCAAAATGCACCTCAACATCCGCATCATCGAACTGCTCACGGTTCATGGCTGAATAATGAAGATATCCCGGCTAACCATCGGCACATTCTATACGGCGCCATGGTCGGTGGCCCGGATGCATCGGATGGATATACCGATGATATCGGGGATTACGTGAGTAATGAGGTTGCAACCGATTATAATGCTGGTTTTACCGGCGCGCTGGCGAAGATGAATTTGCTGTTTGGTCAGAATCATCAGCCCCTTGCGAACTTTCCTGCACCTGAGGTGAAGGGAGATGAGTTCTTTGTGGAGGCTGCCATCAAATCATCCGGTAGCAATTATACGGAAATCCGGGCACAGCTGAATAATCGTTCGGCTTGGCCTGCGAGAGTGGGAGATCAGTTGTCTTTTAGATATTTCCTGGATTTGAGTGAAGTGTATGCTGCCGGACGTACTGTATCGGATGTTCAAGTGACAACCTCCTATACGGAGGGAGCTACGGTATCCCAACCCGTTGTGGTGAGTGCAGCCCAGCATATCTATGCGATTACGGCGAACTTCAGCAATACGAAGATCTATCCAGGTGGGGAGGGGAATTATCGCAAAGAAGTCCAGTTCCGCATTACAGGCCCACAGGGCGCATGGAATGCAAGCAATGATCATTCGTTTCAGACGTTGACCACAGGTACTCCTGTGAAGAGCATATACCTTCCAGTCTATGATGCAGGGGTAAAGGTGTCCGGACTGGAGCCTGGTCTTACACCAGGTACGGTTCCGGGTGCACCTCCTGGCGTGCAGGCTGTGGCAGGAAGCAGTCAGGTTAACCTGACTTGGGCAGCTGTATCCGGAGCCGAATCGTATACGGTGAAGCGTTCCGTGGTAAGTGGAGGACCATATACAACTGTCGCGACGGGTGTTAGTGGATTGAGCTACACGAACACGGGACTGACAAACGGGACCACCTATTATTATGTAGTGACTGCTGTGAATTCGGCAGGGGAATCATCGGGTTCCATACAGGTGCCGGCTACACCGCAAGCAGCTTCCACGGTGCCGGGAGCACTGACTTTGAGTGGGATAGCTGGCAATGCACAGTCGGTCCTGACCTGGACAGCAGCCTCGGGCGCTACTAGCTATAAGGTACAGCGTTCTATGGCAGGCGGGTCATATGCGGATGTGGCAACCGGATTGTCCGTATTGACTTACACCGATACGACAGCGCTGAATGGCACCACGTACAATTACCGGATTGCAGCCGAGAATGCGAACGGACAGACGCTGTCCAATGTCCTGGCACTGACGCCTAGTGCACCTCCGGTGACGACCGGTACACTCGAGGTGCAGTACCGCAGCGGAGGGTCCGGGAATTCGAGCAATGCCGTGACCCCGCAGTTCAATGTGAAAAATACCGGAACACAGGCGATTGATCTCAGCAGTGTGAAGATCCGATATTATTTCACCAAGGATGGTACGGAGAATATGACCTTCTGGTGTGATTATGCCCAGATGGGCACGGCCCATGTTGAAGGTACATTTGTCGCAGTGGATCCGGCGAAGGGAACCGCCGATACGTATCTGGAGATCAGCTTCAAGTCCGGAGCCGGCAGTTTGGCCGCTGGAGCAGAGACCGGCGTGATTCAGACACGCTTTTCCAAAAATAACTGGAGCAATTTCAATCAAAGCAATGACTATTCCTATGATGCTACCAAAACGGCCTTTGCGGCTTGGAACAAGGTAACCGGTTATCAGGGAAACACCAAAGTATGGGGCTTGGAGCCATAGCTGACTAAGTCGAAGAGCAGCATGTGCAGACAACAGCACTTATATTCAATTCCACTATTCCAGGGAGGTATATATTCATGTTGAAATCAGCTGCGAAAAAAAGCTTAACAGCCATGCTGGCGGGAACGGTCATGTTGACCGGATACACCGGACTCTGGGCGGGGCCGCAGACGGCACATGCCGCAGATCAGGCCATCGAGATTCAGGCAGATAGCATCAGTGAAGCTCGGTTTTTGCAATTGTATGATCAGTTGAAAGATCCGGCGAACGGATATCTTTCACCAGAAGGTCTACCTTATCATTCCATTGAGACCCTGCTGAGTGAAGCCCCGGATTATGGCCATATGACGACTTCAGAGGCATACAGTTACTGGCTATGGTTGGAAACCATGTATGGTCACTATACGGGAGATTGGTCCCAACTGGAAGCGGCTTGGGACAGTATGGAAAAATTCATTATCCCGGTCAACGAAGGTGACGGCAAGGAAGAGCAGCCTACGATGAGCTCATACAACCCGAACAGCCCTGCTACGTATGCAGGGGAAAAACCTTTCCCTGATCAATATCCATCGCAACTTAACGGTCAGTATGCAGCGGGTAAAGACCCGATTGATGCTGAACTGAAGGCGACTTATGGTGACAATCAGACCTATCTCATGCACTGGCTGGTCGATGTGGATGACTGGTATGGATACGGCAACCTGTTGAATCCATCGCATACAGCTACTTATGTGAACACGTTCCAGCGCGGGGAGCAGGAGTCTGTATGGGAAGCCATTCCGCATCCATCCCAGGATGATAAATCTTTTGGTAAGGCCAACGAAGGCTTCATGAGCTTGTTCACCAAGGAAAATCAGACACCGTCAGCGCAATGGCGGTACACCAACGCAACGGATGCCGATGCACGTGCTGTACAGGTGCTGTATTGGGCGAAGGAAATGGGATACAACAATCCGGAATATCTGGATAAAGCGAAGAAGATGGGAGACTATCTCCGCTATGGCATGTATGATAAATACTTCCAGAAAATTGGAAGTGCAAAGAACGGTACGCCTACTCCGGGCACAGGCAAGGATTCCAACATGTATCTCATGGCTTGGTACACGTCTTGGGGCGGTGGCTTGGGTCAAGGTGGAGATTGGGCTTGGCGTATTGGCGCGAGCCATACCCATCAGGCTTATCAAAATCCGGTTGCAGCCTATGCCTTGTCTGACCCAGCTGGCGGCTTGATTCCGGAATCAGCAACAGCGAAGGCAGATTGGAATGCTACGCTGAAACGTCAGCTGGAATTCTACACTTGGCTACAATCCCATGAAGGAGCCATTGGCGGCGGAGCAACCAACAGTATTGGCGGTTCCTATGCGGCTTATCCGGCAGGAGTTAGTACCTTCTATGATATGGCCTATCAAGAAGCACCCGTGTATCGTGATCCGGATTCCAACACCTGGTTTGGATTCCAGGCATGGCCGCTGGAGCGTGTAGCCGAGATGTACTACATCCTTGCGGAGAGCGGTGATTTGACCTCTGAGAACTTCCAGATGGCCAAAAAAGTAATCACGAAGTGGATCGACTGGAGTAAGAATTATGTGTTTGTAGGTGAACGTCCGGTGACGGATGCGCAAGGTTATTATCTGAATGCGGCTGGACAGCGCATTTTGGGTGGAACAAATGTTCAGGTGGCGACAACGCCGGCTCCGGGAGAGTTCTGGATTCCGGGTGGTCAGGAATGGCAGGGTCAACCGGACAAATGGAACGGATTCAGTTCGTTTACGGAAAATCCGAACTTCCGTGTAACGACCAAAGATCCAGTGCAGGACACAGGAGTTCTGGGAAGTTACGTTAAGGCGTTAACCTTCTTTGCAGCGGGAACGCAGGCAGAGAACGGCACACTTAGCGTGAAAGGCCAAGAAGCCAAGGATCTGGCTGAGGCTCTGTTGGATACAGCTTGGGATTACAATGATGGCGTGGGGATTGTAACGGAAGAAGAGCGTAAAGACTATTTCCGCTTCTTTGCCAAAGAGATCTATATCCCGGCGAACTGGTCTGGAACCTTTGGTCAAGGCAACACGATTCCAGGTACAGCAGGAGTACCATCCGATCCGGCGAAAGGCGGCAATGGTGTATACATCGGATACTCCGATCTGCGTCCGGCCATCAAGCAAGATCCGGCGTGGGCTTACTTGGATAACCTGTACAAAACGTCGTATAACCCGACCACGAAGCAGTGGGAAAACGGAGCACCTACCTTTACGTATCACCGCTTCTGGTCACAGGTGGATATGGCTACAGCATATGGAGAGTATGATCGTCTCCTCGGAGATTCCGATAGTCCAGTAGTGGAAGTGCCCGGTGTTCCTGCTGGCGTAACAGCAACTGGAGGAAGCGAGCAAGTGGTATTGAATTGGAACGCAGCTGCTGGTGCAGCCTCGTATACCGTGAAGCGTGCAGAAGTGAACGGTGGTCCTTATACGCCTGTAGCGACAGGAGTCACAGGATCGGCATTCACGGATACAGGTTTGACCAACGGCACAACGTATTATTATGTCATCACTGCGGTGAATGCCGTTGGCGAGTCCGCGCCATCGACACAGGCATCTGCAACACCGTTGGCAGGTGTCGTTGTGCCAGGCGTATTCAACCTTACCGGAACAGCTGGCAATGCCCAGGCGGTACTGACATGGACAGCATCGACTGGAGCAGCAAGTTATAAGGTACAACGTTCGGTAGGCAGCGGAGTATATGCTGATCTGGCAACTGGGTTGACCGCACTGACGTATACTGACGCTACAGCGGTGAATGGTACGGCTTATAATTACAGAGTTGTAGCCGTGAATACGAGTGGTCAGACAAATTCAAATGTATTGGTGTTGACACCATTAGCCCCTCCAGTCACAACGGGAACGCTTGAAGTACAATATCGCAATGGTGGTTCAGGAACTTCAGGCAATGCGATTACTCCGCAGTTCAATGTGAAGAATACGGGCACAACTGCTGTGGACTTGAGCAAAGTGAAGATCCGGTATTATTTCACGAAGGACAGTGCTGCGGATCTGAGTTTCTGGTGTGATTATGCACAGATTGGCAGCGGTAATGTGGAAGGGCATTTTGTTTCAATAGATCCGGCCAAGGGCACGGCGGATACCTATCTGGAGATTGGATTCAAATCGGGTGCTGGCAGCTTGGCTGCGGGTGCCGAGACCGGAATTATTCAGGGACGTTTCTCGAAAAACAACTGGACGAATTTTGATCTAACGAATGATTATTCCTTTGATTCCACCCAAACAGCCTTCAGTGCCTGGACGAAAGTGACAGCCTATCAGGACGGCGCCAAGGTATGGGGAATTGAACCTTAAATGAGCTGGTAGACAGATGTAGTTCATTTAATAATCATACAGGTTGACAGGTTAAGCCGGGGAGAGGTCCCTGGCTTTTCTTTTTGTTTAAGGAAATCCCTCGAATTTGAACAATCAGAAGCAAAATGTGAACTCGGGGAACGGTATTCAGAAATTGAATCATAGTAATGTTTACCATATTTGCGATTTTAAACATTAAAACCTAGTTCTTGCGACGCATGTCCTGAATGAGAATTGACCTAACTCTTGTATCCCGGAAAAATGAAGCATATCAAATAGTTACAATTATTTAACCTTTGAAAAAGTAGGAATCAGCAGTGCTTTTTTCCAATAGAGGATAGACGAACCCTGATACTTAGTGCTCAATTGCGCCTGCATCAATACAGGACTTTTGACTGATGAACGTTATGGATAGCCCGTTTACAATGGGGCAAGCCGGGGAGAAGCAAGCCAGGTTAAAATTCTGTAACATCAGGGGGAACTCGACATCATGAATTGGAAGAAAACAATTATTACAGCAAGTGTCACAGCAACGATGCTGATGGGAAGTCTGACGACAGGAGCACTAACGGCACAGGTATCGGCAGCTGCTGTTGAGAATTCACAAGTAAAAGTAATTTGGGGCGTAAACCTACGCACAACACCTTCTTCTTCTGCGAAAGTTGTTCGCTTGGTTGCTAAAGGAGAAACGGTAACGGTGCTTCAGCAATCCGGTTCGAATTGGTATAAAGTTAAGGATTCTGCTAATCGGACAGGCTACATATCTTCTTCATCCAAATACACACAAGCGGTTAGTGGCGGCACAAGCGGATCGGGTTCGAATAGTGGTACATCAGAAACTGGCAATGCGTCTGTGGAAAAGGTCATTGCTGCCGGAATGAAATATTGGGGTACACCTTACGAGTTCGGAGCGAGTCGTAACAGCACAGCCACATTTGACTGTTCAAGCTTTGTACGTCAGGCTTTCATCGATGCACTGGGCATCAAGCTTCCAGCCGATTCTCGTAAACAGGGAGACTATGTAAAAGCTAAGGGTGCGGTTCAGACTAATTGGAAGAACCTGAAACGCGGTGACCTGATGTACTTCATGTCGTATAAAGGCAGCTCTGCATCGTCGTATTCCAGCGTTAATAAATCTAGCGCAAGAATTACTCACACAGGGATTTACCTGGGCGACGGCAAAGTATTACATACGTATTCCAACGCTGGCGGTGGTGTAACGATCAGTGATATCTCCGGCAAACATTGGGAATACCGCTTCCTGTTTGGTGGCAGTGCGCTGTAAGTCAGAACAAGAACCTTCTTAGAATTTCTATGATATTCTGCGGATGTTCATAGGTATATTAAACAAACACCTTCCATTTTGCCTTTGATGGCGAGTGGAAGGTGTTTTTGTATTTTCTATTGAACCAAGAATTCAATCCTGATAGTACAGTCGGAACAGGATGTCCTGATTGTAGTTTCCGAACCCCTCACCATACAAGGTGAGCCCGCCTACATGCCGTGCATCTTCCTCCACCGAAAGACGAAGGGTCCACTGGTTGCGTTCCACGGGGATATCCGCGAGAGTGATTTCGGATAGATGTTGTCCGTCAATAAATGTACCTTCATTCGTAATTCGCAGTACCTTGAGCATGCCATATTGATTGACACTGTCACTCCACCATTCCGGGGTGAACATGCCCCGTCCGTTGCCTGAATCTCCAGGACTCGTCCATTCCCCTAATCGAATGCCATTAAGCATGAATGTAATATCCGAGGGCCAGTTCGGATTAACTGAAGGTGCTTCCGATCCGATCTCCAGAGACAATTCAATGGCGTTGATCTGTTGTCCGGATAAGATATAGTTTGGAATCTTGTACTCCACAAAACCACGGCCAAACCACAGAATATGGGCATGCATCCGCTCGGGGTCGAGGAAATAGCGGGGGTCATCGTACTGTCCAATGACCTGCGTGGACGTAGCCAGCCCACATGTCGGATAAACGTCAAAATGAGTGTAGTGTCCCACAGGTACAGAAACTTCGTGCAGCTTGCGGGCTGTCCCGCTTTCCTGCGGCATGGAAATGCCAATCCAGTCTACAGCAAGGCTGTTCATTTTATGTGTGCCGCCGTCTTTGCGTATCATTTTGGACTGAATAATACCCACATCCTGAAGTTTGCGGACATGCATGGTCACGATGGCACTACTCAGACCCAATGAAGCAGCGAGGTCTTTCACATTCATGGGTGTCTCTGCAACAAGGCGGATAATCTGTAAACGCACTTCACTGGCAAGTGCTTCATATAGGGGGAGCCATTCGGCATCGGTATTTGCTCTGATCACAGTTGTTCCTCCATTTGTCTTTATAGAATTAAGTTAAACATAAATTCAGTAAAAAGAATAACATTTTGCAAAATTCAGGTTGAAATTAAGGCTATAATCGATTTTAATATAAATATGAACCTTGATCCATAGAATATCAATTAATTTTTATATTAATCTTAGGGAGTTGAAATTCATTATGGAAAAAGCAAAAATGACGGTAGATAAAGATTTTACTATTGGTGTAGTGGATAAGCGCTTGTACGGATCATTTATTGAGCATCTCGGACGTGCCGTATATGGCGGGATTTACGAGCCAGGGCATCCATCAGCGAACGAACAGGGGTTCCGCACGGATGTGCTGGAGATGGTCAAGGAGTTAAATGTACCGATTGTACGTTATCCTGGAGGTAATTTTGTATCCGGTTACAATTGGGAAGATTCGGTTGGACCGGTGTCTGAACGCAAACGCAGACTGGAATTGGCCTGGAGAACGATTGAGACCAATGAATTTGGCTTCAACGAATTCGTGGACTGGGCGAAACAGGCGAATTCCGAAGTCATGATGGCTGTCAATCTGGGTACACGTGGTGCCGATGCAGCACGCAATATTGTAGAGTACAGCAACCATCCAGAAGGTTCGTATTATAGTGATCTACGCATCAAGCATGGATACAAGCAGCCGCATGCGATCAAAACCTGGTGTCTGGGCAACGAGATGGATGGGCCTTGGCAGATCGGTCACAAAACGGCAGAAGAGTATGGACGTGCAGCTGTTGAAGCGGCTAAAGTCATGAAATGGACGGACCCGACCATTGAACTGGTAGCCTGCGGAAGTTCGAACCTGAATATGCCATCCTTCCCGGATTGGGAAGCAACCGTGCTGGATCATACGTATGATCATGTGGAGTATCTGTCCCTGCATCAATACTATGGTAATCAGGAGCAGGATACGCCAACGTTCCTGGCACGCTCGCTTGAAATGGATCGTTTCATCGATACCGTGAAGGCGACCTGTGATTATATCAAAGCGAAGAAGCGCAGCAAGAAGACGATGTTCCTGTCCTTTGACGAGTGGAATGTATGGTATCACTCTCATGAAAGTGACTCCAAAATGGACCCGTGGCAGATTGCTCCACCACAACTGGAGGATATCTATAACCACGAGGATGCACTGCTTGTTGGTTGTATGTTGATCAGTATGCTCAAACATGCGGATCGGGTCAAAATGGCATGTCTGGCCCAACTCGTTAACGTTATTGCGCCGATCATGACAGAGACGGGCGGTGGTTCGTGGAGACAGACGATCTTCTATCCATTCATGCATACATCCCTGTTCGGACGTGGAACAGCATTGGTGCCATTGATCCAATCTCCGAAATACGACACCAAACAAATCACAGATGTTCCTTATCTGGAGGGCATTGCAGTTCATAACGAAGAGCAGGGTGAAGTGACTGTGTTCGCAGTTAACCGTCATCTGGAAGAATCGCTTCCGCTCGAAGTGGATCTGCGCAGTTTCGGGAAGTGCAGCTTGATCGAGCATATCGTGCTGGAAAGTGATGATCTCAAAGCATCGAATACGGCCGCACAACCGAACCGCGTCGCTCCTCATAATCGCGGGGGTGCAGTTGTATCCGATACCCTGATTACGGCGAGCCTGGCAAAAGCATCATGGAACGTGATCCGTCTGAAAGTTCAGTAAGGAATTAGTAAAAAGGTATAGGGCACAGGGACTTAATGGCAGGAATGATGTCCCAGAGGGATGTCTGCGGGTTAGCGTGCTTCATGTATCAAAAAAGCTGGGTGCGAATTCATCGCATCCAGCTTTTTCGTCGTATTTTATAGGGAAAGGAAAGCATCTTGAGGTGCGTACATGCTTTTGCTTTAAAACTCAAAACTTTCGCCATCACGGGGAATGAGCACCTGACCATCCATCTGCTCGGATGCCAGATAAGTGGCAAGATCCGTGCGAGACATCATACAATGGTTAATCGCATCCATGTGCACAGCGATGACATGAGCAGATGGCGCATGGCGCTTCACGGCGACAACGTCAGGCCCGTCCATTGTAATGGGATCACCCTCCAAGAATCGTGCACCTCCGGCATTCACGACAATGACTTCCGGGGCATATTGACGAATGGCTTCAGCAGGTTCCTCACACCAGATGGTATCCCCGGCGATATAGGCGACAGGTTCTGCATCTGCTTCAAGGATGAAACCGGACACGTTGCCCATACGTTCGCCGATTTCTCCTGTACCATGATGGCCGGAAGTACGGGCCAATCGAACAGAGTGATACTCATGCTTTTCATCTACGGCGGTTACATTCGTGAATCCGGCACCCAGAAATACATGCTCATCCCCAGGCTGGCAGATCAGAGGAATGTCTTTGCCAAGTTGTTTCGCCGCTGCTTCATCCCAGTGATCCGGATGGGTGTGTGTCACAATCAACAGATCTGGATGAAGATAATCCGTTTCGGTTTCAGGCAGAGCTACTCTTGGATTACGTAACTCATTGGGGGTATTGGGGAATGCGGGCATGACTTCGGCGTCCATCAGCATCGGATCAACGAGAATGTTCAGCCCTCCATATTCCAGCCACAGTGTAGCATTGCGAATCAATTGAATTTTCATTATATTTGCACTCCTTCGAATTGTTGAATAGTATTTACCCTATATGGTATACAACCCGTTTAACGGCGTACATAACATGATGAATGGAATTAGGCCACACGAATTTCACGCTGAAAGGATTGCTGAAGCAAGATGAATGAAACGATAGATAACACGGATATACGTATTTTGCAGATCCTGATTCAGGATGCCAAACGTTCTCACAAAGAGATTGGTGAAGAGGTTCATCTCACGGGACAGGCCGTCGGTGCAAGGGTGCGTAAGCTGCAAGATCTTGGTGTAATCGAAGGGTACACGGTCAAATGGAACCCGGAACGCCTCGGCCTCAGCCTACAGGCCTTTGTCACGGTTTTCTTGAACTCCGGCGACAGACATGCTGCCTTTCGTACATTCATTGCTGATCGTAAGGACATCGTTGAGGTCCATCGCGTGAGCGGAGAAGGCTGTTATCTGATGCGGGTACAGACCGCTAACACAGAGCAGCTTGGCCAACTACTGGAAACGTTGCTGCCCTACGGGAATTACAAAGTAAGCCTGTCCATAGGTGTAGAGAAATCACAGTGATGTGTGGTGTGGGAGGCTTGTCTCATCCCTCACGATACTCAATGATCTTGCTGCTGATCATGCAAAGTCTGCTGAAGCAAAGTTACTGCATGATTCAGCTCTTTTTTTCTGAGTAGATGATCGGTCTGAATATGAAACCGGGTGCCGTCTTTCAGGAACAGAACGATCATGGGAGATGCAGACAGGAGCCACTTGCTGCGGGCAGGTGAGGCGAGTTCAACTTTGCGAATCCGGCTCCATGGAATCTTCCGTGTGCCCGTGCTCAACGCATCATCATCCCAGGATAACAACACGGCAGAAGTTCTGGTTAGTCGTGACAGGAACATGAAGAACAACGGTCCGATCAACCACATACCCAGCACGGCTGCGATGGAATAGTATATCGTCTCCAGTCTTTCGGCTTGTCCGTCCACGATGATCCATAATAAGCTCAAGCACAAGAGAAGGAACAGGAAGCATAAACTTCCTTTCCATAGAGCCATGCTGCGTCGGTAACGAATCTGCTGATGGTCACGCTTGGTTGTTTCAGGTTGTTGCATGGATGCTCCTCCTAATAAACAATGCTGATCGATATGCCAAACGTGCCGCCTGCATGAGCAGAGCGGCATGTTCAACGTTATTGGCTATAACACAGATGACAGACTCAGCTGAATTCATTAGCCCGATCTATAGTTTAACACGAACTTCATTCAGGTCCATTACCCTGATATCGCTGAATTTTTACCTGCATCACGCGCATGCGTGTACAGGTCGGCATATACGCCTTGAGCTTCAATCAACTCCTGATGCGAGCCTTCCTCCACAATCTCACCATTCTCCATCACCAGAATTCGATCTGCATGCATCACCGTGGACAGACGATGGGCAATGACAATGGTGGTGCGTCCCTGGGATACCGATTCCAGAGCCTGCTGCACGAGCTGTTCCGTGTGTGAGTCCAGATTGGCGGTTGCTTCATCCAGAATGAGCACTCGAGGCTGGAACACGACGATCCGGGCAAACGATATCAACTGCCGCTCCCCGGCGGACAGTCCGCTTCCGCGTTCGGACAGATGTGTATCATACCCTTGTGACAAACGCGAAATCATGGCATGTGCTCCGACAAAATGGCAGGCTTCAATTGCCTGTTCTCGCGTAATATCCTCACGAAACATTCTCACATTATCAATGATGGAACCTGAGAACAAGAATGGTTCCTGTTGAATGAGACCCACAATCCGATGAAGGTTGGCCTGCGGCAGATGCCTAATATCGGTGCCATCAATTTCAATACTGCCGTTGTCTACATCATAGAAGCGATTGAGCAGGGAGATCAGGGTGCTTTTGCCAGCGCCTGTTGTGCCCACAATACCCACCATTTCACCCGGATAGAGGTGCAGGTTCATCTGTTGAATCAAGGGCCGATCTGCCCGATAACCAAACGACACATCATTAAAATCAATCTGGCCCATCACGTTCCGTGGTTCCATCGCTGAAGCCTGCTTAGGGTCAGGATCGGCAACTTCAGGCCGCGTATTCAGAATGTTCCAGATGCGATCCATCGACACGGTGGTGGACTGGAATGTATTCCATTGCATCGTAATCTGGTTAATGGGCTGAAAGAACTGACGAATATAGCTGATAAACGCATACAATACCCCGACTTGCAGGGACTCACCCAGTACGGCGCGACCTCCAAGCCAGACCATCATCACCAATGCCGCATTGCCAAGGATATCAAACGTCCGGTTGAAGATGACATTGGAGCGGGCTTGAGCAATGTTGGCTTTCAGATGAAGCGCATTTTGTTCCGAGAAACGTTTCTTCTGTTCTTCTTCTTGGTGAAAAGCCTGAATCAGGAACATGCCGGACAGGTTTTCCGCCGTAAATGCGATCAAACGGGAAAGACGCGTACGGGCATTCTGATAAGCTTTTCGCAGTCGACTGCGAAATAATACCGCAACAACGGCGATGACCGGTAGCACGATCAGGGAATAACTCGCCAGCACAGGGTCAAGCTGGAACATGAAGACGATAATGAGCACCAGCATCATGCCATCCCGAATCAGACTAAGCAGGACTTGAGTGAAAAAGCTGCTGATGGTTTCCGTATCACTGGATACGTTCGTGACCAGACTACCGATATGAAAACGGTCAAAGAAAGACATGGACATCTTGGAGATATGTTTGAACAGGTCCTTTCGGATCCGGGATACAATGTTCTGTCCCACATGCTGCAACAGATTATTCTGAATGTAGGTAAAAATAAAACTGATGACAGCCAGCCCGAGAAAAATGGCTGCAAGCTGAACGAGAAAGCCTACACTGGTCTGGCCGATAGCCAGATGATCATCGATGGCGATCTTCACCAGATAGGGTTGCAGCAGATCTGCCGATATGCCAAGCAGTGAGCAGAGGAAGATTCCGGCGAAGGCCCATTTATGCGGTTTGGCGTAGGCCATCATCGCTTTGAACGAAGTTCGTTTACTCTGATCGGCCTCTGCATCTGGTCTAAGTTCATCGTTAGCGTCAGACATGATGTAATCCCTCCTCCTGCAAACGATAGGTGGCCGCATATAACCCCTTGGCAGCCATCAACTGAGCATGTGTTCCCTGTTCAGCAACTCGTCCTTCATCCAGAACGATAATATCGTCCGCATGACGGACCGCGCTGATGCGATGAGAGATGATCAAAGTGGTCTTGCCCTTGCCGATCTCACGCAAACTGCGCAGAATACCACTCTCGGTGACGGCATCAACCGCGCTCATGCTGTCATCCAGAATAAGTAACTGTGCTTGCTTGATCAGTCCTCGTGCAAGGCTGGTTCGCTGACGTTGTCCACCAGACAGGGTGAGCCCGCGCTCGCCAAGCCGTGTATCAAAGCGGTCGGGAAAACGGACAATATTGTCATAGATCATGGCCTGCCGTGCACTATGTTCCACCGTATCCAGTGATACTTCCCGGTCGCTGAATGCGATGTTATCCCGGATGGTGGTACTAAACAGGAATCCATCCTGAGGGACATAGGCGATACGCGATCTCAGGCTTTCCAGCGACAGCTGCCGAATATCGGTACCATTGATGCGAATCGTTCCTTCAGGTGGTTCATATGTACGCAACAATAACTTAACGAGGGTGCTTTTACCTGAACCGGTCTTGCCGACAATACCGACCGTTCGCCCGGCACGGATATTCAGTTGAATGTTTTTGAGAGCAGGAGACGAACTGCCAGGATAAGAGAAGGTTAGATTCTCCATGGTGATGTCTTGTAAGGTTTGGAGTGCTGTAGCTTCAGGAAGTTCTCGTACATCTGCTACTTCGCTGAGCAGGTCGTTCACACGCTCCAGTGATGCACCTGAGCGCTGAACGGTATTAATGACATTGCCGATCTGTTGAAGCGGCCCCATGATGATGCGCAGATATAAGGTTAAGGCGACAAAACTCCCGAGTGTGATGGAACTCTGCATGGTCATGATACCTCCGACAAGCAGGGAAACAACCAATGAGATGGCTCCCAGCAGCGGGAGCAAGGCTTGGAACAGGGAAGACAGACGAACGAGCCGAAGCTGTTTGCTCTTGATTGCATCCACGGTAGTTCCAAAACGTGAACGGGCACTTTCTTCGATGGCAAACGTCTTGGTTACGCGAATGCCACCCAGCTGCTCTTCGGCGGATTCCGTCATGGTTGCAAGAGCTTCCTGTACGTCGCGAGAGCGCTTGCGAATCCGCGGGCCGAAAAACACGACCAGGAATGGAATCGCCAGCAAAGGTACAACACTGATTAGAATGAGCGTTAATGGAATCCCGCTAAGCATCATCATAACAATGCAGGACAACAGCAGGAAGGTGGCGTTGGTCATGAGCGTCACGCCATTGGATATCGCTTCACGTACGGAAGTCACGTCATTCATGACATAACTGAGCAGTTTTCCGTTCCCTTGTTTGGAGAAATAATGTTCGCTAAGTTCGGAAAACTTACTGAATATGCGCTCACGCGTCATGAATTCGAAGCGTCGACCGAGCTTCATAATCATGAATTGCCCAGTACCGAACAGTACATTATACCCGATGGCAATAGCCAGAAGGGAAAGGCTGTACCGTATGACCGTCTGCATCTGAAGTGTATTCTGCATCAACTGGTCCGTGAAACTGCCGAGTATGCGTGGCAAGGAAGCCTGCCCGATATTCGAAGCAATAATCAGAAGAATCGCAAGCAGATATACAGGCCAGTTCGACACAACATAACCGCGAAGTAATCCTTTCTTGGACATAAGTTTTGTTCTCCTTTTGGTATAGATGAAGTAGCTCAGCAGGTGAAGTCAAGAAAAGGGCCGACACCTGTGATTAGCGCGTCGTGCCCTCTTACTGTATGCGATCCTGTTCGCTGTTTATCCGTCATCCGATGGATTTCTCTATTCTTATTTTTGCGCTAATCCGAATCAATGTCAACGAAGTCACTTAGCAAAAAAGCAGATGAAGTAAATTATCGGCGTTGGAGAAGAGTTGTATGCACTTTTTCCGTTCTGTATTCACCAGATATCGAAATGACTGAAACATTTTCCAAGGGTGTCCCGTCTGTAGGAATGAAGAGTTGAAAAATAGGCTTTACTAATATATGGAGGTGCCAGGAAATGAAACATAAAAAAGGATTGGCTGCAACGCTTGCACTCTGCGTTTCTTTGACAGCAGGAGGTGCATCGGTACTCGCTTTTTCAGATGTGAAGGATGAGGGTCAGAAGTCGATTGTGGATTCATTGAAATCAAAAGGTATTGTTAACGGAGTAACAGCGGATCTGTTCCGTCCGGATCTCGCATTGTCCGAGCCACAAGGTGTTCAACTGATTGTGAATGCATTTGGTCTGAAAAATGCATACGCAGCTTCTGCCGCTCAGGATAAAATTAGTCCGGACACATGGTATGCCGATGCTGTACAGGCAGCTACTCAGAATGGACTGTCTATTCCTGTAGAAGTGAATCCGCAAGGCCAGATGACACGTGAACTATTTGTTACTTTGCTTCTTGAAGGAATCAATACAACCGGCAATTATCCGGTGATCATGAAGTATAATGTTGTTAAGGACGAAAATAAAATCGGTAAGGACGCCATATCTGCAGTCCAGAACCTGCTGAACATGAACATCATTGAACTGGATAAGGACGGGAACTTCCGTCCAGATCAGTCGCTTACCCGTATGGAGGCTGCAAGCATGATCTTCAATGCACTTGAATTTGTTGATAAACACGGCAATGGTGGCTCGGCAGAGCCAGCTCCAACCACTCCGGGCGAAGGCCAACAAGCGATTGTACCTGAAGTGACAACGACCAAGGTGGATGACAAAACAAACAAAGTTAAAATTAGTGCTGAAATGCCACACCCAGGTTATGGATTGAAGATTGATGATGTAAAATTGGAGAAGGATGGACGTGCCATCGTGCTCTATTCCATTATTCAACCTGACCCGGACATGATGTACCCCATGGTCATCACAAATGTGACTGCAGAAACGGATATCCCGACAGGGTATACGGCAGAAGCTCAACCTTCTGGCAAGTAAATTCCTGTAAACCCTAAAAATCACTCTCCATTCATATGTGGAGAGTGGTTTTTTTATTTGAGTCGAACCTATAAACATGTTTTGTATTCCGTAAATTATATAACTTAAAATGTCATTAATTATTACATATAAAGATGATAAAATGGGTATTTGCTTAGCTTGTAAAGCCAATTCGTGTTAATGAATCGGCTTTTTTTAATATCCTTTTCCCACATATCTATGGATATCAGATTCCATACCTTGCGCAAAATCTACACATGTGACTTCAAAAACCCAGTTTTTATAAGTGTTTATGCACCTGAAGACAAAGATAAAAACAACATATATACGAAAGAGGCAGGAGAAATATAGAATAAAGGCAAGCAATTACAGGTTTGTAGTAGCGATATATATGTGATAGATAATATTACATAACAACGCATTGGTAAAACCTTAAGTCTTGTAAAACTTACAAATCAGTATGATGCTTGTAGACATGAAGACCGTGTCAGATAAGTATATGTGGGTTTTGACTTTAAGGTCTGTTTTCTAGGTTAAGTTCAGATACGACATCTTTCAAGTTGATGTGATAAACGCTCAATGACTACTACAGGAGGATAATGAGTCAAATTCTACATGTTTTACTTCCCCGAAATGACAATGACAAGCTGCCAACCAAAGTGTAAACCCACGTGGTAACAGGTTATTCAGTGATTTTAGATGGAAAGGTAGAAATGGCATATTTACGGATTCAAGATTGAACCATAAACTCGGTATGTAAGCGTTATCAAAAGAGGAGGGAACAACCGATGCAGCCAGATGGGAAGCACGCCTTGTCGCAAAATCTATCGGTATACACGAATCCGGGCAGTAAGAAAAATAAATTATGGAGAAGGATGATTCGCAACTGGGAGTTGTATCTGTTTATCGCACCAGCCTTTTTATACTTTCTGATCTTCCATTACGGTCCGATGTACGGCATCCAGATTGCATTCAAAAACTTTATCCCAACGCTTGGAGTCACGGGAAGCCCCTGGGTCGGATTCGATCATTTCATCCGTTTCTTCAATTCTTATTATTTCTGGGATCTGCTATGGAATACCCTGAGCATCAGCTTGTATGAGTTAGCCATAGGTTTTCCGCTGCCGATCATTCTGGCGCTAGCATTCAATGAAGTGAAGGATTCCTTCTTCAAGCGTACCGTGCAGACGGTCACGTATGCACCGCATTTTATATCGGTCGTTGTGATGTCGGGAATGATCATTACCTTTTTGTCTCCCTCGTCAGGCATGATTGTCAATTTGGTGGAAGCTCTTGGATTCCAGGCACCTCAATTCCTGACGGACCCTGCGTGGTTCAAAACAGTGTATGTACTGTCGGGAGTCTGGCAAAGTGCAGGCTGGGGCACCATCATATATCTTGCCGCCCTATCTGGCGTGGACCCGCAACTGCATGAAGCGGCTGTAGTGGATGGTGCGAGCCGCTTTAAGCGGATTCTACATATTAACATACCAGCGATCATCCCTACGATTACCATCTTGTTAATTCTGAATATGGGCAGTATTTTGGGCGTCGGATTTGAGAAAATCCTGCTGCTGCAAAATCCGCTGAATATGGGCTCGTCCGATGTCATCTCCACCTTCGTCTATCGGTCCGGTCTGGTTGATGCGCAGTATAGTTTCTCTACGGCGGTAGGATTGTTCAACTCCGTAGTTAATGCGATTCTGCTCATTACCGTGAATCAGATTGCACGTCGCACCAGTGAAAACAGCCTGTGGTAAAAGGAGGGAATACACATGTCATCCGCAGTGAAAGAAAGCAGAAGTGATAAGGTGTTCTTAGTGTGCAATTACATCTATCTAACGGTAGCACTCGTGATTGTGTTGTATCCGCTACTATACATCATCAGTGCCTCAATTAGTGATCCCAAATACGTAAGCTCAGGAGAGATGTGGTTACTTCCGAAAGGAATTACATTTGAGGGCTATGCCCGTGTGTTCGAGAATACCAACATCTGGATCGGTTATAAAAACACAATTATCTATACCGTCGTAGGTACCATCGTCAACCTGATGGTTACCCTACCAGCAGCCTATGCGCTCAGCCGCTCGGACTTTGTCGGACGCGGATTCTTCATGGCTATGTTTATGGTAACGATGTTCTTCGGCGGAGGGCTTGTCCCGAGTTACCTGCTGGTCAAGGATCTTGGTATGGTGAACAGCATGTGGGCACTTATTCTGCCTGGAGCAGCATCCATATGGAATATTATCGTATGCCGTACGTTCTTCCAATCGACCATTCCCAAGGAGCTGCAGGAAGCGGCGCATATTGATGGGTGTACCAACACCCGGTTGTTCGTCAAAATCGTGCTCCCGCTTTCCATGCCAATCATTGCAGTGATGGCACTCTTTTACGGAGTGGGACACTGGAACAGCTATTTCAGCGCCATGATTTATCTGAATGATTCATCCAAGTACCCGCTGCAGCTCTTTCTGCGCCAGATTCTCGTGCTTCAGGAAATGGCGGCTCAAGGGGGAGGCGCTATCGATACATCCTCAGCAACGGCGATGAATACGAAAGCGGAGATTGCTGCACTGGTCAAATATGCTGTCATTATTGTTGCTACCCTGCCGGTCATTGCAGTTTATCCATTCCTTCAGCGTTACTTTGTCCAGGGTGTTATGATCGGTTCCGTTAAGGGATGATCTTAATCCATATACCACATTAAACAAGGGGAGTTGTTGTCATGAAAAAGCTTCGCAAGGCTTCATCCATTACACTCTGTCTCACCTTATTCGCAACATTGCTTGCAGCCTGTGGTTCAACCAACGAAGACGGAAGCGCGACCTCGAAAGTTGAGGGAGTCAAAAAAGAAGGCTTTCCCATTGTAGACAAAACGCTAACCTTGAAGGTCATGTCCCAGGATGCGGGTGTAGCCGACTGGAGCACGATGCCTGTGCTGCAAGAAATGGAGAAACTGTCGGGCATCAAGTTGGAATACCAACTATCACCGATCGACAGCTTTGAAACGAAAAAAAATCTGGTATTTGCCAGCGGAGACTTGCCGGATATGTTCTATGCTGCGGACCTCAAGCCAGCCGAGCAGGTGACATATGGCAGTCAGGGCATCCTGATTCCGTTGGAGAAATACATTGACGAAGGTTACGCCCCGAATATCAAAAAGATTCTTGATGAGAACCCGGATGTCCGCAAATCATTTACAACACCTGATGGGCATATGTATGCACTCCCATTCATTGATAAAGCGGCTGTGTGGTATAGAGGCCCAATGTGGTACAACGGGGAATTCCTAAAGGCGCTTAATGTAGAAGAGCCCAAGACCACGGAAGAATTGTATACGTATCTCAAACGTGTAAAAGAAGAAGATCCTAACGGCAATGGCCAGCAAGATGAGATTCCGCTTACCTCTGTAAAACTGGATGATCTTCGCATGTTTTTCTTCGGCTTCTGGGGAATGTACAACGAAGGCATCTATTCCGATAAGGATGGTAAAGTTCACTACCCTTATCAAGAAGAAGGTTATAAAGGGTATCTGACATTCATGAATCGTTTGTGGAAGGAAGACTTGCTGGATCATGAGACATTCTCTCAAACAGGCGATCAGAAAAAAGCAAAAGGTGTAAGCAACAGACTTGCACTATTCAACGATTACCATCCATACTTCACACTCGGCGGTGAACCCAGCACGGATCACCCGCTGATGACTCCAGTGAAGAGCGAAGTGGCAGACTCTCCGGTATATGGCAAACACCCGGGTATGTCGGCTCGTGGTACCTTTGCGATTACGAGCAGCAACCCGTCACCTGAGGCGACGATGCGCTGGATTGATTACTTGTACAGCTATGAAGGTGCGACTCTGTTTAATCAAGGTCCGGAAGGTGTGTTATGGCAATTCAAAGACAAGGAAAATCACGTAAAAGAGTGGCTTCCCGTTCCTGGGGGTGGGGATCGTGAGGAATACCGTGGTAAGATCACGCCGAACTTTGGTATCTTGACACCGGGCATTAATGATCCGGAAGTAGCGAAGGGTCTTCGCACCGAATTTGATGAGTGGATTGACCAGCAGAATCAAGAGAAGTTGGTACCTATCGGAAAAGCACCATTTCCCAACGTTTATTTGACGAATGAAGAACAAAGCGAGGCCACCGCTCTGTTGTCTGACCTGGACACGTACGTCAAGCAGATGGAAGCAAAGTTCGTGACGGGTCAGGAACCCCTTGAGAACTGGGATAAGTACATTGCACAGATGAAGAAAATGGGCAGTGACCGTATCATCGAACTATATCAAGGGGCTTATGATCGCTGGAATTCCGGGCAATAAAAGAAGGCTGTCAACATACTTCCCAGGGAGGAAGAAAGATAACCGCTAGCTTCATTAATTTTATATTTTTCGTATATCACAATGCTCGGGGGAGGTGTGAACAGATATGCAAAAATGGTTTGAAGAAGCCAAGCTGGGGATATTCATCCACTATGGCATCTATGCGGTAGACGGGGTTGCGGAGTCTTGGTCCTTCTATAATGGCAGGATGTCCTACGATGAATATATGAAGCAACTGAATGGGTTTACGGCTTCGGAATTCAACGCGGAGAAGTGGGCGGACCTGATTGAAAAGTCTGGAGCCCGGTATGCGGTGCTGACAACGAAGCATCATGATGGCGTTGCGTTATGGGATACGCAATATAGTGACCTGAATGTCGTCAAACAGACACCGGCGAATCGGGACATCGTGAGGGAGTATGCGGAAGCGATCCGTGAGAAAGGGATTCATCTGGGGATGTATTATTCACTTATTGATTGGTCACACCCGGATTATCCTAGTGTATTTGAAGGTGGAAAAGTGCCGGAGGATCTCAGCGGTGTCAACCGATATTCAAGTCCTGTGGACGGCATTCAAGATCAGGAAAAGTGGCAGAAGTTCCTGCAATTCAATAACCATCAACTGGGGGAGATTTTAACCAATTACGGAAAGGTGGATCTACTATGGTTTGATGGAGATTGGGAACGGAGTGCTCAGCAGTGGAATTTGCCGGAGTTCAAACATTACCTGCACTCCTTCAACCCGGATATCATCATCAACTCCCGCCTTCAGGGTTATGGGGATTACCAAACGCCTGAGCAGGGCATTCCGATTACAAGACCGGAGGGACCCTGGGAATTCTGTACCACGATCAACACATCTTGGGGTTATGTGCCAACCGATCATAAATATAAATCCCTGAATCAGATCATTCGGATGTTCTGTGATTGTATATCAATGGGCGGTAATATGTTGTTGGATATCGGTCCACGTGAAGATGGCACCATCGACCAGAGGCAGGAGGACATCCTGCTTGGGCTGGGAGCATGGATTCGAACGCATGAAGAGGCCGTCTTCGGAACGGGTGAAGGCATATTGTCCCGTTATTATCTAGGGGGAAGCACTGTATCGGAGGATCGAAAAATGCTTTTCCTGTTTGTGTACGACGATCCAAAAGAGAATGTGTGCATCAAAGGTCTCTGCAATCAGATCAAGAAGATTACTGTGCTGCATTCGGGCAAAGAGCTCCATCATGAGATTCATGGAGGCGTACCTTGGTTCAATATCCCGGGGACAACATGGATCAAGATGACCCCGGAGGACGCGCATGAACAGGTGACCGTCCTTAAGCTCGAATTCGATGAGGAGCTGGAAATGTACGGCGGCGCTGGAGCGGTTGTCACCCATAACTAACCATTACAAGGAGGGCATGTGCCGATAGATACATGCCCTCCTTTATGAATTGGAGAGATCGACATGAATCGAAGTGGAGTGCCAGAACCCAGGATTGAGTATGCTCCCAAACATTATATATGCAAGCGAGCGCAGGAACCGCTGGTGTTAGACGGCCGTGTGGATAAGGCGTTTTGGGATGTGGCCGCTTGGACGGATGATTTCGTTGATATCGAAGGTGATCTTCGTCCGAAGCCCGGGAAGCAGACGCGTGTAAAAATGCTGTGGGATGACAACTATTTCTACGTTGCTGCCGAGCTGATTGAAGATCAGATATGGGCTACGTTAACTGAGCGTGATTCCGTTATTTTCTATGACAATGACTTTGAGATTTTTATCGATCCCGATGGGGATTCCCATCAATATTATGAGTTCGAAATCAATGCGCTCAATACGGTATGGGATCTGTTATTGGTGAAGCCTTATCGGGATGGTGGACCGCCAGTCAACGGTTGGGATATCAGCGGTCTCAAGACGGCCGTATATATCGATGGTGAACTGAACAATCCTGGGGCGGATAACCGGAAATGGAGCGTGGAAGTCGCCATTCCCTGGACCAGTCTGATGGAATGCGCCGCAGGAAACCGCCCGCCTGCGCCGGGTGAATTCTGGCGTATCAACTTCTCGCGTGTGGAATGGCAGACCGAGATACAGGGCGATGAGTACCGCAAGGTGCTGAACCCGGATACGGGCAACCCTTATCCGGAGGACAACTGGGTGTGGTCACCTATGGGCATTATCAATATGCATTACCCAGAGTTATGGGGGTATGTTGTATTCTCGGATGATCGAACAGATCAATCATTTGAGTTGCCGGAGGATGAACGAATCCAATGGGAGCTTCGCAGACTCTATTACCGTGAACGCAATTATTATGAAACCCATGGCGAATTTACCCAAGATATGAAGTTGCTTATGGGTGAGGAATTGTTGAGCTGTAAGCCTGTTATTGAAACGACTCGCAGCTTGTTCCAGATTACTGCGCCTTCTTCGGACGGCAAGGCCTTGATCTGTATTCGGGAAGACGGAAAGCTGTGGAAGGAGTGAGAACACGATGACCAGCGAAACCTTGGTATTTAACCTGGATGCACAGTCATTGGAGCGGATCGAGCAGAAGTTCCAGGAGAAGGAACGTTTTGCAGCGGCCCGCCAATCGGAGTTGTTTGATATTTTTCAGCAGGAGCTAACGCAAGAAGAGACATGGGCATTGAAATATGTCTATGCCTATATGCCGGTAAACGACATGGCTGATTATAACGGGGACTTGTTCTTGAGCCATGTGCGCCACGCTTTGGACACCCGCATACGTGTACCTTGGGGAGATCGCATTCCGGATCATTTGTTCCTTCATTTTGTACTGCCTTATCGCATAAATACGGAAAATATTGAAGATTTCCGAGGTTTGATCTATGACGAATTAGCCGAGCGGACAGCGAAGTTATCCATGGCAGATGCCATTCTGGAGACCAATTACTGGTGTCATGAGAAAGCGACCTATATTGGCAGTGATCTGCGTACGATATCACCGCTGACGATGATCCGAAATGCTCGTGGTCGCTGCGGCGAAGAATCCACGCTGGCGGTGGCCGCTCTTCGCAGCATCGGTATCCCTGCCCGTCAGGTCTACACACCGCGCTGGGCTCACTGTGACAGTAATCATGCCTGGGTAGAAGCCTGGGCAGATGGCCAATGGTATTACATCGGGGCATGCGAGCCTGAAGCTCGCCTGAACCAAGGGTGGTTCAGCCCGCCAGCCCGCAGGGCGATGCTGATTAATACGAGGATCTATGCCGACTATCCCGGCCCCGAGGATATTACGCTTTCCGAAAAGGGATTTACGGAGATTAATCTGCTTGAGAACTACGCACCAACGCGCAGCATCGATGTGAAGGTGAAAAATGAGCAGGGCGAGCCTGTAACTGGCGCGAGCGTACGCTTCGAGCTGTACAATACGGCTGAATTATATCCCATTGCCGAGATTAGGACAGACGCACAAGGGGAAGTGACCTTTAAGACAGGCTGTGGCGACCTGTTGATTCGTGCGGTCAGCGGCGGCAAGTCGAGTGAGATCCTATGCAAGGCTCAGGAGAACAAGATTATCGAAATGGTGTTGGATTCGTCAGAGCAACCATCAGGGAGCGTGGACTTTGATATGGTTCCTCCGCCTGAAGGGGAAGGAGAGGTCGCCGCTGCGTTACCTGAAGAGAAGATGCAGGAACACAACCGTCGTCTGGAGCAAGGAGCACAGACCCGTGGCGGGTACGAGGACACTTTCCTGCGTGAGGAGGAAGCTATCTCGCTAGCTAAAGGGGTTGGACTCCCCCCGGTGCGAGTGTGGAATGTTCTTCATAAGGCACGGGGGAACAGCCGTGAAATTGCAGCTTTCCTGGAGGAGTGCTCCAATGTATACGGTGAGTGGCCGCTTCGTCTACTGGAGTTGATGAATGAAAAAGATTTAATTGATACTTTTCGCCAGACGCTGGACGATCATCTGATTGGTGCGCTCTCGCAACAAGGATCTTGGGCGGAAGATACATTCGTGAGATACATCCTGTGTCCGCGGATCTCCTATGAGATGCTGGTCCCTTATCGAGGTGTATTCCAGAATGCCTATTCGCCAGATGAGGCGACAGCGTTCAGGAAGAATCCTTCGACACTTGCCCGAATGCTGGAACAGCAATATGAATACTATGAAGATCTTCCTAATCTAAAAGGCAAAGGGAATCCGATTGGAACGTTTAGTCTAATGAAGGGGGACTATCAGTCGCTGGATATTTTGTTTGTGGCTGTATGTCGCAGTTTGGGTATCCCGGCCCGATTACATCCGAGCGCTCAGAAACCACAGTATCTAAGCGACAGAGGATGGGAGGATGTGGTGTTTGGTCTCACCTCACCTCGAACTCAGGTAAGCACAAGCTGGGGAAAGCTCCAACTTTGTAGAGATCCAAAAGCTTCGCAGGATACACCTGCAGCATCCTATTTTGAGAACTTCTCGTTTGCCCGTCTCGAAGATGGTGTTTATAAGACGCTGATTCATCCTTATGGCAGTACGGATGTTTATAGCAAGCCATATGAGGTCGAACCAGGTGCTTATCGTTTAACGACAGGCATTCGTTTGAAAGATGGAACGGTAAACGTACGCTTCATATACTTTACCGTGAATGCCGGAGATACAACTGAGGTTGTGTTAACTTATCGCGAGATAGAGGTTGATATTCCTGTACTGGGTAAACTTGCACCAGGAAGTATACTGACCCATCTGAATGGTTCAGAGGTGGAGCTGGAGGAACTTCTGGGATCGGAGGGCGCCATCGCGGCCTGGATTGAACCGGAGCGGGAACCGACGAAACATCTGATCCGTGAACTGTGCGAGCTGGCAGAACCGCTGGATAAGCTGGGCATACCCATCGTGCTTGTGACCGGAATCATGGAATGGAACGCTTCCTTTGACCCTGTTGGTTATCCAAAGCTCCCTGTACGCACGGTTTTTGTACGAGATTCCAGTTATGCTTCCTTGTCAGGCTTCATAACGAAGTCTGCTGCTTACGAAGCGGGCTATCCACATCTGTTCGTGCTGGATACTCAGTATCAGATTCGCTATTCGGCTTCCGGGTACAAGATCGGTACAGGGAAGGAAGCCCTGCAGGTTGCTGCTGCGATAACACAATCATTGAAGGGGACGGAGTGAAGAGGGTGACGAATTTTATTGCTGCAGGTTATGCCGTGGATTCTGTTCTTCCTGACATGACACACGAGGATCTATTGAAGTTAACACATCTGAACGTAGCCTTCGGACATGTTAAGAATGATATGATCACCACCGAGCATTTAAAAAATGGCCATGTGATCCGGAACATGAAGCGGGATCATCCGAATCTTACGGTACTGTTGTCTGTAGGCGGATGGAGTGCGGGCGGTTTTTCCGAAGCCGCCTCAACCCAGTCAGGAAGGGAAAGCATGGCAGCATCGGCGGTTAGGGTGCTGGAGGAATATCCTTTTGACGGGATCGATCTGGATTGGGAGTATCCTTGTTATGGTGAAGCCGGTATTGCATCCAGCCCTGATGATAAACGAAATTTCACCTTGCTTCTCAAAACGATCCGGGAGGCACTGAATGCCAAGGGAGCAGAGGATGGCCGTCATTATCTGCTGACCATTGCGGCAGGGGCTGATCAATATTATGTAGACGGTACAGAGATGGCCGAGGTGCAGCAATATTTGGACTACATCCAGTTGATGACCTATGATATGCGCGGCGGTTTTCAGGTTCTGACCGGACATCATACGAATCTGTACACGCCAACCGGAGATTTGTTTCGAATGAGTACGGATGTTTCCGTGACCCTGTTTGTTCGCGCCGGGGTTCCGAGGGAGAAGATTGTGATCGGCTCCGCCTTCTATTCCCGAATCTGGACTGAGGTTCCTGACCGAAACCATGGGCTCCATCAAATGGCTGGCAGTACAGGCGGCTATGGTCCGTCATTTGCCGAACTGGAAGCGAAGTACATCACCAAGAATGGTTACACCCGTTATTGGGATGAAGAAGCCTGTGCACCGTTTCTGTTTAATGGGTCCAGCCTCATATCGTATGACGATGAAGAATCGATCCGATGCAAATGTGATTACGTAAAGGAGCAAGGTCTGGCCGGGATCATGTTCTGGGAGTACAGCTGTGATCCGACGGGCCGTTTGCTGGATGCAGTGCATCAAGGATTTCATCAGTTCCCGGCTGGAAAATAGGATCAATACACCGGTCGCCACGGATCGGTATACGTATACGAACTGATCCCAATACCAAACCTCCCCTAACCATGTGGTCAGGGGAGGTTTCTATTTATTCAACAAGCCTTTTATCCAATACACTCTTCCTCCTCATCATCCGGGGAATCGGCGGAACCGTTGGGACGGTGCATTTTACGGTATTGGCCTGGGGTATAACCCGTTTCTTTCTTGAATTTGCGGATGAAGTTCGGTGTGTCCAGATAACCGACGCGAGTGATGATGTCTTTTAACGGATCGGTTGTATGCAGCAGTAGTCGAATGACCTCATCCACTCGTTTCTGCCAGATATATTGGGTGAAATTCATGCCGATCTTTTCTTTGAAAGAACGACTGAAATAGGATGAAGAGATCGTAAATTTCGATGAAATCGTACCTAGACTGAGGTCATAATCCGAGAAATTGGCATCAATATAGGCGACGATTTCATCCATCAGGGAGCTTTCTTCCGTCTCACTCTTCGCCTCGACATGGGCGCAGATTTCGGCGACAAGGCCTGTTAGTTTCTTCTCCAGATCCTCCAGCGAGTCATAGGACGTGATCCTTGGAAGTTGATCAACCAGATGATGGATTCCAAGCTCCGAGGCGGTTTTGAGCATGGTATTCAGAATATCAAAGCAGATGCAACGCAGCAGCGGTACAGATGGCATTTCAGCTTTCAGATTATTCAACGCGGTCGAAACCATCTGAACCGCCACGTCATAGCTACCTTGTTTTAAGCTCTGGACCAGTTTTAATAACACATCCTTAGGGACCCAGAAGGAAGAATCCTGTACACCGGAACCGGAAAGGTCCTTAAAGTATGTACTGTTGCCCTGTCCGTGCAGCATCGATGCTTCCAGAGCAGTCGAAGCCTCGATGTAGGACTGATTCAGTTGTTTCGGATAAGTGTACCTATTACCTATCCCGATTGCAGGCGCGACCCCGGTGTGTTCCACCACCATCCATTGCAGTTGTTCAACAATAGGTTCCATGCGGGCATTGAGACTGCCTTCGTGCCCTATTTCGGCATCGAATCCTACAATAAAGGCCAATTGGTCTGCCTGTGGAAGCTCCACGCCGTAAGCATATGCAGATAACTCGGGCAGCTCCACATCATTCATCAGTTGTACGACAGTAGGTTGCTCGGGGTTATCACTGATAGGAAAAGCGTGCATTTCCCAGCCCATGGTCATGACAAAATAATGAGAACGGTTGAAGCGTATGCCAAGCTTATCTGTAAACTCAGAGGGAAAATCTCCGGTGTGACCGTATTTCAACAGCATGAGCAAAATATGATTGCGGGCATAGGGTTCCTGAAGATCCACACGCTGACTATAATCATGAAGTGTTTTCTTGATCCATTCCAGCTCGTTGGTGGTTGCGGTTGGATCAGGATCATTCTTCAACCGAATGAACTCCATTAAGTCTGAAATGGGATGGTATTGTCTTCGGGCCAACATGATGGCAAGGATGGTACCCATCGTCACCACAAAGGAAAATACAAGGATAATAAAGGTTCGGATATGGACAATTCGGCTGAAAAACTGGTTGCTTGGCATAGCGGTTACATAAGTCCAACCCGTATCCGATTTAACGGATACAACCGAATGCGGTTCTTGATTCAAGGAGATGCTGTGCGTTCCAGGTTCAAGGGTAAACAGCGAGTTGACTTCCTGTTCGGATGTGACTTCTCCCTTGTAATTGGCTGCCAGTACTTGCCCGTAATTATCGAAAATATAAGTCATCCCGTGATAGTCACTGAGGATCGAATCGATCAGACCGGTCAGATTAGACTCGTGGATCAGGTACATCACGGTTCCGTGGGCGGGCGTATTATTAGGTGCAATTGGTACAAGGTAGGCCAGCATGGAATTGGGGATTCGGGTTCCTTGGACGACCTGCTCGGCTGGTCGTATCGTGGGAAACGGGACGTTATTCAAATCCCGGACCATGTCCGTTTGGTTCCAGGTATTAAATTTGTAGCGGGCCGAGAATACATCCAGATTCTCAGAGCCTTGAGAAGAGTAGATGTTATCGTCTCCGCGGAAAAACAGGAATAACTCATCGATAATGGAACTGGTGGCTTTGTATTTGACTAATGCGTTAATGGATTCCCGGCTATAGTAGGGATGGTGGGTCCAATATCTCGTTAACTGCTCATCGTAGGCGATGCGAAACGCGATGTCCTGCAATTCCTTCATGCGATCATCGATGACCGTTTTGGCTTGAGTGAGCTGATTAACATTGGTCTGTTCAATCTCTGAACGGAGCGTGTCCACAGCATTGTGATAAATAATGATGGTTAATATAACAAGAGGGATAAGGAAGATGGAGATATAGGATAGTGTGTACTTAAGCAGAAGCTTGGACTTGAAGTGATTCCATTTCATATCTGCAACCTCCCGTTTTTCTTTCGTGCTGCAGCGATAGCGCTCTCATATGGGCAGTAAGTGTATTGCCAAGATGGGAGCTGCTGGGGTGTTCCTTCTGAAAATACTAGGAGAACTTCTCTAATAAAGCAATGGTTCTTTTATAAATTCCAGTGCAATCCGTAAGAAAGATATAGCTATAGCAAAATCCCCTCAAAGTTTACTCATTTCCTTATGCTACCACACAAGGCTTTTCAAAGAGTATCAACTTTAAGGGGATAATTATCGTCGAGCAAATATTTAAATTTAGGAGTTAAAATGATTATTCATCCAGCGGTTCATAGTCGAACCAGTCGAAACTTGCAGGAGTACATTCTCCCGATGGATCGTGAGCATACATGGCTACAATGACACCGGTGAAGCCGCTTGCTACTTCCGTAGATAACAGATGAGTTTCACCTGAACCCACTTCAATGGCGTCGGATGAACCTTGCTGATAGAGGAATGTAAAGTGATTCCGGTCAGTCTTGATCTGTAACACAACAGGTCCGTTGTCACAGTCAAAGACCTGTTCGGTTCTTAAAGAGCCGACGGTTCGCCGCAATACGATTTTCTTCTGCTCGTCGATCTGTGTGACAGCCAAATCGTAATGATATTTATGATTCATAAATAAGGTTAACCCGGCTTCCTCACCGTTCACACGCGGTTCATAATTTAGCTCGGTCCCCAACTTGCATGAGAAATGTCTTAATCGACGCCCAACAAAGGCTGGATTTCTGCCATCATCGAGTGAAACCGAATGACCGCGGAGGATCAGATGTCCGGGAATTTCTGTGAGCGTCCAACTATCTGGAGCCGGGTTGCGCAAGAAGATCCAATTCAGGTCCAATAATGCGTCATTAAAATCATCCCGAATAACCTGAGGCGACCAAGGGTGCTCAGGCAACACAGGCCCAGTCATCTCCTGCTCGATATGTCCGTCCATACCAATCACGGGCCAACCGTTATCCGACCAAGTGACAGGTGCAAGGAATGTTTCGCGTCCCAGGTGGTGCCGCATGGGGTAACCTGCTGGACGAATTCCAAGGAATACAGCCCACCAGCTTCCATCCTGGATCTGGACAAGATCTGCATGACCGGTTGCGTGGATGCTGGATTTCATGCTTCGGTTGGACAGAATCGGATTATGTGGACACGGCTCAAATGGTCCGTATGGCTCTGTGCTTCGAGCAATGGTTTCCATATGACCATACTCGGTTCCACCTTCGGCGATCATCAGATAGTAGAGGCCATTTATTTTATACATGTGGGGAGCTTCCGGGGCTGCTCCTCCGGTTCCGGCCCAGATTAATCGGCTATCTGTCAGTCTCGTTCCGGTCCCAAGGTCTATCTCGCACTGATAGATGCCCTCGCCTTCATCGCCGTTACAGGCAGTTTGGAAATACACACGTCCATCTTCATCGAAGAGAAAAGAGGGATCAATGCCGCCCTGATCAACAAAAATTGGAGCAGACCATGGTCCCTCGGGCTTAGCACTACGTACATAAAAATTCCCGCCGCCGCTGACATTGGTTGTAGTCATATAGAAAGAGCCATCATGGTACCGGAGAGTGGGGGCATAAATGCCGCCAGAGCTGCCTGCATTCGCTAGAGGGAGTTGCTCCGTTGTTGTGAGGACATGGCCGATTTGTCGCCAGTTCACAAGGTCTTTACTGTGGAAGATAGGCACACCAGGGAAATATTCAAAAGTACTGGTTACCAGATAATAGTCTTCATCTACACGGCAGATACTTGGATCTGGATAAAACCCCGGAATCACCGGATTGGTATATTTCATCATGTGATGCTCCTATTCATTGTGAGAGTTTAATAAGGTCCTGAAAATGAGTGGTATCCTTGCTACAAGAGGAATTATATCGTCTTCAAGCATCTCCAACCTTGATTTTTCGGTCCTCGAATAGCATGATATAGACATTCAACCCAACATGGTTTGCGGAGGGGATGCTTTTGAGTAATGCATATTTGAGATGGTTTACTTCAGATCATCAACAATTTCCGTTTTTTATCCAGTACGGTGGACATGCCGAGGACATGGAGCTTCATAATCATGTGGACTTTACGGAACTTGTCATTGTTCTGAGTGGTCATGCAACACATGTGGTGAACACCGAGGAATTTTTTATCAAAAAGGGAAACACGTTTGTGATTAATGGCGACACCCATCACGCCTATAAAGACCCTCATGATTTCAGGATCTGTAACATTATGTTCAGTCCTGAGATGCTTGCTTCGGCTGGGCCCGATCTTAGAAAATCGAACGGCTTTCAGGCCCTGTTTGTTTTGGAACCGTTTTATCGCAATATTCACTCTTTTCCAAGTAAACTCTCGTTATCCATTTCCAGTCTGGAGTATGTAGAATCGCTAATATCGTTCATGATTGAGGAGTATCAGAGTAAACAGCAAGGGTATCAGACCATGTTGATCTCACGCCTGATGGAGATGGTTGTTTATTTGTCGAGACAATATGATACACAGGAGAAAGGGATCGAGGGTAATAATCTGATGCATCTGGCCAATGCCATTTCATTTATTGAAGATCATTATCTTGAGCCACTGTCGTTGGAGGATATTGCGGGGAAGTCGAACATCTCCATAAGGCATCTGAATCGGATTTTTCGTTCCTATTATCAGATGACCCCAATGTCTTATCTGCAGAAGTTGCGTCTAGAGAAGGCATGTCATTTGTTGAAAAACGGGAATCTGTCCATCACGGAAATATCGTATGAATGTGGATTTAACGACAGTAATTATTTCACCCGCCAGTTCAAGAAAGCTTTTGGTAAGTCCCCCAAAACATACAGGCAGAATCATTAATATTGGAAATGCCAAAACAGGACCTCCTTATAGGGAGGTCTGTTTTGGTGTCTTCAGGGAAACATTTAATAGTCCAGTAGCCGTCCGTTGTCATGCCACTGACCGTACATTTTATTTTTCTTGGTGTTGGTTATGAATTTATCCAATCTGCTCTGGAATAATACCGGCTGATGTTTGACACTTTGGATCGTATCGATTCGAACGTTTTGATATAGGGCAGGGAAGGCCTCGAAGTTTGTATACACCTGCGGGTCCTCTTTCAGCCTTTGTTCGATCTCACCTTCAATACTGAAAGCATTCGGGTCCATTACAGGTAGTACCTGTCTACCCTCGTCATGCATGAGGCCCAACTTTTCAAGACGACGGACACGTTCCTTGTTCAGTTCAGTCCATGAGCTGCGTTTGCTTCGAGGAGACAATCTCTGGGCCAATTGAGTCTCGGATATTTTCTTTTTGACCCCATCGATCCAGCCGAAACATAACGATTCCTCAACCACGTCCAAATACAGCAGGGCATCCGAAGTTGGTTTCATGCTTACAATGACCCAGCAAGATTTCTGGACTTTTCCGTGATCCTGCAACCAATTTCTCAATTCTTCCCTCGATGTCACGGGGATACAATGTACATTTTCCATCGAATCATTGTCTATACTTGAGCCGGTTCTTGATACCAGAAGAGAGAATAATCGTTCATGATGGAGGCATGCCCCAATTGACGCAGCATGGTAGATACATTGCCCCGGTGGTAGGTCCCGTGATTGACCAGATGAAATACCATTTCGGATAAGCTGGTTTCGCGGACGCCGGCAAATGGATTATCGAGCAGCACGGTTTGTTCCAGATCAGCTTGGCCCCGTAACCACTCACTGTATTGTGCCGACAGGTCGGTAAAACATTGAATGTACTCATCCACAGAACCGCGAATCTCACCATTGAGAGGCATGCATGCTTGGAGTGCCTCGGGCATACTGGTGCCCGTTAATACCAGATACCACATCTTATCCACTGCATAGATATGGCTGAGGGCATGGGCGATGGTTGGAAATGAACTGTTCACTTCCTGACTTAGCACAGAAGAGGGGAGTTCTTTGATTCTGTTCAGGATGGTTTGATTAGCCCATGCGTTGTAGTTATACATTTGTTCCGGATGATTCATGAATGATCGTCTCCTTTAATTTGGCGAGGGATGTGGTTACTTACTAAAATGATTATAAAAAAAGAAGTATGACAACAGCGTGTCATACTTCTTCATAGAGCTTGAGTGCGTTTCGAAGTTGTTCTTTCAGGATGCCACGTAATTCAATCGGTTCAAGCACCTCAGCGCCACTTCCCAAACTAAGCAGAAAAGACCAAAGCCATCTGGCCTGTAACGGTTGATGAACCGGGATGCGCATTGTCATGCTTCCATCCTCGTGAAATTGCTTATCTGCCTGTTGAAAATGATCCATGGCTTCCGCGAGCGCTTCCGGGTTCACCCGAAATACCACATCACTGACCTGATCTTGCCATGATGGATCGGACACAATCGTCGCCTGAGGAAGTTCAAGATGTTGTTGAAAGTGTTCCGAGGTCAGGTGCACGTTCATCATCCGGGACAGGCGGAACTCGCGATAATCCTGCCGTGTCTGGCAAAATCCATAAACGTACCAATTACGATATTTAAAATGAAGTCTTACCGGTTCCAGATGGCGGGGTGTATGTTCATTCTTTGTATTGATGTAGTCAAAACGGACAACCTGATGATCCGTAATACCTTTACGCAGATGAGGAAGGGCGTCAGGTTCTGTTCGGCAAGTCTCCAGATCCACCGATAGACTTGAGGTTTGATGCTCCGGTCCAATCGTTTGCAGACGTTCAATCGTGCCTTGTGCACGTGCATCTTCGAAGACCGTGGAGAGACTGCTCAGCACCGTGATCAGGGAATCCACATCATAAGAACCGAGCAAGCTTTTATCCATCTTGTATCCGTCCATCATGCCGTAACCGCCTTTGAGCCCCTGATGGGAGACGACCGGGAAGCCTGCGGCACAGATCACATCAATGTCCCGATAGATCGTTCTTGGGGACACCTGAAACTCTTCCGCCAAGGTGGAAGCAGACAATACTTCATGGTTCAGCAGTTTGTATATGATAGAGATTAAGCGTTCCAATTTCAAAAGATATCCCCGCCCGTTATTCCATTTTGTCATTCCAGGCCATTAGTATAGCACGACATAGCGAACAAGAAATGGGAACGGGATGAAACAACAAAAAAGAGTGCCGGATCGCACTCTTTAGAAGACACCATATTGTTGTGCAGAGGAACAGGCATCTTAGGTATTCTGGCAGTTCTATTGAGCTCTTTTATCTCGGGCGTTTAGCCAGAGCAGGTGCTACTCTTCTTGCACGTTATAGAGAACCCGAGCGAGCAGATTTTGTCCATAGTTTCCAAAGTTTTTGCCAAAGATCGTTAAACCTCGTTTGTTCAAAGGTCCGTCCGTAACCGCAATGCGGAAGTGGATATCGCTTTTGTAATCCAGCCCAATCTGGTCCAGTGTTACATCCGAGATACGGCATCCGTCAATATAGCTGCCTTCCTGCGTAATTCGAATCAGCTTCAGCATGCCGTACTGATTGAGATGGGGAGGCCACCATTCCGGGTTAAAGGTACCGCGTGTATTACCGAAATCCCCTGGACTCGTCCAGCAACCAATCTCAATACCGTTGACATAGAAGTAAATGTCGGAAGGGTAATTGTCGCAAAAGCCGGGTGCCTCTGACCCCAGTTCCATCGACAACTGAATTTCACTAAACGACTGATTAGGCTTGAGATAGTTGGGAATTCGATACTCCAGATAACCCTCAGCCAGCCAGATCATCTCCGCATCAATTCGCAGTGGATCAGCAAAGTAACGCGGATCGTCGAACTCTCCAACGATGCTGTCCCGGGTAGCGAGACCACATGTAGGTACAGCCTGATAATCGCTGTAATGCCCTACCTGAATCTCTACCTCATACCGATTGTTAATCTCCTGTGACCGCAGATCAACCATCAATTTTTCCTCATTGAGATAACATATCTTCTGAATTCCATGTTTGCCAACGGCGGTATTGATCTCGATCAGTCCGCTCTCTTCGAGCTTCTTGATATGCATCGTGATGGCACCATTGCTGAGTCCAAGTTTGGTTGCAAGATCATTGAGATTAAGACTTTGGTTCTTGGCGAGCAGCTCAATGATCTGAATCCGAATCTCCGAACTGAGCGCTTTGAAGATATTCACACCCGACATCAGATCTTTAATATAAATCATAGGTGGATTTCCTTTCCCCGTTCTGAACAAAGTCTCTTCGAATCAGACATTTGCACATTTATATGTTTTATTTCAGATAATTATAAATCATTCCTTCATGGAAGGGAAGGGTAGAGAATTAGATGCCAAAACCGCTGTAAATAGCGCAAATACGAAAATATAATCTATATTTTGTTCACTATTCCGGTTAATATAAGTGTTAATCAGTTCACATATATTTGAAATATACCATTGAAATGTAATGTAACCGCTTTTATAATCCTATTATACCTAAATTGATTCATTACTTCATGAACCTAATTAACCATTTGATCAGGAAAGGTGGAGTTTGGTTTGGAAAAGTTAAGCAATGTGAAGAGGTTTAAGTGGAAACGGTTGGCGTTACCGGCATTACTTGTGATGGTATTACTGCTGGCAGGTCAGTTCAAAGCTTTGGCGGCGTTCTGGAATCTGACCGGAGATACCGCTGTTCATGATCCGTCGATTATTAAAGAGGGCAGTTCCTGGTACACTTTCTCAACCGGTCCGGGCATTCAAGTATTGAAATCCGATAATGGATCGTCCTGGTATCGTGTTCCGCAAATCTTCTTAAGTAAGCCGTCCTGGTGGGCTTCTGCCGTTCCGGGACAAAGCGGATTGGATGTATGGGCACCGGACGTAGAGCAGTATAACGGAAAAGTATGGCTCTATTATTCAATCTCCACCTTTGGCTCCAATCGGTCTGCGATTGGTCTTGCGTCTGCGAACAGCATTGGAGCAGGGCAATGGAAGGACGAAGGATTGGTGCTTCAAACCACGACCGCCAATAATTATAATGCCATTGATCCGAATCTGGTCATTGATGCTTCAGGTAATCCATGGCTGGCCTTCGGTTCTTTCTGGAGCGGTCTGAAGATTGTCAAGCTGGACAAAAATACGATGAAACCGACGGGAAGCATAACTTCCATTGCTGCACGCCCGAATAACGGAGGTGCTATTGAAGGACCAAGTATTGTATATCGGGGCGGCTACTATTACCTGTTTGCTTCCATCGATTCTTGCTGTCAAGGGGTGAACAGTACCTACAAAATGGTCTATGGACGCTCGACCAGTATAACAGGCCCTTATGTGGACAAAAACGGAGTTAATATGCTGAATGGTGGCGGAACGATATTGGATACAGGCAATGTGAAATGGAAAGGTCCAGGTGGTCAGGACGTGTACAACGGCAATGTCATCGCAAGACATGCCTATGATGCAGAGGATAATGGCAATCCAAAATTGCTGATTAATGACTTGTTGTGGGACGCTAATGGATGGCCGAAATATTGATTTATTTTAGATAAATATAAAATGTTTTATAAAAGTGTTGACTAAAGTGATCTGGATTTGATAAATTAACAACAGAAATCCTATTTCATCCAATTGAATACGGTTACAAGTCCAGATCAGGAGGGGTTCAGATGGTAAAGAAAAAGAATTGGGTCACATTTATGCTTCTTATGCTGGTAAGTGCACTGGTACTTGCGGGCTGCGGAGGAGGAAGCGGCGGTGCAAGTGGGGACAAGGAGTTAACGTTTATGTTCCGCGGGGGCACAGATGAGCAGAAAGCATACCAGGCAGTGGTCAAGAAATTCGAAGAAGATCATCCGGGTGTGAAAGTCAAAATTATTGTAACGGCTGCGGATCAATATGCAACCAAGCTGAGAGCGGCAATTACAGGCAACAGCTTGCCTGACGTATTTTATTTTAACCCAGGCGATATTAAGGCCTATGTGAACAGCAATGTTCTCATGAATCTTACACCATACATTGAAAATAATGCGGATGTTGATTTGAATAACATCTGGAAATATGGAGTGGATCTATACCGTTATGACGGCAAGATGGCAGGACAGGGTGATCTTTACGGCATGCCGAAGGACCTCGGGCCATTTGCACTAGGCTACAACAAGACTTTGTTTGAAAAAGAGGGCATTCCATTCCCTGACAAGGATAAACCCTATACATGGGAAGAGTTCATTAAGGTGAATCAGCAAGCGACCAAGGATACCAACGGGGACGGTAAACCGGATGTATTCGGTACAGGTTTTAACGTACAGTGGGCACTGCAATCCTTTGTATGGAGCAATGGCGGGGACTGGCTGGATGAGAGCAAAACGAAGGTGACCATTGATGATCCGAAATTCGCAGAAGCTCTGCAATTCTTCGCGGATATGCAGAACGTATACAACATTACACCTTCCATTGAGGAAGCGCAAACATTGGATACCTATCAACGCTGGATGAAAGGGGAAATGGCCTTCTTCCCTGTAGGTCCTTGGGATATGAGTACATTCGAGACTTTGCCTTTCGAGTATGATTTGTTACCTTTCCCTGCGGGATCGACTGGCAAGTCGGCTACGTGGATTGGTTCCCTGGGGATTGGGGTATCTGCGAAATCGAAACATCCGGAAGAAGCGGCAGCATTGGTGAACTACCTAACCGCTTCGAAAGAAAGTATGCAGCAACTGGTAGATGCCAAGGTACAGATTCCCAATCTGCTTGATATGGCAGACGAGTGGGCCAAAGATACATCCACGAAACCATCCAACAAGCAGGAATTCATTGATATCGTAGAGGATTACGGACGTTCTTTGCCAGGTAACTACACGTACAATGCGGAGTGGTATGACCTCTTCTTCACAGACATCCAGCCGGTATTAGATGGCAAGATTACAGCCGCTGATTATGTGAAGCAACAACAGCCCAAAATGCAGAAGCTGCTCGACAAAGCGGTTGAACAGGAACAGAAATCTCAGAAATAGTAGATAGGAAAGGGTGATGCCGGCAGCCTGCAATCATGCTGCTGGCATCATTCGTATTGGGACTTATTGGATTCCATACGGGCATGTGGCATTCGTTGATCGGCAAGGTTCAATCGAAGAATGCCACATGCTGATACTAGAAACAGGGGTGAACACCGTGATTACGAAATCGAGTTTGTATCGCAAAGAGATGCTGTACGGATATCTGTTTATTTTACCTCCGATTCTTGGGTTGCTGATCTTTGTCATGTTCCCATTCCTCTACTCCCTCTATGGTTCCTTTACCGACTGGGATGGATTGGGTCAGATGAACTTTATCGGATTGGCCAACTTCAAGGACTTGCTAACGGATGACTTATTTTACAAAGCGATGTTTAATACATTCTTCCTGATGCTCGGGATCCCGATTGGCCTATTGCTGGCGTTGTTGCTGGCTATGGGTTTGAATCGTAAAATTCCCGGGACTACGACCTTCCGTGTAATTTATTATATTCCGGTCATCTCCTCCCTGGCTGCGGTTTCCATCATGTGGAACTGGGCGTATAACGGGGATTACGGTCTGGTGAACCAGTTCCTCGGCCTGTTTGGCATTGAGGGTCCCAACTGGCTCGCGAACAAAGACACAGTCAAACCAGCACTGATTATTATGACGGTATGGAAAGGTTTGGGATACACCATGTTATTGTACTTGGCAGCGCTGCAAAGTGTATCACGTACATATTATGAGGCGGCTGAACTGGATGGAGCCAATGGGTTCCAGATTTTCCGCAATATCACCTGGCCAATGGTGAAGCCTGTTACCTTTTTCCTCGTCGTTACAAATATCATTGGCGGCTCCCAGATCTTTACCGAGATGAACATTATGACGCCTACAGGTGGTCCTGAATATTCATCGGCTTCGATTGTCTTCTATATTTGGCAGAAAGCCTTCAGTAACCTTCAAATGGGTTATGCCTCAGCCATGGCTATGATTCTTGGTATTTTCATTTTTGTCATTACCTTGGTGCAATTCAAAATGAACGAAAAATCAGCCTATGATGGGGATTAATTGTCAAGGGAAGGAGTGAATCGGAGATGTCTTACAGTCAAAAAAGGAATTTAACGAACACGATCATTTTTATCGTACTCGCGATCGGTGCGATTGCGATGGTTGCACCACTGATCTGGATGCTATCCACCTCATTGAAGGAGAAGCAGGATGTATTCGCGCTTCCACCAGTGTGGATACCTGAAGTGTTTCAATTTGGAAAGTATAAGGAAATCTGGGAAGCAGGCCCTCTGCTAAGCGGGATCAAAAACAGCCTCATTGTTGCGGTGAGTGTAACGATCGTCGGTACGTTTACATCCAGTATCGCTGCGTTTGCTTTTGCCAAATTGAGGTTTCCACATAAAAACAAACTGTTTCTTGCTTTGCTTGCTTCCATGATGATTCCATATCCAACAGTCATGATTCCACAATTCATGATGTTCTCAAAGCTTGGCTGGACAGATACATTATTGCCGCTTATTGTACCGGGGTTGTTCGGTAATGTGATTATGATCTTCTTCCTCCGGCAATATCTGCTTAGTGTGCCAGATGCCATTATTGAAGCAGCCAAAATTGATGGAAGTTCCTATTTCCGGCTCTATTCCAGTATTACATTCCCGTTAATTAAACCTGCCGTTGCTGCACAGTTAATTCTGTGGTTCATGGGGATCTGGAACGATTATCTTGCACCGATTATCTATCTGAATTCACCGGAGAAGCAGACGCTGCAGCTGGTCATTGCCAACTTCAATGCCACGTATGCAATCCAGACGGATTATCCACTTATTATGGCAGCGTCGATTGTGGCTCTGTTACCGGTATTAATCATCTTCCTGATCTTCCAGAAACAGATTATTGAATCGGTTGCCATTTCGGGAGTGAAGGGATGAATCAGCGGAAGAGATTCCGGGGTTGGACATTTTATAAGAAAGGGGTGGTTGCTTCCATGTTGCTGTTGTTAATTACCGGTGCTACAGGTTGTGCTGGAGAAGGGGCTGGAGAAACGATGTCCCGTCCCGTCTTTCCTGAAGCTCCTCAAGATACCCAACTGTATGACACCTCCATACTGGATGATGAATCTCGTTGGACGGTGAACAATGCGCATGATCCGGCCATTATCAAAACAGACCAGGGATACTACGTCTATTCCACAGACGTGCGTGTAGCAGGAGAAGCGAAACCAGGCGTCATGGTACGCAAATCGGATGATCTGATTCACTGGACATGGGTAGGTCAGGCTCTGCCGGGCATTCCGCAAGAAGCGCTGGACTGGACAGGTGCAGTCAATCTGTGGGCACCGGATGTGATTCAGGCTGGTGATACCTATCGGATGTATTATTCGGCATCCAGTTTCGGTAGTACCCAGTCAGCCATTGGTTTGCAGACCGCTACCTCCCCCGAAGGTCCTTGGACAGATGAAGGACTGGTTGTGAAAACTTCTGCGAATGAACAAGACAAATTGAATGCCATTGATGCCAATCCCATTGTGGATGCCGAGGGGAATTCGTGGATGGTATACGGTTCATTTTTTGACGGCATCTATATTGCGCCACTCGACCCCGACACGGGGAAATTCAAGGACGAGGGATATGGTACCCGCATTGCCGCACGAGATCGTGCAACCGAAGAAGGTGCAGTCGAAGGTCCATACATTGTGTATAACCCGGAGTTCAAAAAGTATTATCTGTTCGTCTCCTATGACTCCTTATTTGAGGACTATAACGTGCGGGTTGCGCGTGCCGATTCAATCACAGGACCGTATACGGACATAAACGGCAATAACATGCTGGATACGGAGTATCTGCCGCAATATGAGATCGGCACCAAAATTCTCGGCGGTTATCGCTTCACAGAAGGTGAGGGCTGGGTTGCGCCTGGACATAACTCCGTTCTGAAGGACGGAGACGATTATTACATCGTGCATCATGCACGGGGCGAGACGGATAAAAACTGGCCATATCTGCATGTACGCAAAATGGTATGGACGAAGGACGGCTGGCCTGTGGTTTCACCTGAACGGTACGCAGGTGAGACGGCACAGGATATTCCGAAGTCCATGATTGCCGGGGAGTGGGAAGGCATGGCACTTGATCCGTCCGTGGACGGGCAGATCCAAGCCGTGCCTTATACCCTAACGGACAAAGGAAAAATTCAAAGCGAAAACGGTTCAGGAACCTGGACGTTTGATGGCAAACAAACACTGACACTGAAGTGGAAAGAAAGCCCATGGGGCGGAGCCTCCACGGAAGAGCTGAACCTGCTCCCGTCCTGGGACTGGGAGCGAAGCCAGCCTGCGCTGGTGGTAACAGGACTTAATGACCGCGGTGTAGCGGTCTGGGGCAAGCAAATTAGCGCAGCGGAGGAGTAAGGGGGCGAGCAGCGAGCTCGAAAAGAGCGAGCTGCTCCGATGGTGCACAAGCAGTGAGGGGGAGGAAGGAGCCGCAGGGGTGAGTTTGGCATCCGATTTCAACCGCCAAAAGCGGGTGGAAAAAGAAATCGGAGGACAAGAGAGCACCAAGGTCCTACCGCCCCCGAACGTCCGCTGTGCATGCAGGCTGTTCTGTTAAGGTGCGCTAGCGCACAAGACTTTCCCTGCCATTAAACAGTCAAGTTGCATTTATTCTGGCCATGGCTGAGGCCGATCAAGCATTAAATACGTGGAGAGTTGACCCTGCGAAGCGGTCAACCCCATTAGACCGAGCCACTATAAGGCTCGAAGTGAGGTTATAACCCAGCAAGCGCGAAAAGAGCGAGCTGCGGGGCTGAGGGTGCACAAGCAGTGAGGGGGAGGAAGGAGCCGCAGGGGTGAGTTTGGCATCCGATTTCAACCGCCAGGAGCGGTGGGAAAAGAAATCGGAGGACAAGAGAGCACCAAGGCACTGCCACCCCCGAACGTCCGCTGTGCATGCAGGCTGTTCTGTTAAGGTGCGCTAGCGCACAAGACTTTCCCTGCCATTAAACA
>NZ_JBQCJX010000001.1:363789-720817 GCF_051967555.1 Paenibacillus sp. SAF-068
TAACCCAGCAAGCGCGAAAAGAGCGAGCTGCGGGGCTGAGGGTGCACAAGCAGTGAGGGGGAGGAAGGAGCCGCAGGAGTGAGTTTGGCATCCGATTTCAACCGCCAAGAGCGGTGATCAAAGAAATCGGAGGACAAGAGAGCCCCAAGGCACTGCCACCCCCGAACGTCCGCTGTGCACCATGTCTTGCCTGTTCTTTTCACGTATGCGTTATATCCTCAACTCCGAGCCATCACACACATTTGAAAGGGGAACATTCCCATGACTGATTCCATTACCTTTACTAATCCCATTCTGGAGCAGCGCGCTGATCCATGGGTGTACCGTCATACAGACGGTTACTATTATTTTTCCGCTTCCGTGCCGGCCTTCGATCGGATTGAGATCCGGCGAGCAGAGACTATAGAAGAGTTAAGAAATGCTGAGCCGGTAACGGCTTGGACCAAGCGTGACACGGGGCCGATGAGTGCCAATATCTGGGCACCGGAGATTCATTTTATCGATGGGAAATGGTACATACATTACGCTGCGGCTCATACCAGTGAGACCAATGAAGGCTTGTTCGATCACCGGATGTATGTGCTGGAGAACGATTCTGCGAATCCACTCGAAGGGGAGTGGGTAGAGAAGGGGCAGATCTATACAAAATGGGAAACATTCGCGCTGGATGCAACGACCTTTGAACATAAGGGAATCCGCTATCTGGTCTGGGCACAGAAAGATCCCGACATCGTGGGCAACTCGAACCTCTACATTGCCGAAATGGAAAACCCGTGGACGCTGCGCGGCGAACAGGTTATGATCTCTACGCCAGAGTACGATTGGGAAATCATTGGCTTTAAGGTCAATGAAGGTGCAGCGGTGATGCACCGGAATGGCAGGTTGTTCATTGGATACTCAGCGAGCGCGACCGATTACAACTATTGTATGGGTCTGCTCACCGCAGATGAAAATGCCGACTTGCTTGATCCGGCGAGTTGGGTGAAATCACCCAAACCGGTGTTCCAGACCTGCGAAGCGAATGGCCAATATGGTCCGGGGCATAACAGCTTTACCGTATCGCCAGATGGCAAGACCGATATTCTGATTTATCATGCTCGTAATTACAAAGATATCGAGGGTGATCCCTTGTACGATCCGAACCGCCATGCCAGAGCGCAAGTGATTCATTGGCGTGAAGATGGTACGCCTGATTTCGGTGTTCCAGTACCAGATGGAAGAGCAGTAGCTGAAACGAAATAAGATGTAGTATGACTTCAATATGAGAGCCCTTGGTTAGCGAGTGATGCTGATTAAGGGCTCTTTTGTATGTAAACGATAGGAAAGAGCGGTATGGGGATCGATGTGTTGAATATAAAACAAAGCAACCACAACGATGATTTCTGCGTATGAGAAAGATACAGATTACGATGCACAACCTATTAGGAGGATTATATATGGATTCACGCGAAACATTGGACCAGGAACTTGAACAGATTTTGAAATGGGAAAAACAGCAAAAAGACTTGTTTATATGGGATAAAATCGGGCGTTTGCCCTTTGCAATGTTGGATAAAGTGATGCCTAAAGCGCTGAAACAGAAAATCGGAGATTCCCTGAACGACGTCGGGCAGTATGTACAGCATGGAGGGAAATTCCTCGTACAGAAGAAAAAAGTAGCCAAGTTGCTGCAAGAGGAAGCCGAGAAGTCGGGTTATTCCATGCTGGATACGCCCCATACGCTAGAACAGGAAGCTGAAACCGAGGGTACAACGAAGATTCATAGCGTGGAAAAGTTGCCACTTCACGTGCTGGACCAGGTGGCTGATAACATTACCGAGAGTCGAACGAAGTTTGCTGCGGCTCAGGGAGCAGCTACAGGATTTGGTGGTATTGTAACCATTGCAGCAGATATTCCGATGGTGATGGGACTTTCCCTGAAGGTACTTCAGGAGATGGCGCTATGTTACGGGTATGATCCCGATGAACCGCTGGAGCGCATCTTTATTGTGAAATGTCTGCAATTCTCATCCGCAGATATCGTAGGCAAGAAAGCAATTATCGAAGAACTCGCAGCTTACGATGACCCGGACAAGCCCATTGAAGTGGTATCGCAGATGCAGGGCTGGCGGGAAGTTTTTAACTCCTATAGTGAATCCTTTGGATGGAAAAAGCTGTTCCAGCTCATTCCGATTGCCGGCATGGTGTTTGGTTCGGTGAGCAACAAAAATACGATCCGGGATGTAGCGGAAGCAGGCAAAATGCTGTACAAAAAAAGGCTGATCCTTCAGCGTTTGAAGTAATATCAGAGCAAACGTAATTAACGTAATATTGCAGAAGAATACTTTTATTGAAAGAGATGAATTTAACATGTTAAACAAACAAGGTTTCTATGATCTTTTGGATCGCAATAATATCGTCTACGAGAGTATTGAACATCCTGCAGTATATACGATGGAGGAAATATTCTCTTACCAAATTCCACATACAGAACATATCGTTAAAAATCTATTTCTGCGTGATGACAAGAAACGCAACTATTATCTGGTGACGATTGCTGGAACGAAGTCAGTTGATCTGAGAAGTTTAAGCGAGAAGATACCTAGCCGTAAACTAAGTTTTGCTAGCGAAAAGGATTTGTTGGAATACCTCGGACTGGAAAAAGGGCACGTCAATCCGATGGGGGTTCTCAATAATACTCAGCAAAACGTAACCGTCGTCTTTGACAAGGATCTGGTCGGTCAAAAAATTGGAATTCATCCCATGGAAAATACAGCGACGGTATTCCTTGAGTTTGAAGATGTGAAGGAACTGATTACAGCTCAGGGTAGCAGCGTTGTGATGTGTGACGTGGAGTAACGGGGTTAAGTCTAATTGAGAGAAAAACAAATATAACAAAAAGGTTCCTGCCGGTCTGTTCATACAGATGGCGGGAACCCTTTTGTTGTTATGGTTTAAACAGTTTGTTTAGACTTCAAATGTAGGTGACTAAAGTGAATCTAACGAACTCAGCAGACGCTAATTTGTGATATTTTACTCATCCCGATTTCTAAAGAATCTCAGGCACGTTATTTCTACATTTAACATGTACATTGCAAGGTTTTCAGTCTTTTTCTCGGAAATAGCGTTGCTCAGATTCATTATACTGCGAAATATGTGATATTCGTTTAAATAAGAGCCGTCAGGTTCGTTAGCACAACATAACGTCTTATAGTTGCGATGATTTCACGTGTAAGTAATGCCTTGCTTACTCTTCACTACCGTTTTCTTTTGCCCAGATATTCAGCAATTTATCGGATGGAAGCAGGAACGTAAAGATCCCGAGCAGGGGCAGGAAGCTGCACATCTGCATCACGGGTGATACGCCGAAAACGTCAATCCAGTTGCCCAGCACGAGTGCACCGAGACCTCCCATACCAAATGCCAGACCCGTAATCAGACCGGAAACCGTTCCAATTTTGCCTGGAATCAGCATTTGTGCATATACCACCGTAACCGAGAAGCTGGATAACATGATAAAACCAATAATGGTTAGCAGTACACCTGTCCAGAACAGATTCGCGTAGGGCAGTAACAGAGCAAGTGGAGCAGCTCCGGCCATGGACAGGAAGATCAGATTACGTTTGCCGAATCGATCCGCAAGAGGTCCTCCGAAGAATGTACCAAGTGCTCCCGCAGCCAGAAACAGGAAGATATAGATCTGTGCGTCCTCTGTGGACAATCCAAAGGTATCTTTCAGATTAAACGCGTAAAAGCTGCCAATGGAAGCGATATACCAGGAACGAACAAAGACGAGCAAGATCAATAGCGTTATTGCGGCAGTAATCTTTTTGCGTAAAGCAGGATTGGGTGCACGACGGGCAGCAGCCTGTCTACGCAGGTATCCTCCAGATTGCAGCATGCGGCCATACCAACGGGCGATGTAGATCTGAACGGCGATCCCCATGGCTGCAATGCCTGTAAATCCAATCGCACCGAATAGTCCAAACGGTATAAAGATCCAGCGTGTAAGCAAAGGGGCAAGGGATTGCCCGGCGTTACCACCGACCTGGAAGATGGACTGCGCCAGTCCGCGACGCTGACCGGCAGCCATATGGGATACCCGTGAACCTTCCGGATGAAAAGCGGCTGAACCCAGGCCGACAAAGATTACGGAAATCAGGACAGCCATATAACTGTCAGCAAAGGCCAACAGCAACATGCCGGTAAATGTAAAACCCATACCGATGGGTAGAATGGACGGTGTCGGTTTTTTATCAGCAAACCAGCCTACGACAGGCTGCATAATGGATGCGGTGAAGTTGATCGCAAAAGAAATCCATCCGATCTGAGTATACGTGAGATGCATGGAGTCTTTCAGAATCGGAAAAATGGCGGGAATGACCGACTGGATCGAATCATTGAACAGATGAACCAGACTGATCGCAATGAGTATCCGGTAAACGGTGCTTTGGGCATCCAATCCGGGTGGGGCTTTCGAACGCGCTGCGGCGTCCTTAGTTAATGAGTTTTGTGTAGACATGTACAATTCTCCTTTGGTCGCGGTCACGAGGGATCAGCGCCTGATGTTGTATTCTATGCGTGTAAGCATATTGTTACATAATAGGACAGATTGATTGGACCGACAAGGGGAACAAGAGAAATAGAATAACGTGGAAGAGTCAATTTTTGCTAATAAATATCTAGTTTGAAGCGTATTTTTGTTGTGATTGCATTTATAAAAGAAACGTACTATTTTAGCATTCAGTGTAAGAAGATCCATATTTCATTGCAAGAAGGCCTGAGGAGGGATGGAAATGAAACCACTGTCACCTTATGCTGCTGCCAAACGTGAGCTGGTCATGAGTATTGTATATATGGCTGTAATCACGTTTCAGGCAATCTATGTTGCACCGACATCTCTAACTACTGCCATCGTCATATTTATCATTTTTCAATCGATTGGTGTGTGGATGTTGATACATTTCCCAAAAAAAGTTAAAGAACTAAAGGAAGATCAGTCTACTTGAGAGTGTCTCCAAGCTTAGGATTGAGACACTGAGGTTCTACAGATTTATACTAAAAAGCCGAACTTCTTAAGCTATATAAGCTGAATTAATAATTTACACGATAACGGAGAGGACAGAAAAAACCTGAAAAAGCGAAGCGTTCGCCTTTATCCCCGGATTTTCCCCTTTTAGAAAGGGAATGGAAAAAATCTGGGGATAACAGCGATTGGAAGGTTGTTCTGTCAGCGTAGTGTCAGTGTAAATAATTAGTTCAACTTATATAGTAGAGTTCGGCTTTTGACATTCTATGATTCTATTTTGTACAGGATGTTTAAACCTCAAGAATCAACGATTATCAATCGTCTCCGGATACATATCATGATTCATCATGCGGTGGTCGGCCATCTGCTCGTACTTCGTTCCCGGCTTACCGTAGTTCGTATACGGGTCAATGGAGATGCCGCCGCGAGGGGTGAATTTGCCCCAGACTTCAATGAAGCGCGGATCCATCAGCTTGATCAGGTCGTTCATGATGATGTTCACACAATCCTCGTGAAAATCACCGTGGTTGCGGAAGCTGAACAGGTACAACTTGAGCGATTTGCTTTCGACCATTTTGATATCAGGAATATAGCTAATATAGATCGTCGCAAAGTCCGGTTGGCCTGTAATCGGGCACAGGCTGGTGAACTCCGGGCAGTTGAATTTTACAAAATAATCACGGTACGGGTGCTTGTTATCAAAGTTCTCCAGGATTCCCGGATCATATTCAAACGTATATTTTACGTTCTGGTTGCCCAGCAACGTCACATCTTGCATCTCATCAGGTTGTCTCATCGGTTCGTAAACGCTCCTCGTTTCCGCTTAAGCCCGAAGCCTCGCGGTATATATGAATAGGCGATTTGCCTGTTTAATTCTCTTTCATTATCTGGGTGTTTCATCTTTTATCCTCATCCGTACATCATGCCGCCCATTTCACCCATAATGCCCATCAAACGCCGCGTTTGTTGCCCCATACCAATGTATGAAGCTGTGGAAGCACACGCACATCATTCAGGTCATCGGAGGCACTGACTTGGTCGATCAGCCACTCATAACGAGTAAGCAGTGAGGACGCCAGATCTGGCGTATCAGCCGAAGTCACATCCGGGTTCCCGGTTTGTAAAAATAAATCCGTGCCCGGATACCGCGCATGCACACGACGGGCATAGTCCAGGTCTGTCTCATCGAAGATCACGATCTTCAGACTATGGCTTCGTTCTGCCGGGCCAGCGGCCAACCGGCCGATCAGATCATCCAGCACGGCCCAATCGGTGTCCATGCCGGAGCTGGGTGGCTTGGGCGATACCGTGACTTCGTCAATGTCCGCCAGCCAAGGTTGCCAGCGGGAGCCCTGCGTCTCCACCGCGGTGCGGATGCCATTCTCCCGCAGCAGGGCAACCAATCCGCCCAGCGAAGCGAGCAGGGCGGGATTGCCGCCGGAGATGGTGACATGAGAGAAACGCGTGCCGCCAACGCGGCGCAATTCTTCCCATGCATCCTCCGGCGTAATCATTCGAATCTGGTCCTTGCCACTGCCGTCCCAGGTAAAGGCTGAGTCGCACCAGGAGCAGCGATAATCGCAGCCCGCGGTGCGAACAAACATCGTTTTTTGCCCGATCACCATGCCTTCGCCTTGAACCGTCGGACCAAAAATCTCCATCACGGGGATACGAGCCTCTTGGTTGCGTTCGCGCGACTGTCTCTGTTCTGCAACACTACTCATCGATCATCCACTCCCGTCTCGCTTCCGCGTAACTGGTGGGTGTCTCGAAAAGTCGGACAAACTCCGTCCGCCCGCCATCGGTCAGCCCGGCATAGGGCTCCGTCTGGAGTGCATGTTCCATCTGTTCGAACAGCCAAACGACCATGTTTTCAGCTGTTGTATTCATTAAAGGCAGTGTTTCATTCAGGTACTGATGATCCAGATAACCCTCAATCTGAGTTTTCCATATGTCCTTAATATGTCCAAAATCAACCGTCAGCCCGGTCTCACCCGGATAACCGCTGATGCCAAAGATCACTTTATACGTATGACCGTGCAGGTTTTTGCACTTGCCTTCATAACAATGCAGATGATGTGCCGCGTCAAAGGTGAACTCCTTGCTGACCAGCACACGTTTGCGGTGATAGCGCAGCTGGGTGGGGAGAATATCTTCTCCGATGCGTTGCAGATGCTCTACAATACGGAATGTTCCAGGTTCTCTCATCGCACATCCACTCCCGCTGATTCGGCAGCAGTACGCTGCTCCACATAGCGATCCAGTCCGGCTTTACGCAATTTGCAGGCAGGGCATTCTCGGCATCCATCGCCGATTACGCCGTTATAGCAGGTCAGGGTACGCTCGCGTACATAATCAAAAGCACCGAGATCATCCGCCATCTTCCACGTTTGTGCTTTGTCCAGCCACATGAGTGGGGTATGAATGACAAATGGGTAGTCCATCGAAAGGTTAAGTGTTACATTCATCGACTTCACAAAGGAATCCCGGCAATCCGGGTATCCGCTGAAATCCGTCTCACATACACCCGTAACCAGGTGACGAGCTCCTTTTTGCTTTGCCATAATGGCCGCAAAACTAAGGAACAGCAGATTCCGCCCATCCACAAATGTACTTGGCAGTTCGCCTTCTTCATGTGTAATCTCCACATCCGTGCGAGTAAGCGCATTGGGTGCGAGCTGGTTTAACAGGCTCATATCCAGAACCGTTTGCTGTACGCCCAGATCACGAGCGATCTCGGCTGCACATTCAATTTCCAGCTTGTGGCGCTGACCGTAATCGAACGTAACGACCTCGACTTCGGCAAACTGTTGTTTGGCCCAGAACAGACACGTGGTACTATCCTGACCACCGCTGAATACAACGACTGCTTTTTCTTCGTTCAACATAAAAAAACCTCTCCATCTTCTTGAGATCAAACCATGCACCTAGGCATAGAGTGTCGGAAGAACAGAGAAGTTCATGAACTGGCATCCATCAAAAAACACACCTTCTCAATAATCGCTTCAAAAAAAGCAACGTTGAGTAAGTGTCCTTAGTTTTTTACGTACCTAATTGCATGTGACTGCAACGTGTACGCAAGACTTATACTGACCTTCACAGGGTCAAGTCTTATAGAGGGAGTTCGCGAACCTCTCCCATGCCGCAGGGCATGGATTTTCTTCTTCAATTGTCTGAACCATTATAACAATGAAAGCGCGTGGTGACCACCCCACTGAAGAGCATAGTGGCAGCTAATGAGTCGGCTTCAGCAACTGAAAGCGATTGAATCAGTTTATTTGATCAATACATTGCCGAAAGGGATCACCTCTTTCAGAATTCGTTTAAACAGTCCCTCATCATTGAGATCTTGTTCCAAGCGACGATTCTCACGTCCGGCCTGAAAGAGTACCGAGCCATGTCCTGTCATCTTCCAATGATAGTTCATATGCTGACTGGCCAGGTTGTTACCATATACCGTGAGTTCCAGGTGTGCATTTTCGGGATAAGCAATGATGCTGCCAGCATCCACATACAGCGGCGCTGTCGGGTGAAGTTCCTGTTGGCAGACCTGGCCTTGCGTGAGCAATCCGATTTTGCCTTTGCCGGAAAATTTCATTTTCACTGCATCACGGGTGATCAGCATGTTTTTGATTTTCTGAATTTTGGTATGCATCGTTACACCATCAGAGTAGAAGAACAGGTGGCGGAAGTCATAAAGCAGATCACTGTCCTCTGTGAGCTCCACTTCCTTCATGGTGAACCCGGGAGGCAGGGCAGCCACAAATTGGCAAGGTCCGGTAATTTCCGATTTGATCAGCTTTTTTTTGCGATATATGCCCGAGATATTCATGAATTTATCATTACGGCTCCCACTTGGACCGCGGAAGGCTACAATTTGCTGCGGATGCAAGATATGAAGGCGGTCATCTTGAATCAACGAGAACGTAACAACTTGTCCAGTTCCGCCGGCTTCAGCGTTGTTCAGGTGTATGTTCATGCAGTTGCTCCTGTTCTTTTATACTCGACCCGAACGTCGACGCATACCCCAGCGCATCACACGAATCAGAACAAAGTAACCCAATATGAGAGAAATGACAGTGATGATCATCGTCTGAATTCGTTTGCTGGCAGCCACTTTGGCATTCTGATCATCTTGCAGTTTACTTACCATTTCAGTAAGTTTCTGGTTCTGAGCCAGTAGCTGTTCGTTCTGGGTCTTAAATGCTTCGACATTGGCCTGGGCTTGTCCCAACTGAGCGGTCGTTTGATTTAATTGCTCCATCGTTTGCTTGTAACTTTCCTGCAGGGCGTTCACTTCACCAGGCAGTTCGGAGACTCGCTCCCATCCGCTATATATATCCGTAAAAATATTGGCACTGGCTGCACTTACTGTGGATGCTATGGAAACGGTAAATAGAATGCATGTGGTGAATAACACCCGAATGAAGTAACCCTGAATGGATTTTGGCATCGTTAACACCTCTTTCTTCGGTTAGGTATGTCGATCGCCGAATTCGTCGTCTATTGTTGAAACACGGCTCTTACATTATACGTCAAAACCGGGACAATGGGTTCATGATGATATCGTTTTATTACCCGAAATCTTTAAAAATATTTAGGATTAGAGCTGTTTAGCTTATAAATCTGTGGGGTAATAGAACGATAGGCAAGCACACCGGACCGTTTTAACAGATCTTTTACTTCAGTTCCGGGTGCATGCTATACACAAATGCGCAATTTAATGAACGATACCAATATATCCGATTGAAGAGAAGATCGTGAACATGAAGGAGTAGAAACATATGTATACAGCAAATCAGAACACATCAACCAAAACGATTATGATCACTGTTAACGGAGAGCCGGTAGGGCGTAAGCTGGTCATTGACAGTGTGACATATGCGCCGGTTACCGAAGCAGAAGGCACACAATATTTACACAAAATGGGAATGGATCATCCTACTGTTTAATTTGGGACTTGTCATAAAGAAGTGATGAAAGAGCTTGGCATACCGCCAGGCTTTTTCGTCGTTTATTGTCGTATTGAGACGGATTAAGGGATAGAAAACTAATATATTGGAAAAATTTTATGGGAACATGTGTTCCGTGACAATATAGTGTCCATTCACCCTGATAACTTAGAAGATAATACACATAAATCGGGGGAGAGACTACCAGTGAACTCAGTCTTTGAAGTATCTTATTCGTGGAATAAAGAGGCCATACCGACAGGGGGAGCCGACCCCGTATATATGATGGTTGAGTGGCGTAATGGTGCCCCTGCCAAAAGACTTAGGAAAATAGCACCCAAAATTGTATCAAGAGATTTGGAACTTTTGCTCAAACCGGAATTCGGAGTGCAACTTAAAGGGATTTATGGATGTCGTTCAAAAGAAACGGATATTGGTTGGTTACTTAGGCTAGGAGACGTGTACAAGGGAGAGAGTAAACAAATTTTGCTTGAATTCGTAATGGGACCCCATGTATCCGGAAAAGCAGCCGTATGTTCGGCCTACTGGAGCACAAGAAAATTAAAGCAAAGTCAACGTGTACTGTTACGAAGAGAGCAGCTGTATATTCAGTACACCAGTCACCTGGGCATGCTGCGGCAACCGGAAGATCCGAAGGTAGAGAAGACCATTAAGTTAAATGAAACTGTACCGCTGATCAAGCAAGCCTTACGTGCATATGAAAGAGGGCGGGTTCAAGAGGGAAGTAATATGTTGCGCCGTCATGCAGATGCGCTGTTAATTGAAGCTGCACGTAAGCAGGATCTGGATTATTACGCAGAAGCCGAAATTGTTGAAAAGTTGCGTTATCACTATGAGATCACGTTTACAACCGGATATCATGACCGTGAAAAAAAGATATTAGGCGAATAGGGTTGATTTGAGATGGTAACGGTATAGAGAGAACGAGTCTACATAGTTTTGAAGGTGAAGTTTGGGAGAAGGTCGAATGTATGTATCAATATCATATTAAACTATGGATGGAGTTGTATCAAATTTATTGAAACAACAACGTGGAGGGTCCGGCAAAATGACAGACCGACTAATCCGATTAATGCGCATTATCACGCTGGTACAAGCCAAGCCGGGTATTCTGGCACGTGAACTGGCCCAGCGATGCGAGACGACGGAAAGGACGATATACCGCGACATGGAGGCCCTCAGTGCAATGCATATCCCGATCGCCAATATGGGACACGGACAAGGGTACATGTTTATCAGCCATTTTGCAATGTATCCGCTTAATTGGTCTGATGAAGAAGCCCAAGCTTTCATGCATCTTGCTGAAGTTATGGAGAATATTCGTCCTTTGCTGAGTCCTGCTTTTGAGAGCGCCTATGAGAAAGTGGTTGCTTCGAGTCAGAAAAACAAAACAGAACGCGTGGAATGGTCTGAGCAAATCAGTGGATTATTCAAAGTGGGATCGCCTGTGTGGCAATATGAAAACAACGATTCCCAGAATCAATCTCTGATTAGTCTGCTTCAGGCTGGCATTTCACAGAACACCATTGAAGGGGAGTATCTGTCTCAAGGTAAAAAAGGGATCGTACGCATAGACCCTTACTGTCTTATCCCTCGTGAATACAGATTTGAGCTGTTAGGGTATTGTCACCTGTCGGAGAAACTTCAAATATTTCAGGTGAGCCGGCTGCAAAGAATACGGATATTGCCACGCACGTTTCGCAAAGAGGATTATCTGATCCAATCACACTTCCGCATTCCTTGGGCATACGAGGGAAGTACGGAGTGGACTGCGTTCAAAATTCGATTTGCACCCCATGCTGTAGAGCGTGTAATGCAGGAGCAATTCTATATACGCCCCATCTTAACTATAGAACCGGAAGGTAGCCTGTTATTTGAAGCCATATTAAGTGATGTCGAGGAGTTTCTCGTATGGATATCCAAATATGGACCTGATGCGGAAATCCTTGAACCTGAGATCTGCCGCATCAAGATGAAAGAACGCCTGAGTTACTGGCAACAAATGTACAATAGAAGTTGAGATTAGAATGACATCTGTTCTGAGGCAAGACCTGATAGAGTACCGTGCTGTGGGCGGTTACTCTTTGCTTTTGAAAAGACTTGCCAGATTGCCAAAAGGAGATTCTTTCTCTTCATCTTCTGAGGAGCTGGAATAGACGACCTTGGATGTAATGCCCTCATCATCGGCGGCACAGTTGTTTTCCAACGTGAATTGGTCAAATTGATGCATGAATACCTTGGCTGTGTTGATGGCATCATCCAAAGCACGGTGTTGGGTACCATCGAATTCGATTCCGCAGATTTCAAGAGCCTGAGCGAGACCGAGTTGACGGAACTTGCCTTCTTTGCGCATGGTGCGCGACCATTGTTGCTGGAGATCGTTATGATTGGTGATCCAGGCCACATCCAGTTGATGGGTGCGACAATGGGAGATCAGTTTGCTGCGGTCATCGGGTCCCCAGGAACACATGTAATAGGGATCACTTCCCATCCAGGCAATGAATCGGTTCAATGCTTCTGGAAAAAGCGGGGCTGCATCAATATCTTTCTGTGTGATGCCTGTAAACTGAATCGTGTCAGTGGACAGAACGGACTTGTTGGAAGGACGAACATACGTATGGAACGTATCCGTTACAGTTAATCCCTCCGCACTTTCCGTAACTTTGACGGCACCGATATCAATAATTTCAGAAGAATAACGAGTATTGCGGCTTACCGTGAATTCAAGATCATATATGATATATGGCATAGGACATGCTCCTTTATCGATTAATACCTGTGGTAGATTTGTATTTCTCTATATTACAGGGAACGTGCTGTCATGTCAGCCATCGTTATCGAATTCATTGTAATCGGATGTATGAACCGTCTACGTGTTTAATTATCTTTCTGATGCATTTCCGGTTTTGGTAAGTCTTTACTTCACAAAAAGTGGTCGTTATAATGAGGAAAGTTAGGGATTTTCCTATGTTTTTCCTGTATTTATGACAACATACATGTAAGTTTTTTCGTTGTATAATCAAAACTTCCTAACACCGTTTGAAGTGTTGGGAAGTTTTTTTATTATTGATAGCTTACCTCATGGAGAAAAGGAGAAAAGTTAGCCGGTTGTTGGATCAACATAGGAAAAACGGCTTACGAGTTAGTATATTTTTGAATATAAAATACATATGGAGGTTTGTTTCTTTGATTAGTAGAAAAATGAGAATAACTGCAATTACAGCTAGTGTATTTATGGTTTTAATGAGCGCTGCATATGGTGCATTCTATATTTGGAACAAGAATTATAAATTTAATAATAATTATGTATGGCAGCCTTTGGAGAACGTTGAATCTGCAATAACCTTGAAAGATTCCTATGACGTAATTGTAGCTGGAACGGATCCTGAGGGCATTACCGCAGCTTTATCAGCTGCTCGTAATGGGATGCGTGTATTGCTGGTGGAAGCAAGAGATCGCGACATGTTGGGCGGATTGTTGACCGAGGGAGGCCTCAATACACTGGATCTAAATTATTCGCCTGAACAACCGCAGTTATTGAGTAGTTTGCGGCAACCTGACTTTTTGAACAAAGGCATTTTCCAGGAATGGTTTGACCAGATCGAGGGTAGTTCATTTGATACGAATACAGCAGCTAACATTTTCTATCGGATGGTTCGTTCTGAACCTAATATTGACCTGTTGATGAATGCGAAGGAATTAGTCCCCCATACTGAAGAATCTACGGGAGATCATAAGACAATAACGGGGATGAGCATAACTAAAGAAGACGGAACAACGGTTCAAATTTCAACCCGCTCCATCATTGATGCCACGCAAGATGCGGATATTGCAGCCGCTGCCGGAGTCCCATATTCCATAGGCAGACAAGATATTGGAGATGGTAAATCCAAAATGGTCTCTACGCTTGTCTTCAAGCTAAGTGGTGTTACAGATGAGGTATGGCAAAAATTCAGGGAAAGAGAGGGTACCGGGGTTGATAAGATGAGTGCCTGGGGGTACGGTGATGCTCGGCAATATGAATCTTCCAATCCACAACGTATTAAGATCCGCAGTCTGAATATCGGAAGGCAAAATGATAATACAATCTTGATCAATACGATGCAGATCTTTGGGGTGGATCCGTTAGATCCCATATCTGTGGAAGATGGTTTGGAAATCGGGCGTAAAGAAGCCCCGCGAATTGTTGATTTTCTGAAGAAAAATTATGATGAATTTGCAGGGCTGGAATATGCCGGAACAGCGGATGAGCTCTATGTGAGGGAGTCACGTCATATCTATGGCGAGTACCGTTTAACATTAGCAGATGTCATGGAAAATCGTGATCATTGGGATGCCATTGCTTACGGTTCATATGATATCGATATTCAGAGTACGAGTGTTGGAAATGCCGGCACGATTATGTTGAGTCCAATTCAATATGGTGTACCTTTTCGTTCGCTTGTTCCGCTAGAGGTGGATGGTCTGCTTGTCGTCGGACGTGCAGCAAGTTATGATACAATCCCACATGGTAGTGCGAGAGTTGTGCCGCTGGGAATGGCAGAGGGAGAAGCAGCAGGAGCAGCGGTCAAACTGGCCTACATCCATAAGGAATCCTTCCGGGAACTCTCTGCTTCTGAAGAGCGAGCATCTGAATTGCGCAACATGCTGGAGAAACAGGGTATGGATCTAAAGCTACATCATTTCGAACAGCCTAAGTATATGGAACATAAGGATTATAAGGGATTGCTGGCTGCTGCGAGCATGTACATGACTTCAGGCAATTACAATAATGATGGTTGGGAACTGGATAAAAGAATGAATCCGGAACGATTTTTAAGTAAATTGAAAAGAATGCAAGCCATGTTCCCGGATGCCTACACAGGCAGTGCCGATCCGTACGTAATTGGTATGAAGCATGCCTCAACGCTACCTTTGACGTTGGACCAGGCTGCGTATATGTTATGTCTTGCCATAGGGTCTTCAGAAACTGAGACATCACTTGAACAGGCACTCGCTCAATTGCAAAGACAAAACTGGATAAGTGAGGATACGCTTGCTGGCATCGCTGACAAAAACAGTCTCACGAATGGGGATGCCTTTATGCTCATACGTGATGTAGTGGAATATTATTCGGGGGTTGTATTCGACTAATTGGTTGACAATTACTTGTAAATGCACTAATGTGATCAAAAATGAGAACAGCGTTATAACGAGGACATGATTGTACAAGCCAGCTTCAACAGAGAGGGGACCGTGTGGTGCAAGGTTCCTGTAGCTGCTTCATAATTCCTACCTCGCGAGCTGCGGAAGAGAATACCCATTCAGGGTTGCAACATCCGCCGGCAGGGCCCGTTATGCCCCGTAGGACTGCATTCTACAGATCGTACAGGTTGCGAACGGATTAATGTGCAGTTAAACAAGGGTGGTACCACGACACATTCGTCCCTTGACGGATGTGTCTTTTTGCTGTTTATACGCTGTATTTTGATAACAAAAAGGAAGATGGGGAGTGTGTCCGGATGCGTCAAAGTGAAATGCTTGTTCCAACATTACGTGAAGCGCCAGCGGAGGCAGATGCTGCGGGCCATCGCTGGTTACTGCGTTCCGGTATGATTCGCCAACTGGCAGCAGGGATCTATAGTTACCTGCCTCTTGGACGCCGTATATTGTTGAACGTTGAAAGAATCGTCCGGGAAGAGATGGATCGTGCCGGGTGTCAGGAAGTATTACTGCCAATTATGCAGCCCGCCGAACTGTGGGAAGAGTCCGGAAGGTACACACAATATGGTCCTGAATTAATGCGTCTGAAGGATCGTCATGCACGGGAATTTGCTCTTGGACCAACACATGAGGAAGTTGTAACTGCGTTAGCGCGGGATGAGGTGAACTCATATCGTAAGCTGCCATTCACGCTGTACCAGATCGGAACCAAATTCCGGGATGAACGCCGTCCACGATTTGGATTGCTGCGCGGCCGTGAATTTATAATGAAAGATGCGTACTCTTTTGCTTCGGACTGGGAAGAACTGGATCATACCTATCAGGCGATGAATACAGCTTACAGTCGCATTTTGGAGCGTTGCGGTCTGGACTATATCCGTGTCGAGGCGGACGCAGGAACAATTGGCGGCCAAGGGGAAACACACGAGTTCATGGCTCTTGCTGATGTGGGTGAGGACACGATTGTCACCTGCAAACATTGTGGATATGCCGCAAATCTGGAGAAAGCTGATTATCAGACTTCAGGAGATAGTGGTGAACTAAAAGGGACATCGGAAGTACCTGCTGTCTCTGTGATTGCAGACTCCGCAGTCCAAACGGATGAGCAATCTGGAGTGGAAAACGTAGTACGTATCTCTACACCAGGCGTTCGTACGATCGCAGAGTTAAGCGCCTTTGTGGGCGAAAGTGCTAATCATATGATCAAAACACTGCTGTATCTGGCGGACGGTCAGCTCGTTGCTGCCCTTGTACGTGGAGATCATGAACTGAATGATATCGCATTGAAGCAGGTGTTGGGTGCAGAGGAACTAATCCTTGCAGACGATGCAGCCATTGCGGCACATCCGAGTCTGAAGGTAGGTTTTCTGGGTCCGATTGGACTGAATCTGCCGATAGTGGTGGATGCTGACGTGGCAGTGATGAAGAGTGCAATTACAGGAGCCAATGAAGTGGATGTGCATGTTTCCGGCGTACGCCCAGGCATTGATTTTGCATTGGAGAGAGTAGAACGAATTCGCTTTGCTGCTGAAGGGGATGCTTGTCCAACATGTGCTTCACCACTTGGTTTTACCAAAGGCATTGAGGTTGGACACATTTTCAAATTGGGAACGAAATATAGTGATACCATGGGCGCTTCATTCCTGGATCGTAATGGTCGCCAATGCGCACCAGTCATGGGATGTTACGGCATTGGTGTATCCCGTCTAATGGCCGCTATAGCTGAGCAGTATGCAGGAGTTGAAGGTATAAGATGGCCTGCCGCTGTAGCGCCATATGATGTGCATCTGATTCCGGTAAGCTGGAAGGATGAGCAGCAGCGTCAACTCACCCTGGACCTGGAACAACAATTGGTCGATGACGGTTATACGGTATTGGTTGATGAACGGGATGAACGTCCTGGTGTGAAATTCAAGGATGCGGAGCTGATCGGATTGCCTGTGCAGATCGTGATTGGCCGAGGAGCTGCAGAAGGACAGGTTGAACTTGGATCACATGCACTAGCAGCATCAGGTGAATCGAAACGAATCGGGTTAACGGCCCAGGAAGCTGTACGTTATGTGAAGGAACAGCGCACTTCCTAGATCTAGTTGGCTAATAATATGTGTTCATATCGTAGTACCGAATATTATGCGGTAGATGATTTTAATTGCCGAAATTCCAATTCGGGCACGAAAAAGAGGGCTATAGGCATACAAATAGACGAGATTTTAGTTGTTGTATCAGACGAAATAACTAAATGGGGATCGTTGTATTCAGTATACAAATGATTTTATGATTAAGGTTTCAAGATATTCATGCTCAGAGCGGATGGATGTGCAAGTATGCAATTTTGAGAAGACAGATATGTCGAAATGAATTGTACAAGAACCGCATGAACAGGGTAATTCAGGAGCATTTTTGTATAGTTCGGTGTCGAAGCCAGATGATAAAGTTGGTCCGTAAAGGGCGGGTGGAGATTTATTTTTGCCACAGATGATTGTCAAAATTAGCAGGATATGTCCACATGGAATAATCATGCATCAACGTGTATGAAGGTGAAGAAAAGAAATGAGATTATAAAAGGGTGTCCCCTTAACCAGTAATCTGGCTTGGGGACACCCTTTTGGTTATGACATGATAGATTCGTTATGTTGTTGTACCACATATCTAGTCATGCCTAAATGCATCCTGTTGAGCTTAAGAAGCTGCAGGCAATTTCAATTGTTGACCTGGATAAATCCAGTGTGGATTTTTGATGTTGTTCAGCTTTTGCAATGCCTGCCAAGTTGTGCCGTATTGTTTGGAGATAGAGTACAGGGAATCTCCGGATTTCACAACATGCAGTTTGGCTGGAGCTGGTTTGCTTGGTGTGGGTTTAATCGGTTTTTCCGGTTTTGGTTTTTCTGGTTGTGGCTTGGTTGGAGCCGGTGTTTCTTCTGCTGGAGTTTCTGGCTCCACTGCGGGTTTTTTCGCTTCACTGATTCGACCATCTGTTTTGATATCCACAGCGCCAAGCTTCTGCATGTAATTGATCAATGCTTCGTCCAGCGCGCCATACATACCTGTTGTTGGGTATTTGGCAAACATGGTGTATTCGTCACCACCAACAGCTGTGAAATCATTTGTTGCGAGTGTATACGTTGCCTCCGGATCAAGGGCTTTATCGCCGACCGTTACGGAATGTACACGACTGCCTTCTGCAGCAGAAGTATCAATTTTGAACTTGATTCCGGATACTTGCGGGAATCCACCGCTTGGTTCCGGATAGGAACTTACACCGACTTCAAGGGCTGCCATAATATCGGACCCTTTCACTTCAAGAGTTACCACCTGATTACCAAAAGGAAGCACGGTGATAATATCACCTTTGGTTACGATGCCTTTTTCAATGGAAGCACGGATACCCCCACCGTTAGTCAGTGCAATATCAGCGTTGCTGACATCACGAATGGCATCTGCAAGCAGGTCACCCAGATTAGTTTCACCTGCACGTACCTGTTCACGTTTACCATCCAGCAGAATAGCTGTATTGGCTACTTCTTCTTTCAAGATAGGTTCTTGTTCTTTTTGAATGGAGTTTACAAGCGTCGCAACTTTTTCATTTGGTTTAATGTCTTTTGCTTCGGTTTCATCAATTAATGTTGCTTGTTTCTTCGTTACTTTACCGCTGTCTACCCACAGATCGATAACACCTACATAGTTGGTGTACTCTCCTGCACTTGCGATCAATGTCCCATTATCGGATACAAGGCCATCTTGCAGTACTGTGTGACTGTGACCATCGATGAATACATCGATGCCAGGTACTTCTTTAACGACTTTGAAACTAGTATCCGTGCTGGATGCGTCTTGTCCAAGGTGTCCCAAGACAACAACAACATCGACTTTGCTGCGAATTTCGTTTACGAGAACTTTGGCTTCCGCAGATGGATCTGTAATGTCAAGACCTTCTACGTTTTTCGGGTTCGTTTTGTACAACGTTTCCGGTGTAGTCAAAGCGATGATACCAATCTTCACGCCATCCACCTCTTTAATGAGGTAAGGATCGAAGAGACGTGTTCCGTCTTTTTTCTTCACGTTGGCACTCAGCATGGGGAAGTTCATCATGTCTGCCAGTTCGATTAGGCGATCTGAACCATAGTTGAATTCGTGGTTACCCGGTACGATGGCTTGGTATCCCATTTCATTCATGACTTTCACGATGCTCTCACCATTAACAAGGGTGGCAAATGTTGTACCATGTACAGCATCCCCAGCATCAAGCAGGAGTGTGTTCGGGTTTTCGCTACGATATTTGTCAGCGATTCCAGCTACTTTCGCAAAACCCATCGCAGGTGAAGATTCAACTGCACGGGCATGCGTGTCATTCGTATGTAGAATGGTAATGTGTTTGCCTGTGCCCGGAGTGGTGTCCGTTGCAGCCGCGGCAATACCTACACTGCCAAACAGCAAACAGACCGTTAGCAGAAGTGAAACGTAATTCTTCCAGATTTTCATATAATCCGAAACCTCCCCAAATCATAATCTAATTGAGCGTTTACATAGCTCATGTAGTATTTTAACAGACTATTATGTGGAAATCTCGCGAATTACGTAAAAATAAGTAACCTGAAAGTGACATGTAAATCTACTAATGGATAATAGAGAAGAAATAATCCTGCGAAGGAACATATGTTCTCAAAAGGTGTAAAAAAAATGCTGCGCTTCACGCGGCAGTCCGGTACGTAAACAAAATTTCTCCAAAGATTCTTCCGGTTCGGGCATCACGCCGGAGGTTAGCAATTGAATGGCAAAACGGTTGGCCTGTCGTTCGAGCTTGCCTGGTGCAAAATAGGAATGCTCCTCCAGAAAGAACCGATTAATTCCTTTATGAAGCCGGTCATGGCCAAGCTCATGGGCGCACACAAACCGCTGCCATTCCGGCGGCAAATCATTATGTATGACGATAAACCTGCGCCGGAGTTTCCGAAAGTACAGTCCTTTGGTGGATTTCCCCAAATTGGTGAAACGAATCTGTATGCCAACCGCACGGGCAATGCTGAACGGGCAGTTGGTCCGGTGTTTTCGAATCAGCTTTGTTACGATGTCATCCATATGATCTCACCTGCTGCCTCATTAAATTCAGTTGGTCATGCCTCATGGGCGATTGTCCGTATCGTCCGTCTTTTTGCGTTTGTTCATCTGTTTGGCTTCCCAGAACAGACCTGTCAGCACATCCTTAATTCGTTTTTTGTCATCTTCATCGAGTGGAATGCCGTCAAACATCAGATCATCATCGTCTTCCAGCATCTTTTTGAAATCGCGACGGTCTTTGTATGTAGCCCATTCCGGTACGTCCTGAAGTTCAGTGGAAATCCCGGGTTCAATATAACCGGCATGTTTCATCATCTCTGTGTAGGGCACTGAGAGTGCATCTGAAATCTTGCGGATGGTCGCTGGTTTGGGCACACCCCGGACGCCATTTTCAATACGTGAAATCTGTGAGTTGCTTATTCCGGCTGCTTCTGCGAGCTGATTGATGCTGTATCCCTGTTGTTCGCGCAGTTGTTTCATATAAGGACCAAAAGCGTGCTCCACAATGTATGCCAACTCCTTCGATTCGTACAAGTGGTTGAATGATAAAGAAGACAGTTGGAAGTGGGGGAGGTAGATGTGCGTTCTATGCGCCGTTCCGGATTCGGATCGTTCTTTTGATCGCTGTTATCCCCGGATTTCCTGTTTTCCTTTCCTAAAGGGTGAAATCCGTTGATAAAGGCGAATGCTTTGCTTCTTCAGGATCGATTCCGCCTCCTTCACTATGTTTGCGCGTGATACATACAAGTCCCTTCCCGAAAAATCTCGGTGGCTTCTTTATAAAAATCAAATGACTTATACGGAAGTTCATTAATTAAACAGTACTATAACGTATATATACCATTAGGTAAAGAGATATGAAACAATTATGCCAAAAGGCATAGGAAATAAGAGCGAAGGTTTTATTTTATCGTCAAAATGAACCAAAATGAAGGTTTACTCCGATCTCCAGAAAGTGGTATCCTCAAATAGAAATACGAACACTATACGAACAAAATGTAACGCTTAGACAGATTAGGTTTGTTGAGAAGACCTTCTGAACAATGGAATTTCCCGGATTATAGCAGTTTGGAGTTATTCCAAAAGGCAACAGGGGAAAATTGAAAAAATGTCGTTATTATTTTTGAGAACTGAACAACTCTATGAATAAGAGCATTTTGCAATCGTGCAAAGAATGATGGCAAAACAATAGGATGTGAACGATCGAGGCATTTGAATGATGAGAAGAAATGCTGGAGATGAGACCGTACATGTTCGATTGAGTTGTTCTGTCATCGCAGTGATCATATGAAACTATTAGAAATGTTGTTGATAGAGAATACTGAAGGAGGAAGATAAATATGGAATTGATGCTGCCCGAATTGGACCGACGCAAAACGCAAACGGCTGTCGAAGCTGCGCTGGAGAAATATCGAATCTATAAAACGATTGCATTTGAAGAACGGGAGGTTATGGTGACGGCAAGTTATGCCGAGCGTTTCCATGGTGCAACCAATGTGACCGGGGATTCCACGGCCAGAACGGCGATCTATAATGTGGACGTGCAGCGTGCGCGTCAGGCATACTGCGATACGATCGATTTTGTTGTGTCCCGGCTGAGTGAGAAGGAACGTGTACTCGTATGTGAAAGATACTTGAAGGACGATGATGTGTTTGACTATAAAGTGTATAACCATGTGTTTGATCCGCCTGTCAGCAAGGATACGTATACGAAGATTCGTACGCGTGCTTTCTACAAAATGGCGCTGGCTCTGTCAGATCGTGGTTTGATAAATATGGAGCCTTTATCTGTGTCCCGCAAAGAGCGGCAGAAGCTGGCTAAGTGAATCAGGTAAGAACTTGATCCTTTAATATCCAGGGTGGATTGGTTACAATAGTTGAACAAACCACAGTTGGCGTCACCCAAAGGAGAGGAAACTGCCATGTCAGAAGAAGTCGGAATGCAGGAAATGGTCACGCTCAAGACAATCGCAGAAACGCTCAATACGTCCAATGATCTGAACTTTATGCTGGATACCGTGGTCGGCAAATTATTGGAGTTGACCGGATTAACGGCAGGCTGGATGTTTCTGATTAATGAGCGTGGAGACTATACCTGTGTTTCGGATTACAATCTGCCCCCGGCATTACTACGTAAAGGTAAAGAGCCCATGCGTACGGGTACCTGCTGGTGTGTAAACCGCTTCAAGGACGGTCGTCTGAATCATGCGGTCAACATCATTAACTGTAAACGGTTGGAGGATGCGGTGGAGTTCCGATGGGGAGACACCCATGATATTACCCACCATGCAACCGTTCCGTTGCGGTCAGGTGATCAGATGCTGGGCCTGCTTAACGTGGCTGCGCCAGCCAAGGAGCATTTCAGCGACAGTGAACTTGCACTGTTACAGGGCGTGGCGTATCAGATTGGTAGTGCGATGGAACGGATGAGATTGTATCGTGCGGAGCAGCAACGAGCTGATCTGTATGCCAAGCTGGGGGAGTTCAGCACGGCCTTGGGTCTTGCGGTGAACGGATGCAGCAATTCTGATGCCTTTTCGTTACAAGTTGTAAAGCTCCTTGGGCAGCATTATGATTGGCCCTTTGTCGCAATGATTCAGCAGAGAAACGGGATGTTCGTTATGCAGGCTGTCTATTCAGATGATAATGTTCGAACGTTATCCAGTGAGCGGGTCTCTTCAGAAGCGGCAAACCACATGAATCGAGTAATCCATAGTCACCGTGCTTCATCCCTGTCTACCGTAGAGATAGCTGAGATATTTGCTCCGTACGAGCCTGGACTGACTATGGATTCCATTACCTCGGGGATTGCTGCTCCCCTTCCATACCATACGCCTGGTGAAACGGGAATCCTGGTGATCGGAATAGGAACAGCAGATCCTGTACAGGCAGACCGTGAAGTGCTGGAGGCAGTGGCCGAGCATATTGCGGCCTCCTGGGAGAGTCTGAAGCTGGCGGAGAATCGCCGTGAACTGGCACGACTGGAAGAGAGAAACCGGTTGGCTCGCGATCTGCATGATTCCGTTAATCAGATTCTATTTTCACTCTCGTTAACTGCCAAAGGTGCGGAAAGGATGTTGTCCGTATCCGAACAGTTGCACCCGGCAGCGGAAGCGATGAAGGATATTCGATCTTTATCTCAGGAGGCTCTTAAGGAAATGCGCGCATTAATTATGCAGCTTCGTCCCGCAGGGCTGGAAGCAGGACTGCTCCATGCGATACAGGAATATGGCACCAGCCAGGGTCTTCAAGTCATGGTGAATCGAACTGGAATGCAGTCTCTGCCGCGTAATATAGAAGAAGCCTTGTGGCGAATCGGGCAGGAAGCACTGAATAATATACGGAAACATGCTGATGTTCCTTCTGCCGAGGTTACTCTCAAGTTAAGTGATCATGAAGTGGTGTTCGCCGTCACGGATCAGGGAATAGGCGGTGCCAAACGGCCAAAAGCATCATCTGGAAGTTCACTTGGCCTGTCCATTATGAAGGAACGGGCTGAATCGCTTGGGGGCAGCTTAGAACTAGTTAGTTCTTCCCGTAAGGGAACAACAGTAACGGCAGTCATTCCACTTCCGTTCGAATCTGTATAAAGTCAGGGGGAAGAAGAGATGCCGATTACGATTTTGTTAGCAGATGATCATGCAATGGTGCGACGAGGGCTGCACGTATTTTTGACCACACAGCAGGATATGCAGGTTATCGGTGAAGCATCGAACGGTCAGGAAGCACTGGAGCAGGCGGAAGAGTTAAAACCTGACGTGGTCTTAATGGACCTGCATATGCCGGTCATGGACGGAATCGAAACAGCTAGACGGTTGCGTACGTTAATGCCAGCCACACGAATTATTGTGCTCACCTCGTTTTCCGATCAGGATCATGTGGTTCCTGCTGTGCGCGCCGGGGTGAAAGGATATCTGCTTAAGGATATTGAACCGGAGGATCTGGCCGTCGCTATTCGCAATGTGCATGCAGGTCAAGTGGAATTACATCCTGCGGCGGCGGGTCAATTGATGCATGTGATGGCTTCATCCGATTGGTCGATGAACGGACAGATATCAACGCATATAACGGCAGATCAGTCAGCAGACATTCAAGTTCAAGCGCTGAAGCAGACGGGGAAATCTTCTGAAGTATCCCTTGGTGGTCTCGATATGCTTACTCGCCGTGAACAGGAGGTTTTGGGGCTGATTGCTCAAGGGCTGAGCAACAAGGAAATTGCGGTTCAATTGGTCATCACCGAAAAAACGGTCAAAACCCATGTCAGTCACCTGCTCGACAAACTGGGTCTGGCGGATCGGACGCAAGCGGCTCTTCATGCCGTAAGAAACGGCTGGGTCGTCTGACCAATTCCGACATATATTCAGACTTAAGTCGTATAAACTCAACCTAAAGGTTGAGTTTTTTGGCATTTCAAGTTAAGTCTATCTGCTGACGAATGCGTCGCGAAATAAAGGTAAGATAAGGATAGTTAAAGACGGATCGGTTGAAGGAACGTTAGCGTTTGAAACAATAAAAAAACTAAGGAGAGTGACATGAATGAATATTGTTATTTTGGCAGGCAGCAATCGGAATAATGCAACCAGTACACGTCTGGGAGAGTATGCGATGGAGATTATTCGGGGTCAGGGACATCAGGCCATCCTGTTTGATCTGTATCAGACACCGCTCCCATTCTACGCACCAGATGAGAAACAAGCAGACCATGAACATCTGGCAGACCTGAATACACGTATGCTCGCGGCAGATGCGATCATCCTGTCTACACCAGAGTATCACGGCAGTATTAGCGGTGTGCTCAAAAATGCATTGGATCACCTGAGCCAGGCTCATTTCAGTGGCAAACCCGTCCTATCCATCAGCTCCTCTGGCGGAGCGGTGGGGGTAAGTTCGCTTTTACAACTGCAAGCGATTGTTCGCAATCTGCATGGCATTAATGCCCAAGAGTGGATTTCCATTGGTGGTGCACAGCGAAGACGATTCGAAGCAACGTTTGACGGATACGAAGAGTACGAAGGCAGTCAGGATATAGAGGACCGGGTGCAGCGGGTTCTTGGATCGTTTTTGAATCTGGCTCAGACCTTAACGAGTGCGCGGAACTCATCCATGAGCTAAGAGCGGCGCAAGCAACGACGAAAATGGGAAAAGGGAAAGAGGTTGAGCATCATGATTACAGGCATATTTGAAACACATCTAAACGTGACGGATCTGGAGAGATCCCATCATTTCTATGAAACAGTATTGGGGTTACCCCATGCTTACGGGCAGGCAGAACGCGGTAATTCCTTCTATTGGATTGGCGGGAAAGGCAATGCCATGCTGGGATTGTGGCAAAAAGAACCTTCCGAGGTGCAGCGTCAGCACTTTGCTTTCCATGTATCCTTGGAAGATATGAAAGATGCGGTTGCGCATTTGGAGAACAAAGGGATTGAGACACACAACTTCCTGAATGATGATATCGGTGATCTGTATGTCTTTGGCTGGATGCCTGCGGTATCTGTGTATTTTAATGATCCGGATGGTCATTCGCTTGAGTTCATCGCCATGCTCCCGGATGAAGCGAAGCCTGAACGTGGCATGGTGCCATGGAGTGAGTGGGAGAAGATGCAGGGGCGAAGCGTATGATGATTGAAGAATTACAGTTATATACAACTCGGCTGGAGGAGCTCAAGCATTTTTATAGTGGCACGTTAGGGATGGAGGTATCCAACGCGACGGATCAGGGATTCAACCTGCAGGTTGGATCAACCAGGATGATATTCAAACTGTGTGAGACGGAGCAAGAACCTTTTTATCATTTTGCCTGGATGATTCCGACGAATCGGTTCAAGCAAGCGAAGCAGTGGGCCGCATCCCGTGTTGTCTTAAGCAAGGAAGGCGAGCGGGATGAGACGTACTCTGCTAATTGGAACTCTTTTTCTCTATATTTCGAAGATCCGGCCGGCAATATTATCGAGTTAATTGCTCATCATCGTATTCAGAACGAGAGTGATCATAACTTTTCTGCTAGAGACATCGTACAAGTGTGTGAAATTGGACTGGTGACGGAGGATGTACTGTCTAAGGTGAATGAGCTTCAGCAGATCGGATTTACGCGCTGGGGTGAGATAAGTGAGACTTTTGCTCCTGTAGGAGATGTACATGGTTTATTTATTGTGGTGAAGAAGAATCGAACATGGTTTTTCTCTAAGCAAAAAGCACAAATCTATCCGCTGGAAATAACCGTTCGTGACGTGGGCAAGCTTCGAATCGGCTAAACTTTACATTCCGGGGCAAAACGGGCATATGTGGAGCATTTCCATCATGTTATAGAAGTAAGCGCTTTAACAATGAACTGGGATATATAAGTTGAACTAAAGCTACGCGATACGGAGAGGACAGAAAAAAACTGAAAACGCGAAGCTAAAAGCTTTCCTGAAAGAAAGCTACTTCGTAAGCATAATCTCATATTTATCAGCGGATTTCCCTTTAGGAAAGGGAATCAAAAAACATATGATGAAGGGTGGCGGCAAGCTTGGATCGACGTTTGTTGGAAGAGGGACTATCGATTATCGTTTCCAGTCGGGAACGTACAGGAGATCTGTGGCATGCCCATTATGGGGCGGGTGCAATTGCGGCATATTTTTGGGTACGGGAAAATCGTCTCACTGCCCTTGCCGCCGGCAGTGTTACGGCCGAAGCAAAAGCCATGCTTCGCCAGCATGGAATCAGCTCTGGTCAGACCTCTCCGATTGGTGAAATGATGCCCAGGGAAGATGCCGAAGCGCGTATTACGGACGCATTGGATCGAACGATTGGAGAGCTGCACTGGGTGGGACACCAGGCAATCTATGGGGCAATCAGTCTGAAAGCCATTCGTGAACTGGATGGATGGGGCACTACGGAGGAGATTGGTCGGCTGGTTGAACTGATCGATTCATTCGATCAAACCATCCCGGGAAGATCCTGGATGAATACAACGATGAAAGAAATTCGCAGTTTGAAGCTGGATTTAAGTGATGCTTTCCCCGAGATTGAAGATCCCGCTCAGTTGTCACGCCTGATTCTGGATGAACTTGGTGCGTTCCAGACGATCTATCACGCAGAAGCGCATCATGATCTGATTGGTCATATGCTGACTTACGGACATGCGCTTAACATATTATATGAATTGGGTTATCCGGCATTATTCCACAAAGGCATCCCGCCTTTCCTTACCATGGTGAAGGCACTACGCTTAAGCCGGGATGTGGATATTGAACAGGCGATGCCGACGTTGCAATCCCCGGTAGACCAGCTGCCACTGGAACGGGCGGAACGATCGGTGGCGCTCCCTCATGAGCTGGAATATTGGCTCACCGACAGACGTTCCCGTGACTGGAATGGAGGTCATGTATTCAAATTCCCGTTCAGTTTCTATCATCATGCCAAGAACGGAGATCCCGTACCGGAAACATGGGAGAACTTTCGTTATATCATCGCGTGATGGAACTAAGGATATGGAACTAACGTTACCGAACTAACCATAAGTAACTGAATTGAAGAGCACTTGCCAAACCTTCTCATACAGTGCTCTGCTCCAGACAGGATGCGAGTTCTTCCCTCAGTTTTGCAGTTGGAGCGGAGCGTGAGGAGTGAGAGCTAACGAACCTGGGACGTCTTATTCACCGTTTTGAAGCATCTATACAAATCTAAAGAATCTGAGACACATTATATACGAATAAATAGCCATTTTCAGCGTCAATGTCAGGTTTTTTTAGAAAATAGCGTGTCTGATGTTCCTTACATTTTTAAAAGAGGACTTGAATGCCAAATAAGACGTCCTGTGTTCCTTAGAAAATCATCGACAATTAGCCGCCATAGAGACGCCTACATTCAGGCGTAATTCATCCCGATTACCATCAGCATAAGTGGGCAAAGGCAGTAAAATGGTATTATCGGATCAGCAGCAAGGAAGACACACCGACAGCTCATACGCTAAAGTACAAACCGGCCATGGGGCCGGTTTTTTAATTCGGTGATTGTCCCTTTGCCCTGATCGGGTAATAAGACTAAACAGATAACAGGAGGCTACGTGATATGAAAACAGTATTGTATGTTCCACTGGATGATCGTCCAGCGAATCTGGATGATGTGATTGTGCAAGGGAAAGCAGCCGGTATCCATATCGTTACACCGAACCTGAGTGATCTTAAGAATCGTCTGGACTCGGAGAAAACCGTAGATGGCAAAACGCTGCTCGGTACCTCCACGCCTGTTTATGGCAAACCGTCTAGAATTCATGACTTTATTCTGAAACATGCTGCCAAGGTCGACGGATTCATTATCTCATCCGATATGCTCGCCTATGGCGGTCTGATTGGCAGTCGTCAGCTCCGCGAAGATGGGGGAGGCACCTACCCTGAATACGATGGGGAAACCACACGTTTGCTGGATGTAATCCGCGTGATCAAGCAGAAATATCCACGTAAACCTGTATTCGTAATGGATACCATCATGCGTCTGGCTACAACCTCGTTTGCAGATGGCTTGGCACTCGACGCATATAATGAGTCCCGTGCGTTGATGCAGCAGCCACGTCAGACATATACCGAGTTTGAGGATATTATCCAAGGTTATAACCTGTCCCCGGATGGGGTGGAATATGGGACAACGACGTATTTTGATAAAGAACAGTATTACAATACAAGACAGCATAAATTCAAAACGAATCTGTACATTCTGGATCAGCTGGCTCGCACAGGCTATATCGATTTCCTCGCCGTTGGCGTCGACGATGCCAACACGCAAGGGGTTCAGATCAATGAAATCAACTATGTGGAAGCACGAATCAATGAATGGCTCGGTGGAACCCATGGACAAAATCCGGATCGTGCCATCATCTTGCCGGATGCGGATGGTCTGGGGCACGCATTGGTTGCTCGTATGGCTAACCAGTTGTTCCGAGGCGGAGCGAAGACACGTTACGCCGTGAAATATTTTGGACCACACGGCAATACGATCATTAACACATATGAATACATGGATGTACACGAGAATGTCGTTCGTCACGTGGATATTGTCGGCGGTGTGCTTGTGGCGGATTCGGCATATCCTGAACCGGAGGTTGTGCCAAATCCGATGGCTAGTGTGGAAAATGAACAGCTGGTGGCTGTATCAGCCGAGCAGGTTGTTCCATTTGACATGGCCTCGGAACTGGACCGTATGACGAAGGGTCACCCGGGGAATTCCGGAGGGAATGCAGGCATCGACATCGAGATTATTGCGATTACCGCTCTGGATCAGGTGCAGGCTGCGGTGGAGCAGTTGACGCTGAATGGGGAGCAAGGTCTGCCTTCGGTATTGATTGATTTTGTAGGTAAAGGACCAGCTAATGTCGATGTTGCTGAAGCGTTGCTAAGCAGTCCATATACCGGACGGGTGCTGGGATACAGTGCATGGAATACGCCGGGCAACAAGATCGGTATTGCTGTAGGTATGGGGCAGTCCAGATACGCGTTGATCACAACGGAGAAGCATGAACATAAGTTACGTGATGCGATGAATGCCCATGGCTCGTTGTTGTTTAAACGTTTCCTGAAGGATTATTACTACAAAGCGGTAGCGATTGCAGAGATTCGCACGTACTCCCGAGCCCATGCGCTGTATACCAACGTAGCTACCCTGTCGGATCAAAATATGCTGCTGTTCAATTCGGGGGAAGACTATGCCCATCTGCAAACACTGCTCCGTGATCTGATGCAGACGTATACCACGGCGCTTGCAAATAAGACAGCCTTCCAGACAGACAATGTGGCGATTAAACAGATCTGTGATGACGAATTGTCCTATGCGACGTATAGCAGTGCGCTACTGGAATATGGGAATCCCGATTTCATCTGGGGCCGTGCGTTTGAGATTACATTGAACCCGCAGGTTAAGCTGAACTAAACTGTTATCTCATCATGGGCTCCTCATGTTTAGGGTAATCACTGGTATGACTGTACTGCTTAATCTCGCCGTTGTTAAAAATAATATATTGATACTTCGCTTTGAGTTCATCCGCGAATGTTACTGAGGCACCGTAAGGTGCTTCAGAGCTTTTCGAAGAGTAAGTCCCTTTTACTTCGATAAGCTGTTCGGGGGAGTAACCTTTCTGTTCAATCAGGTAAGTGGTTACCTGTTGTTGAGCATCATTTTTCTTGAGCGGATTACCAAGCAGTCCGAAATAAGCCCAGCAGGATATCCCGAGTATAAATGATAAGACGATAAGTGAAGTGATCTTGAATGTTTTACTCATGGGCATTCCTCTCTGTTTTAAGTAAGTGACAACGAATTTGATAATGAAATATTAATGTATTTGGATAAATTTATCAATTATTTGATCTTAAAGCTTACTTAGGTATTAGTTAAACGGATGATTCCAGAATCGTCTTTTTTCCACCCGAACGACTCCCTTAATCGCACCGAAGTCGTACGGAACACCATCCGCGCTAGGGATGAAAGGGAGTAAAATTGTATTATCGGATCAATAACAAGGGACACACCGAAAGCACATACGCTAATGTACAGACCGGCCAGGTGGCCGGTCTTTTTGATGCGGTGAATGTAGTCCCTGTAATGGTTCGATAGCATACAGACTCTGAATTCAAAGGGGGAGTCTACTGCTGCTGCACTGTCGCTGCATCGTGTGGGCAGATCTCAAACTTGCAGCCAAAGGGGGCGAAATGAATGTGTCTATGAACAATGAGATTAGCACGGTCATGAGCACCGATAAAATGAGTACGCTCATTAAAAAAACGCTAAAACAGAAGCTCGCGGTCCTTGTTCCAGATTGGGATGATCGTGTGCTGGATGTACCTGCGTCAGGCGAAGTGTTGGCTGGACCTTGTGCCGTAGTTGCGTTTGCTGAAGAGGTGCCGAAGTCTGCTTGGGCGGGATATCGAAGGATCATCAAAATCTCACCATACGCTCGTCTGGAAGATGGCGGCGCTGAACAGGTGGAAGCTTGGTCAGCCCATCTAATCGAAGGGTTGCACCAGGTAAGGCTGGTGGATGAAGCAGGTGGGGCATTCACTTGCATCTATCTGGGTTCTTCAGATTGTGACCGGGTGGATGCAGGATCTGGCATGCTTACGCGTAGTCTGCGATTCGGAGTGTATGTTCCCGAAGACTCGGGAAATGCTCTCGTTGAAACAGAGGACGCATGGTTAGCTACGCTTCAAGGATGGACACAGCACGAGCTTGGCTCGGACTGGTGGGTATATGGTGATTTCTGGCCCGGTGGATACGATACGCCGTCCGTGTTATGGCGATTGGCCGGATGCAGCACGTCTGTGGCGGGCACTTCAGCATTGGAGGTTCGACAACAGTGGATTGGGCATGTGCTCACCGATCATTCGGTGCTAACACGCCAGACCGTTACTCGGTTGGTGGCGCAACTTGCAGTGCAATCTCGTCTTGCCGTCACTGAAACGGGTGGCGAAGAGCAAGAAGGTAACACGCGATATATCACAGTGGATGAGGTCACGGCAGATCTGCAGACGGATGCGTATCTGAACGGACAGATTCGCCTGACGTTGCAACAGCGGATTCGTCGTCCGGGTACGAATGTACCTTTGATCCGTGAGATTTACCATAGCAAAGGTATGGAGTAAACGTTAGTCGAGAGGAACATTCACTATTAAAGTGTTTCCAGATTATAGCTTTGATTAGATTGATATAGTTTCAACATCGTAGCTTCAAATTCATAGATTCATCGGATCGAAAATTCATAGGTCAAGCTTAAAGATTGATGTTCATGTTCACGAAATTAGCAGTCCAACAAATGAGGTGAGATGGCTATGGCAAGCTCAGTGAAAAAAAGCAAACAGACAGCCCCGCGGTATACACGGGCCGAACTGATGAATCATGCAGAAGCCCTCTTTGCCGTTAAGGCAGAGGTGCTGTACGGTGCGCTGTACGAAGCGGCGCAGCAGACGTTTTCCATTAAAGAAACGCAGGAACGCATTAACCAATTTATGAAAGCGAAGGTGAAGGCATAATGGCAGGTGGAACTTGGGAACAAACGAATCGTCCGGTCCTTCCGGGCTTATATATGAATTTTCAGGCGGCAGCATCCTCGGCCATTCAAGCAGGTACGCGCGGAAAGGTCGTTGTACCGATCAAGGCCAACTGGGGTCCGGTGGGGACTTTTGTTGAAGTAGGGAGTGAAGCGGCGATTGAACGTATCTATGCGGCGAATGTGCTAGACAACGGTACGGCTTATACTTCCTTGAAGCTCGCCCTGTTGGGTGGGCCGAAGAAGTTGCTCGCTTATCGGGTAGCAAGTGCTGCGGCCAAAGCAGCTACGCTTACTTTGAAGGACAGCGGTGATGCCAATGTGCTGCAACTGGATGCGAAGTATCCGGGGGATCGTGCGAACGCGTTCTACGTCACTATCCAGCCAGGTGTAATTGATAATACGAAACATGAAGTGCGTCTCTTCGAAGGCAACCGGATGTTGTATGCACTTCTGACAGTGGATATTACAGCAGCTTCTCTGGCCAAAGAGATTAACGCGGATGAACAAAATGTCTGGGTAACGGCGCAGGCGATTGGTGATGGTACAGGCGTGGTTACTACCGTTGCGGGTGCGGCATTCAAAGGTGGCGTAAGTGGCAACGATGACCTAACCAATGCAGAATACATTGCTGTACAGGGGGCGCTGGAAGGGGAGCAATTCGACGTCTTGGCTTTGGATCAGGCGGCTGATGCGCCTCTGCTTGCTAGCTTTGCGGCATGGGTGAAACGTGTGCGTAGTGAAGGTAAACCGGTGGTAGCTGTATTTGGCGGTTCCGCAGCAGACGATACCTCTGCTACAGCAGCACAAAAAGCGGCAGCACGTTCGCTTGCGCTGAACCATGAAGGTGTGATTAATGTCGGTACAGGCGTGCGCCTTGGGGATGCATTCTACAGCTCGGCGGAAACATCCGCCTATGTTGCGGGACTGATTGCCGGACAACGTCTGAACCAATCCACAACCTATGCAACTACTCCGTTCGATGATGTGACACGTCGCTGGACGCGTGCAGAACAGGAGCAGGCGGTACAGAATGGCGTATTTATTTTCTTCCATGATGGACGTCAGGTGAAAGCCCTTCGCGGTGTAAACACATTGGTAACCCCGGCCGCTGGACAGAATAATGCCTGGAAAAAAATCCGATCCATTCGTGTGTTGGATGCAATCAACACGGATCTGCAACGCTCCGCGGAAGATACGTATATCGGTAAAGTAAACAATACCGAAGAGGGTCGTCAGGCACTGATCAGTGCCATGAAGGCCTATTTGGCGCTGCTTGCACAGAGCAATGTAATTGAAGCTGACGGTTACGATGTCATTCTTGATCCGGCGTATTATGGCACTGCTCCAGTTCTCAAACCTGAAGCGGATCAGGTATTCCTGCAATGGAATGTGAAGCTGACGGATGTGATGGAGCAGTTGTTTGGTACGTTTTACGTGCAATAAGGTTGTGTGAAGGAAAGAACTGTTTTTATAAATTGATTATTACAGGTTGAACGGATGCTTTACACGATAACGGAGAGGGCAGAAAAAATCTGAAGAAACGAAGTGCTCGCCTTTATCACCGGATTTTCCCTTTTGAAAAGAGGATCAATAAAATCTGGGGATAACAGCGATCGGAAGATTGTTCTGCCCGCGGAGTTATACCGTGTGATATTTATTAGTTCAACGAACCTAAGGAGGAAAATATATGTTGGATGCGTCAAGAGTGATTCTCGGTACCCATGGTCAGCTGCATATCGATGGTGTGTGGCAGACAAACATTAACAAGTTGGAAGCGAGTGTGGAGATTGAAAAGCGTGAGTTGAATCTGGTCGGTAACGACTGGAAAGTGCACAAAAACGGCGCGAAGAAAGGAACCGGCACGATCACGGGATACAAGGTCACTTCCGATATGATCCAGCGAGGCTTCACCAAATTCGAGATTATCTCGAAGCTGAATGACCCTGAATCGTATGGACACGAGAGTGTTTTGCTGAAAGGTTGCATGGTGGACAAAATCCAGCTTGCCAACTGGACCGCGGGTGAGGAAGTGCCGGAGGAAACGGGCTTCACGTTTGAAGGATTTGAGTTGCTGAATCCGATTGTGGCGAACTAAAAAGGACTTTAATGGAGGCCGAGATGATCTCGGTCTCTTTGTTGTCTATTTAAAGCAAATTTAGTATCTACACGATAACGGAGAGGACAGAAATAACGTGAAGAAGCGAAGCGCTCGCCTAAAAGCTTTCTGAAAGAAAGCTGCATCGGAAGCATAGGCTTTCCCCGGATTTTCCCTTGAAGAGGGGAATCAAAAAAATCTGAAGATAACAGCGATCGGAAGGTTATTCTGTCATCGGAGTGGCTAGTGTACCATTATGATTGCCAAATGTGAACAAGAAGGAGATAACGACCAATGAGTATGAATGAAAATATGTCCGAAGAACAGATTTTGGATCAGTTGTTTGAGGCAGCAGAACGTTTGCCAGAGGAGAATGTGCGGATTCAGCGTCTGGATCTGCTGTTGACCTTGCGTGGATTGACGTCTTCCAAAGTGGATCACATTCGCGAACGCTGTACGATTCGAAAAACGACCAAAGGCCGCACCGAGGAAAAGGTGGATACCGAAACGTTTAACGCGCTGCTTATTTCCGAAGCAACGGTGAAATTGAAAGTCCGCAGTCTGGAACTGTCCGGCTGGGGAGATACACGCATTACCGGCCGCATGAAGCTGTCTGGTGGTGAACAAGCGGTTCGCCGTATGTTGCTCGCGGGTGAACTGGATGCCGTAGGCGATAAAGTGCTGGAGCTGTCCGGCTTCGGTGTGGAGATTGAAGACCTAAAAAACTGATTCACTCCGGCGGGATGACCACGTTCCTGTATCACATGTGGGTGCGTCATCATCTCCGGCCCGGAGAGTTCTGGTCTTTGCCACGCGGGGAGCGTTCGCTGTTGATTGCGTTCTCGGAAGAGGAAATGTCAGCGATCACTTCGCAAATGAATCGATAGAGAGATAAGGCAGGAGGTGAAAAAATGGCAGAAATGATTGTAGGTCTATCTAAATCCAATGCGGAAATGCGGACAACCCTTCGTTACTTGGATCAGATTCAGCGCTCATCGGAACGTCTGGGCAGAGTTCGCTATCAGAGTCTGATCAAGGTGAATAATGAGCTGAGAACGACCGGGCGCAGGTTGGAGCATATTTATAGTATGGCCGTGCGAATCAGCAGGCTGCGTATTACACCGACGATTGGGTTGATTGATAAGCTCAGTCCAGCACTGGATCGCGCATTGGCGAAACTGAACAGTTTCAGGGACCAGATGGTTACAGCTTCAGGCACTGTATCGCTTGAGGTTCGGCAGAAGGTTGAAGTAGCGATGGGCAAGATGAATCCGGCAAGTGGGTCTTCCATGTCCGTTGTGATCGGGAGTAATAATACGACGATTAATAATACAGCTAAAGAAGAGTCCAAAAATAAGTGGCTCGAATATCTTCAGATAGCTAATGACATTATGGATGCAGCGAATAATGTAACTGATTTATTTGAAAAAGGTAAGGGCGCTTGGGATAAAATCTTTAAAAAGGATAAGAAATCAAAAGGTAAGAACCAGACACGAACCAGTTCTAGAGCGGGAAGCGACTCTCCAAGCAAACCGCCTGTACGGAAAGTATCTGGTGGACGAGGAAGAGGAAGGTATGCTTCCAGAGCGGCTACACCAGCTCCTGCACCAAAGCCGAGTATATCACGAATTGAGACAGACACATCTGAACGTACCTTTCAGGAATCTAAAAAAATAGAAAGAAACCGAAGAATTGGTGGCGGCAAAAAGTCGAATATAGTGTCAGGTTTGATGTCCAGTTCACCAACGGCAATGTCGAATCTGTTTTCAGGTGATGGCATGCTTGGTAAATTGGGCGGTGGCTTTGCCAAAGGAGCCAAAAGGTTGCTCGGACCCATCAGCATGCTTGCTGATGTGGCGAACGTAGCGACAGCACCACCGGAAGAACGCGGCCGAGCTGTGGGTTCCATGATTGGGGGCACAGCAGGTACTGCGATTGGTAGCGCCATCGGTAGTGTACTTTTACCTGGTATCGGGACATGGGTTGGTGGTGCAGTGGGAGGTTGGGCCGGAAGTGCAGCAGGCGGCTGGATTGGAGACAAAGCGAAGGATATTGGAAACTTTATGTCCAGTGCTACCGAGGGTGTAGGGGATGCTTTGTCGGGTGCAGCGGACTATGTCTCTGAGAAGACCAAAAAAATCACCGATGGCATATCCGGCTTCTTCGGCTTTGGTTCCAAAAAAGAAGAAAAGACGGTCTCGGCAGCAACGGTGGCTGCGCCGTCTCCAGTTGCAACAGGCCCGCAGATGGCACCTGCTTATATGCCACCGGCACTGACCATGACAGGCCCAGCCGCATATATGAACAGCAAGGTCGGTCAACCTACCTCTGCTGGATTCATGGGAACAAGCATGATGCAGAACCAAGCGATGGCGCTTGGTAACGGTGCGCAGACGAATGGAAAATCATCCACGATGACGGTACAGATATCTGAAGATCAGATGAGCAGTCTGTCCGGATACTTGAAGGATTTCAAAACCGAAACTACCAATCAGATTGCGATAAATATTGCACCGGGAACGGTACAGGTGACGGTTCGCGAGAACGCAATTGATTATGACGCAGTTTCTCACCAGGTGGGGCAACGGATCTCTAACGAGTTCCGCCGTGCGATGCAAAACCGCAAAACGATTATGGCCTAAGCAGAAAGGAGGCCGTGTATGTCTGTACTTAAAGATGAAGTAGGGCCTAACGAGATGGCATTTACGCTGAAGGACGGCAACACTTCATTTCAATTCCCAGTGAACCCTGAAGAAGTTAATATCTCCAGGTCCAAAGGGTATGAAACGATTAATATGCTGGAGCATGGCGAGTTTGATTTTGCGCAGGGGGAGAAGGTGAAGGAGATCACCTTCTCTTCTTTTTTTCCCAAAGAGTATGATGCGTCCTATTGCATGTACAAAGAAAATTTGCCTGATCCGCGTGTAGCGATGAATGTCCTGAACACGTTTCTGATCTCCAAAAAGCCGCTGCGTTTCATCATTTCAGAGACGGGCGTGAACGTGCCTGTTTTTATTGTCTCACTTAACTCAAGCTTTCGCGGCGGTGAAACGGGAGATATTTACTTCGACCTGACCCTGCGAACCTGGCGGGATTCCAAAGTGGAGAAGGTGGGTTCTGCCGCATCCGGGAGCAAGTCAGGTTCTCGTACGGATTTGAAAAAGTCTAGCAAGACCTACACCGTCAAATCCGGTGACTCCCTGTCCAAAATTGCAAAGCTGGAGCTCGGTAGCAGTTCAAAATGGAACGAGATCTACAAGCTCAACGCGAAGACCATCGGCAGTGATCCGAACCGGATCAAGCCTGGGCAAAAGCTGGTGATGCCATGACCTACAAGGTCATTGTCGACGACAAATATGACATCACCAAGCTGGTGGAGACCATTACGCTGAAGGACTCGCTGGACCAGATTGCGTATCAGGCCAACATCCGGCTGGCGGTGTCTGCATCTTCCGGTCTGCCTTCGATTTCACCGGGCATGGCGGTGCGGATTAGCGGGGTTCCTTTTGGCGAAAAATCCATGGTTCACTTGCTGCATCCTGCGGTCATCTGGGAGGTGGAAAGCTTGAACAGCGGTACCAAGCGTCTGTCCCTCACGGTGTACGACCGGATGATTTATCTGGAAAAATCGGAGGACGAGTTCCTGCTGCCGAAGGATCAGACGGCTACACAGCGGCTTAAAACCTACGCCAAAGAGTGGAAGATTCCATACGCTACACTGCCGGATACCAAGACAAAGCTGGGCAAAGCCGTGTATCGGTCACAGACGATTTTCTCCATGATGTTTGCCGATCTGAAGGAAACGGCGAAGTCCGGCGGGGAGATGTATCATCCGAGGATGACACCCGGCGGGTTGCAGCTCTTCCAAGTGGGAAGTAATGCGAAGGTGTATGAGCTGGATCGACTGATTGATCTGACCCAGATGCGTACGCTCGAAGGAGCGGTCACCAAAGTTAAAGTGATGGCGGCGTCGGAGTCTGGCAGTGGCAAAGAAGTCCCTTCCAAAGTGCTGGCGATTGAGCAGAATGGTGTGGAAGAACTGGGCACATTGCAAAAGCTGATCGAGGATGATCAGGTGAAATCGACAACCGCTGCGAAGAAGCTGGCAAAAAGCAAGCTCACGGGTATTCAGGAGACCTTTACAATCTCCGCACCGGACGTGAATACGATTCGCGCCGGGGACGCCGTGTTGTTAAAAGGGCTCAAGCTAATCGTCATGTCAGTCAGCCGTGATCTGTCTGCCGGACCTGGAACCATGACATTGGAACTCGGTACAGCTGAGCTGGTGAAAAGGAGGGTTTACCTTGAATAAAGATGATCCGTATGGGCATTTTGCCGACGTCATGCGGGGTGCGATGAGTACTCATTCCCGTCAGGCCGTGAGCGGCATGGGCGCGGTATTGGGTACGATGACCTCTTCCGGCGTGAAGCTGGATGATTTCAAGCACGAAGTGCAGGACTATCTCGTGGCCGAGTTGCCGGGCACGCTTGGATTGCCGGAGCGCGAGGCTACTGGCGCGATCTCGGGTATATCTGACGTGGCAAACGGCGGAACGACGGGCACGGGACGGTTTCTTTTGCAGGAAGAGGAAGTGGAAGAAGCGGTGTGGTCTCTTGGTAAGGGATTAAAAGCGGGAGATCGCGTACTGGCGATGCGGGTGAATGGCGGCAACGACATTGTGGTGCTGTGTAAGGTGGTGAGTGCGCATGCCTAGTTTGTTCCCGGAAACGGGTGTGGTCTGGGGAGATGAGGAGGATCTGTCGGGGGCGGCTTCGGAAGAGGTGCGCTTTGGGCGGAGCTGGCGATTCGATTACGATGCAGGGGATTTTGTGCTGACCCCAAGTGGCAAAGTAGCTGCGGCTGGTGGACATGAAGCCTGGATACAGTGGTGCATTAAGGCCGTGAAAACGCCAAGGTACAGACATGTGATTTACTCCCGGAACTATGGTTCGGAGCTGGAGGATCTGGTGGGGCAGGGTGACAGTCGGGGTGTGATGGAAAGTGAGATTACCCGTATGGTTACGGAGACACTGCTGGCTGATCCACGGACGGATTCGGTAGACCAGTTTACGTTCGATTGGAATCGGGAGCAGTGCATGTTCTCGTGCCGGGTGGCGAGTGTGCAGGAAGAGATGTTTATTCTGGAAAGTGAGGTGATCTGACGGGATGGCTGAGATTCCGCGTTATTTGGAGGACCAGACGGAGGAACAGATTATGCAGCGCATGCTGGATCGTCTGCCCGCGGGTCTGGATAAGTCGGAGGGTTCGTTCCTGTGGGATGCGGAGGCTCCGGTTGCATTTATGCTTTCCGAGGCGGCGTTGTGGGCGCAGGAATTACTACGGCGGGGGTTTGCAAGTACGGCTGCGAGCAGTGATCCGAATTTTCGTTCGGAAGAGCTGGATCTGCGGGCGGGAGAGCACGGCATTACGCGGCGGGCTGCGGTGGCGGCACAGGGTTCGGTGCGGTTCGTAGGTGCGCCGGGGAAAGTGGTGCCTGCGGGAACGGTCGTGGCTACGCTCGCGGATGAAGTATCTGCCGAAGCTTCGCTCGAATATGAGACGGTGGGACGTGTGGAACTGGATGCAGAGGGCTCCGGGGTGGTAGGCGTGCGAGCGCTTGTTGCCGGAAAAGAAAGCAATGTGCCTGCGGGCACGGTAACGGTGCTGTCTACACCTGTAAGTGGCGTGACTTCTGTCACGAACAATGAGGTGATTAAAGGCGGTGCGGACGTGGAGGCGGATACCGCGCTGCTGGAACGCTTTTATGCCAAAGTTCGCAACCAAGGGACAAGCGGCAACAAGTCGCAATATGTGCAATGGGCCAGTGAAGTGCCAGGTACTGGTGCAACGCGTGTGATTCCGTTATGGCAGGGGCCGGGCACGGTGGGATTGTATCTGCTGGATACGGACAAACGTGCTGCGGGTAACGATCTGGTGGCGGCCGTACAGAAATATATTGACCCAACGCAGGATGGACAAGGTGAAGGTGTTGCGCCCGCGGGGCCAGTGGTGTCCGTGATGCCAGCCGAAGAAGTGCCGATGAACATTCAGGTCAAGCTGACGCTCGCAAGTGATGCAACGTTGGCTGATGTACGCGCATTGATCGAACGCGGGGTGACCGCGTATCTGAAACAGTTGGCTTTTGCCGATCCACTCGTGCGTTACACCCGGATTGCCGCGATTCTGCTGGACATTCCGCCCATTATCGACTATTCGGAGCTAACCGTGAACGGTGTGAGCGACCAGAATATCGAGATGACGGCGAGTCAGGTGGCCGTGCTGGGGACGGTGGATGTGCATGAGTAGTGTTGGGCAGATGGTGGAAGAGGAAGTAGATTTGGAGTGCGGAGAGCGAGGAAGATTGGGAGAAGTACGCCGATCCGGATTAGAACTGGCGAGCGAGAAGCTCCATGATGAGGTGCAAGGAAGGGAGGGGACAGAGCATGAGTGCTCCTTCTACTGTAGATGTTGGACTGACGAGTGAGAAAGGGCGGGAACTGTTCTCGTATTTGCCAAGGTATTATGAGACTTCACGCGTCATGCAGGCCGATATGCAGACCAAAGGCAGCGAAATGGATCTGCTGTATCAGGCGCTGGATGAGACGTTGGCGCAGTTTTTTGTCCGTACAGCGACGTGGGGGCTGGACTTCTGGGAACAGGAGCTTGGCATTGAAACAGATCGTCTCAAACCTGTGGAACAAAGGCGTGCCGTGGTGGAGTCCAAGCTGCGTGGTGCCGGGAAGTTTTCGGGGAGACAAGTTGCGAATGTGGCTGAGGCGTATGCCGGGGGCAAGGTGGATGTAACGTTTCAGCCGGAAGTGTGGAGTTTTACAGTAAGCTTTGTGGATAAATATGGATTACCTCCTAATTTGGATGATCTGAAGGCAGTAATTGAAGATATTAAACCGGCTCATATGACCGTAGAGTACCGTCTGCGGTATCTGACCATTACCGAGGTTGAGAGCATGACCCTGACTGAGATGGAACAAACCCGGCAGGATAAATTAGCAGGAGGTGGAGCTTAATGAGTGAACCAAAGACACCCAATCTGGGGTTGAATAAAATAGATCGTTCCTCGCCATCAACAACCTACTTTGATCTGGATAAGTATCTGGATCAGAACTGGGAGAAGATTGATGAATTTGCAGTGCGGGCTGAGGATAAGTCTGAAGAAACAGCAACCAAAGTAAGTGACATTGAGAAACGATTGGATGTGGAGAAGAGAAGATCGGTAACGCTGGAGCCCGGGTTGCAGATCATTCATGCGGAGCGCGCGTCGACCTTTAAGTTGGAGGGGCTGAAGGGACGCACGCTTGTGAACTTGTTGGGGCGTGATGGTGGTTTTGAAAGTATGAGCGGTTGGTTTACAACGCCAGGTATAGCGTCTGCATTGGATTCGTCACAGAAAACGCAAGGTAATCAAAGTATTAAAATTTCGATGAAGGAAGGCAACACCGGAGGCAGCTTATACAAATTATTAGGGCAAACCCTATCAACGAGTAAAAACTATATTGCACTTGCAGATTTGAGAAATGGCACTTCGACGAGTATTTCTCTTTCTTTGTGGAATGGCACGTCTAACGTTTCCGGGACAGTGGTCACAACTGATCAGTTCTCGTCAGCAGTCTTGCTGATTCCTGCTGCGAGACTAGGGACAACGACAAATAATTTACAGATTTCAATTGTGGGAAGTGCAGCTGGACAATTTGGTCATGTAGATGCAGTGCGGTTATATGAGATTACTTCAGATGAATTGAAGGCTCTTTCTAACATGCCCTCTAATAAAATTGCAGCGAAATATCCTTATGTGGATAGTGTTCAACCTGTGCATAATCCATTTGTAATTCGATACGGAGAAAATCTTTTGCCACCGTTTTATGAATGGAATTCTTTGGGTCATAGTTTAATGATCGATGCTCCGTATTCTGCTAGTGGCAAAATGCTGGCCGATTCTATTGGAACTGATGCGTACGCTGTGACTTATTTGAATATATTAGCTGATCAAGAATACACGATTAGCAATCCATTAAAAAGCACAGGTAAGCTTCGATTAAGTGTTTATGCTACTTCTGAAAGGGTACAGGGGTTATTCATCAATCCTGGAGAAACTAAAACAATAAGAACAGCACCCAATGCTGTGTATATCGGAATGCATCTCAGCGGTGTTACACAATACACTGATGAATTTGATGTGAGCAAATGGACATGGGCTGCTGGGAACAAAGCAACTTTTGAGCAACCTGTAATGACTTTAGGTGAAGGGGCTAGATCGTTTAAAGTACGTGAAGATTCAATGCTCGCACTTCAGACGGAGTTGTATTCTGATCCAGTGACTGGTGAGAACGCTGATGAAGTTTTCTTTAGAGAAGGACATTATTATAAAGTAAAAAAGTGGGGAAAAGTTCAACTTATCCCTGAAAATTTAGATTCTAATAGTCTTGGGGCTACTAAATATACTGGATATAAACAAATTGCTATTTACATGCCAAGAAACGTAGATACTTCGAATTTTAAGGCTTATCTGACCAAATATAACGGGAAAAACCTAACATTAGATCGATCAAGTTCCCCTCTCTTAAGTGCCGATGTTTTTAATATTGGCAATGATTCATATAAGGGATACCTCTGGATGACCGTTTCTAATGATGAAAGTGGTTGGGGAGATTCATACAATCCAAGCACTGATGATATTAAGGCATACTTCTTAGGTTGGAGACTATATGACGGAGAAAGTTCATTGTATAACGGAGCTGGCACAAAGTATTGGCATAAGCTGACAGATGGTATTTCTACACCGGGAGAAGGGACTAAGATTCTGCCAACGACACAGATTCCGGGGTGGACTCCTTATCAGATCGTGTATCTAGTTTCAAAACCGACTATCGACCCTATTAAAGCGGAAGGACAACTAACATTTTTAAATGGGCAGAATCAGCTAGAAGTAGGGTCAGGCCTGGAGATTAGAGAGAGTGTTAATCCAGTGTTTACTTCAAACGAATATAAATCCTACAACATTAATAACTACAATCAATCTTCTAAATTAAAGAGCAAAGTTAAAAAAATAATGTCCATCTATAAAGACGATATTCAGGATTATTGGGACGTAAATCGATTTAGTCCTGAGTCAGAAATTTATGGCAGGGAACTCGCTAGTCTACCAGCTTTGCAATTTGATTCATCGGCTAAATACTCAGTCACATATCAGAGTTTAGGTGATTTCTTTTCAGTACCATTGACTGGATCTGTTGGATTGAGCGAGAAAACAGTAATAGATCAATTAATAAATGATTCATCAGCTATTTCTAAGAAGCTATCAGTAATTGACGGTAAAGATAGTGAAAAAGAATTAAAGAATTTCTTAGTTGAACATTCTCTCAGTAAGTCAACAAGTATCAAACAAAATGATGATTTAAATAATTTCGTAACAGAAGGGGAGTTCTATTGTCAACTTAGTAGTGTTGCTGAAACATTAAAAAATTGCCCTGTAGGAATAGCCTTCAGTCTGAAAGTAAGCAAAAATGGAACCCAGAATACAGGGAACATACCAGGAGTGACACAAACTCTAATCACATTTCTGCCCGTAGGATTTACTACTTGGCAACGAAATCTTTATGATACTTGGGGAGCGTGGGTTAAGGTTCCGTCTAGAGAGGAATTTGAGAGTTTAAAGTCCTCTGTCAGTGATGGGAAATCGGCTATCGCTGCCGCCATTACTGGCAAGGGAGTAACGGCATCAGGCAGCGATACACACGCACAATTGGCGACAAAAGTAAGTCAAGTTATTACTGGAAAACGAGTATCAAGTGGCACAATAAAAAATATGACTTACAATAATGGAAGTTCCTTTGGTGGAGAATACCGATTAACGAGTGCCCCTTATGTCTCCACAGGGTTTAGACCAACCAAAATAATTTTAAAAATTACACTCTACTATTTTACAAGTTATGTATGGGAATTCACATATTCTTATATTGATGGTCAAAATTGGGGTCATTCTAGAGGGAGTAACGCTAGCGAATTTAGAGCATCAATTAGCCCGGGAGCAACAGGATTCACAATTATTAATGCTCCAACCACTAGTTTTTTTGGTGATAATTCTAATACTACACTGTACGCGGATATATCTTGGTATGCAACAGAATAGATAAATTTTAATTTAGTTAATGTTTAATTTACAAAAGTGAATATTAGAGGAGGTGAAACCATGGAAAAATGGGATACCCTATGGAAATGGGGAATCGCGCTCATGAGCAGCTCAGTAACCTACTTTTTCGGTGGCTGGTCAGGCGTGCTCGGCGTACTACTCGTTTTCGTCATCCTCGATTACCTAACGGGCATCGCAGCGGCGGGTATGAGTGGAAAGTTAGAGAGTAATGTTGGCATGTTCGGCATCGCACGAAAGGTATTTATATTTGCAATGGTATCGGTGGCTCATCTGGTGGACGGTGTTCTGGGAGACGGACATTTGTTCAGGGATGCGGTCGCCTTTTTTTATATCGCCAATGAGTTGTTGTCCATTATTGAAAATGGGGGTAAGTTGGGCGCTCCAATCCCGCCAGCAATCCGACAGGCGATTGAAGTACTCAAGGGGAAGGCGGGAGAGGGCACCATTTCTAATCATGTACCTTTTAGTCCCCCACCAGAAGACAACAAGCAGGGATTCAATAGTATTGACGGGGATATGAAGTTAGTAGAAAAGAAAACAGAGCATAGTAGTCCAACTACTGAAAAAAGTGACTAGCATTTTAGTCAATTATCTCTCTAGTAATGTAGATAAAGATAGAATGGATAAAAGTAAAGTTGGAATGAGAAAAGCACCCAATCCGGGTGCTTTAGCATTTTCCTATACTCATATACTGTACTTACTATTTTTTGAGCTTATCAATAAGATTATAGTAATAAATTAACTGATCCAAGTAAGAGTTTTCCTTCATAAGACTAGCTCTGTATGCTGCTGAAGAAGTTTCAAGATAATCTCTTTTGGCCTGCAACGTTTCAATTTGCCCTTTGATTTTTTTGATTTGTTTTTTGTAGTAAGCCATTTTCTCTTGGTATGTACTTTCTTTCTTTTTGGTAGCAGCCTGGGCGCTTGGCTGAATGACAACAGCTGAAGTTGCAGATAGTAGAACGGTTAGACTGAGTACGGCAGTTAATAGCTTTTTCAAAGAATTTTTACCTCCAATGAAGTGTTTTTACAATCTGTATTAATGATTCTTTATCTAATAGGAGTAGTCTAACAGATACAATATGGATTTACTATTGAATGAATTGGTAATATCCAACACATCAGGGACACGCACACAAGCAACCCCTGATCCAACCGCATTAACTATATACAAACGGCAATTTGCCGCATAAAGGGTGTGAGAAACATGCAAACGAGAAGTTTGGGCAACACACAGGGCATTGACGTCTCCCGATACCAGGGCAATATTGACTGGGCCAAGGTGAAGGCAAGTGGCATGACATTTGTATTCATCAAGGCAACCGAGGGACAGACGTATACCGATCCAAATTACCAGAAAAATGTAACAGGTGCACTGGCGGCAGGTATGCTGGTGGGAACGTACCATTTCTTCCGCGCGACCTCTACCGACGGTGCCAAGGCAGAAGCGGCACATTATGCCAATACACTTAAAAAAGTTGGAGGCGCCAAGGCGTTACAGCTGCCACCTGTCATGGACTACGAGAACAACCCAGGCAACCTGAACAAAGCGCAGATGAATACGGTTGCCAAAGCATTTTTAACCGAACTACAACGCCTCACAGGTGTAAAACCGATCATATACACAGGCAATTCATTTGCCGGGAATTTTGATACATCACTCAGTTCATACGATCTGTGGATCGCGCGTTACAGCAGCACCCGCGTACCGGACGACCAGCCGGCATGGAAGCGTTGGACGTTCTGGCAGTATACGGATTCGGGCAAGGTGAATGGCATCAGCGGTAACGTGGATATGAATGAATTCGAGGGGACCGCGGCACAGCTCAGAGCAAGATACGCAGCAGCCACTCCGAAACCACCGGAACCGACCAATCCGAATCCACCAACTGAACCACCGAAAGGGGGCGAACCAATGACAGCCGAAGAGAAAGCAGCGTTTGATGCGCTCAAATCCCAGGTCGATAAACTGCAGGCGCGTCAGCAAATGGAAGTTCCAGTATGGGCGAAAGCTGCTGTGGATGCAGCACTGGCATATGACACCAAAAATCCATTGTTCAGCATTGATAATGGGGCGAGTTATGATTTTTACCGTTTTATTACCGTGATGCATCGCAGAGGTTTGTTTAAAAAGTGAGCTGATTCTTAGCAAATTAAATTGTTGATCTTATCTGAATAGGGATGGAATGGAGAAGGGACACAAGACGCTTTTTGTCGATCTGTGTTCCTTTTTTGTGTTTTGTGTAAGTAATATTAACGCATATAATAAAGTTGAAGACTTATGTCTGTAAATCTCTTGTCTAATTGATTAATGTGATGTAAAGTAAGTTACACGAAATTGTTTTTCACTACGGTTTATTTACCAATCCTCCTCATCATGACAAAACCATAACATATGAAGTTATTGTAATGTCTCCCTGTTGTACAATCCAACATCTCAAGATGACTCGTTCATACGTTTTACACATCCAATCTGCAAGAGAAAACCACCGTATAAACAACTTACACATCTAAACAACCTGACCTATGTTGAGTTTCTTTCATCCCGTATTGCAAACGAACGATGCTTAATTGGGTTCCCACACTTCATGCTCCAAGTCTACACGCTCAAGGAACAGACGTTATCGGTACCCAGCAGCGTAGTATCCATATGCCTATTTACATTTTAAATCCACTGACTTGAACTTGCTCTTACTGGCCCGTTACCATCTGCTGTTGCTTATTGACCTTTGTTCAAATAAATCGCAACAATCTCATTCACTTGCATAGTTTCATCTCACAAGATACTTCGTTCGTTGCACGTCTTCTTTTTCTATAAAAGTAATCGTCCATATCCGTAATCCATGTGCATGATGATCTGACTTTTACTTATATCCATTGTTCACCTGTCTCCCAGCTGTTTTTACATTTTATATATTTACCGTACTTTTCCCGGAATTCTAATTCAGGTATCACAGGCACCTAAAGCCTTTCATTGATACAAGCAAGCACCGAACCAATGGCTATCATTGAAGTTTTTTCATGCCAGCATCACACACATTATGAGACAGGGAAGGGTGTTGTACGTATGCGAATGAAAAAGAAATGGATGTCCGGTTTTTTGACTCTGGCTTTGAGCACCGTCTTGGTGTTGTCAGGCTGTTCAGGCAATGAGGGGACTGGGAATTCGCCTGCTCCGGCGGAAGGCAGCGAGCCGCCAGCCGAAGTGACGGAAGCGCAAGATACGATGATCATGGGCCGCGGCGGGGATTCCGTAGCACTCGACCCAGCGATTGTGACCGATGGGGAGTCACTCAAGATTGGACATCAGGTATTTGATTCATTGCTGGATTACAAGGAAGGCGAAACAGAGGTCGTTCCTGGACTGGCAGAGAGTTGGGAGATTTCGGCAGATGGGCTCAAGTATGTGTTTAAGCTGAAGTCCGGTGTGAAATTCCATGATGGTACGGACTTCAATGCGGAGGCTGTTGTATTCAACTTCAACCGCTGGAGTGATCCGGCCAGTGAATATAAATTCGAGGGAGATTCCTTCGACTATTATGATTCCATGTTTGGTCCAGAGGACGGACGTGTGATCAAGGAAGTGAAGGCGACGGACGAGACTACAGTGGAGTTCACATTGAACCAGCCACAAGCACCTTTCCTGCAAAATATTGCGATGACGCCATTTGGCATTGCCAGTCCAACCGCGGTTCAGGAGAAAAAAGAAAACTTCAAGAGCGAACCTGTGGGCACGGGCCCATTTGTATTCAAAGAGTGGAAACGTAACGACTCCATTACCCTGGAGAAAAATGCGGATTACTGGAAAGAAGGACTGCCGAAGCTGAACAAAGTTATCGTGCGTTCGATTCCGGATAATACGGCTCGCTTCAATGCCCTGCAAAACGGCGAGATTGATGTTATGGAAGACCTGAACCCGGACGATCTGTCCATCCTTGAAGGCAACAGCGAGTTGCAGAAGATCGAGCGTCCACCGTTCAACGTGGCATATATCGGCTTCAACTTCAAGAAGAAACCATTTGATAATGTCAAAGTCAGACAAGCTCTCAATCATGCGGTGAACAAGCAGGCCCTTATTGATGCGTTCTTTGCTGGACAAGCTGAGCCTGCTGTCAACCCGATGCCGCCAACGCTGTGGGGATACAACGATACCATTGAGGATTACCCATATGATCTGGAAAAAGCAAAAGCTTTACTGGCCGAAGCTGGCTTCCCAGACGGATTGCCTGAACCGGTAACCTTCTATGCCATGCCGGTATCCCGCCCGTATATGCCTGATGGCAAGAAGGTTGCGGAAGCGATCCAGGCTGATTTTGAGAAAATTGGTGTGACCACCAACATCGAATCCCCAGAATGGGCGACGTATCTGGATGATGCCAAAGCCGGGGAGAAAGACGATATCTACATGCTCGGCTGGACGGGGGACAACGGGGACCCGGATAACTTCCTGTACACTTTGCTCGACAAAGACGCCATCCCAGGTAATAACCGCAGCTTCTACGTCAACGAAGAGTTGCATGTGTTGCTGACGGATGCGCAGAAAGAAACGGATCAGGAGAAACGTGCCGAGCTGTACAAACAAGCACAGGTGATTATCAAGGAAGATGCACCGTGGATTCCACTCGTGCACACCACGCCAATTCTGGCGGGTAAATCGAACCTGAAAGGTTTTGTACCATCTCCGCTGGGCAGTGAATCCTATGCGGGTGCCTACTTCGAATAATACAGACGTAAACTGAGCTTATCCATTTCAGGATAACGTAGTGTACAGAATCACTCTGAAGAGGGCGCTGGACTCGGAGTAATGAAGTGTACCTTCTTTCTATTAAAGCGCTGGTGAGACGCAATGCTTGGCAGAACCCACATCCGGACGTAACTATCCAAAGCATGCGTTTCTGCCAGCGCTTTTTATTTTGCATGATATGTCGAAGGCAGGTGAACAGGATTGAACAGCTATATTGTCAAACGTGTGCTTGTGTTGCTGCCCGTGCTGCTGGGCATGACCCTGATTGTCTTTTCCATCATCCACGCCATTCCAGGTGACCCGGCCGAGACCATACTTGGGCAAAAGGCAACCGAACAATCCAAGCAAGCCTTGCGTGACCAGCTTGGACTGGATAAACCCTGGTTCCAGCAATATTTCGCCTACTTGGGCGATTTGTTCAAAGGAGACCTGGGGACATCTATTCGCACCAAGGTGCCTATTGCCCAGGAAATTGTGCCTTATCTGACAGCAACGCTTGAATTAACGATGGCAAGTATGTTGTTTGCTGTCATTATCGGGGTGAATGCCGGGATTATCAGTGCATGGAAGCACAACTCCTGGTTTGATTATTGTTGTATGGTCATTGCTCTAGTGGGTGTATCCATGCCGATCTTCTGGCTCGGTCTGATGGAACAATGGCTGTTTGCGAACAAGTTGCAGTGGCTGCCATCCATTGGGCGCATGAATGCACGTGATCCGGTGGAAGCCATTACGGGCTTGTATGTGCTGGATACGATGATTGCTGGACAATGGAATCAGTTGTGGACCGTAACGAAACATTTGTTGCTTCCGAGTATTGCGCTGGGCACCATTCCAATGGCCGTTATTGCCCGGATGACCCGTTCCAGCATGCTGGAAGTGATGAGTTCCGATTACATTCGTACTGCAAAAGCCAAGGGACTGGGGCCGTTTTTTGTTGTATATGGACATGCCCTTAAAAATGCGTTTATTCCCGTGCTTACGGTGATCGGCATCCAGACCGGATCGTTGCTCGGGGGTGCGGTGTTGACCGAAACGATCTTTGCTTGGCCGGGCGTGGGACGCTATATATATGAAGCGATTAGTTCGCGGGACTATCCGGTGATCCAGAGTGGCATTCTGATCGTGGCATTCTTTTTCGTGGTGATCAATCTGATTGTGGACTTGCTCTACGCCGTGTTCGACCCTCGTATCAGTTATAAATAGCGAATTCTTCATTCATTCATGTCCAAGAAGGGAGACGCCGCATGGCCAAATTATCGACCAATACCGGACCCTCCATTGATGCTGCAACAGCGAGCACATCCGGTCCGTGGCGTGAAGCGTGGAGAACGTTTCGGAAGAATCGGCTTGCGCTTGCAGGTTTGATTATTATTGTGTTTTTTATTCTATTGGCCTTCCTCGCGCCATACATTGCACCCTATGATTACAAGGAACAGGTGCTGGTGGAACGGCTTCAGGCTCCTTCGGCAGAGCATTGGTTTGGTACCGATGATCTGGGGCGTGACGTGTTTTCCAGAGTGCTGCATGGGGCGCGTATTTCCTTGTGGGTGGGCTTCTTCTCCGTTATTGGTTCCATTATTGCGGGTACGCTGCTTGGCCTGATTGCCGGATTTTATGGAAAATGGGCGGACATGCTCATCTCGCGTCTATTTGATATCCTGCTCGCCTTTCCGGGGATATTGCTCGCCATCGCCATTGTGGCGATACTGGGCCCGTCATTGCAAAATGCGCTGCTCGCCATCGCTATCGTGAACATCCCGACTTACGGAAGGTTGGTGCGTTCACGGGTACTCAGCTTGAGACAGGAGGAATTCATCACGTCGGCGCGGACACTCGGAGCAGGCAACGGGCGAATCTTGTTTCGCCATATCTTGCCCAATAGTCTTACTCCACTGATCGTGCAGGGTACACTCGGGATTGGAACGGCGATTATCGAAGCTGCTGCACTCGGATTTCTGGGCATGGGCGCGCAACCACCCGACCCGGAATGGGGTAAAATGCTGTCAGACTCCCGTCAGTTTATACAAAAAGCACCGTGGACACTCATCTTCCCCGGCGTATCCATCATGTTGACCGTTCTCGGCTTCAACCTCATGGGTGATGGACTGCGCGATACCCTTGATCCGAAAATGGCGAAAAAGTAGAATTTTCTACCATACCAACAGACACATTACAATCTTTCACCTTGCCGGTTCGAACTTTGGTTCGGAGCGGCTTTTGTTTTACCTACGGGATTACGTTAAAATGATTAGTGATGTGCAAAAGTGAAGGGTTAGTCGATCTTTTTGTTAAAATAACCCCCTGCGTATTGACACCCAATTTTCCCATATGTTATATAAAAGGAAGGGTTTAGCACTCCGATCATTAGAGTGCTAACAAATGATGTTTTTACTACACGCCTACATATGGAATGATTCTGTTTTTGAAAATAAATATTGAACCTGAGGAGGTCATGCAGAGCCAACGGGCGCTACAGACCTGAAGCTGTATTCCACGTCTAAGAGTTATCACTTCAATGATATTCTCTATGCTAAAAAATAGTCGCTGATTAAATGCGGAAGTAGTGCAGGGGACGGAATCGATTTGGAGGAAGCAAAGCGTTCGCCTTTATCACCGAATTTCTCCCGTTTAAAAAAGGGAATCAAAGAAATACAGGGATAACAGCGATCCGAAAAACGATTCGTAACCGGAACGGCTACATTGCAGAACGTCATGCACTTTTTTTTACAATGAGCCATTAGAGTGAATCACGGTATCTGTGGACTAGAGCGATCTAAGGTTCTAGAGTCTAATGGCCGTAGGCATATCTCAGTTATTTCTATTTTCAATCCAATCATTCGATATCCAATCTGAAAGGAGTCCAACCATTCATGGCTAAAAAAGAATTCCAGGCAGAATCCAAGCGTTTGCTCGATATGATGATCAACTCCATTTACACCCAAAGAGAAATCTTTTTGAGAGAATTGATCTCCAACTCCAGTGACGCTATTGATAAAATTTATTACAGAGCACTTACCGACGATTCGCTTGTTTTCAACAAAGAGGACTACTTCATCAAGCTCACCATTGACAAAGAAAACCGCACGCTCACACTGACGGATACTGGTATCGGGATGACGCAGGAAGAGCTCGAGAACAATCTGGGCGTTATCGCGAAGAGTGGTTCCCTGGCGTTCAAGAAAGAAAATGAAGCCAAAGACGGCCACAACATCATCGGACAATTCGGGGTTGGTTTCTACTCGGCATTTATGGTGGCGGACAAGCTGACCGTAACGAGTAAAACGCTGGGCAGCGACGAGGCTTGGAAATGGGAGTCCGAAGGCGCAGATGGATACACGATCACACCAGCTGAGAAGGATTCCGTAGGTACAGAGATCGTCCTGACGGTCAAAGAAAATACCGAAGAAGATTCGTATGACGAATTTTTGGAAGAGTACCGCCTGAGATCCATCATTAAGAAATACTCCGACTTCATTCGCTATCCGATCAAGATGGATGTAACGGGTCAACGTCCGAAAGAGGGCACGGAGAACGAGTTCGAAGAATACCAAGAAGAACAAACCGTGAACAGCATGGTGCCGATCTGGCGTAAAAATAAAAGCGAATTGACCGAAGAAGACTATAACAACTTCTATATGGAAAAACGCTACGGTTTTGACAAACCGCTCAAACACCTGCACATCAGCGCAGATGGCGCAGTGGTGTACAATGCCATCCTGTTTATTCCGGAGAACACGCCGTTTGACTACTATACCAAAGAGTATGAAAAAGGCCTTGAACTCTACTCCAACGGTGTACTGATCATGGATAAATGCGGGGATCTGTTGCCGGATTACTTCGGATTTGTCAAAGGTATGGTGGATTCGGAAGACCTGTCCCTGAACATCTCCCGTGAGATGTTGCAACATGACCGTCAGCTTAGCCTGATCGCGAAGAACATTAAGAACAAAATCAAGAGCCAACTGCAAAGCCTGATGAAGGACGAGCGTGAGAACTACGAGAAGTTCTACCAAGCGTTTGGTCGTCAATTGAAATATGGTGTATACAGTGACTATGGTGTGAACAAGGATACCTTGCAGGATCTGCTGCTGTTCACGTCTTCCAAAGAGAGCAAACTTGTGAGCTTGGACGAATACGTCTCCAGAATGCCGGAAGATCAGAAGTACATCTACTATGCATCCGGTGAGTCCATTAGCCGAATTGAGAAGCTGCCACAGATCGAGGGTGTTCTTGAGAAAGGGTACGAAGTATTGTACTTCACCGATGACATCGACGAGTTCGCAATCAAGATGATCATGAACTACAAGGAGAAAGAATTCAAATCCATCTCCAGTGGTGACCTGGGTATCGAAGATAGCGCGGACAAAGAAGAAACGGAAGCTCAGGACAACGATAACAAAGAGTTGTTTGAAGCTATGCAAGCTCAATTGGCGGGTAAAGTCAAAGCAGTTAAAGCTTCCAAACGTCTCAGAAGCCACCCGGTATGTTTGTCCACCGAAGGCGAATTGACGATTGAGATGGAGAAGATCCTGAAAGCTATGCCGAACAGTGAAAACGTACAAGCCGACAAAGTGCTGGAAATCAACGTGAATCACGATGTCTTCAAATCGTTGAAAGATGCTTTCGCGCAGGATCAGGAAAAATTGAACCTCTACACAAGCCTGCTGTACCATCAAGCATTGCTGATCGAGGGATTGCCAATTCAGGATCCAGTAGAGTTCACCAACGATATCTGTAAAGTTATGGTGTAACATCAGTTATACAAGAGTGCCGTAACATCCCTGATGCAAAAATTCACACCGCTTCAAGAGTTAAATGGCGTGAGCATTAAGGCTGGAAGTTAAATTACTTCGATGCATCTACCATATACATCCGACAGGGCATTTCCGTCCTGTCGGTTTTTGTTTTTTTACCCACAACGGGGAGGGGCGCGGGGGAGGCAGACTATCATTGCAGCGATGGATAAACATCTTAATAAAATTCTTTAGTCATTCAAAAATGTTTGAAATCCCATTTTCTAAGGAATGCAATGTCATTTAGATTGGGAGTGAATCAAACAGCAAAAGCAGTGAAGGGGACGGAATCGATTCTGAAGAAGCGAAGCGGTCGCCTTTGTCTCCGGGTTTTTCCCTTATTAAAGGGAATTCAGAAAACCTGGAGACAACAGCGATCACAAGAACGATCCGTAACCGGAACGGCCACGCCAACTGTATCATGCACTTTTTTTTCATATTAAGTCACGATAGTGGATTTCAATATAGAATCATGATCATTTAGGTGCACGAATGATAGTCTGGCAGGGTATAATAAAAGAATAGGACTGTTTATTACAAGTTGATGTAAGAAGAGATGACAATCGCAGACAGGTTTTACTTTTCGAAACCACAGATGTTGTGTATAATCACTCAAAATAGAGACAGTCGGCTAGGAGTGATCCCCATGCAATGGAACGATCTGAGAGAACATAGACAATATCCTGAACTAACCAAATTGGATGGATCTCGTGCAGCATACGAACGGGACTATTCCAGACTCATTCATTCTCCGACCTTCCGTCGGTTACAGGGCAAATCGCAGGTGTTTGGCGCAGGAACGGGTGATTATTATCGTACTCGGTTGACCCATTCCCTCGAGGTGGCACAGATTGCACGTGAGGCTGCCCGAAGCCTGATTCGTCGTTTCCCCGAAGTGGACTGGGATCGGGCCGAGAACCCCGGTCTTATTATTGATTCAGAAGTGGTGGAGTGCGCTGCAATCGCGCATGATTTCGGCCACCCGCCGTTTGGACATAAAGGTGAAGAAGTGTTGGACGGCATTCTGGATGACCTAATCAACACCGAGGCTAAGAAAATCATGAAAAAAAGCCGCAGTGCCAAAGTTCCCAAGGTAGAGTCTGAAGTCCGTGCCGAGTTAAAACGGAAATACGAGCATTTTGAAGGAAATGCACATAATTTCCGCCTTATTATGCATTTGGAGAAGCGTGAAGATATCGACGGACTGAACCTGTCTGATGCGGTATTGCTTGGAATCAACAAGTATCCGTACCCTGGCACGGAGAGCAAGAAAGGCATGTACCATCATGAATGGCAATATATCCGTGAAATTCGCGATCGCTGGAACGTGCCAACAGGCAAGAAAACACTGGAAGCGCAGCTGATGGACCTTTGCGACGATATTGCGTACTCCTCGCATGACCTGGAGGATGGTATCAAAGCAGGGAAAATTGAAGTACATGAGCATTTCCTGCAAGATCCGCATGTGAATCGACTGATTGTGGATAAGATTACAACGCTGGAGGATCTGTTCTGGAACGGATGGACCCGAGAAGCCATTGGGCAAAAGGTAGAAGAGGTGCTTGCTTCGTTCCTGCGCATCTGGAATGAGAAGATGCCTTTCTGTGAGCATGATTACTCCCGTACCCGCCGTGAAGTGAAAGCATACTGGGTGAGCTTTTTTGTGGGCAGTCTGGGCGTTATTGACGACGGTGACTGGAAGAAGGTAACCTTTGTCCGTGAAGGGGCTGAGGATCTTGATATGCTGCGTACGGTGAGTGTGCTCAAGAGTTTTGCCTGGGTGACGATGATTCGTGATCTGCGTGTGCAGCGGCTGCAGAAACGCAGTGAGTGGATGATTAAGCGGTTATGGGATGCATTCCTCGATCCGGAAACGTCCAAATCCATTATTCCATCGGACTGGCTGCAACGTTATGAGAAGGATCAAGCCAAAGCCCAACCGATCTGGACCTGGGAACACATGGTGATTGATTATATTGCAGGAATGACGGATGCGTTTGCCGAGAAAATATACAATGAGCTCTACGGTCTGAAGGTGGGTTCCATCTACGATTTGGATTAGAGTTAACCGATATATAGGAGATGAGACGTTTGGCTACAAGAATGAGTGAGACGTTCAGTCTGGGCGTACTTGACCTTGTTCCTAGGTTAAACGATGCCTCAGCTGAACAGGCACTTCAACAGTCGGTGTCACTTGCGCAACATGCCGAGGCTTGGGGATACGCCCGATACTGGACATCAGAGCATCATGATATGGCTGAACTGGCATCGGCTTCTCCCGAAGTACTGCTATCCCACATTGGAGCAAGAACGACCACGATTCAACTTGGCTCTGGCGCGGTCCTGTTGCCCCATTATAGCCCGCTCAAGGTTGCAGAGTCGTTCCGCCTGCTGGCTGCGCTCTATCCTGGGCGCATTGAGCTGGGGCTCGGACGTGCTCCTGGAGGTGGACCTCATGCAACGATGGCACTTAGTGGCAATTACTTGCAACATGTGTCTAAGCTGCCCGAATCAATCACTGCACTGACCGAACTGCTGGAAGATCGATATTCTTACGAAGATCATCCCGTGACGGCCCGTCCAATTCCCCAGTTTCCGTTATCGCTCTGGATGTTGGGAACCAATGTGAAGAGCGCAGAATTTGCAGCACGGTTTGGCATGGGTTATGTCTTTGGTCAATTCATGAGTGATGCAGATGGCACAGAGGCTGTAAGGCGATACCGAGAAGGATTTATCCCCAGTGCAACCATGAAGGAGCCAGAGGTTATGGTGGCAGTCAGCGTATTGTGTGCGGAGTCAGAAACGGATGCCTTGGCCTGGAGTCGTGACATGGCGGAGAGACGCAAGGCCGATGGGAAAGAACGTTTAAGCGAGCTGAATTCGAGTGGTATCGGGGTCTCCCACACGAATGTTACAACCAGTACTGATCATCATGAATCGGTGCGTCACTATGCAGGTACTGCCGAGCAGGTATGGGCTCGATTGCAACAGGTAAGTCGCAAGCTGGGTACGGAGAAGTTGCTTCTGGTTACGGCAGGACCGGATTATGAGCGCAGGCTGGATTCTTATCGATTGCTGGCTGATCATAAGACCACCATCCTGAAGTAGGCCGATTACTTTAAGTGGCAAGCCGTTGAAATTTGGACAAACCGAAGAACTACAGATCAGGAATTTTCCGAATGCTGCAGTTCTTCGGTTTTACTTTGTAGAATTTCGACAATCTTTTACAAAATTAAGCATCTTAACAACAAAATAATGTTATACTACTTTACGTCTATTTCCCTATCTATATAATATAGATATGTTCTTTTGACAAGAGGTCACAAGAAGGAAAAAACAATGACAAAAGCACCTGAATTCGGGATGACCGAAGGGGTCAAGGGGGAGATCATATGTTCAGCAGATTCAAGATCAAGAGTATCGGTCTGCGTATCAGCATCGCGTTCTACTTATTAATCCTCTGTTTGATTGTTTTAAGTGTCACGATTGTCACCCGGATGAACTCAATTGAATCCAACACGAATGAAATCACGAACAATTGGATGCCCTCTATTCAACAAATTAACCGGTTAAACTATACCACAGAGCATGTCCTGTCGCTGAGTTATCGTCATTTTGACGCGGATGAAGCAGACAAGGCATTCTTGTCAGAAGAGCGTACCAAGTATATTCGTGAAACGACGCAGGCGATTAAAATCTATGATCAGCAGGAGAAGTCTTCGGAAGAGCTCGAACACTGGACTGCGTTCAAGAACAAATGGGAAGCGTATCTCAAGATTAATACGCAAGCGATCAAGCTGAGTGATGAGGGTCAGACACAGTTGGCAAAGGAAGTTGCTGATAAAGGTGCGGATTCCTTTGACACCATGCAAGTCGATCTCGATTATCTCGTGGAGTATAATCAGAAACAGTCTGACATTGCGGCGTCCCAAACGATCAGATCGGTACAGGACGGTAGAGTAATCATCATTATCGGTGTCCTAGTCATGATTGTCATTACAGCGATCAGCATTCCGATTATTCGTTCACAGGTTGTAAAACCACTGCTACGTGTGATTAGCGCGGTGAAACTGATTGCAGAAGGCCAATTGAATGTTCAGGATATACATACTAAACATGACGATGAAGTCGGTGTTCTAGCCAAAGCAGTGAATGATATGAAAGGTAACCTGACTTCCATGGTGCTAAGCGTCAGACGAATTGCGGAAGCTGTCAATCGGCAGAGTGGGGAATTGGCAATCTCCTCCGAAGAGGTTAAGATTGGTAGTCGCCAAATTGCTGTGACAATGGAAGAGTCAGCGAAGGCTGCGGAGAGTCAGGCAGAGACAGCCGTGGAATCGGCCCGTACGGTTGAAGCGTTGAATGATCACATTCAGAATCATACGGAGCAGGGCAGTCAGCTGCGTGTTATGTCGGATCTTGTTCTGGAGCAAGGACTGAATGGTCGCAAAGCGATGGAGCAGTCCGTGCAGCAGATGCAACAGATTTCCGGTTCGGTCTCGGCTTCCATGAACAGAATGGACCGGTTGAATCGTAAAAATGAAGATATTTCGAAACTGGTACAGGTCATCCATGATATTGCACGCCAAACCAATCTGCTGGCATTGAATGCCTCCATTGAGGCAGCGCGTGCAGGAGAGAGTGGACGCGGATTCGCCGTAGTGGCATCTGAAGTGCGGAAGTTATCTGAGGCTGTGCAGACCTCTGTCGAAGAGATTACGGCGATTACCGAGGATATTCAGCAGGAGTCGCAAGGGGTAGTCGCGGAATTGCGTACCGGCGTTCAGGAGACCGAGTTGGGTCAGGAACATGTGCATGCTTCAGGTCAACTTTTCCGGACGATTAATGAATCGGTGGAAGGCATGGTTGGTGTCATCAGTACGATGACAGATGGCCTTGCAGGCATGCAGGAAGCAAGCGGACGAATGAATGATTTCAGTCAGCAGATTTCGGCTGTTTCGGAGCAATCGGCAGCGAGTGTGGAAGAAGTTTCTGCATCTGCGGAAGAGCAGGTAAGTTCCATGGAGACCATTAGCGGCAATATTCAAAGTCTGAAACAATTATCGGAAGATTTGCTTACATCCATTGAAAAATTAAAAATCTAACCCTCTTCTTATATATAGAAGAAGCTGGAATCACACAAGCGGCTATTGGTGAGAATCTGTAAATAAAGTAAGGCGTTCCTCAATAAGGGGAACGTCTTATTTTTATCTTTTCAACAGAACCGTGCAAAAAAAAGGATAGTTGTCTTGAGGTCTAACATTGTATACAATGACTACCTGAAGCTTGCGTAACAGCCGATATTGGAAGTATCTACAATGAGCTACTATTTATATAGAAGGAACATGATTAATGAAGGAAGGAGAGGGTGATTTTGCCTGATGAAACACTTGATACATATTCTATTTCTGCGAAATACCTCTACACCTTTGCTTGTCACGAGAACGAGCGCGAATTGTGCTTGCTGGAGCTGAAAACACTGCTTGAACCGACTTCGGAGATCCGTATGGATACGGGGGCGTATGTGCGTTCTGAACGACGTATACCACCTGGACGCAGTCCTTTTATCCATGGCAGATTAGATGTGATCGGTGAAGGAGACACGGTGACAGACCTGCTTCCCTTTGCCCAAGAGATCCTGCTGCTGCCAGAAGAGACATTTAAGGTAGTTTGCCTGAAAGAAGGAGATCATGCCCCGGATTATGCACTTTCTCGTCAACTGGAAAAAGAAGTCGGCATGTGCATTAAAGGAAAGGCGCAGATGAAGGAACCTCAGGTGACTTTCGGCCTAATCCGAACAGGAGAAAAATGGATCTTGGGCCAGTGGACAGAAGCGGACCGATCATGGCAGATTCATCGGCAGAAACCACAAAATTACTCAACTGGACTTGGCATCACGCTTGCCAGAGCACTGGTTAATATTGCTGTTCCAGACGTGGGAAATCATCGGTTGCTTGATCCGTGCTGCGGTATGGGCACGGTTGTTATTGAGGCTTTATCCATGGGTATTGAAGCGAAAGGTAACGATCTGAATCCGTTGGCTGTCCGAGGTGCGCGTATCAATCTGCCGCATTATGGATATGAGTCGGATCGAATCACATTGGGGGATATGAATGATCTGAAAGAGTTGTATGATGCAGCAATTCTGGACATGCCCTATAATCTCTGTTCTGTACTTCCAGATGCTGAGCAACGAGCCATGCTGGAGAGCTTGCGCAGGTTGACAAAGCGGGCAGTGATTGTTTCCACAGCGTGGGTAGAAGAGCACTTGCTGGAAGCGGGGTGGGCGGTAAAAGAGTACCGAACTGTACACAAAGGCACGTTTATACGTCATATTTGGTTGTGCGTGTAAGCATAAATAACAAAACTCTACCTCTAGAGAAATTTCAGAGGTAGAGTTTTTGTTTATTTCGTACATATTAATTGACGAACCGTCTACACTAAAAGGTAGAAGACAGAAATAACCTTATGAAGCAAGTGATTTGCACAATATTGCATGGGAACGGATGTTTGTGTTAATATTTATGACTATAATCCACCAGGTTAAGCGGAAGTGTCTGGCCAGCTACATAAGCTTCCAGATTTTTGACGAAAATATCGAGGGCGCGATCCGTGTATTGCTCTGTACTTCCTGCGATATGTGGCGTCATTAAGACGTTATCCATACCCCATAACGGGTGGTCTGCAGGAAGTGGTTCTTCTTCGAACACGTCCAGTGCAGCGAAGGCAATCTGGCCGTTCTGGAGTGCATCTAGCAAGGCTTCCGTTTTCACACTTGGGCCCCGGCCCACATTGACGAAGCAGGCACCGGATTTGAAATGCTCAAATGCAGTTTGATCATATATATGCTTGGTTTCATCGGTCAACGGTAAGATGTTAATCACATAATCACCTTGATTCAAGGCTTCATGCAACCCGGTCATGTCATACATTTGATCCACGTTGGGGACATCTTCACCTGAGCGACGAACTCCGATCGTGCGCATGCCGAGTGCTTTGAGAATGCGGGCTGTTTCGGTTCCGATCTCACCTACACCAACGATGACTGCTGTCTTGCCGTGCAGTTCTGGCAGTGGTTTGGCGGGAGCCTTCCATTCGGACTGCTGTTGATGCAGCATGGCTTGTCTCAGCCAGCGACTGTGGGACAACATCATGCCAAGAATAATCTCGGTGATTGGAATCGCGTGAACTCCATTTGCACTGGTGACCTGAACGTTCTTGTGCTGCAAATCTCCGAAGGGGAGATTATCCACACCAGCGGACCAGACCTGAACCCACTTCAACAGGCTGTCCTTTTTCAATGCATGTTCGGTGACAAGGGGTGACCAGCCGAGAATAATCTCAGCCTCTTTTAACTCAGCGGGGTCCAATTCCTTGGCTTTTCCGAGTTTCAGGGTGTATCCCGGTGCAGCATTCTGAATGCGTTGTTGCTGTTCTTCAGTTAGAGATGGAAAACATACAATTTTACCCATAATGTGTGGTCCTCCTGAGACAAATAGTTTGATCAATTTGATAATTAAAGTGTATCAGATTTGATGTTGGATGTGCATAAGGTGGGAAATGCAGGAATCTAGCCTTATTTGCAAATGGTTAACTTTGTGTCACTCTATACTTACCCAACTTGAAACGATATGTATAGTTATGAAATAATAGAGCGAACTTTAGAGAGGTGTATGCAATGAATAACCAATCACATCAGGATCATGCATCCCGACGGGAAAGATTGTTTGTGGCCATTCGTCTTCCTGTTGCTGTACAGCAGTCTCTTCAGATGGATGCGAGGCTTGTACAGAACAAGCTTGATTTTCGTAAATGGACAGATCATAGAGATTATCATATAACCTTGCAATTTCTTGGGGATACATTCGTTAGTGACATTGGGCATCTTCGTAAAGCCCTACGCTCGGTAGCCGTTGAATGCCAGGCTTTCGAACTCCAGCTTTCGGATTGGGGTACATTTGGACTTGAAGAAGCGCCTAAAGTTCTATGGAAAGGTGTTAGCGGAGAGGTTGATCGTTTGATATCATTGCAAAAACAAATTGTACAGGCTACATCGACCCTTGGATTTGAAGCTGAATTAAGACCTTATGCTCCCCACATTACCATTGCCAGAAAATATCTGGGACAGATTCCAGGTAATGAAAATAAAGGGATATCCGGAGTGCTTCCCGAACATTCCACAGGAGTTAATTCATGGATGGTGGAGGACGTTGTACTTTATGTGACAAGGCTGGGACAATCGCCAATGTATGAGGTAGTGGATACGTTTTCTTTTTCCTGATAATCATTTTTATGCCATAAAATCACATTGACATTACGTTTATCCCTATGTAATATTAGCCATCGTTATTCAAATTCTTTTTTTTTGGGTTACTTAGATAAGGGAATTGTTTCGACAGGAGGAATCTTCGAATGAACATTATAAGCAAGAATCGTTGGGTAGCACCGATGTTATCAGTGCTGCTTGTATGTATAGTGGGGGTAAATGTCGTTCAGGCGACGGGGAAGTGGAATGAAGCTAGTGATAGTAAACAGATGACCGAGCTTGCGGCTTCTGTGCAAAATAACCAAACATCTGCGCAAGATGAGAGGCGCATGATGGAAGATGGGACAAGTCTGTCTTCTAATCTGTCTGCCCACACCGTAGCGTGGACTGAATCACTGCCAGCCAAGAACTGGCTGACGACTGCTGAAGAAAAGCAGAAATTGCAAGAAGCCAAGGCCAAGAACAAAGCTAGAGCAATAGCTGCGGCCAAAGCCAAAAAAGAAGCTGCACTGAAATTGGCCAAGGTGAAACGTGCCAAAGAAGTCGCTGCTGTAACAACTCCCCCCCAAAAACTATACTTTACGCGGACCAAACTTTTGAGCCAGGATGAATCGAAACTTGCAACCTGGTCATACAGTGTGTCCGATAAAGAACTGCATCTGCTGCAAAAAATCGTCATGGCAGAAGCGGAAGGTGAACCGTACGAAGGCAAGGTGGCAGTTGCCAATGTTGTCTTAAACCGGCTGCGGTCAGCCAATTTTCCCGATACCATTTACAAGGTTATCTATCAGAAATCCCAGTTCAGTCCTGTAGCGAACGGACGTTTGAAACGTGTGGTTCCCAACGAGGACAGTATCAAAGCAGTGAATGCTGCACTGAACGGGAAGAAGGAAGTTGCCGATGATACGTATTATTTCTTATCACTGACACTTGCCGACGATCTGACAGTTGCCCGCTCGCAGAAAAAAGTAAAAACGATCGGTCATCATACTTTTTACAAGTAATCGACCTGTAAATTCTGCAAACAGGCAGGGTAGTTAACTGTGTGTACATCACATGGCCCTTTTTTAAAGCCTGAATCGTAGTTTTATTTCGTTATTTAAAATATCGTTATACTCTAAATTACCCTTTTTTCTGCCAAATCATACGGTGGAATCAATGAAAAATAAAAGAAGGTTCCCTTCCGAATTTTTGGAAGGGAACCTTCTTTGTATATGAAGATAACTTGTCTCGTCCTCTATAACACCTCATGAGAGCTATTCTATAGGCCCATAGAGACGTCAGAATGGTATTCTGGTACCTGACAAGGACGTGGCAGCGATTCCGGCTGAGAAGCGTTCCAAGGAGGTTGTTGTGACCTCGGGTGTAGTTGGGAACAATAAGTCATGAACAGCTTGAGCACAGCACTTCGGATCATAGACCGAATGCTTACCTGAATTACGCACTACGTTCAGCGGGCTTTCAGCTTGAGTGGATGCCTGCTCACATAGTTGTCTGAAACGTTTGGTAATCACGTCTGCAGAATGGATGACCTGGCCGTATCCGGCTTGTACAAAGTATTCACAGTTCTCTTCCTCTTGACCCGCCAGCGGAGGAATAAACAGCATGGGTAACCGTTTAGCCAACGCTTCGGTACATGTCATGCCACCAGGCTTCGTGATCAGCACATCGGATACATCCATCAGTTTGCTGACTTCACGTGTATATCCGAGAATACGAATATTGGGATGCTGGAAGCAAGGCATTTCTTTCATCTTAGCAATCATTTTCTCATTGCTTCCCAGACAGAATACCAATTGAACACGATCTGCCCAAGACGTGAGAGCTTTCATATGATCCTCATCAAAAGAAAGTCCCCATCCACCACCCATAAGTAAGGCAGTAGGCATGTTCTGAAGTCCCATCTCTTCTCGCAGTCTCACCTTGTCTCCTGTTTCCCAGAAGTCTGGATGCACAGGGATTCCCGTAATCTGAATATGGGATGGATCGACTCCCCGGATTTCAAGCAATGCTTTGACCTGAGGGGTAGAGACCAGATATTTGTTCACTTCCGGATTGATCCACGTTCCATGCACGTCATAATCCGTCACGACGGTATAGAGCGGGATATTCAGTCCCTGACGCTTGAGCCGGGAGATGACCGCATTCGGAAAAGGATGGGTACAGATTACCGCATCCGGTTTGAGTTGAGATACGACTTGTGCCGTCTGTGTATAGAAAATTCGGTGCAACGCCAGCTTGGTAAAGCCGTTTAATGATTTGTTATACTGTGTGCGGTACAACAGGCTAACCAGTTTGGGTTGAACCGACAATGTCTTTCGATATGCAGAAAAAATTAGCGGAGCTACCGTCGGATTCAAAAATTTGCCTAGTTCAATGACACGACTGTGAACATGTGGACTGACTTTTTTGATGCCATGTGCCAGCGCATGAGCGGCCTGAGTGTGACCGGTACCGAATCCTTCCGATAATAAGAGCACTCTTGGTTTTCGCATGAGTTCACCTTTATTCATAAGTTTAAATTTAAAATTAAGATCGTTATTATTATTCTAGCTATGGATTACGTTACTACATGAATATACATTGAAGCGCAGAATCATGTTTCATCCATGAATATTTACACCATATATCTTATTCTGAGACAGCCTGACTTCATTTATATGCGTATTGTTTGAGTCATCTTACACTATAGACGACGACAGAAGGAGTTTCCACTGCATTTCGGTTAAAAAAAATTAACACAATTTTTAAAATGTTAGGGTTGCAATCTGTTTTCCAAGGTGGTAATGTATATTTTGACCGAATGACCAAATTGTATTTCTGGTCATTTATGTAGAGCGAATGGATACCGAATGAGTTAAAGGAGGGATATGATGGCTCCGATTGACAGGAGACAGCAGGTTATTCATGCAGCAGCCCAGTCGTTTGCCATGTTTGGATACAAAGCAACCACGATGGATCAGGTCGCCAAGATTGCGAATGTTGGCAAAGGAACGATCTATACGTTTTTCACCAATAAGGAACAATTGTTTGATCAGATTTTGGTAGAAGTGATCCAGGAAATGAAGAACATCGCGCATCGTGAAGTACATCAGGAAAGTGCTTTTTTTGATAACCTGTTTCGGGTGTTGGATGCATTGTTGGAATTCCGGCGTGATCACGATCTGCTGGTTAAGTTATCACAGGAATTGAAGGACTTTGGAACACTGCAGGCCAAGGAAGGTTTGGACAAAGTGGAGAAGGTTATTTCCGACTTTCTGGCCCGGGAGCTTGAGAAAGCGAAAGACAATGGAGAGATTCGGGATTGTGATCCACAAGTTGTCGCTTTTATGATGATTCGCTTATATATTGCACTCACCTCAGACTGGAACAAACAACATCAACCGCTGAGCAAAGAGGAAATCAAGAATTACTTTCGCCTTTTCTTAATGGAAGGAATTGCTGCTATAACGTAATCCAAATTTAATCTACTATAAATAAGGGTTATTATGTGTGCATGGCAGCGAGGCTTGTCGGAAGACAGGTTTGTTTTTTTGCTCTAAAGTGACCATTTGAGGAAAGTGGTCAGTCCGTGTTTCGGTAATTTTACTGAAACGCAACATTTTATTTCATCATTGTTATTCCTGCTCAAGGAGCAGAGAGATTAAGGGGAGAAAATGACATGAAATCTTTATCCGTGTTTTTCAAGGATGTGGGATCGGCCGTGAGAAACCCGAAGGTGTTGATCCCTGTTATTGCAATTATGTTTATACCGATCCTGTATAGTGGAATCTATCTGGCGGCTTATTGGGACCCGTATGGTCATGTGGATGAGATGCCGGTGGCTGTTGTCAATCTGGATAAAGGCGCTGAGCTGGAGGGGAAATCACTTCATGTAGGTAGCGATCTGGTAGATGAGCTGAAGAAAAATGCAGATTTCAAATGGGACTTTGTCAGTGCGAGTCAAGCCAGAGAAGGTATGAGTAACGACAAATATTATATGCAAATTACAATCCCGGAGAACTTCTCGTCTCAGGCAACAACGTTGCTCGATGACAAGCCCGCGCCGGCTGACCTGATCTACGAACCGAATGGCAATTACAGCTTTGTCGGTGCGCAGATCGGCAAGACCGCGATTAAGGACCTGAAAGCAAAAGTATCAGCCAAAGTAACGGAATCCTATGCAGAGACCTTGCTCGACAAGTTCTCCGAAGTATCGGATGGTTTGGCTGAGGCAGGCGATGGAGCAGGTGAACTGAATACGGGCGCAGGCAAACTGGATGATGGTGCGGTGAAGCTCAAGGATAACCTGGCGAAGCTCGCATCCGGTACGCTTGAACTTCAAGAAGGACTTTCTCCATTAAGTGATGGCGTTAACGCGTTGCATACGGGCGCGACGAAGCTTGAAAGTGGAACAACGAATCTTGTGTCCGGTCTGCAGCAGCTTCAGGCAGCCGCTTCAAGTCAGCTTCAGAGCGGAGCAGATAAGCTGAAGGATGGCAGCGCCAAGTTGGAAACTGGACTCCAGTCTTCACTGGATGGCACAAGCAAGTTGCAGGCTGGTTTGAAATCGTCAGAACAGGGCAGTGCGAAGCTGTCTGATGGTCTGCAAAGTGCCGTTCAGGGCAGCGGTACTTTGGCAACAGGATTGCAATCGGCCGTAGACGGCAGTGGCAAGGTAGCTGATGGCGCACAAGGCGTAGCTGCCGGATTGAAGCAGCTTGCTGCATCGAACCCGGAACTGGCTGAAAATGCGGATGTGCAGAAACTGCTTGCCGCAAGTGAAGCGGTTGCCGATGGCAGTGCGCAATTGCATGACAGCGAGCAAAAGCTGGCACAAGGTGCAGATCAACTTCATCAGGGCAATCAGCAGCTGGCTGCGGGTGCAGCTGAGCTTCATGGAGGCCAGGAGCAACTTCTTGCTGGTGCGAACCAGCTGGTGGATGGTCAGAAGCAATTGCTGGCTGGTGCAGGACAGCTCAGTCAAGGAGGAGCACAACTCTCCGATGGTCTGAAGCAGTTCAGCGGCAAATTGGGTGATGCTGCAAGCGGCGGCACGTTGCTTGCAGATGGTGCCAAGCAGCTGGGCTCAGGTACAACAGCGTTGCAGACAGGTGTAGGTAAACTCAGTGGTGGTGTTCATTCCCTCACCGATGGTTCCAAACAACTGGGCGATGGCGCGGGCAAACTGGCTGACGGTCTTACCGAGCTGAAAGATGGCTCAAGTGAACTGGCAACCAAGCTGAATGATGCTGCACAGAAAACATCAGAAGTGAAGAAAACGGATGATGTGGTGAACATGTTTGCTGAACCGGTGAACTCCTCGGAGAACACGGCAGAGAACGTAAGCAATTATGGTACAGGATTAACACCGTTCTTCCTGTCGATCGGTCTATTTGTGGGATCGTTGATTTCCACGATCGTATTGAAAATGCGGGAAACGTCCGTACCTGGTGCAACAGGCTGGAATCGTTTTGTCAGCCGGACACTGGTATTCGGCTCCGTGAGTATTTTCCAATCGGTTATCGTGGCAAGCTTCATGTTGTATGGTCTTGGACTGGAGACGCATAGCGTAGGTCTGTTCTATCTGTTTACCATTATTACAGGGCTGACCTTCATGTTGATCGTTCAGGCGCTTGTCACCTGGCTGGATCTGCCTGGACGTTATGTTGTCATTCTGCTGCTGGTCTTCCAACTTGCGGCTAGTGCAGGAACATTCCCGGTAGAACTGATTCCATCTTGGCTTCAGGTGTTTAGCCCTTGGTTGCCAATGACACACAGCATTATGGGCTTCAAAGCCGTTGTATCCAGTGGTAATCTGGATGTGATGTGGCATCAGGCAGGCATTCTTAGCATCTATGCAGGTGTATCCATTCTGCTGACGCTTGCTTACTTCCTTTGGAATGGCAGACGTCCGAAAAAAGAAGTCGAACAGGCTGATTCCGGTCAAGTTGTGACGGCATAAGTCGAACTTGATCCTCATCAGGGGGATATTTTTGAAAAAAAACTTTATATTTATGTAGTGAAATTATGCAATATAGTAGTCAAATAGTGCAAATAGCCTGCAACCCCAAAATGGGGTTGCAGGCTATTTTGTATACAAATGCATAAAGAAGTAAAGATTCGCTGGCTTAAGCAGTGAGAATTTGGTGGAATTATGGATAAACGCAGGCTGTATATGGAACGATTTTCTTCCGTCAGCAATTTAATTCAGTTGTACTCTGCCTTAAAAAGTGTATAATTATTCGAAAAAGAGATGAATTTAAACGTCATTGCTGTAAAGCTGTACTGCAAAACATTTCTTATCAGAGGTATTAAAAAGTTTAAATTGCGCGGATGTTAGGTCGGTGTTAAAATAATAGAACTATATCAAAAAAACGTCGCTTCATTTCAGTAGCCGTGCCAGCGGCTGCGTGTTGATTTATACATGCTGTTTGCCGGATCGTCCGGATCAGCTCATCTCATTTAATGGCTTCTGCCCAATAGCAGGCATTATTTTTGACAGTCTCATGCTGTCACCTCTTCTATCTAGCAGGCTCTATCGCAAGCGAAAGGCCAGCTCCTCCCGTTTCATTGTTGCCTGTTGCCTATGTTCTTGATCTTTCCGAAATACTTCATTATAGAAAGGTTGCGTTCCATGAGACACATCGGATTACCTCCAAAACAGGGTCTGTATGACCCGCAGTTCGAAAAAGACGCATGCGGAATGGGTTTTGTTGCCAACATCAAAGGAGTACCTTCACACGATATCGTTAGTCAGGCACTGACCATGCTCAGTAACATGGAGCACCGTGGAGGACAGGGAAGTGAGCCGAATTCCGGTGACGGAGCAGGTATCCTGATTCAGATTCCACATCGTTATTTTGCACAGGAAGCGGAACGTCTTGGTTTTGCATTGCCTGAACAGGGCTTCTATGGTGTAGGGATGTTGTTCCTTTCTCAGGACCCTGCCATCCGTAGTGCACACGAAGAGAGCCTCAAGAAGATTATTGAAGAAGAAGGGCAGACGTTCCTCGGTTTCCGGGATGTTCCTACTTATGACGAAATGCTTGGCCGTTCTGCACTTGCAGCGAAACCTTATGTACGTCAGGTGTTCATTGGAAGATCGGCAGATGTGAAGGATGAGCTTGGATTCGAGCGTAAGCTGTATGTTATTCGCAGACGCGCTGAGCTGGCTATTCGTTATTCGGCAGATGAAGCGGAAGGCGGTTCATTCTACCTGCCAAGCTTGTCTTGTCGCAAAATTGTATATAAAGGCATGCTGACAACAGAACAGGTGGGAGAATTCTATCTGGATCTGCAGCAAGACCTTGTTGAATCGGCTATTGCTCTCGTGCATTCCCGTTTCAGTACGAACACCTTCCCAAGCTGGGAACGTGCTCACCCGTATCGCTTCATGATCCACAACGGTGAGATCAACACGATGCGTGGTAACGTGAACTGGATGCATGCACGGCAGTCTTTGTTCGAGAGTGAATTGTTCGGTAACGACATCGCCAAAGTGAAACCGGTCATCAATCCGGACGGTTCGGATACAGCGATGTTTGATAACACGCTGGAGTTCCTGTATCTGAGTGGTCGATCCCTGCCACACGTGGCGATGATGATGGTTCCTGAACCTTGGAGCACGGATGAGGGCATGGACCCTGCCAAAAAAGCATTTTATGAATATCACAGCACGATGATGGAGCCTTGGGATGGACCAGCAGCAATGGCCTTCACAGATGGTTTGCAAATTGGTGCAACACTTGACCGTAACGGTTTGCGTCCAGCTCGTTATTATGTAACCAAAGATGACCGTATTATCCTGTCCTCAGAAGTTGGGGTACTTGATATCGCGCCGGAAGAGATCCTGTACAAAGATCGTCTGCGTCCAGGCCGGATGTTGCTTGTGGATACACAAGAAGGCCGCATCATCTCGGATGAAGAAGTAAAAGCAATCATTGCAGCCGAGAACCCGTATCAGGATTGGCTTGATGAGCATTTGATGGATCTGAGTGAGCTGCCGGAAGCACCGGAACTTCCTGATCCAAAACATGATAACGTGACCCAGCTTCAGCTGGCATATGGTTATACATTTGAAGAGCTTCGTAAGATCCTGGAGCCTATGGCAACAACAGGTATGGAAGCTACGGGTTCGATGGGTTATGATGCACCGCTGGCTGTGCTGTCGGATCGTCCGCAGCGTCTGTACAACTACTTTAAACAGATGTTCGCCCAGGTAACCAACCCGCCAATCGATGCAATCCGTGAAGAGATTGTAACGTCTACGGCAACAACCATTGGTCCTGAGCGCAATTTGCTCAACCCTGAACCGGAGAGCTGTCGCCAGATCCGTCTGGATACACCGGTATTGTCCAATGAAGACTTCGCAAAGATTCGCCATGTGCGTCGCCCAGGCTTCCGCTCCATGACGATTCCAATTTTCTTCACCGCTGCGGAAGGAGCAGAAGGACTGCGCAAAGCGATGGATCTGCTCTTCGAAGCTGCGGATCGTGTCATTGACAAAGGGCATAACATTCTGATCCTGTCTGACCGTGGTGTGGACGCAGAGAATGCTGCCATTCCTGCATTGCTTGCTGTAGCAGGTCTGCATCACCATCTGATTCGTCAGGGAACCAGAACAAAAGTCAGCATTATGCTTGAATCGGCAGAGCCGCGTGATATTCACCACTACGCGTTGCTGCTGGGTTACGGTGTAAGTGCCGTGAACCCTTATCTGGCCTTTGAAACGCTGGATGACATGATTCAGCAAGGGTTGCTGCGAGGCATCTCGCATGAGAAAGCAGTGAAAAACTACATTAAAGCAGCTACCAAAGGTGTTACTAAAGTGTTGTCCAAAATGGGGATTTCTACGATTCAATCGTATCGTGGAGCTCAAATCTTCGAAGCGGTGGGTCTGAAATCAGACTTCGTTGACCGTTACTTTACCTGGACACCTTCCCGGATTGGTGGAATTGGGTTGGAAGAAGTGGCAGCCGAAGCGCTGACACATCATAACCGTGCCTTTACGGAAAAAGACGGTAACGATAAAGTATTGGATTCCGGTGGGGATTATCAATGGCGTAACGACGGAGAAGAGCATCTCTTCAATCCGCAAACCATTCATACCCTGCAACACGCAGTTCGTACTGGGGATTACAAGCTGTATAAAAAATATTCCAAACTTGTGCAAGGGGAGAATGATCAACTGTTGACCATTCGATCCATGCTGAAACTGAAACCCGTTGGAGATTCCATTCCACTCGAAGAAGTTGAATCCGTAGAGGATATCATGCGTCGTTTCAAAACGGGGGCAATGTCCTTCGGTTCGATCAGTAAAGAGGCGCATGAAGATCTTGCCATCGCGATGAACCGTGTTGGAGGTAAATCCAATACCGGTGAAGGTGGAGAAGATCCGGCTCGCTTCATTAAAGATAGTAACGGGGATTCCCGTCGCAGTGCGATCAAACAGGTAGCATCCGGACGTTTCGGTGTTACATCGAACTATTTGGTTAATGCCGACGAAATTCAGATCAAAATGGCGCAGGGAGCAAAACCGGGTGAAGGCGGACAACTGCCAGGACGCAAAGTGTATCCTTGGGTTGCAGAAGTCCGTGGTTCAACACCGGGTGTAGGTCTGATCTCGCCACCACCGCATCACGATATCTACTCGATCGAGGATCTGGCAGAGCTGATCTATGACTTGAAAAATGCCAATCCGCGTGCTGAGATCAACGTGAAGCTCGTATCGGAAGTGGGCGTGGGTACCATTGCGGCAGGTGTAGCCAAAGGGCGTGCCGATATTATCCTCGTCAGCGGTTATGACGGTGGTACAGGTGCATCACCGCAAGGTTCGATCCGTCATGCGGGTATGCCGTGGGAACTGGGTCTTGCAGAGACACATCAAACGTTGATGCTGAACAATCTGCGTGATCGCGTCGTACTCGAAACAGATGGCAAAATGTTGAATGGCCGTGACTTGGCGATTGCAGCCCTGCTTGGTGCCGAAGAGTATGGTTTCTCTACAGCACCACTCGTTGCACTTGGCTGTATCATGATGCGTGTATGTCAAATGGATACCTGTCCGGTTGGTGTAGCGACACAGAATCCGGAGTTGCGTAAAAATTATATGGGTGATCCCGCTCATGTGGTTAACTTCATGCGATTTGTCGCAGAAGATGTGCGTGAGATCATGGCTGATCTTGGTTTCCGTACCATTCAGGAGATGGTCGGACGTACAGATTGCCTTGAAACGGTAGAAGCCGTAGATCACTGGAAGAAAAAAGGTGTGGATCTGTCTGTATTGTTACACGTGCCTGAAATGCCGGAAGGCTCTGCACGTTACCGTACACAGTATCAGAACCACCAATTGGAAGAAACGCTGGATATGCAGCAATTGCTGCCACTCGCACAGTCTGCTATTGAATCCGGTCAACCGGTTGAAGCGGTACTTCCAATTACGAACGTTAACCGTGCAGTAGGTACTATCTTGGGCAGTGAGATCACACGTAAATACGGACTCGCAGGATTGCCTGAGGATACGGTTAAATTCAAATTTATCGGCTCTGCCGGACAAAGCTTTGGGGCCTTTGTACCTAAAGGCATGACCTTGACCGTTGAAGGCGACTCCAATGACTATGTGGGTAAAGGACTGTCCGGAGGCAAATTGATTGTGATGCCTTCTCCGAAAGCAACGTTTGAGGCCGAAGATAACATCATTATCGGTAACACGGCTCTCTACGGCGCAACAAGCGGTGAAGCGTATATCCGTGGTATTGCGGGTGAGCGATTTGCGGTACGTAACTCGGGCGCCAAAGTCGTCGTTGAAGGTGTAGGCGACCATGGTTGTGAGTATATGACGGGTGGACGTGTCGTTGTACTCGGCGATACAGGTCGTAACTTTGCAGCCGGGATGTCCGGAGGTATTGCTTATGTGTATGATCCGGAAGGCACATTCCTGCAACGTTGTAATCTGGAAATGGTTCTTTTGGAGCGCATCGAAGATGTGGCCGAAAGCGCAGATCTGCGTGGCATGATCCAACGTCATGTTGCCAATACAGGAAGTGCTGCCGGTCAGCGTATTCTGGATAACTGGCAAGATGCAGTGAACCAGTTCGTTCGGGTTATTCCGAAGGACTTCAAGCGCATGACCGAGCAGATTGAACGGGTTCAGGCGACAGGCCTGACTGGGGAAGCAGCGTTGCTTGCAGCGTTCGAAGCAAATATGCGTGAACTTGCGCGTGCTGGGGGCTAATAACTACCTGGTTCAAAGGTGAAAGTGCATGAACAGGTTGTATGAAGAATAATAGGAGCTATATGGTTGCCATTTTGGCACCATATAGCTCCTATTTGTCTTTCGACAAAATTAGAACCCATTCAAAAAACGTTATCGCCATGAGACGACAACATCGAGGAACGTTCTCAAGTATAATAAGGCTAGTTTTGGAGGGCAGGGAAAGTATATAGATAAGAGAGGTTAGCGGAATGAATATGAAGCATCCAAACAGGGACGATCGTAGGCCGACAGGTAAACAAGTCGAAGCAACCCAGATAGACATCATGAAAGTTTTACTGCAATGCGGAATCGACCCGGAGCGTTGGAACCATTTCGTATCCTCCGTCAACAACAAGCGTCCTTGACACAATAGATAATGATGGAATGAGAGGGGAATTAGGACGCAAAAAAAGCCCAGAAGCCAGAGATACTATCTCTTGGGAACTGGGTCCTCTTTTCGGGTTTAGTCCATGCTGCGTTCCATCCGGACAAACGCAATAAAACGACGTGCCTCTTCTTCCGTTAAGGACTTCCCGTCAATCATCAGATCGAAGCGCTCCAACACTTCTTTGTCCGATAACTCCAACGTATCAACGAATTCACGTACGTCTTCATCCATCACGACATCGCTTTGCTTCGTACGTCCTATAAGATAATCAATAGACACATCAAAGATGTCAGCAAGTCTCGTTAACACTTCGAAATCCGGTTTACGTCGGTTCTTCTCGTAGTGGGATAGAGCAGCTCTGGTAATATGAATGGAGCTCGCAAGTTCTTCTTGAGTAAGTCCCCGCTGTTCCCGTAATTCAGCAATGCGATTTCCGTAGCTCATAAGCTATTTCCCCCTGAACGACATCAAATATATATTGAAACAATCCTGAGCCAAGTTTTTGATCAGGGCAGCTTTCCTGCAAAAGAGTAACTCCTCATGCGTTTCCTGTAATCCAATTCCATTTTGTAAATAGGTCTGTCTAAGGACATCTCATATTGTCGTAAATCAAAAGAACCATGTCCAAATACCGCTTGACATGATACGTATTGTATCGTAAATTGGACGTATGGAGTTACAAAATGTATCATTTGGAATATTTTAAGTATCTCCTTGTTGCCTAAACCCTATACCTGTGAGAAGGAAGTTGAGGCAGTCCATGTAGGCTAATCCATTCTAAAGGAATGAAACCATGTATTCAATAATTCAGGAATGGGCTGATATGAAATTAAATGTCCATATGTACATTCAGGAGTTTCATGGGAAAATGGTAGACCGCAAAAGACGCCCTGTTCTGTTACTTGGAATGGACACTCAAGCAATCACCTTCCTGAGCGACCTGAACTTGCCAGTATCATCAGAAATGCTCATTGGTTTAGATGTTGAAGATCATCATGTATGTGTAAGACTTCAAGCAAGGTTGCAATGGAAACAGCCCTTCGGAGAGCTCACAATGTATCATGCAAACTTGCATATTCAGCACGAACAGAAACTATATATAACTGGACAGTTAAACACAATGCTTACTGAAGTTCAGTTTCCCGCGGTTTCCCGTTTTCAGTATGAAAAGGCAACAGAGCAGAAGGCTCTGCAGGAACCCTATCATTACATTGATTTCACCATATAATTCCAAGTCGATTCTTAACATTTTCTGAACAAAACATGTACTTAACGCCATTTTACTATATTTCATAGCGTTATGCATTAGTTCTTTAACACCAAAAGCATTTGCGCGATGAATAAAGGGGCGAGGGGGCTCATACTATTTCAGGAAGTTTGGATATGGTTGAAATGCACTGCCACATATTATCCGGTCTGGATGATGGTCCTGTTCGAATGGAGCAGTCCGTTGCGATGGCTGAGAAGGCGGCAGCCTCTGGAATTACCTCCATTATTGCTACTCCGCATCACCTGAACGGGCAATACAACAATGAACCGATGGTGGTCAATCAAGCCGTGAACCTGCTTCATGCAGAACTTCGCAAACGTAACATTCGCTTGGAGATCCGTCCCGGACAGGAGATCAGGGTGCATGACAACCTGATTGGAGACTTATATGCAGGAAAGTGCTGCACACTCGCCGGAAGTCGTTACATGTTGCTGGAACTGCCCTTTGATCATATTCCCTCACAGTTCCCCAGGATACTGCATGAATTACGAATAGCGGGAATTACCCCTATTATTGCTCATCCGGAACGCAATCGTATCATTTTGAAGAAGCCAAAGCTGTTGGCTGATTACTTGAGTCAAGGCGGACTATGTCAGCTCACGGCTCAATCTTTCACTGGGCTTTTCGGGCGGAAAGTTCGGCAGTGGTGTTTTCATTTTTGCAAAGAAAATGGGTTTCATTTCATTTCATCAGATGCACACGATACGTGCAAAAGGACATTTGCCATAAGTGAAGGGGAGCGGGTCATTGAGCGTCGCTTTGGAGTTGAAGCCGTGAAGAGGCTGGCAGAGAATGCGTCGCACATCCTATCGAATTCATGTCTGGTCACTGAACGCTGGAAACCTCGCAAATGGCTGCTGTCCATCTGGTAGTTACATAGGATAGATCACAAACGTATAGGAGGAATGAAAGTGGAACTGAAAGGATATATTCGACTTTTACAAAAGAAACTGTGGTTGATTGTTGCAATTGCTTTGATAGCGGGTGTAGGTGCAGGGGTGAAGAGCATATTTTTCACCCAGCCTATCTATGAGGCAAGTTCCAAACTGATCGTGAACCAAACCTCTAACGTTCAAGGCCAGGCGATGATGGACTTCAGCATGATTCAAACCAATATCAAACTCATTAACTCATACAGAGAAATTATTAAATCTTCCGCCATTATGGATAAAGTGGCTACCACATATCCGGATCTGGGCTTAACCTCTGCCCAGCTTATGAATAGCACCTCCGTCTCTACAGCCAGCGAATCCCAAGTGATGAGCATAACTGTACAGGGGACTACCTACGAAAAAGCCGCAAAAACGGTCAACGCCATCTCCAACGTGTTTCAATCTCAAATCCCCCTAATCATGAAAATCGATAATGTGGCTATCCTCAGTGAAGCAAAAGTGGATAGTAACGCATCTCCAATCAATATGAAAACCACATTAAGCATCATTGTCAGCCTGTTCGCAGGTCTTGTGCTCGCGATTGCACTCGTATTCCTGCTGGATTATCTGGATGACACATTCAAATCCGAAACCGAACTTGAAAAAGAGCTGGGCCTGCCTGTGCTTACAGTGATATCCAAAATGAAAAAAGATGATCTGAAAAATACGAAAAATTACGTATCTCAACAGAAAGTGGGGGATGGCACATATGTCACGGCTAACCAATGAAAATAACAGTCTGGTGACCTATTTTAACTCCAAATCTCAAATCTCGGAGGGCTACCGTAAGTTGCGGACGAACATCCAGTTCTCCTCGATCGACAGTCATATCAAAAAGATCATGGTGGCTTCAGCCGAAGCTGGCGAAGGCAAGACCACAACCATCAGCAACCTGGCGGTAACCTATGCCCAGGAAGGCAAAAAAGTTCTGCTGATTGATGCCGATCTGCGTAACCCTTCCTTGCACCAGGTGTTTTCCGTACCCAATCATATCGGTCTTAGCAGTGTGCTCTCTAATCAGTACAGTGTGGAAGAAGTACTCAGAGAGAGCTATATCGATAATCTCCAATTGTTCACTTCGGGCCCGATTCCGCCGAACCCGTCCGAGATGATCGGTTCCAACCGGATGAAAAGGCTGATTGAGAAATTAGAGGATCAATATGATGTCATCATGTTTGATACACCACCGGTGCTCGCAGTAACGGATGCGCTCATTGTGAGTTCGCTGTGTGATGGTGTCCTGCTCGTCGTGAACTCAGGCAAGGTCAAGAAGGAATTGGTGAAGAAGACCAAGGCTGCTCTGGAGCATGTGAATGCACGAATTCTGGGCGCCATCCTGAACAATATCAAAAACGTTGCAGTTCCGGTGGGCTACGGAGAGAAGTAAAACTTCCATCCAATGTTCCCAAGGTATACAGGTAATGTCTACTGCACCTTTATCACTGTAGGCACTCGGTCATGCTGTGGGTTCTGTGAACCTTAGACGTTAATCGTCGAAGGTATGACGTGAGGACGGGTTAGATGCCCCGGTTCAACTTTTATCAAATTAAAAAAAGAGGATAGGGTGGTATTTATGAAAAAAGTGAGAAAAGCGATCATTCCTGCAGCTGGACTGGGTACACGTTTTTTGCCAGCCACGAAAGCGATGCCCAAAGAAATGCTCCCTATTGTGGACAAACCAACTATACAGTATATCGTTGAGGAAGCCATTGCCTCTGGAATTGAAGACATCATCATTGTAACCGGTAAAGGGAAGCGTGCAATCGAAGATCATTTCGACAATGCTTTTGAACTGGAACACAACTTGCTGGAAAAAGGGAAGCTGGGCCTGCTTGAAGAGGTTCGCAAATCCTCTAACGTGGATATCCACTACATAAGACAAAAAGAGGCCAAAGGACTTGGTCATGCTGTCTGGTGTGCACGTAACTTTATCGGTGACGAACCTTTTGCTGTGTTGCTCGGAGATGATATCGTCGTATCGGAAGTGCCATGCACCAAACAATTGATTGATCAATATGATCAGGTTCAACATTCCATTGTTGGCGTACAGACCGTACTTGCTGAACAAACAGACCGATACGGTATTGTGGACCCGCTTCAATCGGATGGCCGTTTGACAGAGGTTCTCAGGTTCGTAGAGAAACCTGCCCAAGGCACAGCGCCTTCCAACCTGGCGATTATGGGGAGATACGTACTGAGTCCAGAGATTTTCGAACATCTGGAGCAACAGGAGATTGGTCAAGGGGGAGAGATTCAATTAACAGATGCGATTCAGCGTTTAAATGAGACACAAGGAGTGTATGCTTACGATTTTGAGGGAGTACGGTATGACGTGGGCGAGAAACTGGGATTCATTTTGACAACCATCGACTTCGCTCTGCAAAAACAGGAACTTAGAATTCCAATGCTGCAAGCTCTGCAACATATCCTGGAAAAAGAGTCGGTAGAACATGCAGCCGGGGGGGAGTTTGAATGAGTCCATCTCCCCAAACGAAGGAAGCGGAGATTGTTATGGACCCAAGTCTGGGGTACAATGCATCAACCATGTCAGGGCAAAATGCGGATAAAGTGTATCTATTTATGAAAAGAATGCTCGATTTGCTGGGTTCTTTCATAGGTTTGATCATTTTGTGCCCCTTGTTTGCGGTCATTGGATTATTGATCAAAATCGAGGCCCCGAAGGGGTCTGTTTTTTTTCGTCAGGTCCGGGTCGGTCAGAATGGGAAAGAATTTTATATGTACAAATTCAGGTCCATGGTTGCGAATGCTGAAGATCTGCTGGAACAGCTGATTGATCAGAATGAAGTGAACGGGAATATGTTCAAAATGAAAAACGACCCCCGCATTACCCGCATTGGCAAGTTCATTCGGAAAACCAGTCTGGATGAGCTGCCGCAGTTGTGGAACGTGTTCAGAGGAGAGATGAGTCTCGTTGGACCCAGACCGGCTCTGCCCAGAGAAGTGAAGAACTACTCTTCCTATGACAGACAACGCCTTCAGATGATCCCGGGATGTACAGGATTATGGCAAGTCAGCGGTCGAAACAGTGTTGGTTTTGAAGAAATGGTAGAGCTGGATCTGACATATGCCCGTGAACGCAGCATGATGGTGGATATCAAGATTATCTTCAGAACGTTCAAGGTGCTGGTGGGTTCCAAGGATGCGTTTTGAAACACGATTCTGGCTTTGAGGTGGCATAGCAGATATGCAAAAGACCGGTATACTTGCTGCATTGAATATGAAGTCGTTTAATATCATACTTTTTTCGCTGGTAATTGTCTTCGCAGCAATCTATCTTCCGCTAGTTTCGGTTGTTGCACTCATGGCTGTGATTCTGCTGGGCGTTTATATTAAACAGCCCAGCTGGATCTTTATGATTCTCATTGTAAGTTTTTCATTGTCCATTGATAAGATATTTAGCATTCATCTGGCAGGACTGGATTCGCTGTCTTTCTACAAGCTGGCGATCCTGGGTTTTGTCATTTCTCTATTTTTACGCTTTGGTATTCGAAAAGATCTGATATATCCTGCACTGGCGATTGGTTTTTTATTTGTGGAAAGTTATTTTCTGTCTGATCTGCCCAGTAAGGTTAGCCCGCTCGATCCATTCAAGGCTTTTCTGGGTGTCATTGTTCCTTTTTTATTGCTGATGCCCCATTTCTCAAGAGAGATCAGTCAACGCATTATACGTGTACTTGCATGGCTGCCGCTATTCAGTCTTGCTGGTGGTTATATCTTTCAGCTGGCCGGCATATTGTCCATTACTAATCTGGAGATGTCGGGAGTAACCCGGCTACAGGGAGCCAACATCGCCGCGCATCTGGCCATGTTGTGTTTTATCTCGATCTGCGTCTGTCTGATTCAGATCAGGCAAGGCCATCAGGTTGTTCTGTATTACATGCTTACCTTGACACATCTGGTCATTCTGGTCCAGACAGGAACAAGGGGACCGTTGATTGCGCTTATTCCGATTATTCTGGTCTATCTGTTTGATCAACTGAAAGCCTTTGTCAAAGGCAGAGTTAGTGCTATTATTCCTCTCATTCTATTCGTTGTGGCTGTGGCCTACATGGTGATTGCGCAGTGGGACAATTATGAGATGAGGTCAGAGAGCAAAGGCTTGTCGGGAAGGGATGTAGCCTGGAATTATTTCATTGGCAAAGCGAACGAGTATCCGATATTTGGACGTGGACTCGGCTCGACTCTCGTGGCTAATGATGGAAGTATCTTTTCTGGCTTCGTCGTTCCGCATAATGAATACATTCGTTTTTATTACGATGGCGGATTAGTTGGAGCCATCCTGTTGTTTCTATCGCTGCTTCTCGTGTTCCGGTCTGTGTACTTCCGATTGGGCGGCATGATCCGGTTATATTTTGCCGGTATGATTATCGGTTTCCTGACCTATTCCTTTTTTGACAATACCTTGTCCACGGTTCATCTGATTGCTCCATTCTGTATCTTCCTGAACGCATTATATGCTACGGGAAAAGGAGCACACTCCAAGTCAGGGGCTGAAGCAGAAGTGGATATCCAGGTGCAGCGAGCCAAGGACGCATCCTTTTCAAAGGAGATTAGAACATGAAGGTCTGTTTGATCAGTTCTACAGGCGGTCATTTTGATGAATTGACCAAAATTATTCCAGCGGTTGAAGAACATGATTATTTTCTGATTACGGAGAAGAACAAGAGCAGAAAAGTAGAATCATCTCAGGGCAAAGTATATTTCTTAATGCAGCAAGAGCGTAAGAATGCGATGTTTTTGCTGATTTTTATGGCTAACATTATCAAATCATTCTTTTTATATCTGCGCGAGCGTCCAAAGGTAATCATTACCACAGGGGCAGGGGCCACATATCCATTTTGCCTCATCGGTAAGATCTTCGGTGCCAAGCTGATTTATATCGAAAGTTATGCCAAAATCTATTCCTCCAGCGCAACCGGGAGATTGATGTACAAAATCTCGGATGAGTTTTTCATTCAATGGGAAACGTTGCAGGATAGCTATCCCAATGCGAAGTATAGGGGGGCTTTATTTTGATATTTGCTATTGTTGGAACCCAGCGGTTTCCCTTCAATCGAATGTTTGAGCTTATTGATGAGGCGATTGAGGCGGGAATCATTGAAGAAGAGGTTATCGCCCAATCCGGATATACGGAGTATCAGCCGCGAAATTTCACTGCGATCCCTTTCCTTACCCAGGAAGAGATGAATGAATATGTGGAGCGCAGCAGATGCATTATCTCTCATGCGGGTGTCGGTTCCATCACGAACTGTCTTGAACGAGGCAAGCCGGTGATCGTCATTCCACGCCGACAAGAATGGGGCGAGCATGTGGACGACCATCAGCTTGAGATTTCCAAGGTATTTCAGGACAACGGTTATGTGGCTGTTGCGGAGAGTCAGGCTGAATTGCAAAAACTGGTTCCGTGCATAGAGGAGCTAACGTTCCAGCCTTATGTGAGAAAACAGTCTGATCTGATCTCATCCATTAAAAATTACGTGAATAGTCTGTAAGTGGTCTGAAGATTAACCATGAAAAAAAGGAGTCTATCATGAAACCAAAAGTATTGGTTGTTGGATCATCCTTGAAGGATATGGGTGGAATTGTGAGTGTCATCAAAAACATTGAGGATTCTTCCATCTCTGATATGTATGCCATGCAACGGGTGGAAACGTATATTACGGGCAGCGTGTTCTCACGGCTGCTTATTTTTATACGGGGATTCATTCAATTCTGGATGAAGCTGTACACGTTCAAGCCGGATATCGTGCATATTCATATGGCGAACAACGGGAGCTTTTATCGGAAATCTCTATTTCTGCTAACGGCACGAAAGTTGTTTCGAAAGTCAGTCATTCTGCATATTCATGCGGCCAGCTTTGATGATTTCTACAATCAATTCACGCTGCAGCGCAAGTATTGTCACTACATTCTGAATCAGGCAGACAAGTTGATTGTCTTATCCCAGACGTGGAAAGAATACTTTGCTACGATTGTGCCGGAGACAGCCATTGAGGTGCTGTATAACGGAGTCTTTGTCAAAGAACCGTTTGCCAGAGAACAACAGGCAGCCGTGAATGCTCTTTTTATGGGCAGACTGGGTGAGCGAAAAGGAGTCTACGATCTGCTTCAATCCATTCAACAATTGAAGACGCTGGGCGTTACAGCCAACTTCAATCTGGCCGGGGATGGCGAAGTCGAAGAAGTCAAAGCACTTGTACAGCAGTATGGAATTGAGGATTGTGTCAACGTACTCGGCTGGATTAACGGAGAGCAAAAGGAAAAGCTGATGCGGGAAGCGGATCTGTTGGTCCTGCCTTCTTATCATGAGGGATTACCTATGGCCATACTTGAAGCAATGAATTGTGGCTTGCCCATTATATCGACCACCGTCGGAGGCATCCCCGAAGTGATTACATCCGGTCATAATGGGCTGTTAATCGAGCCGGGAGATGTGCACGGGTTAACATCAGCACTGGAATATCTCATCATGGATGAAGAGGTTAGAGCAAGAATGGGTTCATATAACAGAGCGATTATATCGGATAAATTCGATATGAATCTTCTTGTGGGCAGATTATCAGGAATATATGATGCACTTCAAGTGAAGGTATCCTAGTGAACAGGAAAAGGTGATGAAATGAACCCCTTGGTATCTTGCATCATTACGACCCATAACCGGGCCGATTTATTGAAAAATGCGTTGAGAAGTGTACGGGAGCAAACACATCCGTACCTGGAGATTTTCATTGTGGATGACGGTTCAGAAGATCAGACGCCAGAAATCTGTCAGGCCTGGACACGGGAAGATTCGCGGATTAGGTACATCCGGGTTCCGTATCCGAAAGGAGCCAATCATGCAAGGAATGTGGGGATATCCCATGCCAATGGCAAGTACATTGCATTCCTGGATGATGACGATGAATGGATGGCCGACAAAATCAAAACCCAGGCAGAAGTGCTGGAGCGTACACAGGAATCATTCACTTTTTGCAGCAAGTATCTCGCATATACGAATGAGCAGCATCAGGTGGTCAAACGGAAATTGTCGGTGGAGCCTCGTGATGTTGTGCGGTATGAGGACCTGCTTACATTCAACTGGATCGGGGAAACGTCCAAAATCATGGTACTCACTTCTCTTGCCCGTGAAGTTCGCTTCGATGAGAATCTGACATCCGCTCAGGATTATGACTTTTATCTGCGCATATTGAAACGAGGCTACATCGCCGTGAATGTGAAAGAACCGCTGGTGGATATCAACATCCATAGTGGACCGCGCATTTCAACCTCTACAACAGCCAAGTACAAAGGTCAACGCAAGATTATTTTAAAATACTACAATGATATGTCCAAGGAGCAGAAGCGCCGTCAATTACACCATTATCGAATGCTCGAATGGTCGAGAAATACACTTCGCAATAATGTTTATCTGAAAAAGGCATTGTCGCTGTATCCCTGGTGGAAAGATTGGGTGCTGCTCAAGCGTAATACCAAAATTATGATGCAAGGATTCCTAATGAGATTTCATGCAAGGCGCGCAGTTGGAACGTATACAGAGGAACCTGTGCGAATGAAACTAAAGTAAGAGGTGCCTGGATGGAGAATCCGACGGTGTATATGCTGCCCAAGATGATTGAGAACAATAAATTCAATGAGCTGTTATCCGATTCCATTGAGAATAAGGGATGGGAAGTAAAACAGTTTACCAAAAAAGATCTGCTCAAACTGAGAAAAAATGACGTGCTGCATTTTCATTGGCCCAGCTTTTATTACAGAGGGTCGTCGGTGCTGTCAACCGTAATCAAATCCATTCTATATGTGTTGATGATTGGTTTTGCACGCATGCGGGGAGCCAAATTATTCTGGACGGTGCACAACATCTGGCCTCATAACAGCGGTAAAACGCGCTTCGATTACTGGATGAGAAAAATACTGGTCCGAAATTGCTCTAAGCTGATTGTTATGGGCAAACCCCTGATCTCTGAGATCTGTTCGACCTTTGGGATTGATTCCAGCCGGATCGAGGTAATTCCGCATGGGCATTACAAGGGCGTGTATCAGGGAAAAGGCGTGAATATCCGCTCCCGGTTTGGCATCCCGGAGGATAGTTATGTGTATGCATTCTTCGGTCAGGTGTCGCCGTACAAGGGCGTGGATGATTTGCTGGAGGCATTCAAGGAGCTGAAATCGGATCAGGCCCATCTGTTGATTGCCGGTAAAAAAGTGAAGGACTACGATCTCGGTGAAGAATTCCTCGAGAGCGGACATATTCATACCCATTTTCATTTTATTGAAGATGATGAATATTCGGACTATTTTGATGCGGTCGATTCGATCATTCTTCCATACAAGCAAATCGCAACTTCTGGTAGTGCAATTCTGGCATTGACCTTCAGCAAACCTGTGGTGGCACCACGAATTGGCTTGTTGGAGGAATACCTGCCCGAAGATTGTGCGGTACTCTATGAACCTTCGGACCCGGATGGGTTGCTGAAAGCAATGAATATGATCCGTTTAAAACAATCGGAGTTTCAGGAAGGCAGTGGTTTTGTCAAAGCGTTAGAGCGGTTGGATTGGCCAGTGATTGCCCAAAGGACACTTACCCTGTACTCCAGTTAGTGCAGATCAAAGGGTGGGCCTAATTGAACAATATGGGGATGAAATAATGAAGGTAACCGTGGCGATCTGTACGTATAACCGTGCACATGATGCGGTCGAGGCGATACGAAGCGCAATACAACAGAATTACGCAAGCAGCGACTATGAGATCATACTCATTGATAACAATTCGAAGGACAACACACGGGACATCGTGCTGCAAACCATCTTGCAGCATGAGAACCATTCGATTAGGTATGTGTTGGAAGAAAAGCAAGGCTTGTCTGTAGCCCGTAACCGGGCCATTCACGAGGCGCGCGGCGAGTATATCCTGTTTCTTGACGATGATGCCTTTGCTTGCAGGGACTGGATTCGCCAGATCGTTAACGTATTTGAGATGAATGAAAATATCGGGTGTGTCGGTGGCAAGATTGATCCGATCTGGGAAGTACCGGAACCGATGTGGATTCCACCCGAGAACAGGTCACTGTTCACCATTCTGGATTTTGCAGAAGAAGTCACTGAAATGAAAAGTCCCTATATTCCATTTGGTGCGAATGTGGCTTTTCGTTTGTCCGTCTTTGATCAATTGGCCCCCTTCCGTGAAGACCTTGGAAGAGTGGGGAACAATCTTCTCTCCAGTGAAGAGAGTGAGATAATTGCAAGAATTCGGACAAAGTTCAAGGTATATTACACGCCGTATGGTGCGGTACAACATAAAGTAGCCAAAGAGCGAACGACGAAGAACTGGTTTCTGCGCCGAATCTATTGGCAGGGTGTGAGTGATGCCATTCGTGATCAGGATCGTGGTGTTGTGCGTACAGCCAAACATGGCATTAAGCTGGCGCAAGGGATCACTACGGCACTGATCTACATCTATAATGCAGATCGGTTCACACGTCAGCTTGCCAAAGTATGTTACCGAAACGGCATGATCGTCGGGTCGCTTCGTCAAAACAGTAAGGGATGAGGATCGCTATGGCGCAAGTTGCACTTCGCAAAGTATTTAGAGGAAACGGCTTAATGAGTGCCATATTTCAGACAAGTGGAACCAATCTGCTGGTCATGACACTGACGATGCTGTCTTCCATTTTGACGTCACGCATGTTCGGTGTAGAGGGAAAGGGCGCATTCTCGGCCATCCTGTTCTGGCCTGCACTATTAACCGGATTGGTCGGTTTTGGATTACCCACGTCTATCATTTATAACATCAAACAGAGCGCAACCGAGAAGAGTGCTCAGTATGTTCGGTTAAGCTTTCTTTTTCAAGTTCCGGTGTGCATTATCATTGGTGTCGTGGCTTGGTTTGGATTGCCTTTCTGGCTCTCCAGCTTTCCGCCGGAGGTTGTGCAGATCTCCAGATGGTATACGATTGCTACCGTTCCGGTACTTATCGTCATCAATCTCATATCAGCTCTCACGCAGAGTCGGGAGAAATTCGCTGTCTATAATGGCATTCGATTAATGATCCCCCTGTTTAATGTAGGCGGGCTTTTTGTGTTATGGGGTCTGGGCATGCTGAGCATTCAGCTCGCGGCTGCGATCTATTTTGTAACCAGCTTCTCCGTGGTGGCATGGGCCATCTATGCCAACCGTAATGAATTGAGACTGAGATGGTTCAAGGATCGGGTGGACCGGAGTTCAGCCAAGAAGCTTTTTGGTTATGGCAGCAAGGTGTATGGCGTTGAATTGTTAGGAACGCTGTATACCCAGTTCGATAAAATCATTATTTTGGCTTTGCTCACCCCTCGTGATTTTGGACTGTATTCCGTTGTATTTGCGTTATCAAGAATCTACAATGCTGTTCAAACAGCGATTAGCAATGTGGTTTTCCCGAAAGTGACCGGATTGCCTCAAGAGCAGATTATTCGAACGGTCGGCAGGGCCTTCCGCATCTCGCTAATGGTCATGATGATCATTGTGATACCAACCATGTTTGTGGGGAACTACCTGATGGGTCTGCTGTTTGGCTCCGAATTCCTGGAAGCGAGTGTCGCATTTTATATTTTGGCTGTGGAATGCATTATTGGTGGCGGCTCATGGATTCTGGCATCCGCATTCAATGCACTTGGTCGGCCAGGGCTTGTGATGATCAGACAGCTCATTGCACTCTCGGTAACGGTGGCCTTGTTCTTCGTGTTCACCCCGCTGTGGGGGCTTAATGGAATTGCGATTGCCTTATTGATCGGGTCCATTGTACGCATGGTAGTCACTGTGGCCGCGATGAAGATTGTATTCAAGGTGAAGTTCACCGCCATGTTCTATGACAAGGAAGATCTGCCGTTCCTCTATGAACGGTTAAACAAAAAAAGAAGAAGAGTCACCCAAGGAGGAGATGGAGATGCTGGGCACTAACAATATTCATCCAATGGAAGAATTGAAGGGACATTTACGTCAGATTTTGAAGGTCATTCCACCGCGTACCGAGATCTATTATCTGGATTACCCGGTGCATAGCAATGGTGGCGATTTGTTGATTATGAAAGGTACCGAGGCTTTCTTCCGGGACAATGATATTCAAGTACGTGCCAGATACAGCATTCTGGATTGCCCTCTGTCTCTCAAGGTTCCGGAAGGTATCACGATTGTGCTGCATGGGGGAGGTAACTTTGGTGATCTGTACCCTGCCCATCAGAAACTGAGAGAACGTATGATTGCCCAGCATCCGAATCACCGGATTGTGATTCTGCCTCAGACGATGTTTTATAAAAGTGATATTGAATTGAAAAAGACAGCCCAGGTGTTTAGCCGTCATAAGGATGTACACTTTTTTGTCCGGGATACCTTATCTTATGAGATAGCCAGTAAAGAATTTCAGCAAACCAATGTGTACCTATCCCCGGATATGGCACATCAATTATGGCCTCTGAAGTCCAAAAGCAAGCCTACTGCAGAGATGTTATATTTCTTCCGTAAAGATATTGAGAAAACTCAGAATCAGGTGCATTACGAATCCGTCAGTGGACCCAAGGCTACGTTTAAGGACTGGGAGACATTGTACAACCGGGTAGACCGGAAGATCATTCGCATGATTACATCCCGGTTGAAGTCAGGAAAAGGCAGCTCTTTCGCCCGCTGGTTGTGGTACAAATACTCTGATCGGATGGTACATACGGCCATTAAGGAATTCAATAAATACCAAACCATCACGACCTCCCGTCTGCATGGACATATTCTGGCCTGTCTCCTGGATCAACCGAACATCCTGCTGGATAATTCATATGGCAAGAACTCGAATTATTATGCAGCCTGGACCAAGAGCAATCCAGCAGGCAGACTCGAATCCAATCAGACCAGCACATACAACAAGCAAACGGAGACCGGCAAGGCAGCAAGCAAGGTTGTATTGTCGGATGGTGCAGCCCTATGAGAAGCATTCTGTTATCCGGCGGTTCTGGCAAGCGTCTCTGGCCGTTATCCAATGATTCCAGATCCAAGCAATTTCTCAAAGTGCTTCATGGACCAGACGGAAGTCCCGAATCCATGGTACAGCGGGTATGGCGACAGCTGAATCATGCGGGACTTGCATCAGAGGCGCTGATTGCAACCAGTTTGCCACAGGTCGAGATTCTGACTTCTCAGCTGGGAGACGATGTGAGACTCGTCGTGGAGCCTGAACGCAGAGATACGTTTCCTGCGATTGCACTCGCGGCCTCCTATCTGTATTCCGTAGAAAGTGTGAGTCTGAATGAGACCATTGCGGTCTTGCCTGTAGATCCCTTTGTTGAAAAAGAATTCTTCGAAGTGCTGGCTACCCTGCCGGAGATGCTCGATAAGTCAGGTGCCGATCTGGCCCTAATGGGAGTTGTGCCGACGTATCCGTCAGAGAAGTACGGATACATCATTCCACAATCCCTATCTTCCAGTGAAAATAACAATGAATACGTGAATGTAGCGAAGTTCCAGGAAAAACCCTGCGAATCCGATGCGGTCCTCATGATGGAGCAGGCCGCATTATGGAATTGCGGGGTTTTTGCTTTTAAGCTGGGTTACTTGATCAATCTGCTGATTGAGATGGAACTGCCGATCCAGTATGACGAGATGCTGAAGCAATATGGAAGATTGAACAAGATCAGCTTTGATTACCAGGTCGTCGAGAAGGCGAATCAGATTATTGCCATCCCGTATGATGGATTTTGGAAAGATCTGGGCACGTGGAACACACTCACGGAAGAGATGGGAACCACGGTTGTGGGAAAAGGATGGATCACGGGAGATTCCCTGAATACTCACCTGGTCAATGAATTGAACATTCCGGTCGCGATATTGGGCCTGTCGGATGTCGTGGTGGCCGTAAGTCCGGATGGCATTCTGGTCAGTGACAAAGAGGCTAGTCCACGCATCAAGGAAATCTTGAAGAACGAGGATCAACGTCCCATGTATGAGGAGCGCAGGTGGGGTTGCTACCGAGTTCTGGATTATACAAGAAACGAAACTGGCGGCGAGGTGCTCACCAAACGAATCTGCATCAGTGCCGGGAAAAACCTGAGTTATCAATACCACCTGCTCCGCAATGAGGTATGGACGGTTGTATCGGGAACAGGGGAACTGATTCTGAATGGACAGAGCCGAATGATCGGGCAGGGAGATACGGTGGTCATTGACCGCAGTATGATTCATTCCGTCAGAGCGGTTACGGAACTGGACATCATCGAAGTGCAGATCGGCAGCCAACTGATTGAGGAAGACATCGTTAGAGTATCTACCGAATGGCAGGACATTGTTCAGACATATGTGAAGCACGCGTAACCAACACATTAGGACATGGGGGAGATTATGGAATGAATATTACGGTAATTGGCACAGGGTATGTAGGATTGGTATCAGGCGTATGTTTTTCGGAACTGGGCAATAACGTGATCTGTGTCGACAATAATGTGGAAAAAGTGAACATGCTGACGGTTGGTCACGTGCCGATCTATGAACCAGGTCTGAAGGACATTATGAATGCCAATATGAAAGCAGGAAGGCTCACCTTCACGACCAACATTCAGGATGCCATCAGTCGTTCGGATATTATTATCATTGCGGTCGGAACGCCGTCCCTGCCGAATGGCGAAGCGAATCTGAGCTATATTGAGCTTGTCGCGCGAGAAATTGGTTCTTATATGGATAATTATAAAATAATAATGACTAAAAGCACTGTTCCTGTCGGAACCAACGATCGCATTCAGGAATGGATCAGCAGTTTGACAAATCATCCATTCGACATGGCATCGGTACCTGAGTTCCTGCGGGAAGGTACCGCTGTGAAAGACACACTGTATCCTGACCGGATAGTCATTGGCACTCATAGCGAACGGGCGGTTGCCACACTGAAGGAGCTGCACCAGCCATTAACCGATCAGATTATCGTCACGGATATTCGCTCGGCAGAAATGATTAAATATGCATCCAACGCTTTTCTGGCAACCAAGATCTCATTTATCAATGAAATCTCTAACATCTGTGAAAAAGTAGGCGCAGATGTCAGCCGCGTTGCTGAGGGAATGGGATATGACAGACGGATCGGGGCTTCATTTCTCAAGGCAGGCATTGGTTATGGAGGATCCTGTTTCCCTAAGGATACACAAGCTCTGATTCAAATTGCAGGTAATGTGGATTATGACTTCAAACTGTTGAAATCCGTAGTGGAAGTAAACAAGGATCAACGCTTCAACGTCATTCGCAAACTGGAAGACGCATTGGGCTCACTTGAAGGGAAGGAGATTGCGATCTGGGGGCTCGCCTTCAAGCCGGATACCGATGATGTTCGTGATGCACCGGCAATTGAGATTATCCAGCGTTTGCTTGAGGAGGGGGCAGTGATTCGGGCGTATGACCCCATCGCAACCGAGAACTTCCGCAAAGAGGTGGATTCCCCATCCATTACATGGGAAGAGCGTGCCTTGAACGCGGCGGAAGGCGCAGATGCACTCTGTGTTCTGACCGAATGGAAAGAGTTCATGGAGGTCAATCTGAATGAGTTGGCAGCACATATGAATCAACCCATCCTGATTGATGGAAGAAACATCTACGGAGAAGATCAGATCCAAGATACGTCCTTCCAATACTACTCCGTTGGTCGTCCAGGTTTAACCAATATAGATGGAAGAAAAACGGCAGTCATCTGACGGAGGCCCATACCATGAGACGCGGGATCAAAATAACATTAGGTGCCATTTCCCTTGTTGCAGTCGTCATGATTGGATATTCTGTGTATCTGTATCTGCATGTTAAATCAGCGGCAGATCAAATGTATGAACCCCGGGAGCCCATCAAGCAGGTATCTATTGTCGATCAGAGGGGCGGGGGAGATTTCCCTGTGGACATGGAGAATGAGGAACCTTTCAATGCTTTGATTCTGGGTGTGGATGAGCGTTCGAATGATCGGGGGCGCTCTGACACCATGATTGTATTGAGTGTTAACCCTGCGAAACATGCTGTCCTCATGTTTAACATCCCCCGGGATACCAGAACAAGTATTGTAGGGCATGGTACGGAGGATAAGATCAATCACGCATATGCTTTTGGTGGTGTTAACATGTCTGTGCAAACCGTGGAACAATTGCTTGGCGTTCCCATACACTACTACATGAAAGTGAATATGGAGGGCTTTGCACAGGTCATCGACATGGTGGGTGGAGTGGATGTGAATAATCCGTTCGCATTTGACTATGAGGGATATCAGTTTGAGCAAGGAAATATTCATCTGGATGGTGCAGCAGCTTTGGGATTTTCGCGAATGCGTTATGATGATCCGAAGGGAGATCTCGGGCGTAATGACCGTCAGCGGGAGATTATCAAACAAGTGCTGAAGAATACGGTTCAAGTATCCAACGTATTGCAGCTGGAGACATTGCTGGATGAAGTCAGTGCACACGTGAGAACCGACGTTACCTTTGATGAAATGAAGCAGATGTTTTCCAATTACCGCTCGGTACTGGATCATATTGAGTCTGTTGAGATCAAGGGCACGGGCAAGAAAATAGACGGAGTGTATTACTATATCGTGGAACAATCGGAACGAGACAGGATACATCAGTTGATTGAAGAACATTTAAAATGATTAGATAGGGCGGTGAACCAGATGCGTATCTCCAGGCTATTGAAATTATCCCTGATTGTACTACTAATGTATATGCTCATGATACCCGCAAGTACAAACGTTGTTCAATCAGCTCAAAACTATCAATGGAAAAATATGCCTATTGGTGGTGGGGGGTACGTTACAGGTGTGGTCATTCATCCGACTGAGCCTGATCTGGTTTACGCTCGAACTGATGTTGGAGGAGCCTACCGGTTGGATGCAGCCTCGGGAGATTGGATCCCACTACTTGATCATTTTGGCGATGAGGACAGCAATCTGTACGGTGTGGATGGCATTGCACTGGATCAGCAAAACCCCAATGTCGTGTATATCGCGGCAGGGAAGTACGGGAATGTGGGGCCAAGCGACATTCTGAAATCTACAGACCGAGGAGAGACCTGGATTCGAACCGGACTTAATCTTCGGAATGAATCAAATGGAAATATCCATCGGGCCATGGGAGAGAGTATCGCCGTTAATCCAACGAACTCTAATTATCTGCATGTCGGTACACGTTATGATGGATTGTACACCTCCAGTGACGGTGCAGCCACGTGGAGCAAGGTATGGGATGTACCGAACGGTTTGTCAGGTGAGGGTATACGGAGTGTAGCCTATGGATTAAATCCCGTGACGAAGCAAGGTCAGGTTGTGTATGCAGGGGTTCGTGGGATTGGTGTCTATAGCAAAGCGCCAAGAAGCAATGGGCAGACCACATGGCAGCTTACCGGGAGAAGTCCCGAATATCCCGCCCGTATGACTGTGGCCAAGAACGGAACGTTATATGTCACCACTGATAATCAGGGTGTCTACAAGTTCAATGGTGTGCAGTGGACGAATATCACGCCAAGTTCCAGTTACTCTTCTTATTACGGAATCACCATCGATCCCACTAATGATAATCATATCCTGGCAGCCGTTCGAACAGGCGGAGATAATCTGCCACTGTATCGTTCAGTTAACGGTGGGCAGAGTTGGACCACAGTGAACAAAACGCTGGTGTCCAAACCATCATGGTGGACACCCAACATGTTTTTCTCAGCAACATCCAGTATCAAGTTCGATCCACATAACCCAGGCACTGTATACGCTACAGACTGGTTTGGTGTGTACAAGACGGAAAATATCAATGGTACCAATGGATTGACTGGCAATACGTCGAGTACTTGGGAAGCCATTACCGATGGTCATGAAGAAGTTGTCGCACTTACAGCATCCACACCACCTCAGGGTGTTTCATTCTTTAGTGGTTTAACGGATCAGGTCGGATTTAGACATGACAATGTAAATAATGTTCCTCTTAATAAAATTCCGCTCGCAGGTATGCGAGAAATTGTGAGTATTGACTATCATGAGGCAAATCCGAATTACATGATATTTCTCGGAAGCAGTGACTGGTATGGTACGACCACACGCTTATTTGTCTCTTCCAATAACGGAGTTACCGTAACTCCAATGAATGTTCCGGCAGGCTCCATCCTGGGGAGGGTCGCTTACTCGGCCATTAATCCGAATGTAATTGTCTATTACCCTCAGACTGGTAATCCGGTCAGAAGCACGAATCGTGGTGCAACTTGGCAAAATATGAATGGTGCCCCTTTTCAGGCTATTGGGGGAAATATGGTCTTCTCTTATAATCATCCACTGGCTGCCGATCGCATCAATGGATATAAGTTTTATATGTATGCTGCCGGTTATCTATATCGCTCAACCGATGCAGGGGCCAACTGGTCCAAAGCGAATGCGGTTCGCCTACCATTTAATACGGATATCAATACGAGCTTCATTAAAGTTGAGGCCGCTCCTGGCGTAGCGAATGCCGTATGGGTAAGTTTGGGGACCGATGGATTATATGCATCGACGAACTCGGGAAATACATTTTCCAAGGTCCAGGGTGTGCAGAATTCCAAATTATTTGCCTTCGGAAAAGCTAAGCCAGGTAATTTTGTTCCAGCTGTCTATGTATATGGAACCGTAAATAACGTGAATGGATTCTTCCGTTCAGATGATATGGGGGCAACCTGGAACAATATAGGTCCTTTAGGGGCTGGAATTGGGTTAGGTAACGAACCTCAAATTATGGCGGCAGACCGTCAAAACTATGGTCAGGTATATGTAGGTACGAATGGCAGAGGCATGTATGTCGGATCAATAGAATAACGAAAGAGATATGAAAGTGGTGAAGATCTAAATGATGGAGGAGGGCTCCGGGCGCACGAGACAAAAGCATGTACGAAGAACGTACGGATTTCTTATAGCTCTGTTGCTGATTGTGATCTGGATTATCGTCATTTGGTCGATGTCTACCCAATCTTCTCAGCAACAGGACATTCAGCCTTGGCTTCATAAATGGTCCCAAAGAGTGCAGATTGGCTTCGTACTTCCTGATATTCAATTCACATATGGGCCGTATGAGTATTCCCTGAAGCAGCGCCCGTATGATTTTGCAGAGTTCATCTTTCGCAAGAGTGCGCACTTATTTGTATACGCTGTGCTCGCCATGCTAGTGTATGGCGGGCTGCGATACAGGAGAATCCGCATCATGACTTGTATTCTTGCTGCTCTGTCTGTGGTACTTATCATCGCATCCATTGATGAGTATATTCAGCAATTCAGTCCGAACCGGACAAGCTCGATACGTGATGTTGGTGTGGACTTGCTTGGCGGTTGCTGTGGAATTGCCATATATGCAGGACTTCATTCCATTATCCGCAGGATTAGAAAGAAACGGCCTGCTTCAATTCACGATAAGTGATTTCCCAGGAAATGCTGTCTTCAGAACCTGCTTCTACTTGTCTTCCAACCATCATAAGTATGGAGTAGGACAAGGAGGCGGAGACATGCTGCGAAGAAGGAACAGGAATGCTATGCTCAAGAAGGTTGGCCTCATTGCGATCATTCTAATATTACTATGGTTAATCGTCAGAACCATTCCGTATTTATTTCGTGCAGATACCCCCGATGAAGCTGCAGCTGTTGCCGAAGAGTTTTACAAATATGAACAGACAGGTGACTTCGGCAGTTCATGGGAGCTCTTTCATCCCTTGATGAAAGAGCGGTTTCCGAAGAGCGCATATGTACAGAACCGGGCACATATATTCATGCAGCATTTCGGCGTGGAAACCTTTGAACTGGAGATGGAAGAGCCGGAACGCGAATTCGATGTAACGGTGATCGATGGCGTGAAGCCATTCTCTGAAGCCTACAAGATTCGGGTTACTCAAACGTACTCAGGTACGTTTGGGCAGTTCGATATAGTGCAGACCTGTTATCTGGTAGAGGATGGCGATGACTGGACTTTACTGTGGTATTATCCAGACTCGAAGCATGAGGATGCCGCAAAGGAAAACAACAGTGAATGATCAGGCAACGTGGACATCGTTGTGAAAGAAACCGGGACTCCGTCATGATGATATTAACCCATACCTTGAACCGATTTGTATCATTTACCTAACATGAAGCTCTGTAAATGCGAGACTTTTGTCGCATTTATGGAGCTTTTTTTGTATTTCACTTGTTTTTATGGCTCTAAAGCCTTGACAATAGGCGCAGTGTCAAGTAAATTACGAGATAGATACAAAATGTATCAATTTTCAGCGTCTAACGACAAATAACAAGGACTTCTAAGCTCCTTGTGAGGGGAAGGAATATCATTGATCGAAACGGGCCGCTTTTACTGTGTCAGTTGTGGGATGATTGTGTCGGTCGCTAGAAGCTCTGTCGAAATGAAGGAAGAGGGCAATGGAGGCAATCACGTATTTCGCACCGGATTCTATCGGAGTGAAATGCCGCTTGGATGCTGTGAAGCGTGTGTAGTTGAAGCGAAACGTCAGGGGAAATCCCAGTTTGCGGGACAATATACTAAAGATTATGATACACTATGTGCATATGAGAAACGGGCATGAGGTATATGCTCGTCCATGAAGGAGGAGATTGAATGCAGCAGGAGCCGGTCGTCCGGATTCAGGGCGTCAGCAAAATCATATCCTCCCGATCATTGGTCAGCGACCTGACTCTGGATATTTCTCCGGGGCAGGTTTTTGGTTTTTTAGGACCTAATGGCGCGGGGAAAACAACGACAATTCGAATGATGGTTGGACTGATGTCCATCAGTAAGGGCGACATTTTGATCTCGGGACACAGTGTGAAGAATGAGTTTGAACAGGCAGTAGCGCAGGTAGGAGCCATTGTGGAAAATCCGGAGATGTACAAGTTTCTGACCGGGTACCAAAATCTCGTACACTTTGCTCGCATGTCACCTGGAGTTACCAAAGAAAGGATCGCGGAAACGATTGAACGTGTGGGACTTACCGCCCGTATCCACGATAAGGTCAAAACCTACTCACTGGGCATGCGCCAGCGTCTGGGTGTCGCGCAAGCGATATTACATAAACCGAAGCTGCTTGTACTGGATGAGCCAACCAATGGGCTTGACCCACAGGGCATACGGGAACTGAGAGATTATTTGCGTGAGCTCACTCAAGCGGAAGGCATTACAGTCTTCGTCTCCAGCCATTTGCTGTCGGAGATGGAGCTGATGTGTGATACCGTGGCTATCATCCAGAACGGCAAGTTGATTGATGTAAGGAACCTTCGAGCGGAAACGGGTGCGGATGCATTAATTGAAGTTGCTTTTGAAGTGAATGATGCAGAACGCGCTGCGGACCTGATTCAGGGTGCTACTATACAGGGCAAAATCCTGGTGGTACGGGTGTCTCGTGAACAGATTCCGGATATCAATGCCAAGCTGGTTAGCGAAGGGGTTCAGGTATATGGTATTCGTAACGTGACTCATACCTTGGAAGAACAATTCTTGCAAGTCACTGGGGGTGGAGGCATTGGGTAGTTTCGGTAATCTGATATTGAATGAAAATATGAAAATATTCCGTCGTCCCCGTACCTGGATCATGTTATCGATTCTGGTGCTGATCTCACTGTTAATGCCCGTGTTGCTGCGAGAAGGAATGGGATCCGCGGGTGTTCCATTCTGGGAAGCAGCTGTAACAACAGTGCAAATTGTATTTTTTCTGAATACGATCTTCTGTGTTGTAATTGCAGCGGAAGCGGTAGCTGGAGAATTTACTTGGGGAACAATCAAACTGCTGCTAATTCGTCCATGGTCAAGAAGCAAAATTCTGGCGTCCAAATATCTCACCGTGATTCTCTTCAGCATTTTGAGTACTTTGGTTGTCATTGTCATGGCAACGGGCATGTCCTATCTGCTGTTCTCGCATGATGGTCCCTCGGGGAGTGGTCATGCACTAACGTTATGGGGATATTTGTACGTTGATCTGTTCATTACACTTGCGATTGCCTTCATGGTATCGTCCGTATTCCGTTCAGGCGCACTTGCGATTGGATTATCCCTGTTCATTATGTTCTCGCAAAGTATTTTCTCTCTCATATTCAATCCGGAACGTTATGAGTGGGCCAAGTATGTTCTATTCAATAACATGGACCTTAGCAAATACATGAGCTCGGGGGCGGATTTTGCGTTCATGGGTGGTCCGAGTGCAGGAATGACACTTGGTTTCTCCATTGCAGTCCTGGCAGTGTATTATGTTATTTTCATGGTGATTTCCTGGGTTGTATTCAGCAAAAGAGATGTGGCAGGCTAACGCCTGCTTCTTTTTTTTGCTCCAATGCTGTTTTGGGAAGAAAACGGTGTATATTCAGCATCGCCTGTGGCATGACTGTCATTTAAGGGTAATTAGTATCATTAGGTAATGACTAGATATACATATGAACGCCGCAGTCACTTTGGCAGAGCAGCGCATGGAGGGATCACGTTTCTTGATTAACAACAAGTTCTATCGCATATGTACAGCAATTATTTTGTTGCTGCTCATTGTGTATCTGGGGGACAAAGTCAACTTTATTTTCAGCCCCCTGACCTCACTCATTCACATCATCATCATTCCGCTGCTGATTGCTGGTTTCTTCTATTATCTGCTGCGACCGCTCGTCGATTATATGGAAAGGCATAAGATTAAGCGCGCATTGTCAGTTCTGATTATTTATGTTGTGACTGCATTATTGATCGCAGGTTTCAGCGTACTGGTATGGCCTTCATTGAGAGAACAACTGATGAATTTTGTGGAGAATGCTCCAGCGTTGGTTACTTCGCTCAGTGATCAGTTGAGTGCACTTGAAAAGAGCAATTTTGTATCCAGATACCTGCCTGACGATTCCAATCTATTCTCACGATTATCCGATGTTCTCAGCCAAGGGATCACGCAGGTAACCGATTATGTTTCCGGGTTATTCTCCGTGGTATCGAATCTGGTTATTATTCTGGCGACGTTCCCAATCATGCTGTATTACATGCTCAAGGAAGGCAGCAAGTTTGGAACAAATCTGACCTTGTTGTTGCCAAGGCGTTATCGAAAGGATGGGGAAGAAACCGTCCATGAGATCGATGAAGCACTGAGCAGCTATATTGTTGGCCGAGTCATTGTTAATGTTGCTCTGGGGATTCTGATGTACATCGGTTTTCTTATCTTAGGTTTGCCTTATGCATTGCTGCTGACGGTCGTATCCATTATTCTGAACTTCATCCCTTATGTGGGTGCTTTGCTGGCAGCTATTCCGGTGGTCATTGTCGCGTTTATCGAATCTCCTTCGATGGCAATCTGGTCACTGGTGATCATTGTAATCGCACAGCAAATTCAGGATAACCTGATCTCACCTTACGTGTATGGCAAGCAGCTTGATATTCATCCACTCACGACCGTTATCTTGTTGCTGGTGGGCGCTGACCTGGGAAATATCTTGGGTATGATTATCGTTATTCCACTGTACATGATTCTGAAAATTATCGTTCGCAAGATCCATTATCGTATTGTCGAAGATAAGACTGAACTTTGAATGTCAATTGAATACCTTTTGTTCATATGATTCGATTAACGTTTTGCCGAATCACGCGGATAAGCTGCATATCAATAGTGAAGCGTCAGGTAAGTTGGCCCTCACGATGGATATGCAGCTTTTTTATTTTCATGCGTATTGCTCATACGTGTTATAACTGTTATACTTGATATATAACAGATATCAAAAAAGAAGGTGAACCCTTGATTATTCAACTGGATATGCAATCTGAACTTCCCATATATTCGCAACTCGTTTATCAAATTATTGAAGGCATTGCTAGTGGTGAGCTACAGCTAGGTGAGGCGTTACCTTCGGTTCGGAATTTGGCCGCAGATATTGGTGTTAACCTTCATACGGTCAACAAGGCTTATACACTGCTCAAGCAAGAGGGGTACATTCTGATACATAGACAAAAAGGAGTCGTAGTGAACCCTGAAGGAATGCCCGAGTTAACGGATGATTTTTTGAAAAAGCAGCAAAGAGAATTAAGACCGATTATTGCCGAAGCGATCTGTCGCGGAATGAGCAAAGAGGAACTATCTGCGGTATTAGACGAAATGTATGATGATATAAAGATGGGTGACAACAAAAAATAAAGAATCGAGGGAGTGTATGATGTATGCAACTATTTAGTATATTACCTATCATTATAATCTTTGTTCCATTAGCTTTATTTCTATCCTTTGCACCTTATGTAACTAGGGAAACCATCAGCTTTGGGGTTACGATAAGTCAATATGATTACTACACACCAGTCTTACGCAAGCTCCGGAGAACGTTTGCCACAGTAAGTCTGATCGGAAACGGTATGATTATTCTTGCCTGTCTGTATGTACTCCGATCTGCCAATGAAGAGTCTGCCGCAATGATCACCGGTGCGTGCACAATGATATCCATTCTGTACTGGGCAGCACTACAACTATATTTTCGTTTTAAGATGAAAAAGATAAAAGGCACACTTACATCTGTAGAGTCACCTTCAAGGGTTAAAATCGATACCACCTTCCGCCAAAATAAACTCACCTATTCCAACTATTGGTTTCTCATTCATATTGCTATTAATGTGGCTATTGCGATCATTTCGATCTTGAATTATAACGCACTACCTGATGTCATTCCGATGAAATATGATCTTCAGGGCAATGTCACTTCAAGTGTGCCCAAAACCTACCTTTCGGTACTGGCTATTAACCTGGTACAGCTAGGAATCATTGCACTGATGATGTTGGTGAACTGGAGTATTAAAACAAGCAAACAACAGCTTACTCCATCTAATCCTGCCCAATTTGCTGCTGATCATATCCGATTCCGCCGTAAGTGGTCCCTATTTACGATCATAACAGGCTTGCTTCTTACTATTTTATTCGCCTTCATTCAGATAAATATGTTCATCCCTAATCAGGTCTTGTTAACAGCGATTAGTCTGATCACCTCAGTGGCGATCTTATTAGGCGCTATACTGCTGTCTCTCACAGGCAGACAAGGCGGCGGGAAAATTCGTAATCATCAGGAAGATCGTGAACGATCCAAGGAACAGCCTGTGAATGATGATGATTATTGGAAGCTTGGATTTATTTACTTCAATGCCAATGATCCTTCTTGGACCGTAGAGAAACGGTATGGAATAGGCTGGACAATTAACTTCGCTCGTCCACTATCTTGGGTCCTGGTGTTATTCATTATTGCTATTGTTGTTATAAGCAGAGTTCTGAGCCGGTAAAAGCTCATAGAACTATGCATATTATAAAGAAGATTTGGAGGAGTTATGACGATGAACAATTGGAAAAAGCTATTATGTTCTCTTACTGTCGTATGTCTTATCCTGCCGGTAACATCCATCTTAGCAGCTGCCGAGAAACCTTTTGGTCATGAAAATCTGGTTCCTGTTCGTGAGATTGCAGCAAAGAATGGGGCAGAGGTATCTTGGCAACAACAAACAGGACAGATCACAATACGAAAAGGCGAGCTTACGATTGTAGTGAGGGTAGGAGAGAAACAGGCGATTGTGAATGGGCAAGTCATCCCCTTAGACCATCCTGTTCAGTTAACGAAAGGGGTTACCTTTATGGATGAAGGATTTCTTACCGAGATACTGAAGGCAACACCTGAGGATATGTTCATTTCACTTTTAAGTGAGGGTGACGGCAAAGAGGCTGCCAAGTATATTCATACCTCGGTGAGTGGAGTGTTGACACCGACTTTGTTGAGTCAGCTATGGGGCGCTTTAGAAGGACAAAATGGCAAAATTACAAGTGAAGCCATAGCAAAACACGTAGAAAATAACACCGTGCATCGCAATGTTACCTATACTTTTAAGACAGAGCTTACTCGGATAAATATCACGGTCAGAATGAATGATGATGGACTTGTCGATGACATGTATATTGCTGCAGCTACGCCAGATGTGTATCAAAAACCAAGTTACGACGACCCATCAGCCTATACCGAACAGGACATTACGGTTGGTCAGGGGAATTTAGCTTTACCAGGGACATTAACTTTGCCCAAGGGAGAGGGACCTTTTCCGGTTGTCATACTGGTACACGGTTCTGGGCCCAGTAATCGAGATGCTGCCATTGGTGGGGCAAAGCCATTTCGCGATCTTGCGGTAGGGTTGGCTTCACAAGGAGTTGCTGTATTAAGATACGATAAGGTCACGTATGAGCACACGTATAAGGTGGCCTCACAGCCCAAGTTCACATTAAAACAAGAGAGTGTAGATCAGGTAACGGATGCTGTAGACATGCTTAAAAAGAATACGCAAATTGATTCTTCATCGATTTTTGTAGCTGGACATAGTCAGGGTGGATTTGCATTACCATTAATCATTGCCGAGGATGATCAACATGATATTGCAGGTAGTATTCTGCTTGCTGCACCAAGTAGCAGCTTTGTGGATGTGCTTACCGAGCAGCAGGACGAATTGGTCGATCGCATGAAGCAGCTTGGTTTGGACACGGAGCTCATTCAAGGACAGGCTGATTTTTATAAAAATGTTGCTAAGATCGTCAAAGATCCTAATTATTCTGTAGATCATCTTCCTGAGGCGTTTCCGCTTCAACCTGCTTATTGGTGGTTTGAGCAGAGAGATTATGTACCTGCGGAATTGGCAAAAACGCAAAATATCCCTATGCTCGTCATACAAGGCGAAAATGATGTGCAAGTGTCAATGAATCAATTCCGAACCTGGAAGTCAGCTCTGCAAGGTCGTTCCAATGTAACGTACAATAGCTATCCAAAGGTAAATCATCTGTTAACCAGCTATGATGGACTTTCGATTGGTCAAGAGTACGCGGAGCCATCCAATGTATCCAAAGCCATTATCGATGATATTGCGAAGTGGGTATTAAAATAACATGCATGAGAGTTGCACATTGAGCCGGATATAATAAGAAGAGGAGCACTTACCATACAGGCAAGAGCTCCTCTTCTTATTTATAAAGTTTTATTTAGTCCAATTGGACTCTTTCTCGTCTTCATCGGTGTAGTCAGACATCGTCAGTGGTTCCTTGGGAACAACAGCGACTTTGTAGAACCGATTCTTGTCTTTTTCCAGCAAAACAAAAGTCAGATTCTCGAACTCATATTCTTCCTGTTCGTTCATCTCGGGACGATGGCTATAGAGCCATCCACCAATCGTGTCCCACTCATCCGCATCCAGGCTGGACATAAACATGTCGTTCACCTTCGATAAGGAAACCTTGCCATCCATAATGACATAGTTCTCATTGATGACCTGAATATCCTCCACTTCATCTGCGTCGAACTCGTCGCGGATCTCGCCGACAATCTGTTCAAGCACATCTTCAATGGTTACAATGCCGGAAGTGCCTCCATATTCGTCGACCAGCACGGCGATGTGTACGCCATCTTTCTGCATTTTCTTGAGCAAGTCCTTCACAGGAGTTGTTTCGTGAACAGCGGATACAGGCTGAATCAGGGAAGACAAATCAACAGGTTCATCATTTCCGTAAAGTTCCAGGAAGAATTGTTTCGTATTAATGATACCGATAATATCGTCTTTACTCTCATTAACTACGGGAAAACGGGTATATTGCTCTTCACGAATAATCTCCAGGTTTTCCTCGTTTGTTCTATTCACATAAAGGCAGACCATATCGGTCCGGGGTACCATGATTTCTTTCGCTAACATCTCATCAAAAGCAAAGATCCGGCTAACATAACCGAACTCAGCTTGGTTGATTTTACCATTTTCGAAGCTCTCATTAATAATGATCTGCAGCTCTTCTTCGGAGTGCGCATCTTCGTGCTCGGAAGCAGGTTTGATTCCGAACAGTTTCACCAGTTGGTTCGCTGAGCCGTTTAACAGCCAGATAAAAGGATACATAATTCGGTTAAACCAGATGATAGGTGTAGACGTCAGCAGGGCAACAGTCTCCGCTTTCCGGATTGCAATCGTTTTTGGAGCAAGTTCACCAACCACAACATGCAGATACGTGATGGAAGCAAACGCAATGACAAACGATAAGAATGAAGAAACCGCCTCAGGAATTTGCAAGCTTTCGAACACAGGATGGAGAATCTTCTCTACCGTCGGTTCCCCCAGCCAACCCAGTCCCAGTGAGGTGATCGTGATCCCAAGCTGGCAGGCGGACAAATATCCATCCAGATTGGCAACGGCTTGTTTCACAGCCAGCGCACGCTTGTTTCCTTCTGCAATCATTTGGTCGATCCGGCTTGGGCGAACTCGCACCAGAGCGAATTCCACTGCGACAAAAAACGCCGAAAGTCCTATCAAAAATGCAACCAATATTAAGTTTATTACATACCTCTCACTTTCCATTCACTGCTCTTCTCCTTTAGGTAATAAGTTTTTAACGAGTATTATATCTAATTTTACGTAAGAAGACCACCTCCCGACCAAGAAAAGAGGAAGAGTCTGGAAGGGGACTTGAGCAGATTGGCGTCACCATGCGGTTCTGCTCCAGGATTAAACAGATATGTAGAAGGGTACACAGTCAGGATATACATCGATTGAAGTAGAAATCTCAGTTTCCAGAATCAAGCATTCCGAATGCTTATGTAAAGTTTTATCTAAGCCAACGTTACGAACAGGGGCTTTATTGGGTATCTATGATTAGCTGTATGCATAAACGTCAAAGCTAGAGAACGGCAAGGTCATGAAGCTTGCCACCTGAGGAGGAAGCCGAATGTTCTGGCTGGTCATTATATTAATCGTATTTATTTTTCAGGCAGCCACAATTCTTTTGCTGGAATTTCGTAATCCGGCTAAAGCGGTGGCTTGGCTGTTTATTTTGTTCTGCGTACCTTTGATCGGTTTTGTAGTGTATTATTTCGTGGCGCAGGATTATAACAAACGAAAAAAACTCCGCAAGGGTGGATCGCGCATCTTCCGTGAAATGAAGGAAACGATCTGGGAACAAGCCCACATCATTGGAGATGTCGAACAGATGCCGGGTGATCGTTTCAGCCATCAGCATCGATTGTTTAACCTGTTATCCCATCTGTCGGAGAGCCCAATTACGGGTTGTAACCACAGTACGGTACTCACCAATGGGGAAGAGGCATTTACGGCAATGCTGAGAGAAATGAAAAAAGCAAAGCACCATCTGCATGTGGAATTCTACATTTTCCGTGATGATATCATCAGTACCATGTTTCAGGATGTCATGATTCGTAAGGCGCAAGAGGGTGTGAAGGTTCGGTTTATCTGCGACGGTCTCGGCAGCCACAAGATGAAAGGGAGCTTTATCCGCAAACTTCAGGATGCAGGAGTGGAATTCCATTACTTTCTCCCACCGCTAATCGCTACGATTGACCGCAGAGTAAACTACCGCAATCACCGCAAAATTGTTGTTGTAGATGGACAGGTTGGTTTTGTGGGCGGCATCAACGTAGGCGATGATTATCTTGGCCAGTATCCAGAGGTGGGTTTCTGGCGGGATACACATGTGCAGATTGAGGGAGACGCCGTATACTTTCTGCAAAGTACGTTTCTTAATGATTGGAAATTGGCTGCTGGGGAGCGCATTACCGAACCCCAGCTTGCAAGTTTATTTCCTCCCCATATATGTCGCGGGGAAGAACGGATTCAGATACTGGCCAGTGGACCGGATCAGGACTGGGATGCGATTCAGGAGATGTGTTTTGGGGCCATTTCGGTAGCTTGTGAACGGATCTACATTACCACACCTTATTTTATCCCTGATCCAGCACTGTATGAAGCACTCAAAACAGCGGCTGTCAGTGGCGTCGATGTAAGAATTATCATTCCGTATCAATCCGATTCAAGGCTTGTGCATCTGGCATCACTTTCATATGTGGAGGAACTGTTGCGAGCAGGTGTGAAGTTTTTCCAATATCGCAAAGGTTTTATACATGCCAAAGTGATGATTGTTGATGAGTTGCTCGCTACAGTTGGAACAGCCAACATGGATATGCGCAGTTTTTTCTGCAACTTCGAGTTGACGGCTGTTCTGTTTGAATCCTCTGCGATTCAGCGTTTAATCACTGACTTTGAACGTGATCTCGGGGAATGTAGTCAGATTGACGGGAAGGTATTTCAGATGCGTTCACGATGGCAAAAAGGCGCAGAAATGCTTTCTCGGATGCTTTCTCCGCTTCTTTAGCCGATTTAGAGCAGATTTCTGAAGATAAGTTCACTTTTTGTGAATTTATCTTCTTTTTGCTAAGTATTTTGTGCAAATTTGATCTTTTATGATATAATAGTTATATAAATTATGTCTTGGCGAAGGAGGGGAGTCTGCGGGAAAACAGGCTCCCTTTTGCTCTCTTTTGAAAGTACAAACCGGGATGAATAACATTTTGAATCCATTTTATATCGCCTTTAGATGCTTGCGCTGTATAGCCAGGGTACATATAGAACGCAGTTTGCTGTTTTCCATATGTAGATTCACCCTGAGTATTTAAATGATTTATAAAATGGATTCACACACTGATTTAACGGGGGGGATACCATGTCCAATGTAACAGTGAAAGAACTAACAGCCAAGCAAGCTGACCGCGGGGTCAAAAGCTCGGTGTTTACATTAAAGCTGCTGCAACGTATTGTGATGATTCTGATCGGTGCTGCACTAATGGCTGTATCGCTTGAAGTGTTTCTCGTACCGAATGGTGTTATTGATGGTGGGATTACGGGGATTTCAATTATGGTGTCAGAACTTACACATCTGCCACTCGGCGTATTCCTGACCTTGCTCAACTTGCCTTTCCTGATTCTGGGTTACAAGCAGATTGGTAAAACATTTGCGTTATCCACGTTGCTGGGGATTGTGGTCATGTCCATCGGGACTTCGTTATTGCACCATGTTCCTGCGTTAACACCAGGGGAGCCATTGCTCGGAGCTGTATTTGGCGGATTGATCCTGGGTGTGGGTGTTGGACTCGTGATTCGGTCTGGCGGTTCACTGGACGGTACGGAGATTGTAGCCATCCTGCTTAGTGAGAAGTCACCATTGTCTGTAGGACAGATTGTATTGTTCATTAATGTATTTATTTTCGCAGGTGCAGGATTTGTATTCGGTTGGCCGAATGCCCTGTATTCCATGATTGCATATTATATTGCGATGAAGATGATTGATATCGTGAATGAAGGACTGGATCAGTCCAAATCGGTGTGGATCATTAGTGAGAAGTATCGTGATATCGGTTCAGCCCTGACAGACCGTCTTGGTCGTGGGGTAACTTTCCTGGATGGCGAGGGCGGATTCAGCGGGGACGAGAAAAAGATCATCTTTGTTGTCATCACCCGCTTGGAAGAAGCTAAACTCAAGTCCATCGTTGAAGATTGGGACCCGCAAGCCTTTGTGGCGATTGGTAACATTCATGACGTGAAGGGCGGACGTTTCAAGAAAAAAGGTATCCATTAGCGAGTTATATACGCACGAATGACAATAGCCGACACCCTTGTGATGAGGGGGTCGGCTATTTTTTCTTCAAATGCTTGAGAATGAGCTCTACCGGTTGAGGTTCAACAGTTGCAATCAAATCACCGGTTTGGTTCAAGCGTTCAATAATGTTCATCAGATGGTAATCCTGGATGGAGACGTTGCTTCTAACCTCATCCCAGGTAAGAGGAGTCGAGACAGTGGCCCCTGATTTGGCACGTGGTGTATAAGGGGCGGCAAGGGTTTTGCCTCCATAATGCTGGAGATAGTCAAAATAAATGCGGTCGCCACGATCCTTTTTAAGTCGTTCCAGTGTGAATAGATCCGGGTGCTTCTGAGTGACATATTTGCCAACAAAATAGCCGATATCTCGCAGTTCATCAAAGGTCACACCTTGAATAATCGGAACGATGATCTGAACTCCTGTTGCCCCTGAAGTTTTGGGAATGGACCTCAGACCAAGCGAAGTCAAGGTTTCGCCAACGATGAGCGCAGCCTGCATAATCCGGGGCTCGTGTTCCTGAGAGGGGTCCAGATCAATCATCCATTCACAGGGCAGATGGCTTCCCACAGCGTGAAGAGAAGGATGAAATTCAAGTGCAGCCAAATTGCCAAGCCACAATAATTCGGGAAGTCCATTCATGATTACATAGCGAATGCCGTCGTGGACTTCGGTCCGCACATATTCTGGTATAGGTTCAGGGGCATTTTTTTGATAGAAAAATGTCCCACCAGCGCCGTGGGGATATCTGATGGTGGTTAGCAATCGATTGTTTGTATACGTGAGCAGATATGGTGCCAGGGCAGCCAGCTTTTGCAGATAGATGGCTTTGGTGACGCCCGCATCCGGCCATAACAGCTTGTCCGGGTTCGTGATCGTGAGCTCTATACCTTCAATTACGATGGTTCCTTGGATCTTGGGAGCCATATACATTCACCTCCTATACTAATCAAGATTTGTACTGACTCATTGAAGAAGCTGGTTCGCCGGGCAATCCTCACGGGTTACATCCGCAAAGGTCTGAATACTGGGATGGCGTAGTGTGCGATGATGTGTCAGTTCCATATATTGCACTTTGACACCTATTCGTGGTTCCACCCAGGTGGTCTCTGCACTGCGTTCGGGAACATTATGGAACGGTCTGTCCTGTCTGATCAGAAGCTCAACTTGATGGGTGAGTTCACGCCAGGTATCGGAGTTCAGCCTGCCAGTCCCGACATGACCAATATAGACAAAGTCAGGCCCATCGTATACACCGATCGCGACGGCGTTCACAATACCGCTCCGGTACGTGACTCCCCCAATCATGGCATATATATCATGCATGATTTTGACCTTCTGCCAGCGCGGGTCCTTACCCTGTATGCCATAACTGCTCGTGAGATCCTTGCAGACGATGCCTTCCATCTGATGCTGTCTCATAACTGAAAGCAGAGAAGCGGCATCCAGTGTATTGGTGACCTCCTGAACATGCGGGGCAGTGTTAAGTACTTCGTGCAACAGGCGCTGTCGATCTGCCAAAGGCTGATCCGTCAACCATTTCCCCTCATAGAAGAGGATATCAAATACCATATATGTGACCGGAATCTGATGTATGGCTTGGGCAATGCCTTCGGGCCTGCTCATGCGATCCCGCCGCAGAACATGATAAAACGAAGGTTTACCGGTGTCCGGGTCCAAGGCAATAACTTCTCCATCCAAGATGTAGGAAGAGCCTGAACATAGATTACGTGGTGTCACCAGTTCGGGATATTGTATAGTTCGGTCATGTAATCTGCGGTTCACCAGGCGAAGCTCCTGCCCATCCTCATAGGCAAGCATGCGGACTCCATCCCACTTGATCTGCGCAATCCATTGCGGTCCGGTGGGCAAGGTATCCCGGGATACAGGTTCGAACGGAATCAACGGTTTGAACATGGAGAACTCCTTTCTCGTACCAACCCGTCTGCACAGGTTAATTCGGAATGTAATTATATTTTTTGAAAGCGGGACTTCATATGATGTACCAGAATGAGCAGTAACGGAAGTGCAATCCCGCAGGTCAGATCCCAATCGATCCAATAGGGAATAACGATTTTGAGATAAAAATTCTCATCTGGAGAGATCAGAATGGACATGGCGATAATCAGCATGGCACCGGGCAGGATCAGTGGACGATAACTGGACAAGCGGCACAGGTGAGCGACGCCCAGGACAAAACTGTAGAAGAAGAGCGCGGCTTTGAAGAAAACGGCAATAATCCAGACCGATGCCATAAACGCTTCAATCCGTTGCAAAAAGTTCCCGATATTGATCTTCTGTGAAAGGGTGAAGGAGGCGAACCAGTGATGTTGTGTCATCCATGGTCCCATGACAAGCAGACACATACTCAGCGTCAGTGTAAGTAACAACCCACCAATCATCCCCGACAGCAGGATGTCCTTCTCCAGATGGGGCTCCTTTTTCGTGTAGGGAAAGAGCATCATGAAAATGCATAGCTCGCAATAAGGATACGTGAGTACAGCGACAAAACCTTTGAGTGGATCAAGAAAGCCTTGTGCAAGCACAGGTCGGATGTTGGTCAAATGTGCATGAGGGAGTAGACACACCGTCAGGATTAGCAGAAACAACACGATTAGAGGAAGAAATACCTCAGCGCTTCTACCGATGCTCTCCAGACCCGACAGAAGCCCCCAGACAAGTGCACACATAAAAGCCAGATGCAGAAGCATTAATGGAGATTCGGGCAAGATCTGAGTCGCCATAAAATCGCCAATCTCCCTGATGAACGTTGAGGTGCTGATCAGGAAATAAAAAATGTAAAAAGAGCTGAATAGGGTCCCAAACCAGGGTCCCAGTATGCGAAGGGCATTCTGAATCAGATTCAACCGGGGATGCAGTTTGTAGGCAATAAGCATAATGGAGAGTACACCCCAGCCACCTGCGACTCCGAACAAGGCGGATAACCAGGCATCCTGCTGTGCAAAGGATGTAATCATGGAAGGAAAGACCAGGATTTGCTCCCCAATCGTGCACAGGAACATTAATGATGCGAGCTGCCTAACGGTTAAGCGCCCCTTTTCAATCATAAGGTATCTCCTTAACATATTTTGTCTGTGTATATGGATAGGATGCGCCAACTGTGCCATTTTTATAAATAGCCAAACCAAAAAGCCCGGACAGCCGATCTCTCTGTGAATAGAGAAAACAGCTGTCCGGGCTCAATAAAATGTGGTTAAGCAAACCAATTGTACGGCTTAACCATATCAGTTCGCAGTTGTCAGACGTATGCGGATATTCTGCGGGTCCACCGTAAACCAGGCATCCTCGACTTGTGTAACGGCTGCGCCAGATTGACGTAATTGTTCGATTGCCTGTTCAACCTCTTCCTTCGTGGCATAAACAATGGTGAAGTAGTCAATTCCTGTAGCGTTCTCCGGATTGACGGGTGCATTCACGCCAGCCCAGATATTAAGTCCCAGATGGTGATGATAGCCGCCTGCCGATACAAACAGTGCCGACATGTTGGCGAAGTTACCGACGATATCAAAACCGAGTATGCCGGTGTAGAATTTGCGGGCTTCTTCCAGACTGCGGACGTGGAAATGTACGTGACCAATAACGGTGCCCGCAGGCAGACCGTGCCAAGGTTCATTCTCCGATATTGCGAACAGGCTTTCCACATCAACCGGATCACTTGCCATCACATAGTTATTGTCGCTATCGCGTTTCCAGGTATCACGTGCACGGTCAGCATAGATCTCAATACCGTTCTGATCGGGATCAGAGATATAGAAGGCTTCGCTGACCAAGTGATCGCCTTGACCGATCTCAATACCGGATGCAGCCAGATTACGAAGAGCAAGGCCCAGGGACTTACGGTCAGGCAGCAGGATGGCGAAATGATACAAGCCAGCGTGTGAGCGTTCCGGAAGGGTAACTCCATTCGTCAGTTCTTCCAATCGCAGCAGGGACTGTTTCCCGTCGGCTGTCAACGTAGCCACTTTGCCGCTCCGCTCCAATAATTTCAATCCGACCACTTCGGTATAGAACTTAATTGAACGGTCCAGATTCATAATTCGGAGACTCACTTCACCCAGATGGGTTGTGGCAGGGATCTGATAGGTCGTATTCATGATTGTTTCCTCCTTGATAATAGATAATATGGTTCTCGTTTGATTGTGTATATGCATTGAAAAAAGGATGATTGAATGGCATGCGGTAAAGCTGAACGCAGAGTGACTGTACATTCATAAATAAGTTACTTTTCATAAGTAAATATAAAATATAAATCAACTTTCGTCAATCTCATTTTACAATAATGGCTGGAGTTTTATTGACAGGAACGGTTCCCAAAGTACTGTAAAACAAAAAAAATCCGACTATGAAGCCGGATCGGGAGAAAACATCATGACATGGGGATATTACGGAGTCGGGCTTGCCGTAGCTTAGTGCATTCAACTTTTGGGTTTGGGCGTCGCCTTTTTTCTTTTGGCTGGTGCAGGTGTATCGGATTCTCCTCCCGCAACCGCTTGAGCGGGCACTTTACGCGGTGCACGTTTCTTGGGCTTGGCCGTTGTTGTCCCAGGGTCAGCCGGAATAGGCTTCACGGCCTCAATGCTTGCCTGCAAGGCAGCCATCAAATCCATGACATTGGCTTCAGGTTTGGCGGGAGCAATCTTGATTTCTTCGCCTGCCACTTTGTGCTGGATCAGATCCAGTAGTTTACTGCGATAGTCATCGGTGTATTTACCCGGTTCAAAAGGCGTCGACAATTGATCAATCAGCAGTTTTGCCATCGTGAGTTCCTTCTCATTCACGTTCTGCACTTCAGGCAAGTTGGGCACCTGGGAGACAGGACGAATCTCGTCCGGATAGAAAATGGTCTCCATGGAGAGGCAATCTTCCAGCACGCGTATGGCAGCCAGACTGCTCTTGGAGCGGATGGAGATTTTGGCGATGCCAATTTTGCCGGTATCCCGCATCGCGTTCATCAACAGCTGGTAGGCATTTCCCCCAGCCTGATCGGGCGAGAGGTAATACGTTTTTTGAAAATAAATCGGGTCAATCTCAGTCAAGTCGACAAAATCCAGTATGGTAATGGTTTTACCGGTGGAATCATTTAACGCTTCTAATTCATCTTTCTCGAAGAGCACGAACTTTCCCTTTTCATATTCATAGCCTTTGGTGATCTCTTCCCACTTCACGTCCACTTCACAGGAGGGACATTGACGAACATAAGCGAGCGGGCTGCCGCAGACTTTATGGATATAGCGCATGGAAATGTCTTTGTCTTCGGTAGCCGAGAACATTTTGACAGGGACATGCACAAGGCCAAAACTGATTGCACCTTTCCAGACGGTATGCATAGGTTGGCTCCTTTCGGAAGGTTGTTCAAAAATTCCGCTTTTGATTAGTATGGGCATCTGCCGCAAGGGATAATCGTCTTATGGAAGAACGAATTCGTATGGTTCGGCGAGACTCGGGGATGATAACAGAAACATGCTTGAATTCCGACAGGAAGATGGGCATGGAAAGGTTAGTTATTCTCGCAGCACATAAGCCGGGAGGTGCAATATTGAAGAACAGACGGGATGAGGAAGAAGCACACAAGCATGCATTTTCTCCGTATCCTCTTGCGGAAGCCGAAAGCGCTGAAGAATTCTATACACCCGCTACAGCTGTGAATTGGGAAGCGGTCACATCTGAAGAATTACCCCTTGATCGGGAGTCGTTCATGCTTGACATTGACCGGATGGTGAATGAAGGATTAGGCGGGGGACAGGTTACGGAAAATAACGGTTATATTGGTGACAGTACAACAGATAGCATGGTTCGAGAATCACATAATGATCCGGAAGGGGAGTATGAATAAGATGATGGATGCGAAGCGCGCCAAAGCGATATATGATTCCAAGGATACCATTGCCGTCACGCTGGAAGGAGATCCGGTTTGGATCGAGAATGTGGATGAAGCCAATGGTATGGCGACGGTTCAGGTTGGGAGCAGACCGGGAAATACCCAGACGGTACGTGTGGATCGCTTGGAGGAGTAAATACAACCAGCATATAGTTGAGGAATTCGAGAATGAATAAAAGCTGAAATATATGGATGGCATGGCCGGTACCGAGAGGTGCCGGTTTTTGGTTTTTGCCAGGGTTGTTGCGGGGGAAGAAAGGGACCGATATAATAAGGTTCAAAGTGAACTCAGGCGGCTGGACCGCCAAAGGTGGGGCGAATATTGAATCAGACGCACGAGCAGTGGGTGTATCCATCCCATGGCATTGCAGATACAGAAGCACTCGCTTCCGCACTCGCCAGACAGGCAAACGCCGGCATGGTGATTGCTCTGGATGGTGATCTGGGCGCGGGAAAAACGGCATTTTCGCAGAAATTTGCCTGGCATTTGGGTGTACGTGATGTGGTAAGCAGTCCCACATTCACGCTAATCAAGGAGTACGAGGGGCGCCTGCCCTTATATCACATGGATGTATATCGCATATCGCTGGAAGAAGCGGATGAGCTTGGACTTGATGAATATTTCTATGGAGCCGGAGTCAGTCTGGTGGAGTGGTCGAGTATCATTCCCGAATTGCTGCCGCAAGAGCACTTGCATGTGCAGATTGAAACCACGGGCCTGGAGGATCGAACGATTACACTGGATGGGTACGGCGAGACTTATGCAGCCATATGCCGACAGTTCAGACAGAATGGGGTCAAATGATGATGGAAGATTTACAAAAAGAGCCGCGTCAGCGGTTTTTGGCGTTGGATACATCCACCGCAGTGATGGCAGCGGCGATGATGGAAGGTCATGCGCTTCTGGAAGAACGCAATGAACGCGCTGAGCGCAACCATTCGGTACACGTCGTACCGGTGATGGAGCAGCTGCTGGCCGCCAGCAGCACACAGCCTGGGCAACTGGACGGCATCGCCGTGGGCGTTGGCCCAGGCTCGTACACGGGCATCCGCATTGCGGTGACCGCGGCGAAGACACTGGCCTGGGCATGGGACATCCCCGTAGCCGGGGTGTCCAGCCTTCAGGCCCTCGCCTGGGGCGGCTGGCACAGCGGCCTTGCCGCCAAGGCGGAAGCTGCGGCAGAGGATGCCGCAGCAGGGGCTGGCGGAACGCCATCCGCGGACCAGGGCAGCACAGGTGCTGCCCCTGTCCACTGGATCGTTCCGCTTGTGGATGCACGGCGCGGTCAAGCGTGCACCGCGCTGTTTGCCTCCGCCGGGAGCGATGCGCCCCGGCGTTTGGCGCCTGATGCCATCCGCAAGATGGACGGATGGCTGGAAGCCCTCGCCGCCCGCATGGCGGAGGCGGCGCCGGAAGAGCGGCCCGCAGCCGTCTGGATCGTCGGCGAGACGGGCCCTCATGCTGGGGCAGCGGCAGAGCTTCGCTGCCCCGCAGGAACGGCGCTCCAGCTCGTACCTTATGAGCTGGAAGGCCGCTGGGTTGGGCGCCTTGGCGCCGCCGCGCTGCTTGCAGGTCAGCGTGATGACGTGCATGCGCTGGTGCCAAACTATACCCAGTTGTCTGAAGCGGAAGCCAATCTGCTGCGCAAAGGCTAAAAGAGGTCGTTCAAAAAGTCCGCTTTTGATTACGAAGGATGCCTAGCGGCATCATCAGCATCGAATATGGAATTCAGCCGAAATAAGCGGGGGCTTACGAAGTATGTTTCCTTTGGAAACATTGTGGTTGCTCACGTAGTTTTCCCTACGCTCCGCTACTCCATTTCTAGCTTCATCCCATCTTCTCGGTACTGAAAACCGGTCTTTTTGAACACGCACTAAAGGGGGAAAGCAGTTGGACAACGTGGCGAATAACAAGCAGGAAGCATCGCTTCAGTTCAGGTTCATGACACTCGCGGATATTCCCGATGTGATGGAGATTGAACATGAGGCCTTTACCCTGCCCTGGACGGAAGAAGCATTTCAAAATGAATTGACACACAATCATTTTGCTAAATATATGGTGATGGAATTGGAAGGCAAAGCTATTGGTTATGCCGGAATGTGGACGATTATGGATGAAGCCCATATTACCAATATTGCAGTCAGAGGCGCGTATCGTGGGCGCAAGCTTGGCGAAAAGTTACTGGATGAATTAATGAGTACAGCGGCTTATCTCGGGATGGAACGAATGACGCTGGAAGTCAGAGTCTCGAACAGCATAGCTCAGCGTTTATATCAGAAAAAAGGGTTTGAATCGGCGGGTCTTCGTAAAGGCTATTACTCCGACAATGGGGAAGATGCGATGATTATGTGGGCGAACTTGCCGTCTGCAGGCCGGAGCGGCGAAGAGGAAGGAAGCGTACTGGATTCATGAACGAACTCAATGAAAAAATAAATTCTGCACCATCCTACATTTTGGCGGTGGAGACAAGCTGTGATGAAACATCGGTAGCTGTAGTCAAGGACGGCCGGGAAGTGCTGTCCAATCTGATCTCAAGTCAGATCGAGACGCATAAGGCATTCGGTGGTGTGGTTCCTGAAGTCGCTTCACGCAAACACGTGGAGGTCATTACGTTGATGCTGGAACAGGCGATCGAACAATCCGGCATCCGTCCGCGTGATTTGAGTGCAATTGCCGTGACGCAAGGCCCGGGACTCGTTGGGGCATTGCTGGTCGGAATCGTAGCGGCCAAAACGCTGGCTATGGCACTGGGCAAACCGCTCATTGGCACACATCATATTGCCGGGCATATCTATGCCAACCGGCTTACTCATGAACTGCAATACCCGGCGATGGCCCTGGTCGTATCCGGTGGACATACGGAACTCGTGCACATGGAATCCGAGGGCAAGTTCAAACTGATTGGTCGTACGCGAGATGATGCCGTAGGTGAAGCGTATGACAAAGTAGCGCGTGCATTGGGCTGTCCTTATCCGGGAGGTCCGCATGTGGACCGGATGGCGTCTGAAGCGGAGAACGTGGTGCCGCTACCGCGGGTGTGGCTTGAAGCAGGCTCATATGATTTCAGTCTCAGTGGTCTGAAGTCTGCTGTACTGAATGCGCTCAATCAGGCTAAGATGCGCGGAGAAACCTTGGAGCCATCTGCGGTTGCACGTGGTTTCCAGGAAGCTGTCGTAGAAGTACTGGTGGAGAAAGCTGTAAGAGCCGTTCGTGAGTATGGTTCAAAACAATTGCTGTTGTGCGGTGGTGTTGCTGCAAACCGGGGATTGCGTTCAGCACTACAAGAGCGTTGCGCGAAGGAAGGGCTTGAGCTGTTAATCCCGCCAATGGAATATTGTACGGATAATGCGGCCATGATTGGAGCGGCTGCGTATCTGAAATGGCAGCGGGGAGAAATCTCTGAATTTGATGCGAAAGCTGATCCTGGACTTTCCCTGGAGCAATGGTCCGTTCAGTCCTTATAGAGGTTGTTCAAAAAGCCCGCTTTTGATTACGAATGATGCCTAGCGACATCATCAGCATCGAATATGGAATTCAGCCGAAATAAGGGGGAGGCTTACGAAGTATGTTTCCTTCGGAAACATTGTAGTTGCTCTCGTAGTTTTGACTACGCTCCGCTACTCCATTTCTAGCTTCATCCCATCTTCTCGGTACTGAAAACCGATCTTTTTGAACACGCACTTATAGTTTATATAAACAGGCCGTTTGAGATTAAGAGTTGACAGCCTGGATGTATAGAATGTATATTAGTTACAAATTTAAACATGGAATTTATCTTCCTGAATGGTTAAACGCGATGAACAGGAACAGTAAGGTCAATCCCGGTCTTAGAGAGCTGCGGTACGGTGCAACGCAGTCGAAGGAAGCCTGAAACTCACCTGGAAGCGGAACGATGGAACACGGTGACTCCCCGGGAGAATCCGAAGGCCGATTATGGCCCAAAGTACATGGTTACGGGTTGCCTCCGTGAATGGGCCGTTGTCGGATGGACCGTTATTACAAGGATTGGCCGACAATACTGAGGGGGCTTTCAGGCTGCTTCAAGTGATCCGGATGTATGTAAGCATCCATGGTTGTCTTGAATGAACAGGAAGGAAGTCAACAAGAGTGGTACCGCGAAGGTGAACAGCCTGTCGTCTCTTGCATTATTGCATGAGGTGGCAGGCTTTTTTTGATTTCTGGAATAAGAATGTATGAAGTTAGGTCATATGATAAATGTGATGAACGGGAGCAGTAGAATGATAAAGCGCTCAGAGAGCTGCGGGGTGGTGCGACGCAGTGGCTTGAGTCACTCGAATCTCGCCCGGGAACGGAGTTGTGGAAGCGTGGGGACGATATCAATCGTCCAATTGTCCTAATGGACAACGACATGTGTTACACAGCAACGGTTAACCCGCGTTATAGGGTGTTTCTCCGAATTCCAGTGATGTTGTGCATGCACACACATCCAGCGGATAACGGAGACGACGAGGTGGATGGAGTCCGGCGCAAGTCTGGCCCATCAAGCGAGAGTGGTACCGCGGAGGGGATAATACCCCGCCGTCTCTTATATGAGATGGCGGGGTATTTGTGTTTGCTGCCGGCAGCAGGGTGGGCATGGGATAAACCATATGGAGATTGAAAAGTGAGAAAGACAGGGTGTAAGTCGACGTATACCCTGTCACAGGCAAGCAGGATCAGCAACGACTAATGGACATCGTACATGAGGTATGGCCATTAGATATCCAGCAGGCATTATTAGACCAAGACCAAGGACTAAGCAACAAACGACATACGCATTTACAAACAAAATATATAACAACATTGATGGCGATCAGCGGGTGTTCTGTGGCTCGTGGATCGTAACAAAGATGAATATAAAATTTGATGGAGGTTGATGAATATGACAACGACTACTAACAAACGCATGATTGAAATTTTTGATACAACGCTGCGCGATGGAGAACAGGCACCGGGAGCGAGTCTGCAACCCGAGCAAAAGATCGAACTGGCACATCAACTGGCTTCTCTGGGGATTGACGTCATTGAGCCTGGATTCCCGATCTCCAGTCCAGGTGAGTTCGCGGCGGTTCAGGCGATTTCGAGACAGTTGCAGAACGTGGAGATCTGTGGATTTGCACGTGCGGTCAAAGGCGATATTGATGCAGCCGTTCAAGCAACAGCGGATGCAGCTCGGCGCCGAATTCACCTGTTTATCTCTTCCTCGGATATTCATATAGAGCATCAGCTGCGCCGTCCGCGCAGTGAAGTGGTGGCTACCGCTCGTGAGATGGTATCTTATGCACGCCAGTTCACGGACATCGTAGAGTTCACTGCGATGGACGCTGCCCGTACCAAGATGGATGATCTGATCGAGATGGTCGAAGTCGCGATTGAAGCAGGGGCCAGCATTATCAATCTGCCGGATACCGTGGGTTATGCCCTGCCACATGAGTATGGCGAGATGTTCCGCCGGGTACGTGAGGGTGCAAGAGGCGGCGATCAGGTTCGATATAGTGCGCACTGTCATAATGATCTAGGTCTGGCCGTAGCCAATAGCTTGGCAGCCATTGCCAATGGGGCTTCCCAGATTGAGGTGACCATCAATGGTATCGGAGAGCGGACGGGGAACTGTGCATTGGAAGAGCTGATCATGGCGCTGGAGACTCGGGGAGATGCCATTGGTGCAACGACCAACATTAAGCTGAATCAGCTGTATGAGACTTCACGTCAGATTAGCCGTGCGATGCACTTCCCGATTGCGTACAACAAACCGGTGGTGGGACGTAATGCATTCCAGCATGAATCCGGCATTCACCAGGATGGTCTGCTGAAGAATCGGAATACCTATGAGATTATGGACCCGGAAGCGCTGGGGATCCCGCGCAGCATGATTATTCTGGGCAAACACTCCGGTCGTCACGCCCTGAAAGATCGGGTTCGCAAATACGGTTTTGAGCCGGATGAGCAACAGATGGAGCAATTGTATGAGGTGTTCAAAGAAACCGCAGACCAGCAAAAAGTGGTCAGTGACGACCAATTATTGCAGATGGTTAGCCAGACCATGAATATTCCTGCACAGGATTACGAACTGGTTGAATTGCAAGTGACGGCGGGCAGCATGACAGATCGAATGGCTGCCGTTCGCATCCGCACAAGTGCTGGAGAACAGTCTTACTCTGCCGTTGGCGGGGGGCCAGTGGATGCGACCATTCGTGCGATTGGTCAGAGTATTTCGGATGACATTGCTTTTGTTGATATGGAGATGCACGCCTTGAGCGGTGGAGAGGGTGCAAGTGCGGAGGCTGTAGTTACCGTGGAGCGTGCAGGACGTGAGTTCCGGGGAACGGCAACACATAACGATATTGTCATGGCTGCCGGTTTGGCTTATGTAGCGGCTTGCAATGCTGCTGGGCTGAAAGCTGAGAGTTCCGAACATCATGAACAAGCACATGCCTAGATCATCTTGATAGATCGTATGTGCAGCAGCAATAGTAACAATCGCGTTTCGCTGTAAACTGCATCGTATGAAGTGAGTAACAACGGGCAGGCCTTGAACGACAGAGGTCTGCTTTTGTCTTTTTATGGTGGAACAAAGAAGAGAGGATAAATGGTTTTGTCAAGGTGTGACTATAGTTATCCACATATCCAGTGTAAATTGTGGGTAACTACCGTGAAGTCAAACCAGTGATGTTTTCGAAACGAAAAGGGTTTAGGGGATAGAAAGACTCTTTACTATCCACAAAGTTGTGGATAACGTGGATAACTTGGTGGATAAATATGGTTTTTGTGTGTAAAAGGCTATTCTACCGCTGTATAATTAAGGTTATTAATGTGCTTGCTATCTTGCTTTGCTGTGGATAAATAAGAGGGATGGACATATAAAAATATTTCTGTTCATTCGAGTAAATTTGACAAAAACCAAAACATGCCCCAGAGCTATAACAAAAAGCTGATCCCAATAAGGAATCAGCCAGAGGTACAACTATATTGTATGGACGCGATTAAGCCATGGTCTGAGTTCGTGCTATTCCATAGCTAGTTCTTCCCAGTCCTCGTATGCCTTGGTGAGCTCTGCCTTGCGTTCCTCCGATTGTTGCTGGAGTTCTTGCAACTTCATATAATCCTGATAGATCTCAGGCAGAGCCATCTGCTCCTCAAGCTCTGTAATCTTCGTTTCCAGTTCCGCAATCTGTTGTTCCAGTGCTTCCTGCTTGCGTTGCCGGTTTCGCTCTTCACGCTTTGCTTGTTTTTCCGCTTCGAACGAAGCCGCTCCGGATTTCTCGGTTGTGGCTGTGCTCAGATCGGATTTGGACGAGTTCTTGGATGAAGCCTGACGTGCCTCAGCAGCTTCGCGTGCGATGTCCTCAATCTCCTGCTTCTTCTCCACATAATCATCATAGTTTCCAAGATAGTGTTCCGTTCCACCTGGATGAAGCTCAACAATCCGTTCCGCCATTTTGTTGAGGAAATACCGGTCATGGGAGATGAACAGCAGGGTGCCCTCATAATCCATTAACGCGGCTTCCAGAACTTCTTTGGCGAACAGGTCGAGATGGTTGGTAGGCTCATCCAGAATGAGCATGTTGGCTTCCTTCAACATCAGCTTGGAGAGAGAGACACGTGCTTTCTCACCGCCGCTGAGGGAGGAGATTTTCTTGAGCACATCGTCACCGCTGAACAAAAAGTTCCCCAGTACAGTCCGAATTCGTGCTTCTTCCATCCCGGGATAGGCACTCCACAGTTCTTCCAGAACCGTGTTGGACGGATTGAGGCCTGTCTGTTCCTGATCATAATAGCCAATCTGTACTTTCGTTCCCCATTGGATATCCCCGGTTACCGGACGTAAACTTCCGGTGAGACACTTCAGCATGGTGGATTTACCAATACCGTTTGGCCCAATCAGGGCAACGGTCTCCCCGCGCCGCAGATCGAAGGATACATTGCGGAACAATGGCGAAGCCTCGTCATAAGCAACAGACAGTTGATCCACACGAAGCACTTCCTTGCCAGACATAACGGCTGTTTCGAAGGAGAAATGGGCTTTTTTCAAATCTCCCATCGGTTTATCCAGACGCTCCATTTTATCGAGGGCCTTACGGCGGCTTTGAGCCCGTTTGGTCGTCGACGCACGTACAATATTTTTCTGGACAAAATCTTCCATCTTCGAGATTTCACCCTGTTGTTTCTCATATTGCTTCATTTGCGTCTCATATTCGGCAGCTTTGAGTTCCATATAACGGCTATAATTGCCCGTGTATTTTTTGGAGCGATGACGTTCGATCTCTACGATGGTCGTTACGAGCCGATCGAGGAAGTACCGGTCATGGGATACCACGAGCAGAGCGCCTGAATATCCTCTCAGATAATCTTCCAACCATGTAAGGGTGGCGATATCGAGATAGTTGGTAGGCTCGTCCAGCATGAGCAGATCGGGTGCCTGGAGCAAAATGCGAGCAAGTGCAAGGCGTGTCTTCTGCCCGCCGCTCAACGTAGCAATGGGGGTGTCTGGCGAAAATTCGCCGAATCCCATCCCGTGCAGTACGCTGCGAATGCGGGTTTCCATCTCATAACCGCCATGGTCTTTGAACCAGTCGGAGCGTTTCGCATAACGTTCCAGCAGGTCCGCGTACTTTTTCTCGTCTTCCATCTGGGCAGGGTCGGCAATATCGCGTTCCATCTGACGCAGATCGGCTTCAGCCTGTGTCAGGTGAGCGAATACGTTCATCATTTCTTCCCAGATGGTGCGATCGGATTGCAGCCCGCTGTTCTGAGCCAGGTAACCAAGCGTCGTTTCTTTGGATTTGAAGATCTGTCCTCCGTCATAAGACATTTCACCCGCTACAATTTTGAGCAAAGTGGATTTTCCTGCACCGTTTACACCAACAAGGCCGATGCGCTCGCGTTCTAATATTTGTAAGTTCACGCCGTCCAGGATTGGATCGACACCAAAACGTTTGATAATTCCGGATACTTGCAGCAGCATAAAATTAAGTTCCTCCATAGGTCCAGTTCTTGATATGACAACTATATCCCAGTTTACATGAAATACAGAGCAATTGCACCGATTGGGAACGCATGGGGCATGTAGTCTTTTTGATCAATCAATGATAAACTGAAAGAAGGCATGTTATTACATGAGGATTTTGCAGAAAATCAATCATTTTAACCATTTCAACAAGATGACAACTGGTCATAACATATACATTTGTTTTTAATGAAAGCTTTTTTTACCTTCCCTATCAACAGGAGGTTATTCAAGGATATGCGGGATCATGCGGAACTGAAAAGCCAGCTTCGATCCAGACTGAGACAGAGCCGTGATCTGATGGATGTGAGCATACGTCAGCAGGCGATGCCTAAGATTAACGATGGAGTGAGGCGGGAGCTGGAGCGCCTTAGACAGGACAAGAATAAGGTCGTGAACAAACCACTCGTCATATTCAGTTATTTGTCCTATGGAAGCGAAGCGTCCACAGCTTTTCTGTTTCAAGAGGGTTGGAATCATGGAGATCTGATGTTTGCACCGAAAGTGTTGGCGAATCCTCCTCGAATGGAGCTACGGCAAGTGACCGGAGAACGGGATCTGGAGCCAGGCATATGGGGGATACCGGAACCCAGGGATTCCTGTGAAGTGCTGTCACCTGAAGATTGGCCGGATATCGATCTCGTATTGGTACCAGGGCTTGGCTACGATCTACATGGAGGGCGCATTGGATATGGCGGCGGTTATTATGATCGTTTTGCCGAGAAGCTTGCAGCAACATGTGCAACGACGGGCAAGAAACCGTTGATGGCTGCGATGGTATTGCCGGGTCAGCTACAAGAGGAGATCCCGATGGACCTGCTCGATCTGCGGATTGATCTGTTGATAACAACCGAAGGTATATTACATATCGAATAAAGGGTTGTGATGTGATTGAGTTCAGAAGTGAACAACGGCCAGGCTTCCGGTGGAAAACTGACCCATTTTAATGAACAGGGGCGGGCCCGGATGGTTGATATTTCGGGTAAGGAAATTACCGTACGTACGGCTGTGGCCGTAACCAAGGTGACGATGAATCCAGATACACTGGAAGCGATTCGGGAGGGCCGAATCGGCAAAGGTGATGTTCTGGCTGTGGCTCAGATTGCCGGGATTCAAGGCGCGAAGAAAACGTCGGACTGGATTCCGATGTGCCATCCGCTGGCACTGACGGGTGTGGATATTCGTTTTCATGATAACGGAGTGGATGAATTACACATTGAAGTTACTGCCAAAACCGAAGGGAAAACAGGTGTTGAGATGGAGGCGCTCACGGCTGCCTCGGCTGCAGCACTGACGGTCTATGACATGTGCAAGGCCATGCAAAAAGATATGATTATCGGTCCGACCATGCTGAATTTCAAGAGTGGTGGCAAAAACGGTGATTACAGCCGATAGGCAATATTTATTTTCATAGAGGAGAAGGGTGATCTTTATGGTGTGGAGAACAGCAATCCTGACAGCCAGTGACAAAGGAGCCCGCGGTGAGCGTGAGGATACGAGTGCACAAGTCATTCGGGAGCTGGTGGAAGAAGAGCTGGGTGGTCAAATCGTGGAGTACCGCATCGTTCCGGATGAACCCGATGAGATTATTGCAGCTTTGATTGAGATGACGGATTATTTTCACGCCGATCTGGTGCTGACGACCGGTGGCACGGAGCTGGCCATTCGTGATATTACTCCGGAAGCGACCCGGCGCGTGATTGAACGGGAAGTTCCTGGTATGGCAGAGGCCATGCGGTACAGTGTAATGAGCAAAAACCGTTCTGCCATGCTGTTCCGTGGGGTCTGTGGCATTCGTGGACGTACGCTGATTGTCAATCTGCCTGGTACACCGAAGGGTGTGCACGAACATCTGGCTGCCATTATGGATCAGCTTCCGGAAGCGTTGCTGATGGTTACGGGTCAGTTCAAGCAATAAGCGAGTACGGACTCTCGGGCATGATATCCAATTAGACATAAACCATGGTTGGTTAGTAAGGTGATATCTCTTATTTGTGAATATTGCGGGTTATGTAAGTGGTTACATCTGTGGTATGATGGGCTTAAATTAAGAACGAGCAGAAGACATCTACGAACATCTGACCGAATATGCGCATCTTTGAAGCTTGAGACGAGGAGGAATATCAATGTTAAGTTCCATTGGACCAACGGGTTTTATTTTGCTGGCCGTGATTGCATTGTTGTTGTTTGGACCCAACAAACTTCCGGAACTGGGACGTGCAGTTGGGCGTACCTTCCGTGAATTCAAAGAAGGCGCTCGCGAGATTATCTCTGAGGATGACTCATCCAATCGCAAAGAGCAGGAGAAAGCAAAACCGCTGGCGGCTGAGAGCACACCTGCAGACAAGCCTGCTGATAAACGCCTGCCGGAATAATCTTGACGGCAATGAAAGAGAAATCCCTTCCTGCCGGAAGGGTTTTGTATTTTAAGCTGGCAATAATGGGGGGCAGGCATGACGCAGCAAATGGAAGAAATGTCGATTACGGAGCATCTGAGCGAGCTGCGGAAGCGGCTGATCTACGTATTAGTTATTTTTGTGCTAGGACTTATTGCAGGATTTCTTGTAGCGGACCCCGTATACCAATATCTGACCAAGTCAGAGTCGGCAAAAGGTTTTGTATTGCATGCCTTCTCGTTCTGGGACGGGATTGGCATCTACATGAAGATTGCCGGTTTGTTTTCACTGATTATTACGCTGCCGTTTACGGTGTATCAGATCTGGAAGTTTGTTAGTCCTGGGCTGAAACAGCAAGAGCGAAAAGCAACGTTGAAGTATGTGCCCTATGTATTTCTGTTATTTCTTATAGGGATGGCTTTTTCGTATTATGTTATTTTTCCGATGGCACTCGCCTTCACAACAGCGATTACAGAGAAGATGGGGCTTGTGGAGACCTACGGGATGAAACAGTATTTCAGCTTCCTGTTTGGCATTGTGCTGCCGGTGTCCTTGTTGTTCGAACTTCCTTTACTTATTATGTTTTTGACAGGACTGCGGATTCTGAATCCCATTCGCCTTCGCAAGATGCGCAGAGTTGCTTACTTTGTTCTGATCTTCATTGCGGTGGTGATTACACCACCAGACTTTATTTCCGATCTGCTGGTGATGATACCCTTGCTCCTCTTATATGAGATCAGTGTGTTATTATCCGCAATTGTATACCGTAAGCAGCTTGCAGCCGATGAAGAGATCGAATCCCGCTACGTTCGTGCCGAGGATAAGAAACATGTGGGTTAGAACATAAGATGGTATCAAAATGGAACACAGGATATCTTCTTCATGTCTGGTGTAAGACTGGTTTACGTGTGAATGAGGATGATCCCTAACTGTAATGTGCCCGGAGAAGACGGTCTGTTCTGATCCGGGCTATTGTTGTAGATTGTTCACCTGCCAGGCAGGACAAGCAGGCATATTATGTTCAACAATGGATACAATGGGAAAGGGACTGTCTGCTAACGTTGCAGAAGGGCTCAAGAATTTCGTAGAATAAGAGTAGCGAATTGCCACATGGAACCAGGCACAGTGGGTGTACTTTGGCTAGGTTCTTGTAAATTCATCGTAAATTCTCGCAGGAATTCGTCAAAAGGACTTGAAATCATGCTTCAAGTTGAGTATCATAAAGTTGGTTGTTAGCACTGAACACTGTCGAGTGCTAATACATATGGCTACAACCTACAATGTAACGTTATATAATTTCAAAAGGAGGCTATTTTTCATGATCAGACCTTTAGGTGAACGCGTATTGGTAGAACCACTGGAGCAAGAGCAAACAACTTCTTTCGGGATCGTACTCCCGGACTCCGCCAAAGAAAAACCGCAAGAGGGTAGAATCATTGCAGTTGGTGCTGGAGCATTGAAAGACGGCGTACGTGTGGCTCTGGAAGTGAAAGAAGGAGATCGCGTTATTTTCTCCAAATATGCCGGTACAGAAATCAAGTTCGAAGGTAAAGAATATTTGATTATGAAAGAAAGCGATATTCACGCGATTCTCGACTAATTCAAATTTAATCGGATAACCGAATCATATAGCAATACCATTTTCCAACAAAAACTAGGGAGGTTTTCTTAACATGGCTAAAGACATTAAATTCAGTGAAGACGCTCGTCGCTCCATGCTTCGTGGTGTGGATGCATTGGCTAATGCAGTAAAAGTAACACTCGGTCCTAAAGGCCGTAACGTGGTTCTGGAGAAAAAATTCGGAAGCCCGCTCATCACTAACGATGGTGTAACCATTGCTAAAGAAATCGAACTGGAAGATGCATTCGAGAACATGGGTGCACAACTGGTTAAAGAAGTAGCAACGAAAACCAACGATGTTGCCGGTGACGGTACTACAACAGCAACTGTACTCGCGCAAGCGCTGATCACAGAAGGTCTGAAAAACGTAACTGCAGGCGCTAGCCCAATCGGTATCCGTAAAGGGATCGACAAAGCGGTTAAAGCTGCGGTTGCTGAATTGCAATCCATCTCCAAACCGGTTGAAACCAAACAATCCATCGCACAAGTTGCAGCAATCTCCGCAGCTGACGAAGAAGTAGGCGAACTGATCGCTGAAGCTATGGAAAAAGTAGGTAAAGACGGCGTTATCACTGTAGAAGAATCCCGTGGATTCGCTACTGAGCTTGAAGTGGTTGAAGGTATGCAATTCGACCGTGGATACATCTCTCCTTACATGATCACAGACACGGACAAAATGGAAGCTGTTTTGGACAATCCGTACATCTTGATCACAGACAAAAAAATCTCCAGCACGCAAGACATCTTGCCATTGCTTGAGAAAATCGTTCAACAAGGCAAACCGTTGGTATTGATCGCTGAAGATATCGAAGGCGAAGCACTGGCTATGCTGGTTGTGAACAAACTGCGTGGAACATTCAATGCTGTAGCTGTTAAAGCTCCAGGATTCGGTGACCGTCGTAAAGCAATGCTGCAAGATATCGCTGCTCTTACTGGTGGCCAATTGATCACGGAAGAACTGGGTCTGGACCTGAAATCCGCTGTTGTGGAACAACTGGGTACAGCTCGCCAAATCCGTGTAACAAAAGAAAACACAATCATCGTTGACGGTGCTGGTAACAAATCCGATATCGATGCACGTGTTAGCCAAATCCGTACACAACTGGAAGAAACAACTTCCGAGTTCGACAAAGAGAAACTGCAAGAGCGTCTGGCTAAATTGTCCGGCGGTGTAGCAGTAATCAAAGTCGGTGCGGCTACTGAAACAGAATTGAAAGAACGCAAACTTCGTATCGAAGATGCCCTGAACGCAACTCGCGCTGCGGTTGAAGAAGGTATCGTATCCGGTGGTGGTACAGCGCTCATGAACGTATACAACGCGGTTGCAGGCGTATCCCTGTCCGGTGACGAGCAAACAGGCGTAAACATCGTCCTGCGCGCTTTGGAAGCCCCAATCCGTACAATCGCAGCTAACGCTGGCGAAGAAGGTTCCGTAATCGTGGAACGTCTGAAAAAAGAACAAACTGGCGTAGGCTTCAACGCTGCGACTGGCGAGTGGGTTAACATGATTGAAGCAGGTATCGTTGACCCTGCGAAAGTAACTCGTTATGCATTGCAAAACGCTGCTTCCGTAGCGGCAATGTTCCTGACCACTGAAGCGGTTATCGCTGACAAACCAGAACCAGCAGGTGCTGGCGGCGGAATGCCTGACATGGGCGGTATGGGTGGAATGGGCGGCATGATGTAATAAAGGTGTAAAAACCTTTAAAGCATTAAACAAATGATAATAATACAAGGACCACTTCTTAATATCTATTAAGAGTGGTCCTTTGTTTTGTATGATGATAAGCGATACTAAGGTTATGCTCGCAAGGGATGACTGGAATAATGAATGTGCAGTTGGGTGCTGATACGAATAAACTTAAGAATATTAAGTGATGTGTAGTTCATCAGGCGTCTGGTTAAGCTTCTGTGATTCCACTTAATTGAATAGGATTTCTGATATGGGTAAGAGTCTGTTCTTCTGGAGATCAGGCTCTTTCGCTGATTGCAGAAGTGAATTGCAAGTACGAACTTAAAGATTTCTTTAACTTTCACACGGGGCTAATCCTCCATGATAGGCTAAAGTAGCTATGCAAAAGCAACGAAGAGAACAATGTTTTCTAGGTTTTATCAAGCCGCGTATTTATCTTTCATATATTAAGAAGGGAATTTTCAGATTGAAAGGTCGGAATGTGATGAGAAGTATCCGAGGTTTAATCATTTTATTATTTTTGTTTCTTGCAACAACTTCATCAGCATCGGCACAAGATACACGCCATGCAGATGCGCTTAACCACTTGGGATTATTCAATGGAACGGAGAATGGCTATGAACTCTCAAGGGTGCCTACCAGAGCAGAAGCGCTGGTGATGATGCTTCGTTTGTGGGGGAAGGAAGAAGACGTTCAGAAAAACACCAACAAAAATCCATTTAAGGATACGGGTTGGGAAAGTTCCTATGTGTCGTTTGCCTATGCCAATGGCATTGTTAATGGAATCAGTGAGCATCATTTCGGAGGTAACCAACCAAGTTCTCTAAAGCAATATAGTGCAATGGTTTTAAGAGTTTTGGGATATTCAGAAACAAAGGGTGACTTTACATATGAAACTGCGGATTCTTTCGCTTCAATCGTTTTAGGAATAGACCTTACAAAAGAAGTTAAATTCAATCGGGGAACTCTTGCAAAAATAAGTAGCTATGTTTTAAACACCAGACCCAAAAACCAAATTTCAACACATGGTCAGATCCTTCGAGAGAAAAATGTGTTCACAACGCAAAGTTTAAACGAGGCAAGATCGATTTTGGAGCAGGATAAAAAAATGGATTCAACGACAATTCTAATATATGCAATTGGTTCTGACCTTGAATCACAACAAGGCCAACTAACCAATGACTTGGAAGAGATGTATCGTGGTCAGCCAAACCAAAATACGAACATCCTGATTCAAACAGGTGGAACGCTCAAATATCACAACAAATATATGACGGATGGAGCATCCGAACGCTTTGAAGTTAGCGATGGACGACTTAAAAAGCATCCAAGCCGCATCCAAACCGCCGCATCAGACCCTAAAACACTAAGGGATTTCCTTGTTTGGGGCAAAGCCGTTGCACCAAGTGAGCGTTATATACTCGTTTTATGGGATCACGGGTACGGTACAATGGGTGGCTTTGGTGCCGACGAGCTAAACGGACGAAAAACGATGAAGGTTTCGGAGCTTTCGCAGGCGATCGCTGCATCAGATATGTATTTCGACTTAATCGTCTTTGATGCATGTCTTATGGGCACAGTTGAAACGGCCTATGCGCTTAGAAACTATGGCAAGTATCTCATCGCTTCTGAAGATTCAATCCCCGCAGCAGGATTGTACTATACCACATGGATCAGTGCGCTGGAGCGAAACCCACAAATTAGCTCGGAAAGATTAGGACGTTTAATTTTAGATTCCTTTACCCTTCATTCGGGGATTGAAGCTAGCATGCAGACAACAATGTCAATGATGAAGCTTTCTCAGGCTGAATCATTGGTTCATGCAATAGAAAATGCAGCATTTGATTTCTCACTTACAAACCTTGCAAAAAAATCAGATCTATTAGGCAAAAACGACGGGGTATTTGATCAATATGATCTTATAGATCTAATGGGCAAATCATCAGAAGTTACTGCTTCTGCTCAAGCACTTGCCTTCGAAGTGAGAAATTCAGCAGGATTTAAAAATCGTAATGGTGTGGGAATGTACGTTCCTAACAAAAAAATGGAACATGCAAATGAAATGAGAGAGGAACTAAAAGCCATCGGTCTTAGTTCAAAGTATCTAGAATCTATTTTTAACTAAAATGAGCCTTAAAGCTCAAATTTAATCAAAACGGTTCCTAGATTCTTCATTAAGAGGTTCGCATAGGTTTACCAAACTTTTGCGGACTCTTTTTTTTGCAATTATGTTCACCAGTCTCGTCAAATCATGCCTTCTTTCAAGGATGATCACAGGCTTTCTAATGTAGTCTTTCTATGAAACTTAAAGTTTTCTTTATATAAGACAGTTCCTGCAATTAATGATGATATGATATGAAAAGATCTGTCACAATTTGTCGAACATGATGTATAAATGCTAATGCGTACACTGCCGGCAGCAGGCGACAGCCGCCAAATTAGCGGATTTGAAAATGAAAATGTAACAAATGGATTGTAAGGTGTTAGGTCAAAATGGCAAGCACAATGAACCGAGGAGGCATTACATGAAGAAGATTTTAAGTTTGATGCTAGTCATTTCACTTCTGGCATCAGTAGCACCTGTTTATGCGAATGTGCCAACAGAGTACACCTATGTGTTCGGTGTGAAAACAGGAGGAAACGAAAATGGAGGAACAGATGATGATGTTCATATGGGTGTCAGTACCTATGATTCTGGGATAGCCTCTGATCATTACAGAGCACTTGGCGCCGCTGCGGCTTGGTCTGATGTGCAACATACATTCAAATTGCAGAATATTCCACCATGGAGAATGAATGAATTGGTTTTTTGGCTGGTTGGCAGTGATGACTGGTACGGAGATTCTGTGGTTCTATGGCTTCCTACTATTAATGGGGGCATAAATCCAACACAGGCGAAGACCATTAAATTAAACACATGGACAAAAGATCAGGGCAGACTTTATCGTGATATTTCAGATGTAACAAAACGGAAATTCACAGCTATGGGTAATGTTGATGTTGGTGGAGGAGAGTTCTACCTTGATACTAATTCATCAGGCTCTGAACTTGTAGAGTGGGACAAAAAGGTTAGAGATCAATATGGTGAATACGACATTATGCAATATGAAGATACTCCAGTGATCAACTATACCGTTTCGGACGATGCTGTAGGTAGAGATTGGTTAACATTTGAAGAGCCAACCAAAACAAATAATTTCAAGTTAGATATTGACCGCAAAAAGCTTCACGATGCAATGGTTGCGCAGAATAAAGCGGAGATATCACTAACCTATAGGGTGGCGCTTCTTGCCCAGTCTACCAACGCTGAAAGCCTTGGAGGGACTTTTGCCCATACAACTTCAGGAAATCCCGAAGTTAAAACCTATTTAACAACAAAAATCGGGCAAGCGGATTACTATTATAAAGATGTTACATATACGTTCTATCGCAGCATCTATGACTTAGGCAATGAAAATATTTCGGAAACAGCTACGTTCTCGCATGCAGCTGACAATCGATTTCTAAATCGAAAATTCACAGATGTGAATATTACCGTTGATGCACTTTCAATTCATAGAAAAACGATGATAAAAGAAATTAAAGAAGAACTTATTACTAATTTTCAAGCAACACCAGTGTTATATCTTGGGAATAGTACTACAACACCACTTACTAATCTTACGATGACCAAACTATTGGGAGCGGATGGTAAACCTAATGGTACGCTTCAGTTTACGGGGAAAGTACCCATGGATGTTAGCGAAGTGGAGAGTGAGGGCATAAGGCTACAGCTTAATGATGTATCTACCTTTTTAACGAAAAATGGTGTAAATCAGCCATATTATTTGGAGAGACCTACACCAGAATCGAATTCAGCACAAAGTTTTTATTTTTCTACTCATAAAGTGGACACAAAAACACCAACGATCAGAATTACCGATGAAAATGGACAGGATCTAACAGGACAAAATTCCATTCAAAATAATGTGAAAAAGGTGCATCAATTTTATATGGTGGCTAGCGAAACACTCTACCCTGAGGGGAATGCCGCTCACACCATCGATAATCAAAACTATTTGACATACGAGCTATACAAGAAAAATGGGGATGTCTATGAACCGACAACGACAAGAATAACCAACTTTGACGGTTTGGGTAGCGCAACGAAAGTTACAGCACCTATTAGTACGGAGGTATTAAGAGGCGTTAGTACAAACTTAAGCCCAATTGATCCTACAGAGGGCGAATTCAAGCTTCGTTTGTATGGATGGGATAAAGCTGACAATTCACTTGGTGGAGATGCTGGATACACAGAGATTGAACATATTAAATTAGATAACCAGGCTCCGCGTGTAACGGTTCACGAAAGTGTAAAGCCGCAAGATGCACAGTCTCGTAAAAGAAATGACTATAGATTTGAAATGGAAGATTATCAACAAAGTAATGGCGGTTGGTCTAGAACGTATTATACGTTTATGAACGGTACGGATTCACCACCTAATACGCCTGTAGATGACATCAAACTTGGATCAGAAGAAATTTCTTCAGTTCAAGGCAAGTGGGCATTTGTAGATTCAAAAGGTGAAAGTTCAACGGCTGTATTATCTGTTCCGAAAGGTGATAGCTTTGACGGTACTCTATATTATTTCACAGTGGACTCATTAGGTAACGATTCAAGAAACGAGCAAGCGTCAAAGTATTATACAAAAACAGTCCAGATCTTTAATGGTTCTGTTGCTGACACACTCATTACAAAGGATACAGGTTCACCAAATACACATTTTGATATCAAATTCGATGTAAGTAATTCAAATATTGAAACGAGCTATAGATGGGTCTCTCATCCTCGTAATGGAACAAGCTTCACACAAAACTTTACTGTCTATGATGCAAGCGATGATGTTGGCGCAGCTGAGAAACGTAATAGCAGCGGAACTGAAGTTTTGATGGACGGTAAATATATACTTGAATATCGAGTTAAAGATAAACGCTCTGGCAATTCATTAGAATTTACTCGAGAGTTCACGTACGACAATAAAGCACCGGAAATTAGTTATATCATTGGAAATCAGCATGATCATTTCAAGTCAACACATCAATTTAAAGTTAAAGTGACAGATGCAAGTGGTATTGCAAGTGCAAGTTATTATTTAGCTAAACCAGAAACAGAAACGAAGATTGAGAATACGCAAAATCATCCGCTAACACTGACAGCAAATAGTGAAGGTGTATTCGAAGTTGATCAAACATTAACAATGACAGGACTTCCTTCGGGTGCTTATAGCATTGTTGTTGTTGCGACGGATGTTCTTGGTAAGGAAAGTAAAAAGATTTCCCCGTACTTTGGGATGAGGTCGGGACCTGCGACCATTGAGTCGTTAGCGCATGCTCAAGCAAAGACGCTAAACGGAATAGGTGCAACCAATGACGGAACATATAAGGTCGATGTTGTATTAAATGAACCCCATGTAGCTTGGACTTCTGAAAGTGCAACGAAATATCAAAATCCAGTCTATTATGCAACAATTGACGGGATGCCGACAGATCAGGGTGTGTTAGTTCCAACTTTTACAGAGAGCAATAATTCAGGCGGTAAGTTTGCATTTACACTAGATACACCTGTGGCACTCAAAGAAGGGATCAATACAATATATCTTCAATTTGGACTTTTAAATCACCCTGCTGACGAAAGGCCAGAGTTTTTAACAGAAACAAGACCTGTCAAAATCTTATATGATAGCCAGGCACCAACTTTCGAATTACCGGACTACAGCACTATTCAGCCAACCAACTCATCAGTAACGGCAAGAATAGTAGCTAATGATGTTGGGACAGGCATTTCAAAACTGACGGTTGAGCCAAAAGATCAGGACAAAATCACCGTTTCTCCATATACAAACGGTGCATTCACAGTAACTGTGAGCGAGAACATTACAACAAACCTGGTACTGTCTGACGAGCTTGGCAATCAGGTTTTAGTACCGATTTCGGTTTCGAATATTGACAAGGCAGCTCCGAATGCAAGTGCATCCAGCGAAATGGTAACCAATGGAGCAAGACAAGATGGCCGGATCACGGTCGATGTTTCAGACAAGAGTGACACAACTGTTTCATTCGCGCTTATTAAAGATCCATCAGCCAGTCATATTCTTACTGAAGAAGATTATGAGCTGTTTAATTCGAGTAAATCAGTAAAAATGCAAAGTAGTCAGCCCGTCGTTAATGGCGAAGGAAACAAACAGACAACATATACGATTGATTTGAAAGGGCTAAGTGGCAACTATGCAATTGGGATTAAAGCAGCGGATAACTCAGGCAATATTACTGAAAAAGTATTCGTTGACTCCAGTGTGAATTTGGTGGACGCGGAGGCATCCATTGTAAGTGTTAACGCAAACCCTCAAATAACAAAAACGACTTCAACGGTTAATGTGACATTCAATGTTCCAGTAACAATCATGCCTAATGCACCAAATGAGGGTGATAAGGTGAATGAAATGGCAAGGTCGAACCAGCTGTATACAGGGCTATTAACAACATCTGTTGAGTATGCGATAGAACATGATCTTGTTATTCAGAACAATAACGAAATTAGTCTATATGTTCAGGATGAGGCTGGAAGGGATCGTGTTCTAAAATTCACACCTACTGTTGAATTCATTCAAGGATTTGAGATTACAGGAAATGTAGAGAAAAATGGAGTTCCTATTCAAAATGGAGGATTTATATCCTATACGCAAAGCGATAAGCTCACCTATGTGATTGATCCTAATCCTAATTATTCCGGACAATTTTTCTTTGTTGAGAATGCCGTATTGTCAGGATTAGAACTAAATGCGGAGCTAAGTGTAGTTGATCCTTCATTTACAGAGGTAGAAGGAAGAACGGCTTATTCCAAGCTTGTATTTGAAGCGCTAAGAGATGGGAAGACAACTAAGTCAGCTTACTTCGAGGTCTATACAACGGAAGGAGTTGAAGCTGATCGGATGGAAGATGCGTATGTTGCTATCTCAGTCGTTGATGAAACTGCAGCTGTTACTGATGTGGTGTATTCAACTACTGAGCCAACAAACCAAATTGTGAAGGCAGTGCTTTCAATATCTGACCCGGAAAGCGGGATTATGAAACTGGAACGCTCATATGATGGGACAAACTTTGAGCAAATTGACTCCATTGCATCTCATACCGAAAGATTTGAACAGAATGCAACGGTATATTTCAAAGTAACGAACCAAGCGGGAATAGAAACAACCGTACCCGTTACAGTTTCAAATATAGATACAACGCCAATTGCAGAAGACGTACACTACAGAGTGGAATACACCTACGAAAACTATCTAGGGAATTGGGTTCCAATTCAAGAAGGCAAGGCCTATAGAAGAGTAATGGCAACCATTAAGCCGATCAGTGATCAGAAAACTCTATCGATGACTAATAACAATGCTTCATTTTCAAGAATTCTAACTGAAGATGTTAATTCATTCACCTTTGAGTTTAGAGATCAGGCAGGAAACACAAATTCTCGTACGGTTAGCTATAAGCTTTTTGACAACACGATTGGTCAAACCTCTTATGTGTTATCCAACACAGCAAAGACGAATCAAAATATACATGCAACGATCACATTAACAGACGATTCAGGTGAAATATCATTTGCAGAGGTTAAGAAGGACGATGTCGTGTACCCATTCAAAGGTGAGCCACTTGAGAATGAATATATCGTTGAACTGGATAGCTCAGGTATCTATTATGTGACAGCGTATGACTACGCAGGAAACAAGTGGGTCACTCCAATAACTGTCTCAAATATTAACAAAGTAGCGCCAGTTGCAACTGCGAGAGCGTACAGCACGCTACCAACTGAGATTACTACACAAAGTGTAAATGTGGAGTTGACACAGTTTAGCAAAGATATCAATACAATTAGGGTCACAGGTGTTGAGCCAGTAGGCAGCTTGACCTATAAAGACATCGTTCATATCCCTGGTACCAAAGCAGTTCGCCTTAGAAAAAATGGTACAGTTACGATGTCCTTTGTCGATGACTATGGTAACGAAGGTCATGAGATTATTACGGTTTCCAATATTGTATCTTCACCACCACAAGTTACCGCAACCGCAACATTAGCCAAAGATAAGTTAAGTGTTGATGTGACATTTGACCAAATTCGGGATAGTGATGGCGTTCCGCTCGACATCCTTAGAAATATGAAAGATCTTACCGTTTCTTATAAAGGATATGAATATGCACTTTCAACAGCGGTTGAAAATGAAGATGGGGATGAGGTGTCTTATAAAGATACTGTCATCAATGTTAAAACGAATGGGGAGCATGTCTTCCAAGTTAGAGACAAAACAGGATTAACGCAAAAAATTCTGCTAACGATTGAAGGAATTGAAGTAGGAGCACCAAAGATTAAAGAAATTCATTGGTCTTATAAATATCTTGTGAAAAACGAAGCTGGTGAGTGGGTAGAACAGGATTATCAAAATAAGATTACGGTTGGCGTTGATACATCTGGAAAGGAAGAAGGATATGTTGTCGGAACGGATAAAAATCCAATAACAAATCAGGATGTCACTGTCACTGTTAAAACGGACAAAGATACGAAATCCGTTGGAGGAAACGACGTTTGGGAACTAGATAAGTCCATGAACTATAGCAACAATGGACTATATGTATTTAATCTTCAAGGAAGAACGGGAGAGCAGGCTTCGTATGGTGTTGACATAGGTCTCATCGACAAAACAGCTCCGGAGTTAACACTTGAAAATGGCGAAGAGCTCATCTTCATTGAAGGAATGACTCCTCAAAAAGATGCTTCAATTGCCTATAATAAATCGAAGCTTCTTGACTTTGCAGCATGGGATATGGTTGCCAATAAAAAGGTTGATTTAACTGACAAAGTTACCATCAACTACGATGTTGGCGGGCGAGTATTTAATCCGGACAACATCTCGGCGAATGAATTTAATCGCTCTAATCCTTACTATATAGACTATACAGTAAGAGATGACGCAGGAAATCAAACGACTATTCGTCGTACAGTTCGTCTTGTAGGTCTTTATGACACCATAGCGCTTGTGAACGGAGTCATGCCTGACAGTTCAAATGTTGCAACGGTGATTGGAAACAAAGTTGAGATTTCACTGAAAAACTTTGCTGGAGTATCGTATGCACGTTATGAAAAAGGCAGTTTGACACAAGGTCAAATGAAAACAAAAGGAACGGTCCTGCGGGAGAAAAACGGAGTGTATACCATTGATAATGTCTCAAACGGTTGGTATACCATATATATTCAAACGGACAAGCGTGATTATTTCAATATTTCTGTATATGTTTCAAACAAAGGAGGGAAATAGGCAATGATGATCGATCGTCGATTAAAACGCGGCATAGCTGTATCCCTTATTCTAGCGATGTTATTCACTCTTGTTAGTTTCCCATTGAGTGCAGATGCAAGCAGTGCGAATTATTCAATTGCAAACGACTTTATGAAGTATTCTATCAATCCAAAAACAGGTGGATTTTCGATTGAAACCGTGGATGGTCATCCGCAAAAAGCGTTTGACAACAATATTCCGCTTCTCTATAAGGAAGATACGGCAAGAAGTAATGGAACATCCTTTACTACCGTTCGTATCGATGGAAAAGATTATATTTTCGGTCAGGAATATGGATGGTTCGGAATAGATACCAAGCTTCATGAACCTGTTGTCTCTGAGCAAAATAGACTTTTGACGATTGCATGGGATATCAAGGGTTACACGATCACACAAAAGGTTTCCATTTCTACTGACCCTAATAACTCGCGGGTTGGAAACGTTGGTATTTCATATGATGTGGTCAATAATAATAGCAAAGCGGGAACGGTAGGTATTCGTCTCCTTCTGGATAACGCACTTGGTTCAAATATTGATGCACCTCATGTGCTCGTGAACCCAAAACAACCGACCATCGTGGAAACAGAATACAGCGGTGAAAACCTGCCGCAACAAATCAGATATGTGGATTCTCTTTCAGCTTCAGACAAAATGGCCTACGCCCTTTTGTCTGGTTGGAGTGGGAACAAAGATGTAAATGTGGATAAAGTTATTGTTGGACATTGGGTTAATCTTGCAAATACAAGATACGATTATACACCGAATCCTAACGTTGACTTTACGAACTATTCAAACAAGTATTTAGTGCCTGATACGGCGACAGCATATTATTGGAATGAAAAACCCATTGAGGCAGGGGAAGTGAGAATTTCAGAATTGTTATATGGTGTGGGTAACTTTTCTGATCAAACACAAAAGAAAGAGGTAGCAATCGGGATCCAGACAGATAAAGTTCAAGTGAATGAAGGCAAAGATGGATATCTAAACGATGGTAAGTTTAAAGCGACAGTAACCATTGACAATAGTGTTACAGGAGCTAAAGAACTAATAGAACCGGTGGTTACCCTTACTCTCGATGAGGGACTTACTTTTGCAGCGACGAATACAAGAGAATATACGGTGAGAATTTCTGGTGGATTAAACATTGGTACTGTATTTGACATTCCCGATCTAGAAATCATCGCAGAGAAACAATCCATGATTACGGCAAAGCGATTAATAGTTTCGTTAAACGCAACGGCAATTATGGATTCAAGCACACATAAATTGGTTGAGTATAGTGCGAATTCAAACATTTTAATTCCCGCGATTGAAGGAGAACTTCCTAATGTCTCATTGAAACATATTTTCCCTTCGGCAGTTTTTAATGAAGGAGACAAAAATATAACCGTTTCTGGAGATATGAACGAATTGAAACAAGCGATTACAGGAATTGATGGATGGGATCTTTATCTTGTCTCTGCATCAAGCGGCGCAACTACGTTAATCGACAAAAGAAAAATAAGTTTTGTTGAAGATGGTCAAGCCCTTTCGTTCTCGACCAATGAAAATTTGCCCGTTGGAAAATATAACATTGAATTCAGATTTACAAATCAACAGTTAATCAGTGCGTTTAAAGAAAAGATTATTTCTACAACTCAAATAGATGTAACTAATAATCTGGCGGATAAAAGTGCAAGCTACGGAATTGTTTCACTAGTTCGAATAACAAACTCTTCTAATAATAGACAGTTATATGATTATGTAAATTTTGAAAACGAAGATGTAATGAAAAAATTTATCGAGGGTAGCGTCACTAGAAATGGTATTGTTCATAACAATATAAAATATGTAGAAGATGAAACCGAAATTCTATTGACCGTTCGTGGGAAAGTCAGGCTAATGGGTACGGGTGTTAATCGATATTACTCTGCCAGTAAAGCCGATGGCGACATTACGATTAACAACATCTTGACGTATGATAGCAACACGCCACTTAAGATGACGGTTACGGACGCTGGCGCAAAATTAGAAGGCGATGGCACCATAAAAGTCATAAACTCTGTTAATGTATGGCATAATAAATGGTTTTTTGAAGTTAATAATGGAGTGAAATACAGCTTGAATGGTGAAGCTGTTTCCGAGGATGAGGCTGAAGCATTAGAACTGAAATTTGGAGATGCAGGTTCTATGCTACAAAATATTGCAGGATTTTTAATCAACATCAAGTACGGTGTCATGACTCAGGATAAGGAAGACTTCGGAATTAGCTTCGGCGGAAAGATTTCAATGCCTTTAAAAGCAGCAGATAAGAATAATGGTGAAGAGCATTATGACTACAAGGGCTCCCTTACTGCCGAGATTAGTGATATCCGCTATGGTAGTAAAGATAAGAAAATCGGTTTTATTGGTGTCAATACGACACTAGCTGTAGCTCTGCCAGAAGATATACTAGGTCCATTAGTAGGAAATAAAGTGGGTGCTATGGCAGAAGTAACAATAGATACGATTGATGGAATCTATAAGCTGGATTACGGAGTTGCTCTTACCATGCTAGAAGTAGAAGGTTCGCTGGCATTTAAAGAGGTTCCTATCAATAATGTTCCAAATATCATGCTTGACGAACTTACATTCTTCTTAGCAAGTAATACGACGAAAGTTCCGATTGTTACGCCATATGTATTTATGACAGGTCTTGGTGGAGGTTTCGGAAATCTTGCAGAGACCATTTCGGGAACATCAGACGGTAAACTTCCCCCCATCACACTTCATCTTCAAACAAGGTTATTAATAAATCTGGTTATTGTAGGTGACTTCAAGCTGGAAGCAAAACTATCCGGTCTTAGTCTTGAAGGTACGGGTCGGTTGGCAAAAGACGATGAAGGAAGATTACTTAATCTTGAAGCAGGAATGAATGTTCAGTGGATATCACCATTTCAGCTAAATGCCTTTGGTAATATTAGTATTCATGCCGGGGCGGTTCGTGGTGGTATTACGATTAAAATTACTGAAGATTATTTCTATGGTTATGTATACGCAGGATTCTATATTCCAACTTCAGTCCCCATCATAGGAGGAAAGGAAATTGGAGGCGTTGAGGCAGCTGTTTCATCTGACTTTGTTGGTGCAAACATGAAAGTCATCGGCGTGAAATTTGGCTTTATCTATTATTGGGATGGCGATTTTAACTTTGGTAGTTCCATCAATCTCGCTTCTAGAGGAAAAGCTGTACACTATGTTCACTCGGAAGAACTGGATGCGAACGGAAATCTTGTGCCTACCACTGCATTATATGGAACGAATATGAGAAGGCTCACGACAAAGGAAATAGCTAAAACTAGAGCCGGAGATGGCATTACAAAAGAAGTGATCCCGGCATCAAAAGATTCACTACTGTTTGAAATCCCACTTCGTGGCCATGTCAAACCTTCTGCATCTGAAATCATAGTCACTAATCCAGCTGGTAATAGATTGACAATGGTTGAAGACGATAATAAGGGAAATGGAAACTATCTTGTTCAGACTATGAATGGTAAAAATACGTTGTATATTTCAGTGATTGATCCAGCTCTTATTGTTGGTGGTAACTGGTCCATTTCAGTGACAACACCAAATGTGTATATCGACAATTTTGAAGTAAACAGTGTTGAAAATATCCCGGAGCTTACAGGTATTAGAACTACTCATAGTAGTAATACGAGCCGTGAGCTTGATGTGTCTTGGACAACAGACGGGCAAAGTGCATATTCAGGAGCAGTTAATGTCTATGTCACCAAAGATCCATCCATTATGCAAACCATTGAATCAGATAACATGCAAGACACATCATCATTAATTAGTATTGGTAATCTTGAGCTGGATGAAATTAAATCAGGTTCTCATGTCTTTACACTTCCGGAGTCTTTCCCTGAAGGGAAGTATTATGTGGTTGCAATGCTTGTTAACCATCTGGGTGGAATGAGTAAGCAGATCACTGCATCTCCAATCACTTTTACCAATCCATTACTTCCACAAGAACCTAAATCAGTAACAGCGGAATACAGTGGAGATGGATACGTGAAAGTTAACATCAATGGAAGTGACCAAACTGCAACCCATTATTTTGTGGCGATTGAAGATGAGAACGGGGTTGAGATTGAGAATTCCTTTGGTCAGTTCCCTGTAGGCAGTGAAATTAGGTTGAAACCATTAGAAGACCAAACCAACCTCCCTCTATTAAAGGAAGGCAAGAAGTATTTTATCAAAGTAAAATCCGTTAAAATTGTCGAGTCAGCACTTCATGCTACGGAATATTATAGCTCTACCAAGGTTGCATCATCGCAAAGCTTTGTTATGCCTGCCATGGGTAAACCTAAGCTTGTCAGTGTTGAAACCAATATCGACAAATCAAAAGAAAATTATTATTTAAGGACTGGACAATTAGAGGCAACGTACACGTTCGATCGACCGGTCAAAATGACATTGACCCTGAACAAGGAAAACAAGAACACGCCTGAAGAATTTAAGACGGTTTGGTCATTTGAAGAAAACCTTGAAGACGGTGAAAATTTGATTGACTTTACTGCAGTTAGTGAAAATCGAGACACCATTCAAGGTAGCAGATCATCAGGAGCAATAGGTGTTACTGTTGATACAAGTGCCCCCATATTACTTTTAGGTGAAGAAGTAGAGCCAAGCCTTGATAAGGGGCTGGTTGATAATACAGTCAGCAATCAAGTTGTTTTTGTTAGTTCGGACTCAAGCTACAGCTTCCATGGGCTAACAGAGGTATCTGCATCATTAACTTTAGATGGTAGTTCAGAAGGTATTGTGATCCATCCAGACGGCACATTTGTCGTTAATCGTAAGAGTTCCAGTCAAGAACCAAACGAAACTTTACAGCTTAAAGCAGTTGATAAAGCTGGAAACGAAACGGTTGTTCCCGTTTATCTTGTGAATCGTGAATTGTCAGAGTTTGAGAGTATTAAACTTATATCTGACCTTGAGAACTCGCAGAATCAACCTGATGTGATCGAACTTGGGATTGGCGGAAAAACAGTGCTTTCTGTTAAAGGTCTTCGTCAGGGTGGCGAATTGGACTTAAAAGAAGAAGATATTGTATGGGATGTTCTATATAATCAGAACATTATCAAGATTTCACAGGATGGTACCATTGAAGCTTTGGCTCCAGGCGAAACGGCAATCAAAGTTGGTTATAGACTTTCTGCTTTTGAAGATGAGAATGGGAAAATAGTCTATAAAGAACTATCAGATGTAATCAACATTCGTGTGAAAGATCTTGGATATCGTTATGAAGTTCGACAATCACAAGGATTCTCGTTGTTCACCATATATACGGAGATCAATATGGGTAAAGCAACAGTTGTGATTGATGGCAAGAAACAAACGCTCTTGTATGACAATCTTAAAAAAGCATATATTGGTTCTTCAAGAGAACTTGTCACGGGTGAACAATTAACAGCCAATCTTGTTTTTGAACCAACGTTGAAATCTCCTAATCTTCTTCGTGGAGATACGAATGGTAGTGGGGCTGTAGATCGAGCAGACGTTCTGGCGACGATAAAAGCGATATTAAATAATGTCTACAATGGCTTTAATTCTTCTGAAGACTGGATGAGATCTGATATAAACGGTGATGGTGTTGTTGATATTGTAGATGCACAACTCATACTAATGGAGGCACTGAGACGATGATGAAACAATTGAAAATAATATTGTGCATGCTACTTCTGGTAGCTACTCTACCATCATACGTCTACGGGGCAGACGATGCTGCTGACCTTAGTTATCGTGTGGACATCACAGTAACTGACAGCTCTGGTACTCCAAAATCTTCATTTGATGTTGGAGAGAACATATTTGTGAAACTAAGTCTTGCATATACTGGTGCGGGTAAAGCGCCGGTATATGGTTTTCAAGGAAAGCTACACTTTGATTCTTACGTTGTAAAAAACACAAGTGTCAAAATGGAAAAGGACATTTCAATGAATTATTCCTATGGTGACATCAATTATGTATTTCTCGATATGACCGCCAACGGTAAAGATGATGAAATCATGAAAAATATCGGGACTGCTGTCTTCCAAGCCAGAAATAACGGAACGTTCGATTTTTCTTTAAGTAACTTTCTCATCACGAATAAAGATGCAACCCTGAGGGGAATTGAACCGTTTGAAGATGTACAAATTGTGGTCGGTTCTGGTGTAAAGGAAATCTCTAAGTCTTCACTATATGAAGACATTGAGGCTGCAAAAGCTTATCTTGCTTCAGTTACGATTGCGGATAATCCCAAAGTCATATATTATCCAGACTTTTGGTATACAACAAAATCCGCTCAAAATCTAAGAAGTGCGATCTCTAAGGCTGAGGCTGTTTTTGAGAATGAAAACGCGTTGGATACGGAAATTTCTGAAGCAATAGATTTGCTTGAGATTGCATTTTCTAATTTTGAGAATTCGAAAATTGTAGGCCCGAAACGTTGGGTTATCACGGACGAGGATTCTAATGCTTCTAATGGTGGTTCTAGTGGTTCTGAGGGCCCTAAACATCAGCTTAACTATACGGTTAACGCTTCTGTGAAAGGTGGGAATGGTAAAATTGCTGATGGCTTTGAAAATCAAACGATTCGTGCAACAACCTCTGCCACGATCAGAGTGATTCCTGATGAAGGGTTTGAAACAGAATATATCATTGTCAACGGCGAAAAATTCATAGGTCGTGACATTTATACCATTCCAGAGATTAGTCGTGACACAACTGTAGTTGTTACATTTGTAAGAAAGACTCCTTTTACAGATATAGCACATGACGATTGGTTCTATTTTTCTGCAAGATATGTTTACAATGCGGGGCTATTCACAGGAACTTCTGAAACTGAATTTTCACCCTCAAAGAACATGAGTCGTGCAATGCTTGCTACTGCACTATATCGTATGGAAAATCAACCTAATGTTAAATTTGCAGATGTTTTCTCAGACGTTCAAAGTGGTCGTTGGTATTCAGATCCTATTATTTGGGCAAACGAAAGCAAGATCGTTAACGGATATGGTAAGGGGAGATTCGCTCCTAATGTTTCAATCACTCGTGAGCAAATTGCGGTGATGCTCTATCGATACGCAGAGAGTAAAGGGTTGAGCCTGCAGAGTGAAATTTCAACCCTTAGCTTCAAAGATGCAGATAAAATTTCGGCCTTTGCCAAAGAGTCAATACATTGGGCTGTGTCAAAGGGCATTATGAATGGTAATTCTGATCTGACTCTAAATCCTTCTGGTCTTGCAACTAGAGCAGAAGTTGCTACGATGATTCAAAGGTTCAAAGAATTAGAATAAATTGAACTAAGATTAGTTCAATTTATATAGAAGAATTTTAAGTTGATATAAACCAAACTGACATAGAGCTTTTCTTTGTCGGTTTGGTTTTTTTCTGTGAACCTTTGGTGTCACACAAAAGTGGTCTCATCCAACAAGTTTGGTGGCTTGATGTAATAAAGGTGATTTTGATTTATGTTAGCTCTGAGAGAGTAGTATGCCTTGCTGAAAAGGAACTGGTATTTAAAGATCCAGCACAAAGAAGAAATGTCGAATATTTTAACTATGATATATTATGTTTATTAGATAAATAATAAATGCACAACCGACTTGAGGAGGAAATGATTTGAGAAAGGGTACAAAGTGGACATTGTTGATTCTGGGCTTGATGCTCGCTGCAATTTTTATCAACTTCTTTATGAATCTATATAGCTTTGCATATGCACTGATTACGGTGCTGTTGCTTGCCTTTATGGGCTGGGGATTCTTAGCAAAGTTAAATAATGATGTTCGTCAGCATGAAGACTATCATAGAAGAGAGCATCAATCTGCCATCGATGATATCGATAGATACACCAGATAATAATAAACGAACGTATCAAACTCGAGCACATACCTATTAAAGATACATTACAAGCATCTTGCACTGAAATGAGTAAAGACTCCCGCGAGGGAGTCTTTTTAATGTCGATTTCTTGAAAAAAGTAGTGATCATTTCTTCACTTGCTAAACAGACAGATGTTAAGTAATATTAATATATGAATAAGTGCTCATATGTTAATGCATGAAACGTTAATGGAGATGATACCTATGTACGATGTATTGGTTATCGGGGCTGGGCAAGCTGGGTTGGCAGCAGGTTACTACCTTCAGAGATCGGGGCTAACTTTTTTAATCGTTGATGCTGCCTCATCTGTTGGGGAATCTTGGCGTAAACGGTACGATTCCTTGCGTCTTTTTACTCCACGAATGTATGATGGTTTACCGGGAATGCCACTTAGTGGAAACGAAAATGACCTACCTAGCAAAGATGAAATTGCAGATTATTTTGAAAACTATGCCAAACAAATGAAGCTTTCAATAAAGTTAAACTGCTCAATCTCCCGTCTCTCCAAGCAAGATGAAGTGTACTATGCTGAAACCAATGATGGAATAATGGAAGCGCGCAATATTATCGTTGCCACGGGACCTTTCCAGACCCCAAATGTTCCACCTTTTGCAAAGTCATTATCCAAGAATATAGTTCAACTTCACTCATCCGAATATCAAAATATCTCTCAATTGCTCCTTGGGACAACAGTAGTTGTAGGCGGAGGGAATTCAGGCGCCCAAATCGCTGCAGAGTTAACATCAGATGATCAACAAACGGTTATACATATCCATAGCTCGAGATATTACCTTTAGGCCTTTGCATATCATGAAACGAAGTATATTCTGGTATTACGAAAAGCTCGTAATATTACGTGCAAGTGCAGATCGTATGGTTGGAAAATGGTTGCGAAATCAGCCAGAGTACGACTATGGCTATGAGTTAAAAGAATTGATGACCCAGGGAAAAGTTAATATGCGCCCACGTGCTGTAAATGCAATAGATAACCGTATCCTCTATGAGGATGGGAGTGAGACACGAATAGACAATGTGATCTGGGCGACGGGGTTTAAGCGTAATGATGGTTGGATCGATATCCATACTGCTTTTGATTCCCAAGGTGGAATTATACACGAGAGAGGCGTATCACCGGTTGCTGGACTGTACTATGTAGGACTACCTTGGCAAACATCACGAGGTTCTGCATTGTCGGGATGGGTCAAGTACGATGCTCAAAAGATCGTTAGTCATGTGATTCACAGGTAAGATACATCATGCTAAGGGCAGCTGGTAGGGATCATTAGCAAATATCAGATCTCACATTTTTGGGTATATTCCTAAAAGGAGGGATTTTATGAAATTGCTTAAACTGCCAATGATTCTTTGTACGATATTACTTTTATGTATTTTGTCAGCTTGTGGTGCGGATGATAGGTTACACGGAAAGAGCGATAACTGGGATGTGTCTCTTCAGAGATCAACAGGAATCTATAGTATCACCTACATCGGCGATGAAAAGCGTATAAAGGATTTTGTGTTTGACCTTACCGGTAACAACATAAAACAACAGGGGAAAGCACTTGAAGAACAGGGGGTCCCGTTCAGGATGTCGGGAACGGTGACTGAGGCGGAGAAAACGAAAGACCCGATTACCTTTAAAATGACTTGGAACAATCAAAGCGAAACTGTAACTTTTGAGTAAATCTCACATGGCGGAGGTGTTCATCATTGGTTGGTCATTACTTCATCATTTCTACAGTACATATTATATATCTAGCGTTAGGCCGTTCATTATGGGAGCGGCCTTTTTCACAATTGCGTCTCACTTCGCAACAGTTATTTCAAAAGTAGAGTGGTCATGATCTTGTACGCTGAAGCGATATTCTAATCCATTTCGAACTGTCACTCCATTAAAATCAAGCTGAGTCACATCGCGATCCAATAGACCGATATCCTGAATGACATCTTGTGCATCGTTATACGTATACTCACTATGGGTTGTAAGAATGAGTGTGGCGATCGCGGTTAACAGAATTCCACCTGTGGGTTGGCCCGGATCACCAGTTGAGTATAAGCTGATTTCCTGAATGCTCCGATCTGCATTCAATACACCAACCATACGCAATTCGTCATTAAAGACATACTCGAAAGCACCACTGCCTTTCTCGGAGGAGTCTTGTATATCCAAGCGGGTAATACTTAAGCCATTCAGTCGGTATTTGCCCACGGCACCATTAAACTTATTTTGGAATTCATCGGTAGTCATATGGAGGCCAGAAAGTCCCATCAGAGATGAAGGGGGCTGATCTTGTCCAGGCTGAGCAGAGTTCGAAGATAAAGTCAGCATGCCGTACAACCCTATTGAAGCTATTGCGAAGCATAATGCCGATGGGATCATATGTCTTATCGTTATCCGGTGATGTTTTCGCATGGAGAAGATCATCAAAACAAGAAATCCCAAGAAAGTAAGTAAGCCAAGAATAAAGATGACTGTGAAAAGGTATTGCAAATTCTCACCTCGTAATAGACTGGTTTTTGAAATAGTACTGAATCCATTGTCAACGGGCACAATTCAGGAGAGCACATCATTTATTATAATGTTCCCATGGAAAAGTTCAAACTCCCAATGCTCACTATCCCAACAAAAAAAAGCACTGCCGGCATACTGCCAGCAGTGCTTGCTTGATGTTATACAGGTCTTACCGTAAAGGTGAAGTGATACGCTCGGTTGGCCGGCAAGGTGTATTCAGCATGGGTACGTGCGCCCCAACTGTCATCTCCACCGACACCCATTTGTTTGTAATTGATACGTGCTACAGTCTGCGTGCTCTGAGGCAATTTATACACATGGTCATTGGCTTCCAGTTCCTCAGGTGTCCACGGTAATGCATTAATTTCATATGGGATGTTGGCTTCAATATGCAGACCACGTTGACCATCCGCTGACGTAATTTCAGCAAAGCGTACATCGGTTTTGTTACCACACTCTTGTGGTTTCAGATATGGAACGAATTGATCCCGAACCGCACCTGTGTAATAACCGAGACGTGCACTGGTCAGACGGTCTGCGTAGTTGTCGTGCGGCCCTCTGCCGTACCAAGAGATTGTATCCAGGCTGTTACTCAGTTGCATCAGCATACCGAACTCCGGCAAATCAGGTAAGCCCTCCCCTGGAACAAGGGTTTGGCTGATTTCCAACACGCCATCTGGATTAATTCGGTACGTGATGGACAGCGTACATCCCGGATGTTGATCCCATGTGTAATCAGTCGTCACGAGGATGCCTTGTTCGTCTGTGTGGTGCTCGAAGCGAATTAATCTGCTTGTAGCGTGAGCATCTCTCCAGAAGGCGGATCGCTCATTCAGGCGGTTCCCCATATCATTGTCTGTCATGGCTCGCCAGAAATTCGGGCGGACAGGAGCCAGCAATTGCTCCTGATTATTGATCTGATAAGAAGTCAACGCACCAGTAGCCGGGTTGAAACTCAACGTGACTTTGCCACCAGCTACTTTCAATTCATCTTGCTGACTCTGAACTTGTAGCTCATTACCCTGTCCTTGGTGTACTGGTTGGATTGGACTCAGTCGCGGAGATACCACGAATTGATCCCAGGCAATCTCATGACCTGTTCCTGCCCATTTGGTTGCAACTTTGGTAACCAGAGATACAGTGAGCACCGCTTCCTTGAACAGATCGGATGATGGCGTGTAAGGGATGCGCACTTCAGCCGTTTCCCCTGGAGGTACCGCGATGTCCAACGAACCGTTTTCTACAGATACGCCGTCGTGCGTTACTGTCCATACGAGCGAATAGTCGCTGAGATCCGTGAAGAGGAACTGGTTTTGGATACGCAGCAGGCCGCCTTTGACATCAATAGCTTCCATACGAACGTTCTGATAACACTTCTTCACTTCTTCGAGCTTCGGCGTAACCGTCTTATCGGCCAGAATGAGCCCGTTTCCGCAGAAATTGCCATCATGAGGGGATTCACCGAAATCTCCGCCATATGCGAAATATTCCACACCGTCTGCCGTCGTGGTACGAATGGACTGATCAACCCAGTCCCAGATGAATGCACCTTGCAACACATCATATTTATCGAACAATTCCCAATACAGATGCAGACCTCCGCAAGAGTTACCCATGGCATGGCTGTACTCGCAGATAATATAAGGTTTCTTCGGTCCTTGCATGCGAGCATAATTCTCCACATTTTCAGGGCTGATATACATCGTCGATTCAATGTCGCTTGCCGAATCGGAAGGGCGATAATGGAAGGTCCCTTCGTAATGAACGAGACGGGTCGGATCGACTTGTTTCAGATAATCGTACATGGCGATGAAGTTATCGCCGCCGAAGGACTCGTTACCCAGAGACCAGATAATAATGGACGGATGGTTTTTGTCCCGCTGGAACATGGAGTTACAGCGATCTATGACGTTGTTACGCCATTCCGGCTTACTCGCTGGGATGTTGTTTTCATTCATTTCCTTTTGCCCATAGTACCATGTGCCGTGAGTCTCCAGATTCGTTTCATCAATGACATAGAGGCCATACTCATCACACAGTTCGTACCAGAGTGACTGATTCGGGTAATGGGATGTGCGTACTGCGTTAACGTTGTAGGACTTCATCAGCTCGATGTCACGGATCATGTCTTCCCGACCAATGGCTCGACCGGTATCCGGGGAAAATTCATGACGATTCACGCCTTTGAATACAATGCGTTTGCCGTTGATTTGCATCAGGCCGTCCTTCAGTTCAAACTTGCGGAATCCAATCTTGCTGCGAACCGCTTCCAGCGTTTCACCTGTTTCATGCTGAAGGGACAGCACAAGGGTATATAGATGAGGGGACTCGGCGCTCCATAAGAGCGGCTTTATAACCTCTGCTGACAACTGGAATGAAAGTTCATCCTCACCCTGGAACGTAACGGCTGCAGTAAGCGGCTGCTTCAGTACAGTCTGCTGTTGTGCATCATAGAGCTGCGCCTGAACGGACAATCCGGCAAGAGCCTGCGCAGCATTATGATTGAACAGTTTCACATCCAGTAGCAGCTCCGCATCCTGATACGCGTCATCGAGTTCGGTACGAACAAAGAAATCGGCAATCTGAACCGGTGAAGGTGAGTGCAGGTACACGCTACGGAAGATGCCGCTTAGCCGCCAGAAATCCTGATTTTCCAGCCAGCTCGCATCACACCAGCGATATACCTCTACAGCCAGTTTGTTCTCACCTTCGGTCAGATACGGTGTAATATCAAATTCCGCTGGAGTGAATGTGTCTTCGCTATAACCGACAAGCTCCCCGTTGACCCATACATAAAAGGCGGATTCAACACCCTCAAAGTGCAGGAGGACAGGCCGGTCTTTCCAGTCAGCAGGAACTGTAAACGTACGGATGTACGAACCCACCGGATTATAGCTTGTTGGTGCAAATGGTGGCTTCAGTTCAGGCTCACGCTCGACCCACGGATACGTCATGTTCGTATATTGGGGATAATCATAGCCTTGCAGCTGCCAGTTGGAAGGAACAGCAATCTCGTCCCATTCACTGGCATCATAGTTGTTCTCGTAAAAGGATGAAATCCGTTGCTCCGGTGTCTCCGCAAAGGCAAACTTCCACTGACCATTCAGTGATGCGTACCATGGCGATGCACTGGACTCATTGGATAACGCTTCTTCCACAGATGGAAACGCTACCATAGACGCGTGTGCGGGTAGACGGCCTACTTGAAAAGTCTCGGGATTGTTGTTCCATTCCGGGTATCCATTTGCCGGAGGGGTGTATACCAGTTTCTTTCGCATAACAGCAACTCCTTCTGAAATGTTATAATATTGTCATTATAGAATTGAATGATGACTTAGAGAATAAAGAATATTGCCCATATATATCACAATATGAAACTAACGATGGAGAAAGTGGTGTACTGGATGGATACCCGGATTTTTTTTGGCAAAACAGAAGAAGCTGCTCGCCTGCCGATCTATATGACCACGGTTGGTTACTGGGAACATCAATACGAAACCGAGCGTCCAGAGGGTTTCCCGGATTATCAGATCCACCAGATTATACATGGCCAGGGGAGACTGATTATACAAGAAGATGAGTATATTGTCGGACCAGGTGACGTTTTCTTCCTGTATCCTGATGTCCCGCATCGTTATATGCCCATCAGTGACCGCTGGGAGCTGGCTTGGGTATCGTTTCAGGGGAGAGAGGCCAGCCAGCTATTATCTTATGCGGGGATAACGGGTTCACGCGTGTGCAGACTCAGGACAGCCACGTTGCTACGTGGCCTGGAGCAACTTCTGGTTAGGGAAGAGAATGGGGATACGACGGATTACGCAGATTACGATGTGGAATGCTCCAAACAATTATATGCCCTGCTGCTGGATTTGAAGCCTCTGCTCATCGAATCCGCCAATTATAATGATGAATTGGAGCGCTTGAAGCCTGTGCTGCGTTATATCGCAGAGCATCTGGATCGTTCACTCTCGCTGAAGGAACTGGCCGATGTGGCTGTGGTCTCTCCCCAATATTTGTGCAGGCTGTTTCAGAAGGCGCTACATACCAGACCTGTATTTTACGTGAACCAGGAACGAATTAATCGGAGCAAACAGCTCATGTTCAGTGAGAGGGAACTCCGCATATATGAAGTTGCTGATCGGGTGGGTTACGAGAACGCCAGTTATTTCTGTGCGATGTTCAAGAGGCATACAGGCATGAGTCCCGAACGTTTTCGCAAACTGCACGGACTGAATTGAAATTCTGAATACTGTTATTCATATTGAATTTTGATCTGTTATTCATCCCAATTTCAGTTTCTATTAAGGTTACGAAGGTAAGATAAGTCTTGTAAACCCCTTCTCGTGTTAAATAGATGTGTGACTGGCCCTATCGGATTGTCCTCCGGTAGGGCACTTTTTTTCTTCATTTGTTCGGTTGATGGTATGATAGATGATAGATGAATACATAATGTGTAACCAACTCTAGTGATCGGAGGATTGCATAGTGGATCACAGCTTGCACCCGTTGTTTAAGCCGATTCAGATGAATGGAACGTATTCTAACAGTTATTATGTTGAGAAAATACCCGCTCCCGGCTTAATGGCCTATGTAGCCTGTTATTGGGAATCAGGATCTCTTCCGTACACACATGAGCAGGGCGTTATGGGAGAAGGCGAAGAGCCATCGGTGAAGACTGTACCTGCCCGGGTATTGCCGGATGGTTGTACGGATATGCTGATTACATACGACCCGGTCTGTTCCGTGCATACTTATGCTTACTGTGGCAATTATACACAGCCGTTCATTGTGCCTGAGCCATCGGATGATGGTTACCCTGCTGGAGACTACACCTTTGGTGTCCGGTTCTTTCCAGGTGGAGCGCATGCCTTCCATGGCATGCCTCTGGAATGGTTTACGGATAAGCGAATTCTTCTTCAGGAATGTTGGCCGGAGAAGTTGAACGAGCTACAGGAGCGGATGGCTGGAACGAATGGTTTTGCAGAGCGGGTAGCGGTTATGAATGCGTACTTGAGTCCGTTGTCCGTGCAGACAAGCACATCTGAGGACGATCTGATGAAAAACGTGCTGCACCGCATCTTTATAGAGGGGGGACGTCTGAGTGTCCGGGAGCTGGCGATGCGTGAAGTGATTAGTGAGCGGCAGTTGCATCGCAAGTTCTCGGAATGGGTCGGGATCAGTCCCAAACGATTCAGTGAGGTGGTTCGTTTTCATCGTGTACTGAGCGATATTCATCAGGGGAACACGGCAGACTGGGCCATGCTAGCCCAGAACCATGGTTTTTTTGACCAGGCCCATCTGATTCGGCAGTTTCGCAAATTTTATGGAGACACTCCGTTGACGGCAGCCAGAGAGCATGGCAGGATGTTGTCCGATTTGTACAATAGATCTGTAACACCTTCAGTTATACTAAAATCGTGAGAATAAAAGATAAGGGAGACATCATATATGAATGGAACATTGCAGATTCGGGATCATTTGTTACATGAATTGGAAACCGGCGTACGGACGGGGGCTTCGTTAATTCGCTTGATCCGTTCGGAGGATTGGTCTTATCGTCCACAGGAGAATATGCGTTCATTGGTGGAGCTTGTCCATCATTTTATCCAGATCACTGCATCGGATCTTGCCATCATGCAGGAACAGAGTGAAGCTGAGGTTGGGCTGGTGGAGAATAGCTTGTCCGGAATTCAGGATATCGAGAAGTTGGAAGCAACGTTGTGGAGCAATTTCGAATCCTACAAAGCCTATATCTCGGGATTAAGCGAAGACGATTATCTGAACCGCTCTACCAAAGCTTTTTATATGGAACATGGTCACTTGCAGGCACAATGGCAGATTGAAACCTTAACGCATGTGTTCCATCACCGTTCGCAGCTCTATAACTATCTCAAGCAACAGGGCCATGAATTAAATTTCTTCATGCTGTATGCGTAGTTAAACTTGTAATATTAAAGTAAGCTGAGCTGGCTCCATCGGACGTTCCGGTGGGGCTTTTTGCGTACAGTCGTCTATCAATCTATGAAGTCTATCAAAATTGGACACTATGACACGGGTATTCACCGTTACTTTAATAGATTCCAAGCATAGAATACCGTATCAAAGCAAAAGGAGGTGATTTCAAATGGCCATCCTTTTACCATTACAGTATTACAATCTTCCGGCTGGCGTAGGCAAATCCTACTACGAAAACCTGGCTGGAGGCACCAATGCCAGCGCTACAGTGAACAACTTTGGACCGTTTCCGGTATCTCTCGTAATCACTCGTGTTAATGCACCCGTAGTCACTTACACGGTTCCAGTAAACAGCAGTCTTACGATTTCTGCAGGTGATGTCCTGGTTTTTGCATTACAAGCGAACCTTGGAGGCGCAGCTTCCGGAACAATTCAATTCGCTGTAGCAGACTTCTAATTGGTGTAATACAGTAGATTGACCTCTGCCGGACATGTTGTCGGCAGGGGTTTTTCTTTTTTTTGTGGATATACATAGATTTAAAGTAATATTGAACTATATAAGTTCAAATAACGAAGTAATTTCTCTTCAAGAAAGAAGGTGAGAATTTTGGTAATGAGAGCACTCTTAAGAGGTGGAATACCATTCGTCATTATGAGCATTATTGCTCTATTACTTTATTCTCAAGGGAAGTTTTCTGATGCTAAAGGTACATTTGTTGCAAGCCTAATCGCTCTTTTTATCGGTGCTGCATCCGTTATCTATAACATAGAACATTGGAGTTTGACTAAACAAAGCGGTGTTCATTTTATGGTGATGGTCGTAACAATTTATCCTATCCTTATACTAAGTGGCTGGTTTACGATTACATCTGTAGCCGATGCATTTATAATTTTTTTGCTTTTTGTTTTTGTTGGGCTTATTCTATGGTCTGCACTGTTTACGTTAGCCAAAATTTTTTCTTGGTAAATAATAAATGCGTATTACCTTTAAACATTAGTAGCGTCTTTATACAGCTTGTTTACTTTGGCAGTCATTCGATTAATTTAAGGTATAGGCGCACGCAGACTTGTGTTGGCATACAGGAGGTTAGTGGATGATGAAGAGAACGATTTTATTTGAAACGGAACGACTGGAATGTGCGACTTGGAACGAAGGGGATCGTGCACTGGCGTTTGCGCTGTGGGGCGATCATGAAGTTGCCAAGTGGATTAGCAGCAATGGATTTCTGAGCGAGGATGAAGTCGAAGCGCGATTAACACAGGAAATCCAAAGGCAGGAGGAAGCAGGAGTGCAATATTGGCCCTTTTTTGAGAAAGAGTCAGAGGTGTTTGTCGGTTGCTGTGGCCTGCGTCCATATTCTCCAGAAGAGGAGATCTATGAGTTGGGATTTCATCTAACCCGGGATCACTGGGGCAAAGGGTATGCGCAGGAAGCGGCGCGGGCAGTAATTGAGTATGCCTTTGACGAAATGAAAGTGAAGGCACTCTTTGCCGGGCATCATCCGGATAATGAAGTATCACGTCACATCTTGATCAAGCTGGGATTCGAGCACACAGGTGATGAACGCTATGAACCAACTGGAAAGATGCATCCATCCTATGCGCTGCAAAGTCCTTGAATATCTTTCGATATGGACAGGCCTTAGCGTATTCTCTTAAAGTGAATCAGATCAGATGAGGTACACGGTCCGTCCATACTGTGTTAGCTTGCTTTTCATGCTTTTTTTATTTCGCTTTCAGCTTCTATTAAGGTAACAGAGATATGATGAATCTTGTAAACCCCTTCTCGTGTTAAATAGATGTGTGAATGACCCCGCCGGGCGCCGGTGGGGTATTTTTTTCGTTATTTTCAAATAAACAAAACTAAACAAAAATAAATAAAAGTTAATTCCTGCGTTTGTTATTGACTATCAAAGATAAACAAAGGTATAATGAATGTGAAAAAAGGAACTTACTTTGTACGTGGCAAGCCATATTATTTCAACATAAGGAGAGATTGATCATGAACGTGACCCTTACGAATGACACAACACAGGCTGCAGGTTTCCATATTCCATTTGTCCGTGAGATGGCGGAGATTACACAACATATGTGGAAAAATGGTTGGGATGAGCGAAATGGCGGTAATGTCAGCTATCTGTTGGATGAAGAGGAAGTAGCCCAATATATCGATATCCATCATGTAATTCGCAAGATCAAACCGGCATTTTCGGTGCAGGAGCTGGCAGGCAAGTATGTTATCGTGACCGCATCGGGCAAATATTTCAAAAATGTACTCGCTGATCCCGAGAGCAATCTGGGATTGCTGCGTGTATCGGAAGATGGTCAGGAGCTGGAAGTGCTCTGGGGATTGAAGTCGGGGGCGAATCCAACGAGTGAATTACCTACGCATTTCATGAGCCACATTGAACGTCTGAAATTGGACCCGAACCACCGGGTTGTTATGCATAACCATGCCACTCATGTATTAGCCATGACGTTTATCCACGAGTTGGATGAGGCAAAATTCACCAAGACCCTGTGGCAGATGTGCACGGAGTGTGTGGTTGTGTTCCCGGATGGGATCGGCATTATTCCATGGATGATTCCTGGGTCGAACGAGATTGGCCGCGAAACGGCTGAGAAAATGAAAGAATACCACGCGGTCATCTGGCCGCAACATGGCATCTTTGGAACAGGAACAACGATTGACGAGGCTTTTGGTCTGATTGAGACCATTGAGAAGGCAGCCCAAGTGTATATGCTGGTTGCCGGTCACGAGATCCGGCAGAGAATTACGGATGAACAGCTGACTACACTGGCGCAAGCGTTTGGTGTCACCCCTCGTCCCGGCATTTTGAACAGCTAAATAGAAGCTAAAGAAAGAAGCTAAAGAAAGAAGCTACACAGGTCTGGACAAGGTCGATGCAGGGAAATTACATTGCTGTAAAGTCAACGCATACATCAAGGAAGTGGTCTTGGGTTCATTGAACCGAAGGCCATTTCCTTTTTTTTGACGAGCAAACGCCGTTTTGGTTCAAAAAAGATCAAATTGCTGAAAAAGGATGGCTTTGTTATCGATTATTGAATCGTAGAATGCATTATCACGCGCTGGCGAATTTCGGGTGAAATGACGTATTGTCAATGGCTCCGCGATTTTGCATAATAACAATGCTTCACAGATGAGAGACGGAAGGAAGTTATGATCATGCTTGGCAAAATGAAGAGAATCTTAATAGGCAAGCCAATGAAATCGGCTGAACTGGATGGAGAAAAATTGGGGAAATGGAAGGCACTTGCCATCCTCTCCTCTGATGCCCTATCGTCCGTTGCCTACGGTACGGAACAGATTTTGCTGGTGCTCGTTGCGGCCGGATTCGCCGCCCTTTGGTACTCTGTTCCGATTTCGATCGCCGTGCTGGGATTACTCGTCATTTTAATTTTTTCCTATCGCCAGACGATATTTGCTTATCCAACAGGGGGCGGCGCTTATATCGTAGCCAAGGATAACCTGGGTACAACATCCAGTCTGATTGCCGGAGGGTCTCTGCTGGTCGATTATATTCTGACCGTTGCAGTAAGTTCGTCCGCAGGCACCGATGCGATTACGTCGGCGTTTCCTATGCTGCATGACTACAGTGTTGTGATTGCACTCATTATGATTATTTTTCTAACCATTATGAATTTGCGGGGAGTGACGGAGTCAGCGTCTGTGCTGGCGATCCCCATCTATCTGTTTATTTTTTCGATCGCGGTTCTGATTATCTCGGGCGGAGTCAAATTTCTTGCCGGGGGCATGGAAGCAGCTGCACCTGAATTCGGAACAAGTCTATCCCATGTGAGTATGTTTCTGTTACTGAAAGCATTCAGCTCTGGCTGTTCGGCCTTGACTGGCGTGGAAGCGGTAAGTAACGCGATCCCGAACTTCAAGCAGCCTGCCGAGAAAAATGCCGCGGGTACATTACTGCTTATGGGTTGTATATTGGGAGCGATGTTCATCGGCATCACCTTACTGGCTTATGGGTACGGAGTGAAGCCTGATCCCAAAGCTACGGTTATTTCCCAGATTGCCGAAGCAACGTTTGGCAGAGGCACGATGTATTTTATCATCCAGGGTGTAACGGCGCTGATCCTGTTCCTGGCAGCGAACACAGCATATTCGGCTTTTCCGCTACTATCCTTCATGATGGCGAAGGATAAATATATGCCGCATGCATTTATGGTCAGAGGAGACCGCCTTGGTTTCTCAAACGGAATCATTTTTCTCAGTGTGATGTCTGCGTTATTGGTGGTCGGATTCAAGGGAAATACGGAAAGCCTGATTCCGCTCTATGCGGTAGGGGTGTTCATTCCATTTACCCTCTCACAGCTCGGCATGATGATTCGCTGGATCAAAGTCAAACCGTCTGGTTGGCAGATGAAACTGCTGGTTAATACCGTCGGTATGCTGACCACGCTATCCATTACGCTGATCTTTATTTTCACCAAGTTCACACAGACATGGGTCATCTTCATCTTTTTGCCGCTCGTTGTCTATGTGTTCATGCGTATTCACCGTCACTATTGCAACATTGCCGATGAGCTGCGTATTGATATCCAGGTGGATAAGCCAGCCAAAAAAGGCAATACCATTGTCATTCCAGTTGCGGGCATTACGCGGGTCGTCATGAATACGATCAGTTACGCCCAGACGATGTCGGATCACGTGGTCGCACTGTACATCGGATTCGATGATGAGGCCATACGCAAGATGGAGCAGAAGTGGGAAGAGTGGAATCCAGGCGTTCGTCTGGTTGTGATCAAATCGAGGTACCGCAGCATTATGGGGCCGCTCAAGAAATTCATTGATACCGTAGAGTGGAAAACGGCTGAGACCGATCACATCACCATATTGATTCCGCAATTCATTACCAGACACTGGTGGCAAAATGTACTGCATAACCAGACCAGCTTCATGATTCGGGCTTATCTGATCAATTACAAAGACGTGATTGTCACCACGGTGCCCTATCATCTGAATCGTTAACTCGAACGGTTAATGGCTTCACCCCGTTTTGGAAGAATTACAGATTATTGTAAAATGAGTCGCGTTCCTTAATAGACAAACGTTCATATTCCATTTACACATCGAACCGCTAGGATATCTCCTCAAAAGGAGTGTTCTTGCGGTTTTTTGTGATGAGATCCGGTCCGGATACCGCTCTCGAATGGATGCATATTTGCGTAAAGTCCCTTGTCCATGATTAACGTTACGTTGATTCAGAATGAATTTTGCTGTGACATTCGACTCTTACACTAGATAACGTGGTGCTGAAGTGGATATAACATTTCACACACACTGAATGCGTGAAACAAGGGGGAAGAAAATCCGATGAGTGAGCTTGATAACCGGATCAGCTTGCCCGCTGCCAAGCGGCGTGTATCCGGTACGAGTGAGCGCCGGACAGCCTCGCTGCGTGTGCAGCGAATGCGGGAGAATATGCTGGCCTATGGTTTCCTGGCACCATCGCTGCTTTTGTTTGCAGTGTTTCTGTTTTACCCGATGTTTAAGTCCGTGTATCTCAGTCTGCATTCCACAGATCCGACGGGGCAGATTGCGGCTTACGTGGGGCTGGACAACTTCAAGGCGGTGTTCCAATCGGGATTGTTTATGCAGGGCATGAAAGTGACCTTACTATTTGTCCTGTTTACAGTACCTACGGGTATGCTGGCTGCTCTGATTCTGGCTGCACTGACCCACAACCGGTTCAAGGGAATGCGTGTATTCCAATTTGTATTCTCTCTGCCCGTGGTGTTATCCGTCGGCTCGTCAGCGGTGATCTGGAAGTTTCTATTCCATCCGACCCTGGGCATGCTGAATTATCTGCTTGGCAAAGTAGGCATTGACCCAATTCCCTGGCTTACCAGCCCGGACTGGGCACTGATCTCGATCTCCATCATGACGATCTGGATGAACCTCGGGTTCAACTACATTATTCTATCCAGTGGTTTGGCTGGCATTCCGGATGAAATCTATGAGAGTGCCAAGATCGACGGCGCAGGACCTTTGCTGACGTTTCGCAAAATCTCGATGCCGCTACTGTCACCAACGTTATTCTTTGTTACGGTCGTATCGATCATTGGTGCTTTTCAATCGTTCGGTCAGATCAACATTCTAACCCGGGGTGGCCCGATGGACAGTACGAATGTATTCGTCTATTCCATCTATCAGGAAGCCTTCGTTAATTTCCGCTTTGGTACAGGTAGTGCGCAAGCACTGATCCTGTTCGTGGTGATTATGCTGCTGACCCTGATCCAGTTCAAGTGGGTAGAAAGGAAAGTGCATTACCAATGAGTGCGACATGGACCAAAACGCTGTTGTATATATTACTGACGATCTGTGCAGCACTTGTGCTGTATCCGGTGATGTACACCTTTTTCATGGCCGTGATGACGCCGGAAGATGCGAGCGCTTATCCGCCGCATATCATTCCGAACTCCATCGATCTGTCCAACTTTAGCGAAGTATTCGAGATTGTTCCGATCGGTCGATTTATCGGCAATACCTTTTTTGTCGCAGGACTGACAACACTTGGTCAATTGATTACAGCGAGTATGGCCGCCTATGCTTTTGCGAAAATGCAGTTCAAAGGCAAAAACGTCATTTTCAGCATGTTTGTCGCAACGATGATGATTCCATGGGAAGTAACGATGATCCCGAATTACCTCACGGTTCGCAGCTGGGGGTGGCTGGATAGTTACCAGGGGCTTACCGTACCGTTTCTGGCAACGGCGTTTGGTACATTCCTGCTAAGACAATTCTTCATGCAATTGCCCAAGGAATTGTTCGAGGCGGCGAGAATCGACGGTTGTGGTCATATTCGCTATTTCATATCGCATGTCTTGCCTTTGTCTCGCCCGGCACTGGGTACATTGGCAATCTATTCATTCTTAAGCATGTACAATTCATATCTCTGGCCGTTGCTGGTGACAAATACACCGGAGATGAGAACCGCACAGATCGGAATCTCGATGTTGGAGTTCCAGGAATCCACAGCGTGGAATCTGGTATTTGCCGGAACCGCAATGGTGATTCTACCTTCCTTACTACTCTTGATCTTCGGCTTGAAACAGCTTGTCCGCGGAATGGCCGCAGGCGCACTGAAGGGGTAAGGACAGAAGGTTCTGCAAGTCAATAAGTGTAATGGAAGATCTGAAGGTTTTGATCTTAAGTTTTTAACCTAAAGGTTCTGTATTAAAGATTTTGATTTAAACCTTGTATCTTCGCACAAGGTCTACGGTTTGGATACCAGGAGCGAATAAAATGAGGCTCGCATTTTCAATAAGTCTCTTGAAGAGCTGCAAAAGTAGTGAAGGAGAAGAATCGATTCTGAAGAAGCGAAGCGTTCGCCTTTATGACCGGATTTTCCCCTTTGAGAGGGGGAATGAAAAAAATCCGGGGATAACAGCGATCAAAAGAACGATTCATATCCGGAACGGCCATCTTGCAGCACCTATGCACTTATGATTACGCGAGCCATATAAAAGGAGAGCGATTTCGTTTGAAAAAAAGAGGAACCTTTGCATTAATGTTGGCTGCACTCATGTTGGTCATCTCCGCTTGCGGAACAAAAGCTGAAACAAGCAGCCCGGCGAGTGGAGCTCAAGCCGAAGCGGCTGCCGCCGAAACAACACAACTGACGTGGTGGCATTCCATGTCTGGCGCAGGAGAGAAAGCCATTAACCAGCTCGCTTCCGACTTTAATGCCAGCCATCCGGACATTCAGGTGAAGCCCATCTATCAAGGGAAGTACGATGAGAGTCTGAACAAACTCAAAGCATCCATGGGCTCAGACAGCGGTCCTGACATTATCCAGGTCTACGAGATCGGTAGCAAGTTCATGATCGATTCAGGCATGATTACGCCAGTACAACAGTTCATCGACAAGGATCAGTTCGACCTGTCCCAACTGGAACCAAACATCATCCGATACTACACCATCGATGGCAAATTGAACGCCATGCCGTTTAACACATCGAACCCGATCCTGTACTACAACAAGGATATGTTCAAAGCAGCAGGTCTGGACCCGGAGAACCCGCCGAAGACGTATGAAGAGTTTGAGCAGGCGGCAAAAGCACTTGCGAAGGACGGCAAGCCAGGTGCGTCCATGGCAATCTATGGCTGGTTTATGGAACAATTCATTGCAAACCAGAATGCAGATTATGTAAACAATGGAAACGGAAGAACTGAAGCAGCTACAGAGTCTCTGCTGAACTCCGAAGCAGGCGTGAAGACTTTAACGTGGTGGAAAAAGATGATCGACGAGAAAACCCTCTCCAATCTGGGACGTAGCACAGATGATACAACAGCAGCATTTACAGCTCAGCAGATCGGTATGACCCTCGATTCCACGGCGGGACTGCGCAAAATCGTAGAAGGTTCAGGTGGAAAGTTTGAACTGGGAACAGGCTTCCTGCCTCGTCCAGCAGATGCCAAAGAAGGCGGCGTTGTGGTGGGTGGAGCGAGCCTGTACATCATGAATAACAAATCGGAAGCACAACAACAAGCGGCATGGGAATTCATCAAGTATTTGGCTACACCAGAGGTACAAGCAAACTGGAGCGTTGCGACAGGATACTTCCCTATTACGACAGCAGCCTACAATGAGCAAGTATTAAAGGATAATATGGCGAAGTACCCGCAATTCCAGACAGCAGTCGATCAATTGCACGCTTCCGCGGATTCGACAGCAACATCCGGCGCATTAATGGGTGTATTCCCTGAAGCGAGACAACTTGTCGAAGGAGCGATTGAAACGGTGCTGAATGGACAAGGTACACCACAAGAAGCATTGGATGCAGCAGCCAAACAAATTACGGATAAAATCGCACAGTATAACAGTACGGTGAAGAAATAATTGTAATTGCAGGTTAATTTCACATTACAACCAGATGCGGCGATCACTCCTGATCGCCGCATCTGATTTTGGTTATTTTAACCTGTAAGACTTAAGTTGGGTTTTTCATGATGTATGGAGTCACATGTGTTATCACAAAATGTCGAAAGAAGATATAGTTCATATCTTTTATGTTAGTTTAAATGACGTTAATTAGTTTTTTGTGCACAGGCATGAGAGATATAAGGTTCAAAAAGTCACAAAAAGGACCTATTATTAGTCCTGTTTGAAAGGAAGTTATAAGATTTAGTTTATTTTTGTAATGTACATGTTCTATTTTCTTTCATAATGAAGAAATATTGTTTACACAAGTCTATTATTCAGTTATCTTATATCTGAACTAATGTACAAGCTGTCTGAACAAATGATTGTCAAGTTGAACACATGGGGGTAGGACGAATGAACAACAAGCAATTGAAGTGTTGGGCACAAGGATTTCTGATTTTTGTTCTTATCGTTACAGGTGCTGCACCGATAGGTGGATTAAGTAGCATCGCATATGCAGATGAGGTAAGTGCAGTAACGGAACAGCAGCAAACAACTGATCGGGAGACCTCCATATCAGATTCTGTTCCAGCTCAAGAAGCGTCAGATCTGGAGGGGACAGAGTCTCCGTCTACCGAAGAGAATAATTTGGATGAAATTGAAATTGATGAACCAGCCGAGACGGATAACTCAGAAGTGCAGGAAGCAGAAGGGACTGGAATTATATCCATTGCTGATGCGCGAGTACTTGCACCAAATACAAATGTAGCCGTTTCAGGTGTCGTAACGTACAGTGAGCTTTCTGGAGAATTCACGAATTATTATATTCAAGACGAAGAAGCTGGCATTGTAGTCCGAGCGAAGAATCAAGTTGACGTGGGGGATCGCATTGAAGTATATGGTCCAATTACCCATTACAGTGGACTCGTTCAGATTGAGAAGGATAAGTCAGGTTTTACCGAAGGATACATGAAGGTAACTGAGCAAAATGTAACAATCCCCGAACCTAAAAATATGGTGTCCACAGACTTTGTAAGACCAGCAGATCAAAGTAACAAAGGTCCAGGCGAAAAGTATGAGGGAATGTTTGTCGAAGTAAGAAATATTCAGGTAACACGGGGCAGTAGTTCGACATTCTACGCTACAGATAGCCATGGTGCCGAGATGACGATTTATGCCAAAAATTCTCCTACAGCGCTAACGGTCGGCAAAACCTACGAATATGTGCAAGGTGTTCTGACCTTCAACAGTAATTACGGATTAGAGATTTTACCTAGGTCAGCCTCAGATGTTGTAGAAAATAGCCTGTCTGTGATGGCAAGTGTTCCATCCGGCGGGATTCCCCGAAACAATGAAGTCACATTAACCTCTCCAGCCAAGGGAGCAGTTGTACATTACACCACAGATAATACAGAGCCTACTTCTTCTTCCACTGTGTATAGTAGTCCCATAGGGATTGATCAAGACATCGTAATCAAGGCTGTTGCCATTCTTAATGGACAATCCAGTGCAGTATACACCTTTACGTATCAAATACTTCCTGATAAAGAAAACTTGCGTATTCATGATATTCAGGGCGCAGGACATACCTCTGTTTTTAACGGATACGATGTTAAGGATATTGAAGGTATTGTTACCTCCGTCAGTACCAGCAGTTTTTACATGCAAGAGCTTCCGGATGAAATGGACGATGATCATCGGACATCCGAAGCCATTCAGGTATATAAACCGAGTCATGGAGTTATCGTTGGCAACCAGGTGAAGGTATCCGGCAAAGTTACGGAATATGGTGCGGTTAACGAATTAACCACCACACAAATTACGGCGAATACCATTGTAAAATCGATCGAAAAAGTCGATCTTCCTGCACCTGTGAAGTTGGGTGTCCATGGACGGGTCATTCCAACAGTCATTGATTCGGACTCTTTTGCAGAATTCAATCCCGAGACGGATGCGATAGACTTCTATGAAAGTCTGGAAGGCATGCGTGTTGAACTGGAAAATCCCGAGATTATAGGTCCGTACTCCAGTCAACCGGGTTTGGCTGTTGTTGTGGATAATGGTGAGAACAACCCGCTTCGCACACCTAATGGTGGGGTTATTTTGAACGAGAACAAGAAAGGTGTAAATGAGAGTGATCTCAATCCGCAGCGTCTGTTTATCAGCAAGAAACCTTCCAAAGCCGTAAAAACAGGCGATAAGTTGGATGGTAATGTAATCGGAGTGATGACATACTCTAGCGGCAATTTCAAGGTGAGTCCTGAGGGGAATTTGCCAGCAGTTATCCCGGGAATCACAAAGCAAGCCACTACTTCCATTGAGCAAGCAGCAGACAAACTGACCATTGCCACGTTTAATGTGGAGAATTTCAGCAAAAAAGATGCAACACGAGCCAATAAAATCGGCAAAATCATCGTGGATAATCTGAACACGCCAGACATCATTGGCATTATGGAAGTTCAGGATAACGATGGCGATGCCAACACAGGTACAACAGCAGCTAATGAGAGCTTCCAGACTCTAATTGATGCAATCAAAGCGAACGAAGGACCAACCTATCGGTATAGTGAGATTTCTCCGGAGAATAACAAGGATGGTGGGGCACCGGGTGCCAATATTCGTGTAGGGTTCCTGTATCAACCGAACCGTGTATCGTTGGCTACCGGTATCGGAAAAGGAGACGCTACGACAGCGATCACAGTCAAAGCTGACGGCAGTCTCTCTAACAATCCAGGTCGTATTGCACCGGGAGACGAAGCGTTCGCCAGCTCTCGCAAACCGCTTGCCGCGGAATTTGAATTCAATGGTGAACGTGTGGTGGTGATTGCCAACCACTTCAATTCCAAAGGTGGAGACCTGAAACCGTTTGGAAGCATACAGCCTGCCGCTCGAAGCAGTGAGGTTCAACGTGCGAAGCAAGCTGCATTGGTGAATGGCTTTGTGAAAGATTTACTGAACAAAGACCCTGAGGTAAACGTTGCTGTTCTCGGTGATTTCAATGACTTCCAATTCTCAAATACCTTGAACATTGTTGAGGGTAATGAACTGGACAATCTGGTAAACGAACTGCCAGAAAATCAGCGCTACTCCTACATCTATGACGGTAACTCTCAGACACTGGATCACATCTTGGTGAGTAAAAACCTGACTGAGACAGCAACCATCGAAGTGGTACATGTGAATGCCGATTTTGAGACAGCGGATGGGCGGGTGAGCGACCATGATCCACTACTCGCACAATTAAGTATTGGAAAGCCGGTGGAAGAAGGGGACTTCTACCTGCGTGTACTGCACACGAACGATACCCATGCACATCTGGATAATATTCCACGCCGTGTAACGGCAATCAAGGAAGCGCGCAACGATAACACGTTGGTTCTGGATGCAGGGGACGTTTTCTCAGGCACATTATACTTTAATCTGTTTAACGGTCTGGCTGATCTGGAGTTCATGAACATGATCGGATATGATGCGATGACCTTCGGTAATCATGAGTTTGATAAAGGTCCAAGCGTATTGAAAGCATTTATTGAAAAAGCTGAGTTTCCATTTGTAAGTGCTAATATTGATTATTCAAAAGATACGAACTTACGTAGTTTGTACAACAATAGTATCGGGAATCCGGGTGAGAAAGCCGAGATCTATCCAGCGATTATTACGGAGGTGAATGGTGAGCAAGTCGGTATTTTCGGACTGACGACACCGGACACGGTATCCCTTTCTTCACCAGGCGATGACTTGAAGTTTGCGGATTACAAAGCAAGTGCACAAGCAACTGTGCAGATGCTGCAAAATGAAGGTATCAATAAAATTATTGCTTTGACTCATCTCGGCTACTCAGAGGATCTCAAATTGGCTGAGGCCGTAGAAGGAATCGACATTGTGGTAGGTGGTCATTCACACACCATTCTGAACGCACCCGTTTTGGTAGATAGCCATGCGGAACCAACTTTGGTTGTGCAAACCGGGGAATATGACGTTTCTCTTGGTCAACTGGATGTTACGTTTGATGAAGCTGGTATATTGAAGAAGTGGAAAGGCAAATTGTTGAGTCTGGATGCCAAAGATGCTGCCAACCAATTTATCTATGCGGATGATGTGGAAGCCGCAAACAAGCTGAAAGAATATGCGCCTCAGTTGGAAAAATTCAAGAAAACCGTTATCGGTAAAACGAATGTCTTCCTGGATGGAGAACGTGGCACTGTACGGAAACAGGAAACCAATTTAGGAAATCTGATGACAGACGGCATGCTGGAGAAAGTGAAATCCATTGTGCAGGAGAACGATGTCAAAGGATACGTCGCGATCCAGAACGGCGGTGGCATTCGAGCTTCATTCCAGACAGGTGATATTACGCTGGGTAATCTCCTGACTGTGATGCCATTCGGGAATAATCTGTCTGCGTTGAAAATGACGGGCAAGGAAATCACAGCTGCGCTGGAAAATGGAGTAAGTGGTGTGGAAACGGGAGAAGGGCGCTTCCCGCAAGTGGCAGGCATGCGGTTCTACTACGATTCCACGAAACCAGGCGAGAAAATTGATGCCACGACCAACACCGTAACTCAAGTTGGTCAACGTGTAGTCAAAGTTCAAATTAAAAATGCAGATGGGACGTACTCGGATATTGATCCGAATGGTTATTATATCGTTGCTACCAATTCATTCATGGCTAATGGTGGAGACTTCTATCGCGCTATGAGAACGGCGAAAGATGATAATCGATTCTACGAATTGAATATTGTCGATTATGAAATCTTCCATGAACATCTGGACCGTGTAGGTACAGTCGATCAAAAGACGGAAGGACGCAGTACGGATTTGAAGGGAGCGCCACTTCCGGGAGACGGGAATGGAAGCAATCCTGGTAATGGGGGCGGTAATAATGGAAGTAATCCGGGCAGTGGTAACAGTGGTGGAGGGTCTACAACACCTACTCCGCCTGTAACTCCAACCACACCGACTACACCAAGCAATCCTACGAACCCAACTACGCCAACCGGTCCTGATAACGGGGGAGGTACGAATCCGACCACTCCGGTCGTAGAACTGAAAGATATCGGGAACCACTGGGCCGCGGGTGCTATTGAACAGGCCATTTCCCGGGGAATTGTGAACGGGTATCAAGATGGTAATTTCCGTCCGAATGCACCAGCGACACGTGCCGAATTCATTGTTATGTTGGGCAGAGCATTTGAACTTCCAGCCAGCAACAACAAGACACTGACATTTAAGGATGCTGCCGGGATACCTGCTTGGGCGCAATCTTTTATTGCTCAGGCAGTGGAGCAAGGGATCATTAGCGGGTATACGGATGATACGTTCCGTTCATCCGGCAAAGTAACGCGGATAGAGATGACGGTTATGCTCGTCAGAGCACTCGGTCTTCCGCTACAGTCCAATCCGGCACTGAGCTTTGCGGACGCAGATAAAGTACCGACATGGGCTGTTCCATATATCGCTGCTGCTTATGATGCAGGATTGGTGAAGGGGAAAGGGCAAAATAGATTTAACCCACTCGCCGAAGCAACGCGTGCGGAAGTGGTGACTATGCTATTGTCAGCAAGTGAGTTGCAAAAACAATAAAAGTCAGGATACAGACGGTATAGAACAGCTTGCAGGCTTCCATCTGCAAGCTGTTTTTTTACTAATCATGCCTGTTAATTTTCACCAAGTGAAGGTATAGTAGACAGGATTATATGGAAGGAGTGTTGACGTAATGCAAGATCAACCCGTTTTAATCGCACTATTTGCCATAGCGGCAGGAATCTTTAGTTTGCTCGGAGGAATGAACAACTGGGACTGGTTTATGAAGAGCTTTCAAGCAGGGATCTTTGTGAAGACCATTGGACGGCAGGGTGCAAGAGTGGTATACGGTATTCTCGGTGTTGTCCTGATTATCATTGGTGTACTACTGTTACTGATCGGATAGTTACTGGGAATAATCAAACTCACCAAGGTTCATCTACATATGGTGTTCATTAGCGAAGGCGAAGTAAGCGGATAGGTGTGAAGTGGCATAGAAAAAAAGTGTGTGAGTGTTTGAAGTGACAGTATGAGACTAAGATTGTATATCAGATCATATGAGCATACCTGGAAAAATCATAGCTAGATGAAAAAACCACCGAAAAATTTCGGTGGTTTTTTTACCAAATTCAGGTTTACCCATCTCAATTTGGTTTAATTATCTTTTAAATCTTTAACGGAGTTGATATCCATGTAAGTTGGCACAACCAGTCCTTGTTTAACTCCAGTCATGCTGACCGCAATATCGTCAATCTGGTCACCATATGTTTCCCAGTAGTCACCGTGTGTCAATGGGAGCCATACAGCTGGAGAAGCGTCGATATCTCCTGCTGCCAAGCCTGCCCACATCGGTCCGGCTTCGACTTGAAGGGCTTTGACATTGTAACCGAGATCATTCTCAAGTACATACTTTATTAGGTTCGTACTTGCAATCTCGGAATCCCAGGCAACATATCCAAGACTGAAATTGTCACCATTCACTGGCGTCAAACCATCCGTCCATTCTTTGACCTGGTCTGGATGTTTTTCCGCATAAGTCTTGGCAGCTTGTTCAGGTGAAACGCCATCTTGAATATCAATCATGATTTCACTCATTTGATCTGAATTCCATTTGAAGCGAGAGAGGAATTCGTAGGCAACCGGATGAGCTTCCTTGATTCCTTTTCGTCCAACCGTGTGAACTTCTTCTGCATCCCCGAAGATTAAGTCGGGATCATCCAGATATTTCAGATCATACTTGTTGAACATCCAGTGAGGCGTCCAGCCTGTAACAATAATCGGCTCTTCGTTCTTATAGGCTTTGTCCAGAGATGCAGTCATTGCTGCTCCAGAGCCTTCAACGAGATTCCAGTTCGACAGTTCATAATTTTCAATCGCATTTTTGGTTGCTTTCATCAGACCTGCACCCGGGTCAATCCCCACGATCTGGTGATTCACCTCTTCGCCGACATTGGCATTAGCCGATGGCGTGGAAGAAGCGGCACCTGTCTCCAGATCTGCAATTGAGTTTACTTCAGTCATGTAACTAGGAACCACGAGGCCTGTACGTACACCTGTCATATTGGCACCCAGATCGTCAACCTGGTCTTTGTAACGTTCCCAGTAGTCTGCGTGAGTCAATGGCAGCCAAGCTGCTGGAGAGGCATCTACGTCGCCTGAGGCAACACCCGTCCACATGGGTCCAGCTTCGACTTGCAGAGCATTAACTTTATAACCCAAGTTGTTTTCCATCACATATTTCAGCAAGTTGGTACTTGCGATCTCGGAATCCCAAGCCACATAGCTAAGTTTGAATGCATCACCGTTCACCGGAGTCAGACCTTTGGTCCACTCAGCAATCTGATCCGCATGTTTCTCAGCATAGGCTTTAGCGGCTTCTTCCGGGGATGTGCCATCCTGAATGGCAGTCATCATTTCACCCATTTGATCCGACGTCCATTGGAAACGGGACAGGAATTCAAACGCAACAGGGTGATCTTCTTTCAGACCTTTACGGGCGATGGTATGAATTTCTTCCGCATCACCGAAAGATTTCTCAGGGTCTTCCAGATATTTCAGATCATATTTGTTGAACATCCAGTGCGGAGTCCAACCTGTAATAATGATTGGTTCTTCATTTTTGATCGCTTTGTCCAGCGTGGCCGTCATGGCTGCACCAGAGCCTTCAATAAGAGTCCAGTCTGTCAGTTTATAGTCTTCGATCGCTTTTGCAGCGGACTTCATGATCCCAGCTCCTGGATCGATACCAATAATCTGATAATTTACTTCTTCACCTACAGCATTGGCTGTGGAGTTGTTGCCGCCAGCGGAAGTTGTACCACCAACGAAGTATTGTGAGAATCCAGCTACTAGAATAAGGAATGTTGCAGCAGCCGTGATCCAAGCTTTTTGTTTTGATGTAATGCGAGAGGTCTTTTTGCGACCAGGCATAAACAGATTTTGAGTAAAACGGTCCAGTACAATCGCGAGTACAACCACAGCAAGACCGGCTTCGAAACCTTTACCGATTTGAAGCTGTGTTACCGCACGATATACTTCCGCACCAATACCTTGTGCACCGATCATGGATGCAATAACAACCATGGACAGCGAGAGCATGATGGTCTGGTTAATACCGGACATCACGGTAGGCAAAGCGAGTGGAAGCTGTACTTTGAACAACTTCTGCATGGAAGTCGAACCGAATGCGTCGGCTGCTTCAACCAATTCGCCAGATACCTGTCTGATACCCAGATGAGTCAGACGAATTGTGGGTGGAATCGCAAAAATAACGGAGGCAATAACACCTGGAACAACACCAAGGCTAAAGAATGTAACCGCAGGAAGCAAGTAGACAAATGCAGGCATTGTCTGCATGAAGTCAAGCAGCGGTGTAATAATGCGTGCTGCGGTTTTGCTGTATGCCAGCCAGATTCCGACCGGGACACCAATCAGAATGGAGATCAATCCTGAAGTGATAACCAGACCGAGTGTGTCCATGGATTGGGACCAGTATCCCAAGTTATCCACCAGCAAGAATCCGATAACCGTAAATAGTGTCAATGGGAGGCGACCCACGAGGAACGCTAGAACACCCAGTATCGCAATGAACAGAAGCGGATGGGGCAACATGAACAGCCCGGAGAAGAATCCGACTACTGCCTGAATAACAACAGAGATTACATTAAACAACCCGGAGAGCGAGGAGCTCATCCAGTCAACGATGGATTCAATCCACGATGCTAGTGGTATTTTGGGAATCATTCACAAGTTCCTCCTTTACTGCAACTTCACCGCTAAGTGCACCCAGCAGGGCACCGCGGACGATAACACCTTGCAGACGGCCATTCTCACCAACGACAGCGAGAGGCACATGGGCTGAACTTACCATTTCGAACAATTCATGAATCAGGGTCTCAGGCGCCACGGTCGGCCCGTCCGTGATCAGAATGTCGTTCAATACTTTATTTTCGCGCATCGCACGGGTTGCATCTTCAGCTGTAATGACACCAAGCAGTTTTTTCGAACGGTCAATGACAAACAAGTTGGAAATACCACGTTCGCGCATTAATTCGAGGGCAACACGAGGACCACGATCTAGCGTAATTGTTTCCGGGCGACGCATGACGTGAGAGGCAGTAAGAACCTTGGACAGATCCACGTCTTCGACGAAGCGGGCCACGTATGAGTTGGCCGGTTGAATCATAATTTCTTCCGGTGTACCAATCTGCACAACTGCGCCGTCTTTCATGAGAGCAATCCGATCGCCGATGCGCAGCGCTTCGTCCAAGTCATGGGTAATGAAAATAATCGTCTTTTTCATTTTATCCTGAAGCTCAATCAACTCATCCTGCATATCACGACGAATTAATGGATCAAGCGCACTGAAGGCTTCGTCCATTAATAGTACTTCCGGGTCATTCGCAAGTGCACGGGCCAAGCCTACACGTTGCTGCATCCCGCCACTAAGTTCATCTGGCATTTTATCTTCCCAGCCTTTGAGGCCAACCAGCTCAAGTGAGGTTTTCGCCTTCTCGCGGCGTACTTCCTTATCCACTTTTTGTATTTCGAGTCCATACTCCACATTATCAAGAACGGTACGGTGCGGGAATAACGCAAACTTCTGGAAGACCATGCTGATCGTTTTCCGGCGCACTTCGCGCAATTGTTCTTTGTTCATTTTGCGCAGATCCTTACCATGGACCAGGATTTCCCCGGATGTTGGTTCAATCAGACGATTGAACATCCGAACCAATGTGGATTTACCACTACCGGACAGCCCCATGATAACGAAAATTTCGCCTTCCTTAATATCCATGTTGACCCGGTTGACACCAACCGTTATCTGTTTTTCTTTGGCCAACTTTTCTTTACCCCAACCTTGCTCCAGTAATTGCAGACCTTGCTCGGTTTGGGGGCCAAACAATTTACTTACGTTTTTCACTTCAAGTATGGTCATGTTTTCACCCCTTCTGATGTGTTGTGCACTTCGAACGGCTTTCAGCATCCATAAGCCCATACACTTATGCGCCCAGCCACGAAATCCGGTAATTGTTGCTTCGCTTCCCGTCTTTCTGGGTAACGTTTTGTATTCTAACAATACTTACCCCGTATAGCAACCGAATAAACAGTACATAATGTTTGTACAGTAAAAACTGTACAAAGTTTTCCTCCCATATGCTCCGTCATTCTCCTTATTCTGCCTGATAAGGTTCCTTTACATTTGATATCGCTTTTTCTACAATAGAAAATGAGCTGAATTGAAGCTGAATTTTTTGGTTAAAAGATAGTCATAGGCAAATGTAGCCTGGTAAAGTTCCCATTTTCATACATTGGGTGAACGAAAGCCCTCTGGCATATAGGATGTCCGGCCGGATGCTTTCCCATGTAAGCAGGACTTTTAAAGTGTTGCAATTATTTTGCCAAGACTGTGGAATGTTCAGAATGGAGGTTGCAAGCATGGGCTTGGACCATTTACAAGAGGAACAGCAGGCAACCGTGCTGAGAATTCGTAAACGCGTTATTGAAGCCATTGGACGTAATATGGATCTTTACGGCGTTACGTTGTCTACGGGACACTTATACGGATTGCTATTTTTTGCAGACAAGCCAATGACCCTTGACGATATGGGACGGGAAATGGAAATGAGCAAAACGAGTATGAGTACAGGTGTACGAACACTGCTGGATTTGAAAATGGTAAACAAAGTATGGAGCAAGGGCTCCAGGAAAGACCTATATGAAGTGGAATATGACTGGCATCAGACATTTACGGATTATTTTGCGATTAAGTGGAGAAAAGCCGTGGAGAGTAACCTTCAGATTCTGCGGAAATCCATTGACGAAATGAATCGCTTAATTGAGGATCTGGATGAGCAGGCAGATGCTGAACTTATCCACATTCTGATGGAAGACAAACACAAGGTTTTGCAAGCGGAAGCATATTACAAATGGTTGGATCGGTTGATAGATACCATGGAAGATGAAGAGATATACAAGCTCGTTCCGAAGGAAGAAATCAAGGAACATTCATAATTACATGCAAAGGGCCCTTTCCGGATAGGAGAGGGCCCTTTAATTTGTTGTATATTCCTGACATATATTAATGAAGGAAACACGATGGATGAAATAACGAGGCACATCGGTTGAGCTGGTGGGCTCGGTTAATGTCCGATCAGACCTGCACGAGGTAATACTACAGACTGTTGAGCCACCTGTTCCAGCTCGTTCAGAATCTGCAACCGCCCAGCGGGGGTCCAGCATAACCGTTGCCAATTCGAGATATCATGAACGTTACCATGCAATACGGCGGGGGATCGATTCCATGATGCTGTTTGCTTCATGCGTCGGAACACCTTTTCACTGGCAGGCTGAAGCGAAGCGCGATGGATCAACAGATAATCCGTGTCGAGCACGGGCACACTGTCTGCTACATATTCATTTCTGGAACTTTCGGGAGATACAAGCTGAGCAGGCTGGAGTCCCAATTCAGAATACAGGAAATGATTTAATGGATGCTCGCCAGTCCCCTGTAAACGGATGAACTGATTCGTAATCTCCATCAGAGCCAACCGTTTTTGTCCGAAATAAGGTTGTAGGTTTAGGCATGCTTCAAGCTGGCGGAACGCGAATTCTTTGAGATTCAGTAACGCTTGCTTCTCGCGTCCAACCAGTTCGGCTATGCGAATATGGTTTGCTTTCCAGTCAACAGTGGATTCCAATATGATAGTGGGTGCAATACCTTTCAGGCGATCATAATAGGGCTTATGGTATAAATCACCGATGATTAGGTCTGGTTTCGCCTGCCGAAGTTGATCCAATTGTCTGGTTAATCGACGCTCTTGTTCATATTCATCCATTTCCGGGTCAAGAACTCCTTCCAGCACAGCTACCGGGCGTAGTCCAAGCGAAGCCAGGTTGTCATGGAATCCCGTGATGGATGCCGTAGCTACGCGAAGTTGATCTCTTTTCATATATACGCTTGGAGCAATCCCCAAGGTTTGTTTGAATTTGCGGCTAAAATAATACTCGTTACCATACCCGACAGATATCGCGACGTCTTTAAGAACACAGTTTTCTTCTGTTAGCTGTTTTTTGGCTTCGGCTATGCGTAAGCGATTCAGGTAATCGGTTGGCGACATGCCTTTGGCCTTCTTAAAACTGCGTGAATAGGAGCTGGGTGTGAGTCCAGCGATCTTGGCAAGCTGATCCATGCTGATTCCTTCGCTCATGTAGCGACGCATGTACATGATGCTGCGTTCCAAGGCAGGGTCCACTTTCTCATGATTGGCTTCCAGCCGGTTCTCCGAGAGAAACTGCAGCAGTTCATGCAGCTGGCTATGTATGCTTATAAAGTGATCCGGTTGAAGACCGCGGTAGGTTTCATACAGCTGTTCCAATCGTGATGCAGCCTGTTGTTCGTGACGAACCAGTAATCTGCCTGTCTGCCAATCCAGCGGGAAGGCGGGTGAAGAAGTCATTTTCCATTCACCGCGCACTTGCTGTAAACGAACCGTATCCATGCTTAGCAATATACATTCGGTCACATTCGAGCGAGCAGCGGCCTCGATGGTTGTACCTGGCTTCAATACAAACAAGCTGCCAGCTTGTGCCGTATAGACTGTATCGTTCAGGACCAGAATACCGTCTCCTTGCAAAATAAGACAGAGCATGGGCCGGGATACCATCTTGCCGTGCACACGGAAATTCTCCCCACGACGCACACGGCACATGGAGGAGAGGAGCGGTAGAGATGAGGTTTCAGCAATGAAGGGAAACTGTTCAGTCATACGGACCATCCTTATGTCTTATTTTCTTAATGATAACAATTATCATTCTCATATGGAAGATGTTTTTGAAAATAGTTTTTGACAACCAAAAAAGACTACCAAGAGCCGTTATGGCTGCAAGGTAATCCTTTTGTTATGGACAAGTCCGCTTTAATGGGCCACATGCTTTGAATCAGCAAAATATGTTAGTAAGGTGTCACCAATAGAATATTGTCGAGGAAAACGTCACTCATTACTTTTTTCCCTGTTCCACCCGTCTGCACATGATACAAGCGATATTGATCTTTGGCATTGATATAGAACAGGCCAGCAACATCATCTCTGATATGGAATGCATCCCATTCGTCACTGGTAAGTTTGGTTACCTTGAGTGCTGTGTTGACTGAATAGAGACCGTTGTTGCCTGAGATATATGCAGCCGTAGGTGTACCATTGGTGAGTTGATTCGCAACATACGTTACATTGTTCAGGTTCAAGTTGGCGGACTTGGTTACTTTGTTGCCGGAGACCGTTTTGGCATAAGCCTTCTTGTCTGCATCAATAAGGACAACCTTGTCTGTACCTAGAGCACTTACTTCTCGAACGCTTTTGTTATGAAGCTGAAGCGTTTTGGCTGATGTTGTCAACGCAAACGCTTTGCCTTTGGCGTAATTGTAATCCTTGTTGCTGTCGAGCTCAATTCCTTTGTTATACACGTAAAGATTGTTACCCCAACCACCGGAATATACAGCATTCACGTCCAGTTTGGTTTTTGGATTAACCGCAGTTGCCTTGCCCGTGTTGTAATTCACCTTATACATAACAACAGCATTGGTGGAGTAGTACTGCTCGTATGGGTCTGTATTGACCATGAGTTGCAGTTCGTTTTTGGCTTGATTCGTAAAATAACGACTTTCCACTGCCCCTGCGGCAATCCGCTGCACAGCTCCAGAACCGTTGGATGTTTTGGACACGATCCAGGTGTTCCCATTAACCAGTGCGTTATAGTAAACCCGCCCTTTGGCTACCACGAGAAAAGGAAAATCAGTATCGGCCTTGTCCGCAATCTTGGTAACAGCTGAAGCATCACTGTTGCCATTAGCGCGATAAATGGTGCCTGTAGCATCCAGATAATAGATAAATCCGTTATCCGTATAATAGCTGAGTACATCTGTTGCAAATGTCTCTGCTTCATCGCTGGACCCGTCATTCGGAACCCGAAGTAACGTTGTGGAAGAAGCAGTCTGGGTGTAGTAGACATAAGAGCCTGCCGCGAGCAAGTCCACGCCTTGGAAATCAATTAATACTTCTGTTGTATTGCTGCCATCCGCGGATACTTTGTACAACACGCCGTCAGACTCATAATACACAGTGGATTGGCTTAGTGAAGCTGCCTGCACTGCGTTTCCGCCTCCGAACGTCACTGCTGCAATTAATGTAATGAGCAGTAATGTACAGATGGTGCGTTGTACGTATGTATACCCTGTTTTCATTCTTTCATCGTCCCCTTCGTTCGTGTATGTATGTCGTTATTTCCTTATGTTATATCGGTAAACTATGGAAGATATGTTAGGTCTCATACATGAAAAAAACCAGAGAATGAAATTGAATTTCATGCATATTCCAACCTGAAATCAAATTGCGCATGATGCTGCCAATCCCGTCTCATAGCATTCTCCGCCCGACATGATCGTGATAACATTACACTCAACCAGAGCAGAGGAGTGAGCGATCATGATATTGAATATGGCGATCATCGGATTTGGGAACGCAGTGGTGAATTATCATTTGCCGTATCTGGACAAGAAAGAAAACATCAAGGTGAAGACGATATACCGCCGGGAGGAAGATCGGGTTGGCGATACAGAGCGTGAATTACTCTATCCCGAGATTACCTTTTCGACGAATATCGAAGACCTATTGCAAGATGATGAGATTGAATTGATTGTTGTAGCCACCCATGTGGATAGCCATGTAGAGTACGCTATGCTGGCATTGGAACACGGGAAACATGTACTGGTGGAGAAACCTTTTGCCTCCACTTCTGCGGAGGCCAAAGAAATCTTTGAACTGGCCAAACGTAAAAATCTCATCGCCATGGCGAATCAAAATCGCAGATATGATGGGGACTTCCTGACCTTGAAAAAAGTGATCGAGAGCGGAAAACTGGGGAATATAGTTGAGATCCAGTCCCATTATGATTATTTTCATCCACAGTATGCCAGAAGCGGATTTGGATTGCTGCATGGTTTGGCCGTGCATACCATCGATCAATTAATCTCTATATATGGCATAGCTGATCGAATTGGTTACGATGTTCGGAGTTTGATCGCGCCCGGTGAATCCGATGATTATATCGATATTGATTTTCGTTATGGACGAATGAAGGCTACGATCAAGTGCAGCCTGCTTGTGAAGATTGAGCATCCAAAATTCATTATACACGGGGATCGGGGAAGCTTCGTTAAACATAGCAGCGGACATCAAACGAAAAATGAAGACGGACGAACCAGGGTATCCATTGAAGCTGAATCAGAGGATAACTGGGGTACGATTAGTTATGTGGACGATGAGGGAACATCACATACGGAGAAAATTCCTTCCGAAGCAACGGACTATGGCATTTTATATGATCGACTCCTACATGCCATACGGTATAACGATGATAAACCGGTCAAAGATGAAGAGGTTTTATATGTATTGGATATTTTACATGACGGAATAGAGGCGGCGAAAATAGCTGACTGATACACAACCAACGACAGGAGCGAAACCATATGATGAACATAGCAACGATTGGTACAGGGTCCATTGTAGATGCCATTTTAGCCGCGATCAATGAACTGGAAGATGTAACTTGTACAGCAATGTACTCCCGGAAGAGAGAAACAGCACAGGAGCTTGCAGGCAAATATGGAGTAAGTACAATCTATACGGATCTGGAATCCGTATTCTCAGATGAGAAAGTAGATCTTATATATATTGCTTCACCGAATAGCATGCATTACGAACAGGCCTATCAGGCACTTCAACATGGCAAACATGTCGTCTGTGAAAAACCGTTCACCTCCACACTTCAGGAAGCAGAAACGCTGATTGCACTTGCAAAAGAAAAAAATCTGTTGCTTTTCGAAGCCATTTCCAATATTCATTTGCCCAATACCAAAGTCATACAGGAGCAACTACCGAAGCTTGGTCCGATCAAACTCATCCAGTGTAACTACAGTCAATACTCGCGCAAATACAATGATCTGCTCGCAGGACAGACACCGAATGTATTCAATCCACAATTCTCTGGCGGAGCATTAATGGATATCAATATTTATAATCTTCATCTCGTCATGAATCTGTTCGGCAGTCCGGACACCGTATCATATACAGCGAACCAGCATGCTAACGGGATTGATACGTCAGGCGTTGTTGTTCTTCAATATCCGGAGTTTATTGCGGAATGTGTTGGTGCCAAAGACTCGAACAGCATGAACGTTGTGCTCATTCAGGGAGAGAACGGTTATCTTCAGGTCGTTGGGGGAGCCAACGGTTGCCGGGAGATCAAGCTTCAGATCGGGAATGAACCTGCTGAGGAGTATAACGCCCAGACTAAGTCTAATTGGCTGTACTATGAGTGGGAAGTGTTCAGGGACATCCATGCAAGTGGGGATTACAAACGATGTTACGAACTGCTCGAACACAGCCAGTCTGTGATGGGTGTACTCATGCGTGCGCGTAAGGATGCAGGGATTGTATTTGCAGCGGATCAGCGTTAATCCTTAATACGTGTCGCTAATACTCCCCATGTATAACATGTCAAAAATGTAGAGTACCGAGACCATCGAAGACATTTTGGATAGCCTTAGTTGCTCATTGTATCCGTATGCCAGTAAGGTTTCATCACAATGTCTGGACAGGGTTGAATGGTTGTTGCCTGTGACCGCGATGACCTTCATCTGTTTGTTGCTCAGCACTTTGGCGGCTTCAATCATCGATTGGTTCTCACCTGTGTGCGAGATAACAAAAGACAGTGTATTGCTATTGGGGTTCATCGTATTCATGTAATGCATGTTGGGACTATTGTGAGCAATCGCAGATATGCCGAGTTCATTCCATTTGGCACAAGCCTGTTGAGCCAGATAATAATTCATGTCACTGCCATAGATATCGATACGTCCGGATGCTTTGACCCAGTTCGCGATTCGGAGCAAAACAGGAGCCTTTAACATCCGGCGCGTATCCTCCAGCGCTTGCTGATAAAGATAAGGAACGGAGTCAATGGCAGCCAGCACATTGCCTTGTTCTGCGAATGGAGAATCCTGCTTCTGCATTGCGGAGGCGGAGGGTAGCTGTTGATATTCAAGAGCAAGCTTTAACTGAAAGTCTGGGTACCCCTTGGTACCCAGCTTTTTGCATAAGCGAACAATGGTGGAGGAGCTTGTATAAGTCTGCTGAGCCAGTTCATGGGCTGTAGAATCAAATACAACTTCGGGATTATTCAGGATATAGTCCACAATATGCTTCTCCTGTGCCGTTAATTGTGAAGCATATTTTAATTTTTGAAGTAGTTTGGATTCCATGCGGTTGTTCCATTCCTCTCTATAATCATCCCAGAGCATCAATCTCCAAATATCATAACCTGCGTTTTTATATTTCTCAATCTGCACATCTCAGATCTGACTTTCTGCCAGTTGTTGACGACTGTTCCACAGAGTAACCAGACGAAGAAGAACCAAGCTAATTAGCAAGAGCACAGCTCCTATCATGAGTAACATCCAGGGGCCGATCAGCAGCATGCCACTGGCTTGACCCGCGACCAAGGCGATCAGGGGAAGGACAATGAGTCCGCCCAATTGATAGGCTTCCTGGAACCCACGTACCTTGGCCGAGATCAGTACGTTTAACAAAATGACCATAAGACTGCAAACGGGAACGACCCACAGGACAAGTATGATCCAGTTCAGATTGGGAAACATCAACGTTCCAAACATGGGGTACATCAGAATGTTGGCTAGGATTCCGTAGATCAGGAATGTAGTCCAGGATAATAGAATGGACGGGATCAGGGCAGCCAATACTTTGCTTCTAAAAAGAGTGTCCATGCTGATCGGTGTGAACAACAAACCTTCCAGCGTCTTGCGTTCCTTCTCACCAGCGAAACTATTAGCCGTCAGAATACTGGAGGCCATCACCGGAATGATGAGGAACAGGGGCGCGAACATATACATAGCTAAATAATAGACAATCCGATGATTATCTGAAGGCATGGAAGCAAGCTGAGGAATCTGTCCGCCATGGGTTAACGTATCCAATGATTCGAGCAGAAAGCTGATGTTGCCCAGAGAACGAAGTTCTAATCTGGAGGCCGCCCACAGGAGGGCAGAAGGCATGATGATTCCGATAATCAGGGGAACGATTAACATGGGCAACCAGAGCTGAACGCTGTCTGTGACGGAACGAATATCTTTACGTACAAGTGCACGTATGGCTCGGCGGTTATTCATGGTGGTGTGCCTCCCTTATGGCAAAATAGATACTTTCCAGATCACTGCCCGTGATGCGGGCCTGATAGACTTGACCATGTTTCGTTAATTGTCTTAACAGCAGCGGAATTTCTTCACGAGATGTAAGCTGAAACGTCGCTTTATATGCCGAGATCGTCTCGGGCGTAAAGTCGGTAGCCGTGTGCCATCCATGGGGCATATCGGCTTCTACTTCGAGCTTCGGTGTGGACAGGTATCGGCTAACGATTTCTTGCTCCGTACCTTCCTCAACGATGTGACCTTTTTCCATGAAAATATAATGATCACAGACAGCTGAGAGTTGGGACAGCACGTGGGAAGAGACCAGAATCGTCATCTTTTCTTCCTGATTTAATTGACGGATCATACGCAGCACCATCTGAATTCCATCTGGATCCAGGCCATTGGTGGGCTCATCCAGAAACAGGATGGAAGGACGGTGCAGGAGTACTCGTGCAAGGCCCAGGCGTTTCTTCATGCCTGTGCTATAGGTACCGACTTTTCGATGCTGATAATCCTGCAACTCGAACAACGCTACAAGCTCGTCAATTCGTTTCTCGGCATGTTTCAGACCAAAAACATCTGCGAAGAAAGTCAGATTGTCGCGCCCACTCCTATTTTCATATAATCCACTTTGTTCGGTAAGGGTCCCACACATGGCCAGTACTTTTTCCGTCTCAAGAGCCGCATCCAATCCGTTAATGGTTACCTGTCCACCGGAAGCGCCCAAGACCCCATTCATAATGCGGATCAGTGTAGTTTTGCCCGAACCGTTGGGGCCAATTAACCCGGTGACGCTGCCTTGTTTAACTGTGAAGCTGACATCATGCAGTGCTTGATGCACCTTGAATTGCTTGGATATGTTGCGTGCTTCGATCATATATAATCACCGTCCGATCTGAGTTTGGAGATAATACGTGTCGTAGGATGATATCGTTCAAATGGACGACAAAAAAGTTCTATTCCTCCTTCAATAGTCCCGAATGCAGGGTGCATATTTACCCTGAAGTCTGTCTGAAATCGGGTCTCAGGTTTGTTTTCACTGTGGCTTGTAACATGTATCCTTATTTTAGGGTAGAACATCCGTTTCATTGCTATTCATAATGTGGTAATGAAAGATAAGGCCATACGTCTCATGAATGCCTGAAATATTCATCTAACGCCGGTCTTGGTAATACAGGGCCGGTTTGACGTGATGTTTTGGCGTACCTGCAGAGGAAACGTCTGTTTTTTATTGATTACATAATGAATTCGTCTAACACATCCATACGAATACATTGTATGGGGACATATTGTGTTTGGGCATAGAGGAAGGTGAGTGAGAAGTCATGACTGCATCCAATGAATATCGTTTTCAAGTGAACCTGAGCGGGATGATCCAGATTTTATCCAACCATCTATATAGTAGTCCTAAGGTGTTCTTGCGTGAACTCATGCAAAATGCAACAGATGCGATCACGGCACGCAAGGAAGTGGATCCGGGATATCAGGGAGAAGCACGAATCGAGCTGACAGGAACCGGTGATCAATTGACGATGATGGTGGAGGACAACGGAGTTGGTTTGACCGAAGCGGACATCCATGAGTTTCTGGCGATGATTGGACAATCCTCGAAACGGGGACAACAGGCACTGCTGGATGGCGAGACATCGTTTATTGGGCGTTTCGGTATTGGTCTGCTCAGCTGTTTCATGGTAAGTCATGAGATCGTTATGCTGACTCAATCGATTAAGGGTGGTCCCTCGATGGAGTGGAGAGGTAAGCCGGATGGTACATATACGATTAGACAGTTGGACACACAGTTGTCTCCCGGAACGAAAGTATATCTGCGTTGTACGCCGGATGCAGCACATTATTTTGAAGCGGAGTATGTAAAAGAAGCTTTATTTTACTACGGCGCTTTGCTTCCTTATCCGGTCACGTTGATACATGATGGGATGCAGTCTGTTGTCAATCAGGATTCTCCGATCTGGCTTACACGCCCGGAGCTTGCCCGTTCTTGCCGAGCGGAAGTGCTTGCTTTTGGTGAACGTCTGCTTGGGGAGAAGTTCCAGGATTTCATCACGCTGACAACGGCCTCCGGTCGTACGGGAGGCATTGCTTATGTGCTGCCACATGCGGTGAACCTGAATGCCAAGCGTTCTCACCGGGTGTACCTGAAGCGAATGCTGATCTCGGAGAAAGCCGAGAACATTTTGCCGGAGTGGGCTTTCTTCGTGAAGTGCCTGATCTGGACCGATGAGCTTCAACCGACGGCGTCAAGAGAACATTTCTATGAAAATGAAAAGCTGGAAGAGGTACGCTCCGAGCTCGGAGACGCTCTGCGTATGGGGCTGGCTGACATGGCTGAGAATCAGATCGAACGTCTGCAGAAGCTGATTCGCCTGCATGCCCTTTCGATGAAGGCGCTTGCCGTTCAGGATCAGGCGTTCTACGCGATGATTCACCGCTGGCTGCCTTTTGAGACGACGAGAGGACACCGGGAACTGGGTGAACTGATTGATGAAGGGGATACGCTGTATTACACCGGCTCCATTGATGAATACCGCCAGATTCACCATGTGGCTTCAGCACAGTCCATGCTGGTCGTAAACGCAGGTTATATCTACGATAAAGAACTGATGGCGATGCTGCCTGTCATATTGAACAATGTACAGACCGAGCGAATTGAGCCAGATGAAGTATCCATGACATTCACGGATGTTGCACCGGCTGAACGTAACCAGTACTATGATGCGCTGCGTTTGGCAGATTCGGCATTACAACGTTTCCGTTGCCGGGCAGAGGTCAAAGGATTCAAGCCATCGGATCTGCCGGTGTTGTTTACCCTTTCGCAGGAGTCATCCACGCTGCGTGCATTGGAAAAAGCCAGCGAAGAAAGTACAGACTTATTCTCCTCTGTCCTCGGTTCATTGTCGGCAGGCATTAATTCGGCAGGGTACTCGACGTTGTATCTGAATGTGAACAATCCCATCATTAAACGGGTGTTGACTTCGCCAGATAATCAGATGACACCAATTGCTATTGAAATGCTGTATGTTAACGCACTGATGATGGGGCATTACGCGATGAATAAACAGGAACTTGAAGTGTTGAACCAGGGAATTGTACGGTTTATTGATTGGGGTTTACGCGCAAATATGAATCATGAGGGAGATGCCTGATGAAGACAGAGATGGGTTTTGAAGATTTGATGGAAGAGGCCTATCAACTGCCTAATGGTCCTGCAAAGCTAGGTTTTTTGGAGGAAGCAGCACGGGTAGCTGATGTTAATGGTATGGTTGAGGAGGCATACGAAGCACGCTCAGAGATTGTGGATGTAGCCACCTTCTGTGGATATCCGATGAAAGCTTTGATCGCTTTTTCCTGGCAACTTGGCAAGTTCGATCAGCAGCCAGAGCTGTATGATGAAGAAACGTTATTGTGGTCTTATAAATGGATTCTTGGCAAAATGCCCGATTTCCCTGAAATCTCACGCGAGAAGATTATGGAGCTGTTGGAGGACTTCGGAGCACGGTTCAAGTCTTATGGTTACAGTGAGCGCTCTTACTGGTACTATCGTTTCCGTATCTTTATGGATTTCGGAGAGCTGGAGGAATCAGGACGCAGCTATGACAAGTTCAGAACATTAGACCGCGACTTCATGAGTGACTGCGAGGCGTGTGAGCAGGATGAGATTATGCGTTATTTTATGTTAAAAGGAGACGATGAGAAGGTACTGGAAGCTGCCAAGCCTATTCTCAAAGGACGCATGAGCTGTGCTGAGATTCCGCATCTAACATTGTCGGAAATTCTGATGCCGCTATATCGTCTGGGGCGGACGGAGGAAGCCGATAAATATCAGGTCAAGGGATACCGCTTGATCAAGGGTGAGAACGATTTTGTGCAGAGTTTTTCAGAGCAGATGGAGTATCTCACGCTTACGAATCCGGCCAAAGGCATTGATGTCCTCGAAGAAACACTGGTGCTCGCAGCCGATCATGAAGATGCATATGCCAAAATGTTGTATTATGCAAAGGCAGCCCCGTTATTGCGGCGCTGGGCGGAAGAGAAAGAGTCGGAAGGGTATCGCTTGCGTCTGCCAGCTTCCTTCCCGTATGAGGGAGAGCCGGGCGATTTGCTCAAGCTCGCAGATTACTTTGAGGAATATGCTCAGACTACCGCGGCGAAGTTTGATCAGCGTAACGGAAACACACATGTATCCTCGTTGATCGGATAGAGACGGCTATAATCCCGTAACATGTAACAGATAGCTATAATAACTTGATCAAAATAAAGAAAAAGGCTTGTTCGAGAAGGAGAGCGTACCCTTCCGAACAAGCCTGTTTTTCTTGCAATATGCATGATATGTCTAATCGGTATAAGAGTTTTTTATTGTGCTGATGCTGCAGAAGGGACCATCGCTGGTGATGGAACAGGTGCAGTTTCTGATGGCTCTTCTGCAGGCTCGGCTCCTTTAGCAGGTTCGGCTTGCTGCTGCTGAGCCGCCATCAATTCAGCGGCAATTTGATCTGTCGGCTGTGTAAGCAGCGCATACATGATCGCCGCCTCTTCCTGACGAATTAGAGGTTTGCGGGAAAGGAAATCAACGGATCCATCTTCCAATACCTTCACCTCAGGTCCATGAATACCCAGCGTATACATCATCTGAATGGCTGGCACAGCCCATTCATCTGTATGTCCCGCAAGTTTCACATCGGCGAACAGCTCATTGGGATATTGCAATTGCAGAATTCTCCACATCATGACCATGGCTTCCTGTCGGATAATGACTTGATCCGGCTTAAACTGCTGTTCGTCCGTGCCCGTAATCATACCCAATTCATATCCAAGTTGAATATATCCCGCTGACGCATGGTCTGCCCAGTCGGTGCCTGCAGGAGGTGTTGTTTTGCTAGGCTTTAAACCACTCAGCTTAAGGCTGTTCTCAATAAATTCAGCTCGTGTCACCGCCGTTTTCGGTTGGAAAGACGTGCTGGCATCATTCTCATAATATCCAAGAGATTGTATTGCGTAGATGGCTTCAGCATAAGGACTGTTCTCACGAACATCCCGGAAGCCCATAGGCTTTTGCCCTTTTTTCTCATAACCCATCGGGTTGAGGTAAGGTTCTTTCAAATATGTGGTGCCATCTGCATATTCTTTGAATGCTGTGAATTGACCGGTCAATTCATCTTTGAAGAGATTATCTTGCACTTGAATCAGATTGCGTTGGCCCAGGAACACATCGTTAATGCTCAGTTGACCTGGCTTATCGCCGCCACCTTTCAGGGAACTTACAATCGTGCTAAGTCGAAGGTCTGCGTACAATCCGGTAAAGCGTTGCAGCTCAGCTGCGGATTGCGGCGTGTATTCCTTGAACTGCACTGGCTCTGCATATTGCGGGAAGAAATTTTGAATGAATGCCGGGTAGAACAGATTACGAAGTGCTCCATTTTGATTATACGTCAGGAAGACGCCTGTATTTTGCTCGGGAATAAGGAAGAGATAAGAGCTGAATCCAGTCAGGTCGCCTGCTTTCGTAATGATTTTGGAACTACTTCCTGCACCGGGAAGCTGAAAGGCTGCTTCGAATCCATAGGTGGTGTCCGGCAACAATGGATGAATGGAAGAACGGTATTGTTCCATGCTTTTCACCGTGGATTCCTTGAGAACCCGCTCGTTGTCCTTCACACCGTCATTCAGGAAGGCAATCATGAACTTGCCGATGTCCTCTGCGGTAGACAACATGCCACCTTGAGGCATTGGTGTTGGAGAGAGGGTGTACAGATCAAGCGGTTTGTGTGCCGCATCATAGCCTATAGCGAGCTGCTGTTGGAACTTTTCGTCCAGCATGAAGCTGCTGTTGTCCATGCCAAGCGGTTTGAAGATATGTTGTTGCATATAGGATTCAAAGGGCTCGCCGCTTACATTCTCGACAATCATGCCAAGAAGCAAAAACGAGAAGTTATCGTACATATAGGCGCTACCAGGCTCTCGAACGACTGGAGGCATATGTTGCTGTGCGTAATCTTCCATCGCTATGTACTTATCAAAATCAGTATGAATATCTTCCTGCTGGGGATCACGGATCTCAAATCCGGTCGTGTGTGTGAGCAGGTTCTCTACAGTTACGGGTTTGTTAAAGGGATTATCGAATTCGAGCCCTTTCACATAGGTCTGAAAATCAGCTTGCAGATCAACCTTGCCTTGTTCGACCAGCTGCATTACAGCTGCTGACGTGAACGTTTTGGAGACAGAGGCTACACGGAAGGCCGTATTTTTCGGATCGATAGGCGTTTTGTTCTCCTGATCAGCATAGCCGTATCCTTTTTCCGCCAGAACTTTACCATCCTTCACCACAACAACGGAGGCTCCAACATAATGAGCTTTTGCCTCAGCGGAATCGAAGAATGAATCGAGAAATGTCGTAGCCGTTTCGGTTGTCAGCGCTTTCGTCTTTCCTTGTTCGGCAGCTACTGGAGTCGCAGTCTCCGCCTGAACTGCGGGTACCCACAGACTGAGAGACAGAACTACAGCCATGAAAGCTCCTGTTAGGGAGATGAACCTGAAGCGGGTCTTTCGTTTGGATAAATGCATGCAAACACTCCTTTTTATGAAAATATGTACACAATAGTTGCCTGAATCAATTTCATAACTCGCTAAAAGTGGATTTTTTGCACAAGCAGCTAAAGGTATTATGAAATTGATTCATTTACCCATGTATTACTGGTTACTCACACGATAGGTTTCACGATAATAGATTCCGATATTGGCAATCCAGATCACAGCGAGCAACACGATTGGAAATGGAGCGAAGGTGAATAGAACCGAATACAGCATCATGGAGACCATTCCAACACCAAGAAGTACATTCATCATCTGAAAAGAACGGTAGGCTGCGCGATACACGACCCATTTCTCACCTTCATCCAGTTTCTCGAAGTGATCCTTCTTCATGTTGCGTGAGTTCAGATCCAGTGCACGATCCGGGAAATAGCGGTTGTACCGCTTGACGGTCAGCGTTTGCAGCACAACGACAATGATAATTGAGATACATGCAGCAATGAGATTCACGAGGTTAAACAGTTCTGGAAAATTGGTCATATCGCTATGGGAAGCGTACAAGGACAAGGCCAGTGCTGCCCAGGTAAATGCAACAATAACACTGAAGCCGCTGAGTATCATCGCTTTTCCGAGAGAACGCTCCGCGGGTGAAATGAGTGAATCAGATTCTCCATACGTATCTTCTTCCATCGGAGGAAAAGATGGTGTACGTGAGAGGCTGAATATGTTCCACAACACCATAACCACCAACGAAGCAGCCAGCACACCAAATAAAAGATCATAGTCATAATACACGGATAGCGTCCAGTTTAGGTCAGAGGGGACTTTTGAGATCCCACTGGCTCCGATAAAACCGACTGCTGCGCCACCTGCGGCATACAGAGGAAGACGCAATCGCTTCTTAATGGATGAGGATGATGAATGTTTCAATCTAATCTCCACCTTTCAATTCAAAGATTTTTTCGACGGGTTCACGAAAGACATGGGCTATTTTTAATGCCAGGACGACCGATGGAGAATAATCTCCCCGTTCAATCAGGGCAATGGTTTGGCGGGATGCGCCGATGAGTTTGGCTAGTTCCGCTTGAGACAGTCGGTCTCTGGCTCGTAACTCCCGAACGTGATTGTGCAATTCTTCCACTTGCTCACCTCCATGAATCTAATGTACATGATATCTTACTTAATGTAAACTATAATATACAAAATGTTAATGATAATTTACTTGTATGCGATGAGGTTGGACATAAAAAGAGAGCCTGCCCAGGCTCCCTTGAATGATTGATTTGTTGCGGAAAAATAATATCAAGATGCCTCTGCACACGTCAGATGTTGATGCTGTTCCTCTGTCTTCCGAAGTACCATTCGGAAAAATATGAGCGCTCCAACCCCCATGAGTACATACAGACCAGCCATTGCATATGACGGCAGAAAGGCTCCCAGGATTAACCCGAGACTGCCGAGGAGTGCAGCCGCGTTATAACTCAACCCGTCAGCAGCCATGTAGGCAGCACGGTCCGAATCGGGAATCATACCCGCGAGCATGACCTGACGAACAGGAGCATACATCAATTCTCCAATGGTCAGTAGTACGGCGGAAGAGATGAGTAACCAGGCCCAGTTGCTAAAAGCGATTACGGTGAAACCTGCGGTATAGAGGAGCATACCGACAGTCATGATAGATCGGGAGGAAAAGCGACCTATCCATCGGGAGAATGGAATGGCAACCAGGGCAACCATTACGGTGTTGATGATCATGATGAGGCTGAACATATGCAGTCCTGAGATGTCTGAGCCGAACAATTGGGCGGAGAATTCACTTTTTAGACGAACCGCAATATATTTATCCAACTGAAATTCCAGGGAGACAGCAAGAACAGTAGCCGTGAAAAATACCATAAAACGTTTGTCTTGAAAGACCGACCAATACGTTTTCAGTATGTTCCTATGGATGGGAGCAAGGGCCTCCATTGGTCTGGTGGATCTACCCGGATCATCGGATGATTTGGCGTGAATTAGTGCACGTTTATCCATTGTTTCACGAATCATAAAGATTAAAATAAACAGGGTAGCTATACTTTCCAAGCAGACCAGACTGAACAATAGAAAACGAAATGAGTCGAAAAATAACCCGCCCATCAGTGCGCCGAAGGTTACAGCAACGTTTGTTGTCCAATATTGCAACCCATATACATAATGACGTTCATGTTCGCTGCTTACATCGACAATCATGGCATTAGCAATTGGCACTGTGATCCCTGAACTGAGACTGCTGAGCAGAAACATAAGACAAGTGACAATAATCGAATCCATCCACGGCGAGTTGGCGATGGCCAAACAAAGTAGAGCCACGACCTGTAGTGTTTGGGCAATCACCATTAATTTCTTCCGTCCAATTCGATCAGACCAGTATCCTGCCCACAATCCCACAATCATGGAAGCCACAAGATTGACCGTCAGTAATACCCCTGCCAAGCCTGCGCCAATCTGAATACTCAGATAGATCGCCATGAATGGAATGATGGATTTCTGGGTCAGATCGGTGAAAAAATCAGTAATGATACGTATTCGGATGTTAGGATGCAAATCAGCGTATTTCATAAGTCGTTCTTCTTCCTTCCCACTGGTCATGTTGATGTTACTGAGTATAATGGAGTAAAACCTGAAGAAAAACTGTAGAAACATCCCGATAGATTTCGTATTTTAACAATCTTGAGAAAGACGCCTAAAAGATAGAAATCAAAATCAACAGAAGCAGAAACAGAAACAGAAACAGAAGAGGGTAGGGCATATATGGATGTATCAGAACATTACATACAACTGAGGTTAAACTTCCCACATGTGCATGATGAACAAGAAGTACATACAACGGTAGGTGAACTCGCCGAATTTTTATGTTGTACCATGCGCAACATGAACCTCATAATGAACAAATTCAAAGAGAATGGATGGGTCGGTTGGAATCCTCAGCGTGGCAGAGGCAAAAAATCGATACTGGTATTTTACATCCCGTTGCTTAAAGTGGCCGGTGAGCGGTTCGATTATTTACTAAGTGGCAACAGGATGGAGGATGCCTATGAACTGGCCGCCGCCTTGCCCATTCCAATGGGTGAACTTCTGATACAGCGAATGCAGACTCAATTCGGCCTGCGTTCGAAAGAAGGGGACAAAGGCCGAGTGGATACCTTGCGAATTCCGCAGAATACGCCTTTTAAGACTCTCGACCCAACGCAGACTGGGATGTGGGGAGAAGTATTCATTATTGCAGAGGTCTTCGATCGTTTGGTTCGTTATAATGCTGAACGCCAAATCTGCGAGCCGAGTCTGGCTATGGCATGGGAGGGTGATGCGGATGGAAGGGAATGGACCTTTTATCTGCACAAAGGCATACCTTTTCATCATGGAAGGACACTGGATGCAGAGGACGTCAAGTTCACCTTCGATCGCATTATCTCTGACAAGAGTAACCCGTGCAGGCCGCTGTTTGGTTCGATTGAGAGCATAGAGGCGTACGACCAGTTGACTGTACGTTTTGTGTTGAATAAGCCAAACTTCATGTTCCCGGATCTAATGAGTAGTATGAGTGCATCGATCCTGCCCAGAGATGTGGAGATGAACCCGCTGCATCCAATTGGAACAGGACCTTATCGATTGACTCGACATGATTCGAAGCTGCTTGTGCTTGATGTGTTCGTTGCCTATTTCAGAGGGCGGGCTTACGTGGATCGCGTTGAAGTGTGGCAGCTCCCTCACTCGGCAAAGGCGGAGTCCATCATCAAGCATGATTTATTTCCGGATGCACAACCTCGTGCTGTACAGCATGAGATGCAGGGCGGTGTGTATATGACGTTTAATATGCAAAAGGAAGGGCCGCAGCATGATGTGAATTTTCGCCGGGCTGTTCAACAGCTCTTGAATGCGCATGAGCTTTCGGAAGCGCTCGGGAGCACGAATACGCAGGCTGCCTATAGTTTGATTCGAGGACGAGTACAGGAGCGGCAACAACCGGAGGATCCGGATCAAGGCGAGCCATGGAAACAACATCCGGAACAATCGGATGGTTCTGGCGTATCTGTACCTGTACTTTCCGTGGAGACCTCATTGGCGCAGGCCGCTGCATTATTACGTCGTAGCTCATACCAAGGGCAGAGTTTGAGTGTGTGGGTGGAAGAAGGAGAGCGGATGGAGGCAGATATGGTCTGGTTTGCAGAGAGATGTAGACAGATTGGCCTGCATATCAACATTATGCCAGGAGATCCGGTCCATGCAGTCTATCAAGACGAATTAGAGGACGGGTTCGGGGATTGTGATCTCATCTATACAGGAGAGGTCTTCAATGATCATGTCATGTTAAGTCTCGTGACGATGTATACCTTCCAGAACACGTTATTCCTTATCGCCATGAATGATTACTGGAGACATGAACTGGAGCAGGAATGCGGACGAGTAGTCATGATTCAGGAACCTGCGGAGCGGATGGATAGATTGATTCAGCTGGAAAATCGACTGATTCGGGAAGCGTTGCTCCTGCCAACCTACAGCTTCAAGGAAGAACATGCTCATCATGATTCATTGCGAGATTATCGTGTTGCGGGGTATGGTCTGCCTGATCTGCGAAGATTGTGGGTGAAGAAAAGGCCAGGTGCCGAGAACAAGGATGCAAGTTATCCGGTGTATATTCCGCTGTGGTAGGTAATGACGGCTACCACAGCAGGAAGGTATCAGACCTTCACCAGGTTCATTTACGAAATTCTGGTGAATTCAATAGGCTTCGTACCCGGCTCAAGGAGAAGAGGAATGGATATGGATTGGGAGTTATGTTCTTGGTCCACGGTGAATGTAAACGTGATTTGTAGTCCAAATGTAATTAATTCGACAGAGAACGTATCATTTCCAGTGTATGCCATAGGCATTTCGATGGCGTTAAATGTTGCTCGCAACCCGTCCGCTGTTTCCTGAATAGACATCTCGCCATAACCAGGATGCGTGTAAATACCCGCATAAGCGGTGTAAGGACGATCACAAGGCATGATGTGAGGTTCCTCCATTTTTTCCTCAACGGCAGTGTCTGGTTGAATGGATTCTTCCAAAGAATTCTCCGAATTAGCCTCCGTTTCTGCTGTTTCTTTCCCCATTAATTTTCTCAATTTGGAACTCCAATTGACGGGCTCCAATCCAAGAACTTGGTCCATGATATGAAAAGCAACCGTATATGGAATCATACTTCCGTTGGTATTGCTCAGAACCACGATTCCAATCTGCTCCTCTGGCAAAAAGGCAACTTGTGATGCAAAACCGTCGATAGCCCCGCCATGATGAATCATGGCATGTCCACGATAAGGCTCAATCATCCAACCCAGACCATATGTACTCACAGGCAGTTCTTGGCTTATGAAAGGGGAATCACTGGGCATCTGGGGACTGTGCATAATTTTCATCTGTTCCTTAGATATCAGCGATGTTCCTTTCCATTGACCTTGATGCAACTGGAATTGAAGCCAGGCAATCATATCGACCAGATTACTGTTGATGGAACCAGCAGGTCCTACGGCATCAATATCTCGGAAAGGTATTCTCGCATTCTGACCATCCTTCTCCATATAAGGGTAAGCATAGTCAGCCTGAAGTTGCATTTCTTCAACAGAGAACAGACTTGAGTTCATACCCAGTGGATTAAATAAGGAATTTTGAACCATCTGCTCCCATGAAGTTTTATTGAGTTGTCCAACAAGGTAACCGGCGGTCATGTACATCAGATTTTGATACTGCCATTTGTTACGAAAATCTTGATTTGGCTCCAGATATTGTAATGTACGAACAAGTTCTTCTCTTGTTCGGGGGGAGTTGTACCATACCAACTCATGTCTTGGAAGACCGGAACGATGACACAGCATGTCGCGAATAGTTAGACGATCTGTTGCTACCGGATCGAACATCTTGAAGTCTTTCATATACGACTTCACAGGGTTGTCCCAGTCCAGTATTCCCTGATCAACAAGCAGAGCAGCGGTTGCAGCGGTAAAGGCTTTGGTGCTTGAACCGATGGCAAACAATGTATTAGGGGTAACTTCAAGTTTGGATTCGAGGTCCCGATAACCGTAGCCTTTTTGCCAGATGACTTCATCCTTATGAATCACAGCGACCGCTGTGCCGACACCGTTCCATAGTTGAAGCTGCTCAGTGATGAATTCATCCAGTCCTTCCAGTGATGTACGAAGCTTGGTTGTTGTCATACCTTTCCCTCCCCATATTCAATAAACCGAATAATGTCCTACAATTCACTATGCCTTTTCTGGATAAAGTTAACATCCTTCCCGAGACTGATTTTGCGTTTCAATGCCTCGTATTAACGGATTTCACCGATTGCTTGTCAAACTAGTCCGCATATATCGAACAAGTCCCTCATAACATGTACTAATCAAGTAGGGGTTCTGCTGCAAGCACAATCCTGAAGTGAAAACATGTGCTAAAGGGGATGATGTCATGCGCCGAATATCATGGATGCTTGCCATGGTATTGGTCTTATCGGCCTTACTTGCCGCCTGCGGGAAGAAGGATGCGGCAGCTGTGGTCAAAGATCTGAACGAAGTCGTAGGAGAGATGGAAAGTTACCAGGGGGCAGGCGTGATGACGCTGCATACCGGAGATGCGCCGCAGCAGTACAAGGTCGAGGTATGGCATCAGAAGCCTTCCTATTATCGTATTGCGTTAACGAATGCCAAAAAGGATGTAACACAGATTGTCCTGCGTAACGATGAAGGCGTGTTTGTTTTGACACCGAGCCAGAACAAAAGCTTCCGTTTTCAGAGCAATTGGCCGGATAATCAAGGTCAGGTGTATCTCTATGAAACTTTGATTCGGAGCATTACGGGAGATACAACCCGTCAGTTTGCGGATGAGAAGGAGAGCTATGTATTTGATGTAGCTGCCAATTATAATACACATGCACTCGTCAGACAGAAGATCTGGCTGAACAAATCGGATTACGCACCTAAACAAGTTGAGGTATCCGACTCCAATGCCAATGTTGTGGTCGATGTGAAATTTGACTCCTTCAAATTCGGAACTGAATTTGAGAAAGATGCCTTTGACATGCAACGTAACATGACAGCAGCTTCAGAAGAAGGCGGCAAAACAGGAACGGACTCTGGTGTGACTCCTGTGGAGCAAGCGGGCAATGAGGGCGGTAAAGAACCTGCCAATCCTCAGACTGCGCCTGAACCTGATGGAGCTGTCACTGATGGACAGACAGGTGTAGGTAGTGACGCAGAGCAGCAAGGGGCAGAAGGTGCTGCCACAGGTCAGGAAGGCGAAGAGCCAACAATTGCAGAACCGGAAGGTCCAGACAGCTTTGGCGTAATTCAGCCGACTTATGCGCCGGAAGGCGTGCAGCTTAAGGATGATCAGATTCTGGAAGAGGCAGGAGACTACTCGGTTATGCTTCGTTATGAAGGAACCTATAATTACACGATCTTCGAAGCCAGACCGCAGGATCGAGCTGTATCGCTGGCTCCATCCAGTGTAGTGGATCTCGGATTCACACTGGGGATGATCAGCGGAGATGCATTGAAGACTCTGACATGGATGACAGATGGGATCGAATATCGAATCACCAGTGCAGACCTGCCTCAGAACGAAATGGTACGTATTGCAACATCGATGCAGGAAGAGTCAGGTAAATGATTTTTGAACCAATGAACGAATAGTCGCATAAACATAAGGAATGCTAAGAAGCATCGGAGACCCATTCTCCGGTGCTTTGTTTTGCTGAAAGACATGTGTTCATATGGAATGGATTTCTTACTCGATACACCCAATAATGCAAAACGCGCTTCTATGCAGGAGGAACCGGGTAAATAATCGATATAAGCAGATCGTTGCTGGGGTGAAAAGTAACATATGGCCCTGCTCATCTCGCTTATTGGTCTTCTTCTATGTTCGCATTAGTTCCTCAAACGGCGCACCTTACATCTGTTTTTGAATGCGGAACTTCGGTTCATTTGACAGTCACATGCTGGAGCATTACGATGGAGTCTGACGTGAGCCGGATTAAGATGACTAGAGAAGGTGACTTAACGTGCAAGGACAATATCGGCCGACCCAGGCGGACATCAATTTGGATCATTTATGTACTAACGTAGAAGCTTTCCGCGAGGCATTGCCTCAGGGGATGAAATTCCTCGCTTGTGTGAAGGCCAATGCCTATGGACATGGAGCGGTGGAGACGGCCAGAGAACTGGAACGAGTGGGTGTGGATTACTTAAGTGTTGCTTTTCTTGACGAAGCGCTGGAACTGCGACAACATGGAATTACGATTCCTATTCTGGTATTGGGTTATACCCCGCCTGAAGGGATTGCTGTTGCTTGGAAACATGATGTGACCGTCACGTTGTTCAGCAGGGAAGTGCTTGACGCCATTCGACATCTGGATGCGAGCACATTCGCTAACCAATTGAAGGTTCATATTAAAATCGACAGCGGCATGGGCCGATTAGGTCTGTTGCCTGGCGATGAGGCATTGGCTTTCATTCAGGAAGTCGCTTTGCTCAATCAGGTGATGCTTGAAGGCATGTTTACCCATTTTGCCAGAGCGGATGAAGAAGACAAAACCTATACACTGGAGCAGTATCGACGGTTCCAGGGCGTGGTTCAAGCGCTCAGGGATCAGGGATGTTCCATCCCGATTATACATACGGCGAACAGCGCCGCTGCCATTGATACACCGGAATTGTCCTATGATATGGTACGTGTGGGAATAAGCCTGTACGGACTGTATCCTTCGGCTGAGGTGAATCATCAGGTGGTGAAGCTGTCCCCGGTATTGACGCTGAAGACGAAAGCGGTTCTGGTCAAAACACTGCTACCCCATTGGGGGATCAGTTACGGAACCCGTTATTTTACGCAAGGGCATGAACGAATAGCGACCCTGCCGATTGGCTATGCAGACGGATTCTCCAGAATGCTGACAGGTAAAGCACAAGTGCTTGTACGCGGCCGCCGCGTTCCTGTCGTCGGTACAATCTGTATGGATCAGTGTATGGTGTCGTTACAATCTTTCGCAGAAGAAGCGGAAGAAATTCAAGTCGGCGAAGAGGTTGTCCTCATCGGTCATCAGTCTGGCGGCGTAATAACCGCAGACGAGGTGGCATCCCAGCTTGGTACGATTGCTTATGAAGTGATCTGCATGATGGCGCACCGCATTCCACGGGTATATACCCGCGGGGCAGCAGTAGTCGCCAGAATCAATCCACTTTTGACATCCTGAGAGGTAAACTGGACGTCATTACCATTAAACTTTTTTTCAGAACAGAAGGAAAACTGTCGGAGCATCTCGAATGTTGTATGACAGTAAGGATTTAATTCCTGAATTGAGATGTTTGGTCTGTACGAATATTGTTCCCCATGTTTATAATGGAGTACAGCATACTTGATATACTCGGGGCATATATATTCCTTTGTATAAAAGTTCTGGAAAAACGTAATACTGGTTCACAATGGCGAAAGGTTTGTGGGGGTGGAAGAAAGGTGGCCAACTTGCAGAACACCAAGCGGATCATGATCAGTTTACCTGATTATCTTTTGCAGGAAGTGGATGGCATCGTAGCGCTGGAGAATTCCAACCGCAGCGAATTGATTAGGCAGGCTATGAAGCTGTATTTAACGGAGCGTAAGAAACGTTACATCCGTGAAACGATGCAGCGAGGGTACATGGAGATGGCAAAAATAAATCTGACCATGGCATCCGAAGCCTTTCATGCGGAGGAAGATGCGGACAGCACTCTGGACCGCTTAGTTAGCGGGGTGTAGACATTGATCGTAAAACGTGGTGACGTTTTTTTTGCGGATCTTTCTCCCGTTGTCGGTTCCGAGCAAGGTGGAGTCAGGCCGGTTCTGGTGATCCAGAATGATATCGGCAACCGGTTCAGTCCAACTTGTATTGTGGCGGCGATCACCGCCCAGATCCAGAAGGCAAAGCTGCCAACGCATGTTGAAATTGATGCAGCGGCACACGGCTTTGACCGGGACTCGGTTATTTTGCTCGAACAAATACGGACGATTGATAAGCAGAGGCTGACTGACAAGATTACACATCTGGACGAGGAGACCATGAAATTGGTCAACGAAGCCTTGCAGATCAGCCTTGGTTTAATCGATTTTTAAGGCAGTTACCAGCGTCTTGTACGCTACCCTGCCGTCCGTTGGCAATGGATGTTTCCTGAAAGGGAACACACTGAATTCAGACTGTAACCAAAAGAGCGTATGACATCCTTCGGGCTGTTATGCGCTCTTTTGATTAAAGCTTGATGAAAGCGTAGAACATTGGCGATCTTTTCGCTATAATGAAACCTGAGAAACCGTTTACCCGAAAGACCTATATATAGAGGTGGAGGAGACATATGAGCATTTACATCAATCAAGAGAAACTTCAGTTTCATTTACAGACCCGTGAGGCCAGTTACGTATTTCAGGTACTGCCTTCAGGATATTTGGTGCATTTGTATTATGGCAAAAAATTACGCGACACCGATCTGAGCTGGTTGCATGTACGAACAGAACGAGCATCCTTTAGCCCTAACCCGGTGCCAGAGGATCGTACGATCTCATTCGATACGTTGCCAGTGGAATTGCCAGTGTACGGCACAAGTGATTTCCGTAATCCGGCAATCCAACTGGAACTTGAGAATGGCTCAACTGTTTCGGAGTTTACGTATACAGGCCATCGACTGGTCAAAGGAAAAGCGGCGCTTACCGGACTGCCAGCAACATACGTTGAGTCCGATGACGAAGCAGAGACGCTGGTTATTGAGCTGGAAGACCGTGTCGCTGGTATCAAAATCGAGCTTTCCTATACAGCCTTTACGGCATTTAATGCGATTACACGTTCCATGCGTATCGTCAATGAGAGCGCTACCGCTGTGAATGTGGTGCGTGCGCTCAGTTCTTCTGTTGATTTCCCGCATGCGGATTATGAATTGTTGCAATTGTCAGGAGCTTGGACACGGGAACGGGATATCGTTCGCAGACCGCTTGCTTCAGGCTTGCAAGGCATCGAGAGCCGTCGTGGTTCAAGCAGTCACCAGCAGAATCCATTTATTGCGCTGATGACACCAGGTACGGACGAAGATCAGGGTGAAGTCTACGGATTCAGTCTTGTCTATAGTGGCAGCTTCACCGCACAGGCTGAAGTGGATCAGTTCCATACCACTCGTGTATCACTCGGAATCAATCCGTTCGAGTTCGGCTGGAAGCTTGAGCCACAGGAAGCGTTCCAGACACCTGAGACCGTTATGGTGTATTCCGCTGCAGGTCTGGACGGCATGTCACAGTCCTACCACGAGTTGTATCGGGAGCGTCTGGCACGCGGCAAATTCCGCAATGCAGAGCGTCCGGTGTTGGTCAATAACTGGGAAGCAACTTACTTTGGTTTCAACGCAGACAAGATTGAACAGATCGCTCGCGCCGGACAGAAGCTGGGTATTGAGCTGTTTGTTCTGGATGATGGCTGGTTTGGACACCGGGACAGTGACAATTCCTCGTTGGGCGACTGGATTGTGGATAAGAACAAATTGCCACAGGGTCTGGATGATCTGGCTAACCGCGTAACAAGTCTGGACATGCAGTTCGGATTGTGGTTTGAGCCTGAGATGATCTCACCAGATAGTGAGTTATATCGTGCGCATCCGGACTGGTGTCTGCATGTACCTGACCGTCGCCGGACAGAAGGACGTCAACAATTGGTACTCGATTTCTCTCGTCAGGATGTACGCGATGAGATCGTGCGCATGTTAACAGACGTACTGGGTTCTGCACCAATTACTTATGTGAAATGGGATATGAACCGAAATATGACGGAAGTGGGTTCCGCATTGCTACCGGCAGACAGACAACGTGAGACTGCGCACCGTTACATGTTGGGGTTGTATGACGTAATGGAGCGAGTCACTTCGGCGTTCCCGAATATTCTGTTCGAGAGTTGTTCAGGTGGTGGTGGCCGCTTCGATCCAGGTATGCTGTATTACATGCCACAGACGTGGACAAGTGATAACACAGATGCGATATCCCGTCTGCGGATTCAGTATGGTACCAGTCTTGTGTACCCGGTGAGCTCCATGGGATCACATATCTCAGCGGTACCGAATCATCAGGTGAACCGGATCACTTCTCTTGAGATTCGGGGACATGTTGCAATGTCGGGAAACTTCGGGTATGAGCTGGATCTGACGAAATTCACGGAGGAAGAGAACGACATCGTGAAAGCTCAGGTTGAGCTGTACAAGGAGATTCGTGGAACGGTTCAATATGGAACATTCCGTCGCTTGCTTAGTCCGTTTGAAGGTAATGAGACAGCGTGGATGTTCATTGCACCAGACGGAAGCGAAGCTGTTGTATTCTACTTCCGTGTGCTCTCTGAGCCTAATGCGCCACTTCAGCGCCTGAAGCTGAAAGGATTGGACCCGAATGCGGATTATCGTCTGAAAGGCGGATCAGAGACCTTTACCGGCGATGCCCTCATGTATGGCGGTATCTCGGTAGGCAGCGCATCAGGAGACTATCTGAGCGAACTGTTCCGCTTTGAACGCGTCTAGACTGCAAGTGCATATAGAGTTTTCAAAAAAGGAGGACCGAGGAGCGTCGTGATGACGTTTTTCGGTCTTTTTTTGCCGTAATGGGGAAGGCTGGAGGATGACATCATTCTGTCAGAACTTGTATGGTTGCGGATTGATGGAAATCTAGGCGTGATTTTGTGATAATATAGGGTAGAGTGGAAAAAACAAATGGTTCAACTATACTGTAATTACAGCAGCAAAGCTGCCCTGAAATGATTGTAACGAACGATTCAGATTCAGGAAGGAAAGAGGGATTTATTTGTCTGAACAGGAAACGGTTCTGGAACCCAATGAAGAAACAATAAAGGCAGAACGCCATGAACGAATCATCAAACAGGTAGCCAAGGAACTGTCACTGTCCTTGAAGCAGGTCCGCACAACGTCGGAGCTTCTGGACGAAGGCAATACGATTCCGTTTATCGCCCGCTACCGTAAAGAAATGACTGGAGAGCTGGATGAGAACCAGCTGCGATCGATTGAAGAACGCATTGTTTATCTGCGCAATCTTGAGGATCGCAAATTGGAAGTCATCCGTATTATAGAGGAACAGGGCAAACTGACCGGAGAGCTAAAAAACTCCATTACCCAGGCTGTGAAGCTGCAGGAAGTCGAAGACTTGTACCGTCCATTCCGTCAGAAGCGGAAAACGCGTGCGAGCGTGGCTAAGGAAAAAGGTCTTGAACCCCTTGCTGTATGGATCTGGGGTCAACCGAAGCAAGGCGATGCATTCCAGGAAGCTGCGAAATATATCAATGCTGAACTGGGTGTAGAAGATGCGGAGTCGGCTCTTCAGGGAGCCAAAGACATTCTCGCTGAGAATATCGCAGATGATGCTGCCATTCGTGCCTGGATTCGTCGGTACACCTTGGATCACGGGATGTTGACTTCAGAAGCGAAGGATGCTCAAGAGGAGTCCGTGTACGAGAATTATTATGATTACCGCGAACTGGCCAAAAAGATGCCACCACACCGTATTCTCGCGATTAATCGCGGCGAACGGGAGAGTATTCTGAAAGTTGGCCTGGACGTACAGGCAGAACCGGCCCATCGTCATATGGAAGGACAGATCATTCGTGGTGCTTCTGCCGTGCAGGATATCCTGCGTGATGTGATTGAAGATGCATACAAGCGGCTTATTGCGCCTTCCATTGAGCGTGAAGTTCGTGGAGAACTCACGGAAAAAGGTGAGAACCAGGCCATATCGGTATTCTCTGCCAATCTGCGTAATCTGTTGCTGCAACCGCCGATTCATGGCAAACGTGTGCTGGGTGTCGATCCTGCCTATCGTACCGGTTGTAAACTGGCTGTTGTAGATGATACGGGCAAGCTATTGGAAGTGGCGGTGACCTACCCAACGCCACCTCACAACAAGAAGCGTGAAGCTGCTGAAGTATTCCACCGCATGATCAAGCAATATGATATCGGACTGATCGTTATCGGTAATGGTACCGGATCGCGTGAAACAGAGCAGTTTGTTGCCGAGATCATTCAGGAGAACGGTGATGAAAGTCTGGTGTATCTCATTGTAAATGAAGCAGGCGCAAGTGTATATTCTGCATCCAAACTGGCCCAGGAAGAGTTCCCGGATCTGGATGTTGCAGAGCGCAGCGCAGCTTCCATTGCACGCCGTGTACAAGACCCGCTTGCCGAGTTGGTTAAGATTGATCCAAAAGCCATTGGCGTAGGTCAATATCAGCATGACGTTTCCCAGAAAATTCTGGAGGAAAGCCTGAAGGCTGTCGTGGAATCCGCAGTTAACCATGTAGGTGTGGACGTGAATACGGCTTCACCTTCGTTGCTGTCATATGTTGCCGGAGTTAACGCTACGATTGCCAAAAACATTGTGAAGTACCGCGAAGAGAATGGCCGGTTTACGAACCGCCGTCAGCTTCAGAAGGTGCCACGTCTGGGTGCCAAAACCTATGAGCAGTGCGTAGGCTTTATGCGTATTGGTGAGGGTGAGAATCCATTGGATCGTACACCGATTCACCCGGAGTCCTACAAGGTTGTGGATCAACTCTTCAAGGAACTTCAGGTAGCAATGGACAAGCTGGGTAGCAAGGAACTGTCGGTGTTACTGTCCGAGCAACAGCCAGAGCAATTGGCTGTGAAACTGGACGTGGGTGTGCCTACTTTACGTGACATTCTGGACAGCTTGCAGCGTCCGGGGCGTGATCCACGTGAAGAGATGCCATTGCCAATCTTCCGTACGGATGTATTGAAAATTGAGGATCTGGTCGAAGGCATGGAGCTTCAAGGTACAGTTCGTAACGTTATCGATTTTGGTGCCTTTGTTGATATTGGAATTAAGAGTGATGGGCTTGTCCATATCTCACAGCTCAGCAACGGATATGTTAAACACCCGATGGATGTTGTATCTGTCGGGGATAATGTAACGGTCTGGGTTATGAATGTGGATACCAAAAAAGGCCGTGTCGGCCTTACGATGAAGAAACCTGCTTCTGCGCAACAGTCTTCTTAAATAGTAGGATTGGAGAACAGCCTTCCCTGACCAGGAAGGCTGTTTGTTGTCGACAGTAATAGTCCCGTTGTCCGTTCTAATTCCTCTAGTAAGTACGGTGGGCAATATGTGCATTTTCTTAAAGTACGTGTTCAAAAGGCCATCCTTCGTAATCCAATGCAGACTTCTACGAACAACCTCTTAAAGTTCGTTCTCCGCGCTGCGTGGTGTGCCATTTGCTGGTTTGTTGCGATAAAAGAACCAGCATTCATTCAGCAACTTGATTTGCCGGCTGTCCTTTTTGTGAAATGCACGCATCAGTTGATTGCAAAGCCATTGAGGCAAGGGTATCTCCTCCTCTTGCATAATTCATCTGTACGTTAGCATATGTGGCAATAGCCTGGACTGTGCGGGATAAGTGGAAGCCTCCGGCAAATCAATGTCTCGTTGACTCAAAAAAAGCACAAATCCCTATTCAGGGAGATGTGCTTTTCGTTCTCATCATATTAAAATAATACCTGTGGTGAATTAGAGAGTTTCCATTTCTTCTTCATACCATTGTTCCAATTGGGCCTGAAGAGCCCGGATTTCGGTAAGCAGAGAAATCAAAGGATACTGGCTTTCACGTAATGTCGCAAAAGATTCTTCAAGTGCATTGATATAATCAAGGCCGCCAATGATAGTAAGATTTTCGTTCAGGAGATCGAGGCTGTCACATTCGGCGATCGCCCAAGGCAGGACAGGGACATCTGCTGCCGTGAGTTTATCAATTTCCTTGTGCAGGCGCAAGTTAAGCGCACTGAGTTGATAGGCGTAATCCGCCGGCATTTCCACGAACTGCAATTGGTGTTCCTGCTGCAGGATGACATAGCGCATTGTAGGCATAACGAGTAATAATCTCCCCTCATACATTCTACTTGACAGTGTAGCCTACGAAACGGTTAGAATTCAAGTATTATGCCGGAAAAACAATGCTCCGAGGGGGTCTAAGGAGAGGATACCGATGGAAAATGAGGAATTGCAACAATGGATTGAACAGGTATCACTGGATCATTTCGGAGTACCGTTCACCCATGAAGCGTTGTTTAACAGTCGCCTGACCACTACGGGTGGGCGTTATATGCTCAAAAGTCACCGGATTGAAATCAATCCGCATCAACTCGAAGCCTATGGGCGAGATGAGGTCGAAAAGATCATCAAGCATGAGTTATGTCACTATCATCTGCATATTCGTGGGCGAGGCTATCAGCATCGTGACCCGGAATTCAAGGCTTTATTGCAGAAAGTGGGCGGCTCACGGTTCTGCCAATCGCTTCCTGACGGCAAAGGCAGAAAGCCGCTGCCGTATCGTTACAAGCTGGTGTGCAAGAGCTGTGGTACGGAATATTTGCGCAAGCGGAAAATAGATCCGAAGCGTTACCGCTGTGGTCGTTGTGCGGGAAAACTGGGTCTTCAGAATATCTGATGTACAGATTGTTCACTACGCGGAAGAAAGAGATGAAAGGCATGTTGACTTGGATTATTAATCATGATAAATTAATCTTATTCAAGTTAATTTTCCCTGATAGCTCAGTTGGTAGAGCACTCGACTGTTAATCGAGTTGTCACAGGTTCGAGCCCTGTTCGGGGAGCCATTTCTTGGAGAGATACCCAAGTGGCTATAAGGGGACCCTCTGCTAAGGGGTTAGACTGCGTAAGCGGTGCGAGGGTTCGAATCCCTCTCTCTCCGTTCTGAATTAAACTTCTCTGCAAAGGGATGAGAACCCTAAAGGTTCGTCGGAGCATAAGCTTCGTTAGCAATACTCCAGTCTCGAACGAAGTGAGAGTACCCCTCTTTCTCCGTTCCGATTGACAAAAAATCCTCTTCACATTTGACCGGTTAACGGTCAGTGTGAAGGGGATTTTTTGCGTTCTGATCTTTGGTTTATATATCGACTACATTTCGGCCTAAAGTGAAATGTTCAACACCTCGTATAGGCCTTTCTTGCCTGCTTCTGTTACTTCAACAGAGCGGCCCCCTGTCTTTTGACGAATCCAGTCCAGTTCCGATAGTCGATGTCTAAGTTGTTCCCCAAGCATGCCTGAGAGATGATGACGTCGCTCGCTCCAATCCAGACATTTACGAGCGATAGCCCGGCGTGATTCCCGCTTCACGTGAAGTTCAATCCCAAACGTGGTAAACCACTGCACTCCTTGCTCCGTAACTTGATAATCCTTATGATGTGCTTCTTCGGGCTCTGCAAGATAACCCTTCTGTACTAAGGCTTCACAGAGCGAGATTCCCAATTTCCCGGCCAGATGACCATAACAGGTCCGTGCATAACTCAGTTGTTGAAGCTGATCGGATTGTTTCAGAGAGCGGATCTGTACAGGCGGGGCGATACTGGCCATCGTTTCAATCAGATTAGCAATTTCTTTGTTTGCAAGACGGTAGTATCGGTGGCGGCCTTGCTGTTCAACTTCCAGTAATCCCCCCTCTACGAGTTTGGCTAGATGGCTGCTTGCCGTCTGGGGCGTGACGCCTGCCATATGAGCGAGCTCTCCTGCGGGCAACGCCCGGCCATCCAGTAAGGATGACAGAAAAATGGAGCGACTTGGATCGGCGATTAACGACGCAATAACAGTAATATTCGGATATACATTCATACTTCGATCATATCTGAACTATTACTGTATTACAATTCTGTTGTATCGTCCCATACGGGATTGATTGAGCTTATAAATGAATGGATTGGAACAGGAGAGATACAGGATGAAAAAGATAACGAAGCAGAATCTTACTACAGAGCGATCGTCCAAGGGGCCAGAAATGAATAAACATGAAACGATGAATCCGAGTATTTTATATTATGGTACGCCCGTATTGCTGCTAAGCACATTAAATGAGGATGGCTCAACCAACCTGTCACCATTATCCTCATCTTGGGCGCTGGGGGATTGTCTGGTTCTCGGTCTCGGCACACAGGGCAAAGCCTATGAAAATCTGAGTCGGCACCCGGAGTGTGTGATTAATTTACCAGATGCGACCATGTGGAGACAGGTTGAGGCATTAGGGCGTTATACGGGAGTCACCCCGGTTCCTGAGGAGAAAAGGCAGATGGGTTATGAATATTGTTATGATAAATTCACTGCAGCTGGACTGACATCCGAATGCTCGGTTCAGGTGGCACCAGATAAAATAGTTGAATGTCCGCTTCAGATTGAAGCGGCTGTTCAACAGATACGTATTCCGGAACACACACCGTTCATGGCGATTGTGGAAGTGAAAGCGTTGAAGGTGCACGCGCACACCAGACTAATAGCTGGACCGAACAAGATTAATCCAGAAGAATGGCATCCACTGATATATAATTTCAGACTTTATTACGGATTGGGAGAAAGACAGGGGAGCAATTTTCGGTCAGAGAATTGACCAGAGTGGAAGTTCAACTTATATAGTCAGGGAAAGATTGGGTAATAGTAAAGATACAAATGTAAGCATATACATAGTGAAAGAGGTGATGTGCATGGAAGTGGAATACTTGATGCGTGTCCTCATAGCTGGAATATGTGGTGTCCTGATCGGATATGAGCGCAAGAACCGAATGAAAGAAGCGGGCATCCGTACTCATTTTGTGGTTGCTGTCGGCGCTGCCCTGATGATGATTGTGTCGAAGTACGGATTCCAGGATCAGGCTGGCTGGGCCAATCTGTCTCTGGATCCGTCAAGGATCGCTGCACAAGTCGTTAGCGGTGTGGGTTTCATTGGAGCGGGCATGATCTTCACACAGCGGCACACGGTCAGGGGATTGACCACAGCGGCAGGCATATGGGCTACAGCAGGCATGGGGCTTGCTGTGGGTTCCGGTCTGTATTGGACAGGTGCAGGCGTGACACTGCTTATTGTCGTGGCACAGATGTTACTGCATAGACCCACACGCTGGCTGATATCCGCCCGAACAGAGACGTTAACCCTCCATCTGCAAAAGGAGGGAGAGGCCCTGAAGCGTGTTCTGGCACTGCTGGGACAGGAGAAGATATCGGTCATCGGATTTAAGACAGAACAGCAAACAAGCACAGACTACGTAGAAGAGACGGTGCTTGAGTTCACGTTGCAACTGCCGGGTTCATACCGGGGCGAGCAACTGATTATTTTGTTACAGGACGTGCCTCACGTTCGATCTGCTGAGTTAAAATGAAGAACACTAAACCTGCATGGATCCATAAGCGACCATGCAGGTTTAGTGTTTAATTCAATATGGGGTCGATTACTGACCTTCTCCGACAATCGTTTCTGGGCGGGACACTGGTTTGCCTTCAAGCAGGCACTCAATGGCATGGGCGACACCGTGCTCTACATTGGTCAGCGTTATGGCTTTGGCCAGTGCCTGGATTTCGGGTTCACCATTACCCATGGCAATGCCGAGTCCTGCCATTTGTAACATGGAGACATCGTTGAAGTTATCTCCGATCGCTACTGTATCTTCCATGGAGATGTTCAGGTGAGCCGCCAGTTTGGTGAGGGCATTTCCTTTGGATACGTCCGGGTGCTGCATTTCGAAGTTGTGCTCAAAGGATACTACCATTGCGACATCGGATCGGGAAGCGAAGTATTCTCGCCCCGTCTTTACTTTGTCCGGATTCATGGAGAAGGCCATAATATTATAGATATAGGCTTCTGCCGGAATTTCGAGGTGGCTGTTAACACGGTGGTAGTCTTTTTTGTCGTAGTGTTTCTTAATGCCCCGAATCATGCGTTCAATGTCCTCACCAGGGTTCGAACCAAGAACACGTTCCATCTCGGCGAGCAAGGTCTCATGACTGCTACGCGGGGCATAGATGCCTTGCTGCGTGGAAGCCTCATAATAGAAATCGTGCTCTTCCAGCCACTGCATGACAGAAGCTGCTGTGTCACGCTCAAGTGGAAGGTGGAATAGACGTTCACCGTCGGCATCATGAATCGTCGCTCCGTTGGAGCCGATAATCGGGGTTTTGATTCCGCCTTCGCGGCTGATGGTCACCACATCGGAATAGACGCGCCCTGTAGCAATGGTAACTTTCATTCCGGATTGTTGGGCCTTTTGGATGGCTGCGGCATTCTCCGGGCTAATCTGGCTGTCTCTATTCAACAAAGTTCCATCTAAATCTGTGGCAAATAATTTCATATATTTACAACTCCTTATCATCTGTAGGTTCAGGAATGAGAATCTCGACCTGTTGTTCGGCTAGAAAAGCAAGCCATTCTTTGGTTGGCCATTGATCCGTAATCAATACATCCACCAATGACCAGTCGGCAAAACGATAACCATAACGTCTATCAAACTTGGATTGATCTGCAAGAATAACAACTTTCTTGGCAGCTTTCATCATTTGGTGTTTTATTTTGCCTTCCTCTTCGGAAGCGCTGAAGCCGTCCATGGTGATACCGCCAATTCCGATAAAGGCTTTATCTACATAATAGTGGGAGAGGGTCTCGATCACAGAGGTACCGTAGACATAACGTTGTTCCTTATCGACTTTGCCCCCGAGTAAACGAATCTGGACTGCCGTGTGATTGGAGAGAAGATCAGCGGAATGAATCGAATTCGTAATGACGGTACAGGATTTGCCGTTTAAGTTCTCGGCACAGGCCTGCACAGTTGTGGAAGAGTCCAGAATAATAATCTCGCCTTGTCTTACAATGGCTGCAGCGAGCTTGCCGATGGCTCTTTTTTCCTCAGAAACATCGAGTAAACGGTCTTTGTAGGATCTGAATTCTTGCGGAGGAGGGGGGAGAATTGCGCCGCCACGTGTTCGAATAATGGCATCCTGTTCCTCAAGCTTGATCAGATCCCTGCGTGCAGTATCCCGTGATACATCAAACAAGGCGACAATATCATCTGCTGAGATGCGATTGTGTTTCCGTAGATGTTCAACAATGAGCTGCATTCGTTCTTCTTGAAACAAACATGTCACCTCCGGGTGTATGGATGACCGTACTTATACTGATACTTTAATTATAAGTATTCTTAATGTGATTTGCAATAATATAAGTGAACGTAAGTTTTTGTAAGTGTTTTAATGAATGGCTTACAATATTCCTGCACAGTGATGATATTGGTATGAATGGATGGAGTGAATGACGGGGCTCTGAGGAGTGATATGCAAGTAGTATGCAACGGACAAGAAAGGCTTGAAAAATAAATTTCAAAAAAAGTATTGCAAGTTCGAATTGTCCTGTGGTATACTCATTCTTGTCGCCAAGAAAGACAACTTGTTATTAAGGCCCGTTGGTCAAGGGGTTAAGACACCTCCCTTTCACGGAGGTAACAGGGGTTCGAATCCCCTACGGGTCATATCTTCACCACCTCATGAGATTTATATTTTCGATGAGAAATCCTCAAAGTCATTGCTCTTATGAACAAGAATGAAGCATGGCACATCCGGTGAAGTTTACAGCAAGAGCCATTAGCTCAGTTGGTAGAGCACCTGACTTTTAATCAGGGTGTCGAAGGTTCGAGCCCTTCATGGCTCACCATTTTTACAATTGAATATGCGGTCGTGGTGGAATGGCAGACACGCTATCTTGAGGGGGTAGTGGGTGTATACCCGTGGAGGTTCGAGTCCTCTCGACCGCATCACAGCAACAACGTTATAAGATAGACTTCCATGGTCATTCATGGGAGTCTATCTTTGTGTTATACGATATATCTCATCCTGCTCCAGGCATATAAAGGCTGAGCCTTCAGGAATAATGTGGTATAATTTAAGCAGATGAGTTGATTATTACGGTTGGAAGGCGGTTCTTGTATGCAGTCGATCTATGAGCGAATTGAACACCTGATTGCCGAACGAGGAATGACCAAGAAGGCTTTCTGCCAACAGCTGAAGATTAGCACAGGCAATCTGGGTGATTGGAAACGTGGCAAGTCTATTCCGAGTACGAATAAATTAATTGAGATTGCTTCGTTTTTTGATGTGAGCCTTGACTGGCTCATGATTGGTCGTCCATCGAAGGAAGCGATGGTTCGGGAAAAACGGGAGGATTATTTTTTTGACGTTTTGCGGCAATTGAATTGCCAGGAAAGTGAATTATCGACTGTGGAACAGTCTTTTATCAGCGAATATATTGAGTTCACCCGTTACCGCAAATCCAAGGAAAGCAAAGATGCAGGCGACTATCGTTATAAGTCTGAGAACAGATCAGAGAGTAACTCTGAAGAGAACGAAGCGTAAGTGATATGAGCAGCATCCATGGACTGAATGTACAAAACCTCTGGACTAATCCGAACATACTCGGAGACAGTTCAGAGGTTTTTTTGTTAGTTTATGCTCTATATCTTTATTTACGAAAAATAAGAGTTTCTTTGCCCAGCAGTTGGGGGCGGAGTGTGTTCCAAATCTGAAGGCACTGTTCTTGAAGTTCCCAAGCCGCCAGGCCAAGCAGTCGAACACCGATCCCCCCGGTTGCCAGCAAACTCGCACCTGCCAGCATTCGTCCATCGGGTGGCAGTGCGGATCTGACTACTTCCAACTCGGCAGTACCCAGACCCGGGGCAATCATCCACAACGCAGCGGTATGCGTATAGTGAAGGAGGGATGCTGAGTGTGTGGGATCATCGGTTTTTGGTTCAAGTCCGAATCGATCCCAGACAGCCAGTTGCTCACCTTGCCATATCTCCGTCAAGCTTCGGTAACGCTCGAATTGGAAAGCTTCTCCCCGATGAATCCGTCCGGCAGACCAGATGTCTGCATAGGCCAGAATCGCCTGGTCTTCCAGTTCAAAGGTTACAGCGAGTGAAGAAGAACTACCTTTGAAGGGAATGACGCATTCAGGAAAGTATTCCAGCGTGGCTCCTTTTCCCAACTGAAAATGATGATTGACGGATGAAGGAAGCGATGGTGTGGGATGAAGCCTTGTAGCTGACGTACTGCTTAGCATGACATGGGTTCCTTCGCCCAATACCCACTCGGAATGATAGTGATCCCCGTTAAGGACTCCGGGAGAGACGTCTGACGTGTAAATGCATAATTCGCTTCCGCCTCCGGGAGGTCGAAAGGATCGGCTGAACCGAAGCGGTGCGCTGTAATAACGATCGGTCATGACCGTCCGCTCTCCTTGAAAGGAGAAGGTGGCCCGAAGCTCGCTGCGGCGCGTGACGGGTTCACCTGGACTTTCGTTCCGAATGATCTCTGTTCCCATCGGGACAGAAGATGAATTAATGCGAGTGAGTGCCATGTTCATGGCTGTGTGAATGCAGATGTGCAGCGGAAGCGTCGTCATCCATATATTGATGTTCGAGCCAGTGGACAATCTCGGATACACCTTCACCGCTCATTAGATTAGACATGACATAAGGGCGGCCTTCGCGGACCCGCTCGGTATCATTTTTCATCACTTCCAGGCTTGCTCCAACATAAGGGGCGAGGTCGGTTTTGTTGATTAACAGCAGGTCTGAACGCGTGATGCCAGGACCGCCTTTACGCGGGAGTTTCTCTCCTTGGGCAACGTCGATAATGTAGATGAAGACGTCAGCGAGTTCCGGACTGAAGGCAGCAGAGAGATTGTCGCCGCCGCTCTCGATGAAGATCAGTTGAAGATCAGGGAAGCGTTCAATCAACTCGTCAACGGCTTCAAAATTCATGGAGGCATCCTCGCGAATAGCGGTATGCGGGCATCCGCCTGTCTCTACACCGATAATGCGCTCTGGTGCCAGGGCATTCTGGCGCAGCAAAATCTCGGCATCTTCCTTGGTATAAATGTCATTGGTGATGACAGCAAGGCTATAACGTGTACGCAGTGCCTTGGACAACTTCTCCACAAGGGCTGTTTTACCTGAACCTACCGGTCCGCCAATTCCAATTCGCATCGGACGACTCCGATCAAATGCCTTACGTTCCCACTCCGGATGATGCGTATGATTAGCTCCTCCACACATAACAATTCCTCCTAGTTAGATAAAAGTTGTAGTTAAGACATAAACAACCGCGCGGGTAAGGTTTCATGCCGCATGGCGTAGATTTCCTGGGCGATTCCGAAGCTGTGCATATCTACCGGGTCATTTTCCCGAATGAGTGCCCATTCCGCTTCAATATCATCGAGCAGCTTCTGAATCAGCATCTGCGCTTCGGTTTGTCCGATGGGCAACAGGCGAAGTGCGCTGTTCACATAAGCGTTAACCGAGGTATATAGATGCCCGGTAACGGCTTCATCCAATCCAATCTCCAATTGATAGTTGATATAACCGTGTATGGTCGTGATGCCGCAATACGCGCCGTATTCCCGTATAGCTTCATCGATCAGGGCAAAGTCCATCCACGGATAGAGTGACCGGGCGAGCTTGAGCAGTCGCTTTCCCATCTTGTGCCCGCTTTCCCTCATTTCCCGAGGGGAACGCTGGGCGTGGACACGTTTGTCATACAGGGCAAGTAGAGCGGCATCTTGTTGTTGTATCGCCTGGTAGACACCTTTGATGGCAAGGCCGTCTATTCGCACTAGACTGGAATGAAGCTGGCTGCGAATAAACTGTTTAAGCTGGGCGGTATTCCGCACGGTGCCATCATGCGTGTAAGCTTCCAGACCGAAGGAATGGGAGAAACCACCAATGGGCAGGGCTGAATCCAGCAGTTGAACGTAACGAAGCAGCTTTGTGCCACTATTCATCATGGGGTGCCCCCTTGTCAGCTAATCGGGATTCATATCAGAACATAAAGTACCGCTGTGCCATAGGCAACTCGTCTGCGGGTTCGCAGGTGAGAAGCTCGCCGTCAGCTCGTACCTCATAGGTTTCGGGATCGACTTCAATAACGGGGGTGACATCGTTATGAATCATGTCTTTTTTAGTAACCGAGCGGCAGCCTTTGACGGGTTCAACTCGTTTCTTCAGGCCCAATGTCTCTTTGATTCCTGCCTCTGCTGCGGCTTGGGAGACAAAGGTGATCGAACCGCTGGCAAGGGCACTGCCATAAGCTCCGAACATGGGTCTGCCGAATACGGGTTGAGGTGTCGGGATAGACGCATTGGGATCACCCATCTGGGCGAAAGTAATCATGCCACCCTTGATGACAATCTCCGGTTTGACACCGAAGTAGGCAGGGTTCCATATGATTAGATCGGCCAGCTTTCCGACTTCCACCGAACCGACAAGGTGTCCGATTCCGTGTGCGATAGCAGGGTTGATGGTGTATTTGGCGACATATCTTTTGATCCGATCATTATCGGAGGGAGAACCCGGGTTGAGTTCGAGTTTGCCGCGCTGTTTTTTCATTTTGTCGGCAGTTTGCCAGGTGCGGATGATGACTTCGCCCACTCGGCCCATGGCCTGTGAATCTGAACTGATAATGCTGAACACGCCAAGATCATGCAAAATGTCTTCGGCGGCAATCGTTTCGGGACGAATCCGCGAATCGGCAAAAGCGACGTCTTCCGGGATGGATGGGTCCAGGTGATGACACACCATCAACATATCAAGGTGCTCTTCTACGGTGTTGCGTGTGTACGGTCGTGTAGGGTTGGTGGATGACGGGATAACGTAGGACTCCCCAGCGGCCCGGATAATATCCGGTGCGTGTCCGCCGCCAGCGCCTTCCGTGTGGTACGTGTGGATTGTCCGTCCGTTGATTGCAGCCAGGGTATTTTCGAGAAAACCGGTTTCGTTCAGTGTATCGGTGTGGATAGCGACTTGAACATCATGTTCCCCGGCGGCAGTCAGGCAGGTATCGATAGCGCTTGGCGTAGTTCCCCAATCCTCATGCAGTTTCAGGCCGATTACACCCGCTTCAATCTGTTCGATTAAAGGTGCGGTGCTGGAGCTGTTGCCTTTACCGAGGTAACCGATGTTCATGGGAAAAGCCTCTGCGGACTCCAGCATTCGGTGGATATGCCAGGCTCCTGGTGTGCAGGTGGTGGCTTTGGTTCCTGTTGCTGGTCCTGTTCCACCGCCGATCATGGTCGTTACTCCAGAGGATAATGCGGTCTGAATCTGCTGTGGACAGATGAAATGAATATGGGTATCGATGCCGCCGGCGGTTACAATCATGCCTTCACCAGCGATGATTTCGGTGGAAGCACCGATGACCAGTGCGGGGTGAACACCATCCATTGTATCCGGGTTGCCGGATTTGCCAATGGCGCTGATATGCCCATCCCGAATGCCGATATCCGCTTTTACAATGCCCCAATGATCGATAATGATGGCGTTGGTGATAACAGTATCGGGAGTGCCGTCACTTCGCAGAGCGGAGGTGGATTGGCCCATTCCGTCGCGGATAACCTTGCCGCCCCCGAACTTGCTCTCATCGCCATAGACGGCATAATCATGTTCAATCTCTGCCCATAGTTCGGTATCCGCAAGTCTTACGGCATCACCAGTGGTGGGTCCGAACATTGACGCGTATTGTTCACGGCTCATTCGTTTCATGAAGGTTCACCTCCATCTTGTATGGGAGGGGAGAACGTCTTCAGGAATGCTTCCAGTTTTTGTGGATCAGGGGCCTGATCCGCAGAGCCTTCGGTTAATCCGTTGAACCCGTGTATCTGGCGTTTGCCGCCAAAGGTCGTAAGTTCGACCGGTTTCTCTTCACCGGGTTCGAAACGGACTGCGGTGCCTGCCGGGATATGCAGGCGATGTCCAAAAGCGGAAGCGCGATCGAAGTCCAGTGCTGCATTAACTTCATAAAAGTGAACGTGAGAGCCGATCTGGACGGGGCGGTCGCCGCGATTAAGGACAATCAGGCGCAAGGTTGGACGATCCGGATGACAGATGATATCGTCATCTGGTTTCAAGCGATATTCACCAGGAATCATGGCTTCTCCTGCCTTTCTCAGCGTATAGGTTCATGTACGGTAACCAGTTTGGTACCGTCAGGAAATGTGGCTTCTACCTGTACTTCAGGGATCATATCGGGAATACCATCCATACAGTCTTCGCGTGTCAGGATGGTGCCTCCGTATCTCATTAATTCGGCAACACTCATGCCATCCCGTGCCCGCTCCATGAGTTCGGAGGTCAACAGGGCTATGGCTTCGGGAACATTTAACTTGAGCCCGCGTGCTCTTCGTTCACGGGCGAGGTTAGCGGCCACGGTAATCAGGAGTTTTTCCTTTTCCTGCTCAGTCCAGTGCAAGGCAATCCGACCTTTCGCTTATAGAGTCTGATATATTCGTGGAACATATTGTATGTTAAATATACTCACACAGGGTGAACCCTTTGTCAATAAGCTTCAAAGCTTATTAGCAGCATGCATGAAACGAGTAGGCATAAAATAAAATTATGTAAGCTATATTGACATGAAGAGTGTAAGACTCCATAATTTGGATCAACGAACATTTCGGGTGTAAATGACCTTAATGTTCGGCAATAGACTAAAAAAAGGGAGTGTAGGCTATTGAAGAAGAGGACGGTCAAGTTATGGAGCATTTTGCTGGGTGCGGTCATGGTAATGACAGGATGTGTGGAGGGCACTGCTCCACCTGAAGTCTCAGGTTCGGGTGGTACAGGAGAGCCGGCTGCATCCGGTGATACGATTAAAGTGGGCATTCTTCACTCCCTCAGCGGAACGATGGCAATCAGTGAGGTATCTGTTAAAGATGCCGAGATGCTTGCTATTGAAGAGATTAACGCCGCGGGTGGAGTTTTGGGTAAGCAGATCGAGCCGGTAATTGAGGATGGTGCTTCGGATTGGCCTACTTTTGCGGAGAAGGCTGGAAAGCTGCTGCAACAAGATAAGGTCGCTGCTGTATTTGGCGGTTGGACCTCTGCAAGTCGGAAGGCTATGCTCCCGGTGTTCGAACAGAACAAAGGTCTATTGTTTTACCCGGTGCAATATGAAGGATTGGAATCGTCGCCAAATATTTTTTATACAGGAGCAACAACGAATCAGCAGATCGTTCCATCCGTAACCTGGTTACTGGAGAACAGGGGCAAGACGTTTTATCTGCTCGGTTCAGATTATGTTTTTCCAAAAACGGCCAATCAGGTCATTAAGGCACAACTCGCAGCAGAAGGCGGCGAAGTGGTGGGTGAGGAATATACACCGTTGGGACATACCGATTACAGTACCATCATTAGCAAAATCAAGGCTGCGAAGCCGGATATTGTATACAATACACTGAACGGAGACAGCAATGTGGCCTTCTTCAAACAATTGAAGGATGCCGGAATTTCTTCGGATCAGATGACAACCCTCTCGGTAAGTGTGGCGGAGGAAGAGATCCGTGGTATTGGCGCAGACGTATTGAAGGGGCATCTCGCTTCGTGGAATTATTATCAGACAACGGATACACCTGAAAATGCAACATTTGTAGCCAAGTACAAGGAAAAATACGGTGCTGATCGAGTGACAGCAGATCCGATTGAAGCGGGATATGTGGCGGTTTATCTCTGGAAGGCGGCGGTGGAAAAAGCAGGATCAACCGACGTAGAGAAGGTGAAGGCAGCTGCGAAGGGTCTGGAGTTTGATGCACCGGAAGGTAAAGTAACCGTGGATGGAGAGAATCAGCATATCTACAAAACCGTACGGATCGGTGAGGTACAGGAAGATGGGCAGTTCAAGGAATTGTGGAATTCTGGTGCGCCTGTCAAACCGGACCCTTATCTGAAAACGTATGAATGGGGAGCTTCTCTTAGCGCTAAATAACATAGAAACCTCGTAATAAATAAAGGTAACTTGCTTCAAAGCAGCCGATTCATAGACGAGGGTGTGACAACACATCCTCTCACCGTATCGCGGTAAAGCGTTACCGTTATGCAAAACGTGAGAGTGGTGCGAATTGAAGTGATGTGAACTATCGAGAGTCACGTATGGAGGAGGGGATAACGATGGATATGTTTATCCTGCAGATGTTCAATGGTCTGAGTATCAGTTCAATTTTGTTGTTGATTGCACTTGGTCTGGCGGTAACGTTTGGGCTGATGAATGTGATCAATATGGCTCACGGTGAACTGATTATGATCGGTGCATATGCAACGTATGTAACACAAAATCTGTTCATGTCCTATGCTCCAGCGGCGTGGTTTGGTGCCTACTTTGTTGTTGCTTTGCCGATTGCGTTCATCGTAGCTGCTCTGATTGGCTGGTTGCTCGAAGTGGTGCTGATCAGGCATCTATATGGCAGGCCGCTGGATAGTCTGCTCGCGACCTGGGGTGTAGGGATGATGCTGCAACAACTGGCCCGTACAATATTCGGTGCACCAAATGTGGGGGTATCCAGTCCGGCTTGGCTCAATGGAGGGTTGGCGATCTCGGAGGGCATTATATTTCCGTACAAGCGAATTTTCATTATCGCACTGGTTGCGGTTGTGCTGCTGTGTATGTATCTCTATATCTATCGAACATCTTCCGGAAGACGAATGAGGGCTGTGATGCAGAACCGAAGTATGGCGGGGTGTCTTGGGATTTCGACCCGACGGGTGGATGGCATGACCTTTGCCATTGGTTCGGGCATCGCCGGAATTGCTGGTTGTGCGTTAACACTTATCGGTCCAATTGGTCCTTCCCTTGGTACCTATTATATTGTGGATGCGTTCATGGTCGTTGTTCTGGGTGGGGTGGGGAAATTGGTTGGAACCGTGTGCGGTGCGCTGGGGATCGGCATGTTCAACACATTGTTCGAAACATATACCTCGGCCTCGATTGGCAAGGTGCTTGTGTTTGTATGTATCGTTGCTTTTCTGCAATGGAAACCACGCGGCTTGGTCGCGATGCGCACACGGAGTCTCGATTAACGTGAAGAAGGGGGTTAGTTCATGTCGGCATTACTCAAAACTGGCAGTCTGAAAATGAGGATTATCTGGGCGGTTGTACTGATCATGATGTGTCTTGCTCCGCTGATCTCCACGGAGTTTCGTCTGAGCCTGTTAGCCAAGTTTTTGGCACTGGCGATCCTGGCCATCGGTCTCGATCTGATCTGGGGGTATGGGGGTGTGTTGAGTCTTGGGCATGGGGTATTCTTTGGTCTGGGTGGGTACGCGATGGCGATGTATCTGAAGCTTCAGGCCAGTGGAGCAACACTTCCTGACTTCATGGGATGGAGTGGTCTCAGTGGTCTGCCGTGGTTCTGGGAACCATTTCGCTCTTTCCCCGTGGCGCTGATATTGGGGATAGCCCTTCCGGCATTACTCGCCTTTGCCCTGGGGTGGTTTACGTTCCGTAACCGGATCACCGGTGTTTATTTTACCATCCTGACTCAGGCTTTGGTTCTCATCACAGTGACGTTATTTGTTGGCAAACAGGAATGGACGGGTGGAACGAATGGCATTACCGGATATAATTCAATCTTTGGTTTTACACTTCATTCCGCTGGAACAACCATTGTTCTCTACTATATAACGCTTGCTGTTCTGGTGATCGCGTATGTGCTCTGTCGTCGAATGGTGAACAGTCGTTTCGGTCAGGTGCTCGAAGCGGCGCGTGATGGAGAGAATCGGGTGCGATTCCTCGGATATGATCCGGCAGGATACAAAACGCTGGCTTTTGCCTTTTCCGGTGCACTTGCAGGCATCGCGGGCATGCTGTTTGTTCTTCAGGTAGGCATTATCTCGCCATCCATGATGGGCATTGTTCCTTCCATTGAGATGGTCCTCTGGGTTGCACTGGGTGGTCGCGGTACGCTTATTGGAGCGGTTATCGGAGCGGTGGTGCTGAATGCAGCCAAAACAGGCATCAGCGAAGCTTACCCTGAAGGATGGCTGTTTGTCATTGGTGGGCTCTTTGTAACGGTCGTCTTGTTCATGCCTAACGGAATTGTGGGTGTGTATCGTCATGTTGTTCGCTTGCTGAAACGGAGAGGAGAAAGTGCACATGTCCAAGTCACTCGGGAAAAACCTGAAGTCTACTGAGGATTCAGCGGTTCTGATCGCCGAGGATATTACGGTGGCATTTGGCGGGTTCGTTGCGGTCAAAGGAATGAATCTGAAGCTGCATGAGCATGATCTGCATTTTCTGATTGGACCGAATGGTGCAGGGAAAACCACGATGCTGGATGTGATATGTGGTAAAACCAAACCCATGTCCGGCTCGGTGAAAATAGCGGATGGCACGGAATTGACGCGACTGAGAGAACACCAGATTGTTCGCAAAGGTGTAGGACGCAAATTCCAGGCGCCATCGATCTTCGCAGGTCTGACGGTGCAGGAGAATCTGACACTGGCGGCAGAGACTCGCCGTTCTCCTTTGCAAGCCATCGGTATTCGTCGATATGGGAAAATGAGTGCTGCCATGGAGCGTGTTACCCTCCAGATTGGTCTGCAAGATCGCGTCTATGCTCGTGCAGGGGCGTTATCACATGGGGAGAAGCAGTGGCTTGAGATTGGCATGTTGCTTCTGCAAGAGCCGCGTTTGTTGTTACTGGACGAACCAGCCGCAGGCATGACGGATGAAGAAACACACAAGACCGGGCGACTTCTGCAAGAGATTGCGTGTGAACGCTCGGTTGTGGTGGTGGAGCATGATATGGAGTTTGTACGAGAGTTCGCAGCCAAGGTAACAGTAATGCATGAAGGGAAACTGCTGAAGGAAGGTACGATGGCGGAGGTACAGGCAGACCCGAAAGTGGCTGAAGTGTATCTGGGTAAAAGGAGGGATGACCATGCTGTCGCTGCAACGAATTGAATCCGGCTACGGGGAAAGCAATGTGCTACGTGGAGTGAACCTGGACGTAAAGCCTGGACAGGTGGTGTGCCTAATGGGCCGTAACGGTGTAGGTAAAACAACATTGATGAAAACATTAATGGGCCTGCTCAAAACACGTAAAGGCAGTATTCAGTGGCAACATCAGGAGTTATCTACCTTGGACACAGCCAAGCGGGCAAGAGCAGGGATTGGTTATGTACCGCAGGGGCGGGAGATTTTTCCGCAGCTTACGGTGAAAGAAAACTTGTTGCTTGGCCTGGAGACAAGTGCGCCGGGGGTAAAGGTGTTCCCAGAGGATGTGCTGGCGATGTTTCCAGTGCTTGCTACGATGTATGGACGGCAGGGCGGGGATCTGAGTGGTGGGCAGCAGCAACAGTTGGCATTCGCTCGTGCGTTGGCTTCACGTCCCGGGTTGTTATTACTTGATGAGCCGACAGAAGGCATTCAGCCTTCTATCGTGGAGGATATTCGGCAGGTTATTTTGCAGCTCAAGGCAAAGGGAGACCTCTCGGTTCTGTTGGTAGAGCAAAGTATTGATTTCGTGCGAAGTGCCGCAGATTATATCTATATTATGGACAAAGGAACGATCACCTTGCATGGGACACCGCAAGAACTGGATATGTCGCAGTTTGAACATCATCTGTCTGTGTGATTCCTGTTAGCGTGTGGAGTATAAAGAAAGGTTTCAGGAACGCTTGTCCAGAATATTTGAGTATTTCGGGTATAACCGCCGGATGCATTCCGGGCAGATGTCATGGGTAAATTCGGCGTGGGTATGCTTCTCCAGATAACTCTCAACGGAGTTCCAATGTTCCTTTTCGTCCTTGATTTGTTTGCAGACAGCGCAAATAGGCAGGAGTCCGCGCAATGTGCGCACGTCAGACAGGGCCTTTTTTAATTGGCGTTCTGTCTTTTTCTGTTCGGTAATATCCATGTGTGCAATCAGAGCGAGATCGATATCCAAAATTGAATTCGCATGAGACAGAGGGGTGAGTTCCACGCGAAACCACCGCTCTTCGTTGCATGCCGCATGCACGCAGATGTCATATGTATGATTTCGATGAAAAGGTACTCCGCGTTCTTTCAAATTCTGTGCGACAAGTGCCGTGTGTGCGTTCTTGCTTCGTATTGCCCAGGCTTCCGTCAGATGCAGGTAATGTGTATGATTACTGCTCGCTTCCGGGTTGAGTAATGATTGGCCGAGTCCCTGTTGCCATGCGCGGTTACAACTGTGGATAACCCAATGGTGATCAACGATGATGAGTTGGTGACGAATGGACTGGAACGATAGCCTCTCCAGATCGGATGTAACATGTCTCATGGATGGGGCCCTCCTTGGCAGAAATTTTATCTCAGTTCATCTGGAATATCCAAAATGTCAGCAACCAGGTGTCTGAATCGGGTGGCTTTACGCGTGCCGTGAATGAGATTGGATAAACGGTAGGGTGGGATGCCATGCTGTTCGCAAAAGGTCTTCTGGTCCACTTGAAGTTCGGTTAGCCGTCGTTTGATGGCCCATCCGAACGGGGTCACTGGTTTTTTCTTGTTCTTGTTCAAAAGGGTTCACCCCTGGTTAGAATGTAGTATTCAGTCGCCATTTCTTCGTGTAAAATATATAGAGATGCGAGCTGTGTATTTTATTATATACGTAAATCCGTCATCTAACAATTAAAAAAGACGGAAAAAAGTGTATTTTGTGATGTTAAATGGCGTAAATACGTTAAATAAACAAATAAAACGACAAAAAACACGACGGCAAGGAGGTTGCCGCGTGTTTTTGTGTTTGTCTGAATGAAGGGGAGAAGGAAGAGGATTAGGCTCTGTAGGCATGAAGTCCAGCTCCAAGCATATGGAAACTGGGGAAAAATGATTTCATGGACATCGAGGTTGGTTGTACCAGTCCATCCGCAGCCGAGGCGCATACGGTATTCCATTCATTCTCCAGATCTGAGGCCAGGCGTACCATCAGATCTTTGGTTATATCGTTGTTCAGGGGAATGACTTTGGAGGCTTCGGTTATGCAGGCATTCATGGCTGAATGCAGGTAACCAAGGACCGCTTCCTCGACCGGGATGTCGAGGTGATGGTTAATCCAGGCGTGAACAGTGGAGAGGCAGCCAACCGAATCATATTTGGCGAAGATCTGTTCGAGCTGGCTGAAATCAATCCAGGGGTGCAGAGCGCGTGCCAGTCTGATCAATCGTTTTCCCATGGCGGCAGCTTGTTCTCTGAGATCTCCAGGAGTTCGCTGAACGTGGACCAGTTTATCGATCAGAGCTATCCGCCATGTATCCTTGTGATCTGCTGCGGTATAGATGCCTTTGATGGCCATGCCTTCAAGACGAACAATGCTGGGATGCAACTGACAACGCATGAATGATTCGAGATCTTCAGCATTACGAATGGTACCCTCCCTGATATGGATATCCATGCCGAAGGAATGGGTAAACCCTCCAACCTGAATAGAGGAATCAAGCAGTTTGACATAATCGAGCAGCTTATTCCCACGGTTCACAATCATTCGCCTCCTGTGTTCGTTAAATGTCATTTTAAATGACATTTATATTCCTTTTTGTTAACTTTATGTTTGAAAATCCGAATTATATGATAGTTATCATCCCATAAATGTCCGCTTTTTGTCAATAGTATCTGTTGAATTTAATGAATAGATTCTGATATTTAATATTTATGTCATTTTATATAACCTATTGTGTTATTTGTGTGGCGAAGTGCAGGGAGGACTATATATAAGGAAGGACTACATATTAATGAATCAACAAGATCGGCTCTAGCCGGAAAAGAGGGGATCAAATCTAAGGATATGCAGTTCATGGATAAACATGACGAGAATATGCGTTTTTTGAGGAAAATGCCTGGCTGAAAAAGAAGGTTTAAAAAATACTTTACTTTTATTTCTGAACCCGGTATAATCAATTCTGTTGCCGATTATTTACGACATGCGGTCGTGGTGGAATGGCAGACACGCTATCTTGAGGGGGTAGTGGGCGTATGCCCGTGGAGGTTCGAGTCCTCTCGACCGCATCATATGAACGATGAAGAAGAAGCTTTCCTTTAATGGAGAGCTTCTTTTTTTGTGTCTTTTCGAACAGTCGGGTATCCAGGGGTGAGAAAAAAGGCCATCCATTCCCGGGGGTAATGGTGCTCTACCTTCCGGCACGGGTGGCCAATGTACTATTTTTGCAGCAAATTCTTGATATCTTCTTCAATCTTGTCAGGTGTTGTTTTCGGAGCATAACGCTTAATTACCTGTCCGTTCTGATCCACAAGGAATTTGGTGAAATTCCATTTGATTGCTTTGGAGCCAAGCAGGCCTGGTGCTTCTTTGCTAAGGTGCTGGAAGAGAGGGTGAGCGCTTGAGCCATTCACATCAATTTTCTCAAACATCGGGAAGCTTACGCCATAATTCATCTGACAGAACTCGGCGATATCGTCGGAAGAACCTTTTTCCTGTGCAAATTGGTTGCTTGGAAAACCAAGGACTTCAAACGGGGCATCTTGGAACTTGTCTTGCAGTTCTTGCAGACCTTTGAACTGAGGGGTAAGTCCGCATGAGCTTGCGGTATTTACAATCAGTAACACTTTATCACGGTAGTCGGACATTTCAACTTCTTGGCCCCGAAGGGTATTGACTTTGTATTCGTAAACTGTCATCTAATCGCCTCCATGATATCATCTGATACCTCTTATTATATTGGATGCAATTAAATAATGCAAAACTAATATGGTGTTAAAAGAACCAAAACGGGCAAGTTGTGCAGAATACGTGAATGAAATGCGAAGTGACTTTCGTCAGAGTGAGAATTAGATAGCCTTGAAGAGATGGATAGAGTATAACCATGTTGTAAGCGTTATTATGGATCGGTATTGGCGAAAATCTGTCGATTCGGTGATCTGTACGGACTTTACACCGTCATGGTACGGGTGTATGATTCATAACGTAATTTCAATTTAAACTAAATTGTACCTGAAAAACGAAACAAACGATAATATCGCTCGATCTGATCTTAAGATATACGAACGATGTTTTAATCGCTGAGTTTCCATTCAGTCATGAGTGGGAAACGGGGGAACCAACAGAATGCGCTGTCCAGGACAGTAGGCATTCATGGGGTGAATTTTCCGGTGACAGCCGGAAATAGGGCGACTCTCGCGCCCGAATCCGTCAGCTAACCTCGTAAGCGTTAAAGGGAGAGGCAACAAGCCGTACGCTGGTTCATGGTGTTTTCGCCATGGATTCTTTAAGAAGCGTTCGGGAGGCCTTGGTCCCCCACGCTTCTTTTTTGTTGTCTTTTCACGCCAAGGGAGGAACGAATGATGGATACTGAGATGATCTTAGTGACTGCTCCAAATGAAGCAGGACGCAAATTTATCAAATTGCTGATGTACAAAAAAATGCCGTTTGCCGTTCTAACCAACAGTGCAGGGGAAGAGCGCAGACTCCGTAGAATCGGGGTAGAGCATGTCATTCGCATGAATACGGCTGCAGCTCAAAAATGGTTTTTGCCGCAGGGCAGCGTGGGCAACGTGTTTATTTTTGAGAACAGCCTGAACCTGACTTGCCGTTATTTACAGATCTGCCGTTCATGGACATCGAAATCCCTGTGCGTCATTACGGAACAGAGTCATCCAAAGGGCATCTATCGGGGCATGGGCGCAGACCGGATTGTATATTCACTCAATGGGGAAGTCGGCTTTCTCCTCAATGGTTAATGCCATAGCTTGTGATTGCTCAGGTGTAAGGTGCCTGTTATAATTGAATGTATCGATAAACGGAAATTTGAGGAGACTCATGCAAGATGGTGAGTCTTCTTTTTTATGCTTACAAGGAGGAATTGGCGTGCCGGATGTAGGTGGATTAAAGTGGTTGTTTTTTGATGTTGGAGATACGCTGGTGGATGAATGGGAGCCGGTTGATGATATTATCGGACAGTTCGTCCGCGAAGCCTGTGCTTTGGGGTATCCGGTAAAGATTGAGGCGGTACGCGAACTGTTCGCGAACTGTTACCAAAGTTATGAGCAATGGCCTATGAGAGTGGCGATTCGCACATTCGTTGACGACGAGGGACACCAGAAACAGATTCAGGACAAGCTGAAGTTTCAAAAAGATCTTGAACGTCCTTTTCCTTCAGCGGATTCCGTTCTCCAGCAGTTGTCACGGTATTATCGCATTGGCATTATTGCCAATCAGAGTCCCGGAACGGAAGAGAGACTGGAGAGTTACGGACTGCGGAAGTATGTTGATGTTCTGGCCTGCTCGGCTGAAGAAGGGGTGTCCAAGCCAGATCCGGAGTTATACGCGGTGGCCCTGAAACAGGCAGGATGTACGCCAGAGGAAGCCGTCATGGTCGGGGATCGGATCGATAACGATATTATACCTGCTCGGAAGCTGGGCATGCGTACGATTCGAATTATGCAAGGTTACGGAAGATTCCAGCCAGACCGATCGGAGGACGAACGTGCGGATTGGACTGTTGATTCATTGGATCAACTCCTGCCGTTACTGGTGCCGAATCAGGATTAGGTGATTATTAATAAAAGAAGGCTGATCAATCTGGTATCGAATACCGGAGTTGATCAGCCTTTTTAGTATTTTATCAATAAGAACGTGATTAGAATAACCGGATCGTTTGAATGATCAGATAGATATTCAGCACCACGATAATCGAGGCAATGACCCATGAAATGATGTTGAGCCACAATTTGTTGGCGAATGCCCCCATGCTTTTTTTGTCACTCGTGAACATCACCAGGGGAATTACCGCAAAAGGCAATTGAAGCGACAGCACAACCTGGCTCAAAATGAGCAGTTCTTCTGTGCCGTGTTCTCCTGCAATCGCTGTGACAATTACCGCCGGGATGATGGCGATCAGACGTGTGACCAGTCGGCGCAGCCAAGCTGGAATTCGAATGTTCAGGAAGCCTTCCATCACAATCTGTCCAGCGAGTGTCCCTGTAAGGGTAGAATTCTGACCTGATGCTAACAACGCCACACCGAACAGGATACTTGCAACCGTTGTACCCAATAGAGGTGTCAGCAGATGGTAGGCATCTGCGATCTCGGCAACCTGTGTCATGCCGGCACTATGGAATACAGCAGCGGATACAATCAGGATGGCCGCATTGATGAACAAGGCGAGTGTCAGCGCGATTGTAGAGTCCATGGTCGAATAACGAATCGCTTCTTTTTTGCCCTGTGGTGTCTGTTCGATCTGACGCGTCTGCACAATGGAAGAATGCAGATACAGATTATGCGGCATCACGGTTGCTCCTATAATACCAATGGCAATATAGAGCATGGCAGGGTTCTGCAGGATCTCCACATTTGGGACAAAACCATGGAGAACACCGCCCATATCCGGTTTTGCCAGGAACAGGTCAATCCCGAAGCAGAGGGCAATGGTCGCCATCAGCACAATAACGAGAGTTTCCAGGGCGCGGAAGCCTTTATTTTGCAGCACCAGAATCAGAAGTACATCAACTGCGGTGATGATAACACCGTACAACATGGGGATGTTGAATAACAGCTTTAACGCGATGGCAGAACCGATGACCTCAGCCAGATCGGTAGCTGCAATGGCAAGTTCGCACAGAATCCATAACATCATGACAACAGGCATGCTGAAGCGTTCACGACAGGCTTGAGCCAGATCCCGTCCAGTGACGATGCCGAGTTTTCCAGCCAACGATTGAAGTACAACGGCCATCAGGTTCGAGAGCAGGATGACGGATAACAAGGTATACCCGAACTGCGAGCCGCCTGCGATATCTGTTGCCCAGTTGCCAGGGTCCATGTAACCTACGGCAACGAGGTATCCTGGGCCAACGAAGGCGAGAAATTTTTTCCACCATGCAGCATTCTGCGGAACTTTCATGGAGCTATGCGCTTCTCCAAGGGAAGGGGCCATGCCTGCAGTAGACAATGATTCTCTTGAAGGAGCGTTGAACGGATTTTTTTTACTCATACGATAATCACCTGACTTTGGAATATTGATGCGGGACAAACCGCGCATGATATATCTAAATTTTTATGTTTATTGTTACATTGTACTCCTTCAATAATTTTTGTCTAGTGCAACTTTTATGTATTAACACAAAATTTCGGTTCTAATTCGTAAAAGCCCCTTCGTATATTACCCAACCTCAGGAAAAATACAGCCATGGTGTTAAAATGCATGAAAATAATAAAGTTGTAAAAGCTGATAAAGATACAACTTGCGTTTCAAAATGAGCCAGAAGTTTAAATTGAAAGCAAGGCAGTTAAAAACTATATGGATAAGGGAGAGATTCTAAATGGAAGCTTTATATACAGCAGTAGCGACAGTTAAAGGTGGACGTACAGGTTCGGTGACTTCTTCGGATGGCGTACTCAAACATGATCTGAAAATGCCCAAAGAGCTTGGTGGTTCCGGTGGTGAAGGTACCAACCCTGAACAGCTCTTCGCCGCTGGATATGGAGCATGTTATGAAAGTGCACTTGCCAATGTAGCACGTAAAGCAGGTGTAAAATTGGAGAATGTGGTCGTTACAAGTAACGTATCCATTGGTAAAGACCCTGCGGATGACGGTTTCCAATTATCTGTTCGCCTGGACGTGAGTATGCCTGGTGTCGATCACAGTCAAGCAGAAGATCTGGCGCGCAAGGCACATGATTTCTGTCCGTATTCCAAAGCGACACGTGGTAACATTGATGTTGTATTGAACGTAGTCTAAGATTCGACTCCCGCAAGTAAAGGGGAACATATAGAGCAGGGGTATTGCTAATACCTGATGTTCGATTACAAAGCCCTGCTGGCAATCGGCAGGGTTTTGTTGTTGATTATAATATAAGGACATGATGCAGGAGATTAGATGCCGGATCGCGTACTATTTTACATACTTGCACTCCCACTTCATGCTACACATTCCATAAAGGGGGAACGAAGATGAGTATTGAAGAGATGATCGAGCGCCGATTTGTATGTACGAAATGCAGGGGCACGGATTGTAACATTAAGGAAATTTCCATGTCAGGAGCTGGCCTGAGCAAGATGTTTGATATACAACATAACCACTACCTGTTCGTGACCTGTGCTTCCTGCGGCTATGTTGAAGTATTTGATCCGGATGTTTTGAAAGGTAAAAAACAAGGGCAGGTAGGGACAATTCTGGATATTCTGTTTGGCGGGTAGACATGCGCGAGTTGACATTGAACTGAATTTTCTTTAATATAACTTAGTACTGAGTAGTGTCATTGCATGAACCAAATTTGAATTAAACAGGTGATATCCATGTCTTATAGACCGCGTATTGCAGATTTAGAATTAGCTTATGGTAACAAGGAAGACGGATTGTACGAATTCAAAATGAATTTGGTAGACGGTACAAAATGCCGTGTATTCTACTCCCGTTCTCCCGAATGGAAGATGACCAATATCAGCCGTCTGCAGAAAACGCCTTGTCCAGTATGTCGCAAAGATTTCATTTGCAAATGTATGGACCAGTGGGCAAGTGACCTGCATCAACAAATGATCGATGACCAATGGATGGAAAAGGCAATTGCTGAGTAATTGTCGGACAAGATACGAGCGTAGGCACAATGCCTGCGCTCTTTTTCTTTTATTTCCCAGTAATCTGTGTTCAAAAAGAGCGATTTTCAGTTTTTTTTGAATGACCTCTAGAAAAAAAATAGAATTAGTGAACAAGATGGCCCAGATTGGGTAAGTTACTCTAACCGCAACAATAGGAGGCAGCCAATATGACAGCAAATCAAACGGATGTGCATCACGGACATCCCATCGTACTGGTGGATGGCGTCTGTCACTTCTGCCAGGGCTTAACCAAATGGATTATCAAGCGTGACCCGGAAGGAAAATATCATTTTGCCTCGCTCCAATCAGATGTAGCCAAGGAACTGCTGGCGAAGGGTAATTTATCGACAGACAGTATGGACACTTTTGTTCTGATTGAAAATGGAAAATACTATACACGTTCAACCGCCGCACTGCGATTGGCTAAAGGTCTGAAGTTTCCTTATCCATTATTATATGTGTTCATTGTTGTACCGAAATTTATTCGTAATGCAGTCTATAACTGGGTTGCTCGCAACCGTTATCGCTGGTTTGGCAAGGATGAAGCATGCATGTTGCCTACACCGGAGATCAAAGATCGATTTTTATGATTAATAACGGAAATAATTGGGTAATGACTACAGATCATATCTATTTTGGGAGGACAATAACTTGAAGAAGTGGACTACATTATTTATCGGGGCATTATTAGCAGTAAGCTTGGCAGCATGCGGTAACGACACAGATAACACGGCAACGCCGCCAGCGACGAACAACGAAACGACCAACGAGGGGAATACACCTGCAGAGCAGCAGACAAAAATCCCTACTCTGGACGAGCTGATTTCCAAAACCAATGCAGCAACGAAAGAAATGAAAAGCTTCACAACTGAAGCAAACATTGATCAGAATCTGAAACTGGATGCTGGTGAACAGTCTCAGGATCAACAGGTTAAAACATCGCTCAAGATGGATATTATCAAAGATCCAATGATGATCTATCAAGAGATGAATATGGAAATGTCGGGACAGGAAGCTCAGAACGTGAAGCAGTATATCACTTCGGATAAAATCTACTCCCAAGTTGGGGATCAATGGGTTGCGATTCCTGAAGCTCAAACTGCTGCATTGATTGAGCAGATGAAAGCAAGCATGAATCCTGAAGGTGAATTAGAGCAATTCAAAAAGATCGAAGAAGATACTGAAGTAACCGAAGAAGGCGACAATTATGTGATTAACGCTGATGTATCCGGTGATAATGTGAAAGAACTGGCCAAAGCCGTAATGGAGCAAAATGGATCGGATGCTCAGATGCAAGCCATGCTTGATCAGATGAATATCACGAGCATGAAGATGAAATACATGATCAACAAAGAAACCTACTTGCCTGCAAGTACAGATGTAGCCATGGTCATGGAGATGGAACAGAATGGACAGAAAATGACGATGGACATGAAGATGAACAGTACATTTTCTAACCACGATCAAGTGGAAGAGATCAAGATTCCACAAGAAGCATTGGATAGCGCTAAATAATCGGGTTATGCCAAGTGATATGTTGAAGATGAACTCAATGCTTTAAGGGAGCATCAGTGCATATCGTTTGCAGCACCTCTGAACTGGATCTGTGTGAGCCTCGAGGCTTAGGAGATCAGAGTCAGGGGTGTTTTCTTTTTTGCGGAGGTTATGGTTAATGTTCAAGATGTTATAGTATAGTCATGTTAATCAGAGAGGGGATACACAAGATGATTGAATACGCACACATCCACCATGTTAGTCTGGCTGTACGTGATCTGGAAATCGCAAAAAAATTCTATTCGGGGTTACTGGGAATGCAGGAGATTGAACGTCCGGCTTTCCGCTCCACAGGTACATGGTATGCCATCGGCAGCCAGCAGCTTCATCTGTTACAGCACCCAGAGGGTCACACGCTGCGTGAAGCTGGGATTGATACAACAGACGGCCACTTTGCAATCTGGGTGACCAGTTATTCTGGGACTATTGCTTGGTTGGAACAGCAGGGAATTGAGTACGAAGCAAGACCCGATAGTGTAGCGGGCTTCGCACAGATTTTTGTACTTGATCCTGACCGTAACATTATTGAGTTTGATTCACCCTATGAATCCTAAGGATGAAGGGTTAGAATAAATCCCTTGCTCCCCCAGAAATTGTATGCTATATTATCCATACATTCATAGCACGTGACGGAAGCACCGTCCATATACTGCATATTCATGCGGTTATTGGACGGTGCTTTTTTGTGCTTTTTGACAGGGAGGGAAGGAAAAATTGATTGTACTGAAGGTTGTTCTGGTGTCAAAGGATAGAGATTATATTAGCGCCTGGCTTGATTATGTACAAGGGAATTCTTCTGGTCTCCATGTGCGGTTCTCGGCTTTCTCCCAAGGGGATTCGTTCAGGGAGCATATGAATGAGCAAGAAGGTCAGGAATTACCGGATCTGGTTATTGCGGAGCCGGAGTTTCTGAATGACTGGCTTAATAACGGGGGAGCAGTATCAGGTATACCTTGGCTAATGCTTAGTGAAGGCATGGAAGAGGTGGAAGAGGCCAAGCGGCTGATGAAATACCAACCCTTGCCTGCTTTGCTGGATGCTGTGATGCATGCTTGCCGGCAGCCACGTCGCAAGAAGATACATCATTCGGGGCAAGAGACACTCTCCATAGGAGTCGTATCCGCTTCGGGTGGAAGTGGCAAAACGGCAGTAGCCCTGCATATGGCAAAGCAATTGGGACTTGCAGGTTATGCTGTTCTCTATCTGAATCTGGAGACGCTGGACAGTACGCTCCCTTTTCTGGAGAAGGGACTAACTAGAAGTGGGCAGCGCCACCCGGATGCGGAAACGGGATTGTCGCGCCTGTTATACGATCTGAAAGTGGGCAGAAAGGAATCCGGTAAGCAGTTACAAGTGCAATCGAAGGGCGTAGATGAATATGTAGTCCGGCATGAAGCCCTGAAATCCGATGTGTTCTGGCCATTATCGAATCGGAAAGAACTGTTGCAAATGACTCGTGAAGATACGTCCAATTTACTTCGTTATTTAATGGATTGCGGACAATATGACGTGCTGATTCTGGATGGGGATTCCGGTTGGGATGGGCGCAGTGAAGGGATGCTGGATGCAGCAGATTCATTTGTCTGGCTGGTTGAGGATGATATATCAGCCATGCATCGATGGGGACAATGGTTACAGCATGCCGAGCGTACGAAGCCAGATCTGTACGAGAGCATGTTGGACCGTTCACACTTTGTGGTTAACAAATATCGGGACAATGTTATCAATGCCCTCCCGCGCCCTGATCTGCATCTGGATGCAGTGTTGCCCTATATCCCTTCCTGGAAACAGCTTAGTCAGGAAGAAGTCATGCTTAGTTCTCCGATTTTCCAACGTGAAGTGAAGAGGTTATGTGCCATGTTGGTACAAGATGGCGAAGAAGAATTGAAGCAGACGGGACGAATTCAGAAGCATGATCGGTGGCCATTATGACGGATTCATCCAATAGAATACTGGATCGTGAAGAACAGTTTCAGATGATGCGCAGGGAAGTCAGGGCCGGGCTCGATTTAACCTCTTCAGCAGGAGATGATGAACTGTGGCAGGGGATAGAACGCAAAGTTCTCACAGACCCGAAGCTGGACGATCTGACCTCAGGAGAGCGTCATACGCTGGTACAGCGATTGTTTGACTCCTTTCGTGGATTGGATATTTTGCAGCCGCTCGTGGATCATCCCGATATTACGGAGATTATGATTAATAGTCACAAGGAGATATTTGTGGAGCAGGCAGGTGAAGTCAGCCGGATCACCCTTGAATTTGAATCCAGAGAACGGCTCGAAGATATAATTCAGATGATTGTGTCTGGTGTGAACCGGATTGTGAATGAGTCTTCTCCAATCGTAGATGCCCGTTTAAAGGATGGTTCACGCGTCAATATCGTGTTGCCTCCTATTGCCTTGAAAGGCCCCACGATGACGATTCGTAAATTCCCCAGTGAACCGATGAAGATGTCTGATCTGATTGAAAAGGGAGCCCTGCATGAAGAAGCGGCAGAATTATTGCAGCAGTTGGTACGGAGCAAATACAACATCTTCATTGGAGGGGGGACCGGATCGGGAAAAACGACCTTTTTAAACGCATTATCCCAGTTTATTCCTGCCGATGAGCGAATTATTACCATTGAGGATTCGGCTGAGTTACAGATTGTTACGGTACCGAATCTGGTATCACTGGAAACGCGAAATGCCAACACCGAAGGCAAGGGGCAGATATCCATTCGGGATCTGATCAAGTCTTCCTTACGGATGCGTCCGAACCGGATTGTGATTGGTGAGGTGAGGGGCGCAGAAGCTTTGGATATGTTGCAGGCCATGAATACAGGTCATGATGGATCTTTATCAACTGGGCATGCGAATACCATCTCGGACATGATTAGCAGATTGGAAACGATGGTACTCAGTGGTGCGGATCTTCCCATTGCGGTTGTAAGGCAGCAGATTAGTTCAGCAATCGATATTTTTGTACATCTGTCCCGGCTACGAGATCGCTCACGGCGGGTGACAGAGATTAGTGAAGTGATTGGCATGCAGAACGGTGAGGTTTTGCTGAATCCACTGTTTCGTTTCCAGGAACAAGAAGAGCGTGAAGGTAAAATTATTGGTGGACTATTACAGGTTGGAAAGTTGATTCAGGTGGATAAAATTTGGATGGCTGGGCTTGGGGAATGGCTGGATGGATACATAGAACAATATAGTGTTGAACCAGATTCATCAGATAACAACGTGAATTAAAGTCATTGGAAGGTGATTACTGTTGGGTGAAGCCAGACAGATGTTGACGGATTACACCGTATATACGCTTTCCCGAAGACAACGAATAGTCTGTATGCTGATTAGCGGTCTGCTGTTTTTTGGCATCGGAATTCTGTTCTACCATCACTGGTTGGCTGGAGCAATACTGGCTGTGGGTTGTATATGGGTACCAAAACATTGGACTAAAGTGCTGCTGGAAAGAAAAAGAATGACACTCAGTTTACATTTTAAGCAAGCGTTATATGCATTATCTTCGGCACTTGCCGCAGGCAAATCGGTGGAAAATGGATTCAAGGAGTCCGTGGAGGATCTACGGATGTTGAACCCGGAAGCGGATACCGATCTGATTCGTGAGTTCACGATATTGCGGACACGGATGGAGTATGGACAACCGATTGAAGAAGCACTACAGGATTTCTCGGATCGGGCGCAGATTGAGGATATTACGAATTTTGCAGATGTGTTCATTACGTGCAAACGAACTGGCGGGGATCTGGTTGAAGTCGTGCGCCGCACCTCGGCTGTTATAGGGGAAAAGCTGGATATTCAGCAGGATATTATGGTCGCAGTGGCACAGAAAAAATTTGAATCCAAAGTCATGTTTGCCGCTCCTTTTATTTTTCTGATTTTTCTGAATTTGACCGCCAAGGACTTTATGGAGCCGTTATATAGCGGGATGGGTTACTTCATCTCTACCGGTGCCTTGGCAGTACTCGCCTGCTGTTATCTGTGGATTAATCGCATTATGGATATCAAAGTATAAGGAGCTGAAACGATGCTGCTTCCCGTTATAGTCGCAGGGATGCTCGGAGCGGGATGGCTGGTGCTGGATCGAACCCGGGGACAGACCTACCGGCATCTGCGCAAGCTGGATATGGAAGGATTGCGACTGAAGAAGTTGCATGGTCCCTTCCTGTTTATATTGGATAAGTTCGAGATTGGACGCAGATTGCCTGTGCTCATGTTTCGGATGCAACATGCCATTCAGAAAATGTATGGCATACAGCACAGTGGGGAGAAAACGATGCTCTATTGCGCTGAAATGTTAACCTACACGTGGCTTATGTTACTGGCAGGTTGTCTGTTAACACTTGTTGGAGATATGGGCATCGGAGGTATGGTGGGTGGACTCGCGTTAGGGATAGCTTTACCTTTTGCACTCTATAAAGACCTCAATACCAAGGTTCAGCGGAGAGATCAGGACATCCTTATGGAGCTGCCTGAGCTATTGAACCGAATCGTTCTATTAGTGGGCGCTGGGGAGACCGTTCAGCGTGCCATCGTTCACTGTGTCACAAGCCAGGGGGGACGAGATCATCCGCTGTACAACGAACTCAGAAAGACTGTGGGAGATTGGAATAATGGGTACTCGTTTCAACAATCATTTGAACAGTTCAGTCGCCGCTGCGGTGTACAGGAAGTCACGATTTTTACAACAACGGTGCTGCTGAATTTCCGGCGTGGGGGAGGTGACTTTGTATTGGCGCTGCGGGATCTGTCACATGTGTTGTGGGAGAAACGCAAAGCTGTCAGTCGGGCGAAGGGAGAACAGGCTTCTTCCAAACTGGTGTTTCCGATGGTACTTATCTTTTTTACGATTGTGGTTATGATCGGTGCACCTGCTTTTATGATGATGAATATGTAGGAGGAATTGGGATGATGGAAGTATTGAAGAACAAGGTCAACGCATTTTGGAAGGAAGAGGACGGACTCGGCACGTTGGAGCTGATTCTGATCATCGGGGTTATTATCATTATTGCTTTGATTTTTAAAGACCAAATTAAAAAATTGGTAGAAAGACTGTTAACTAATGTGAGTAATAAAAGTAATGAATTCTTCGAATAACAAGTTCAAAAAGGAAGAGGGGAGCTTCACCGTTGAAGCCTCCCTGGTCTTCCCTGTTGTGCTGTTTATTCTTGTGTTATTGCTCTTTTTCACCATGTACATGTATCAAAAAACATTCCTGAATCAACATGCCTATGCAGCTTCTGAGCGTGCAGCTTATAGCTGGGACAACAGTCACAAACAGGCGATGACAGGTGAGTTTGTCGCTGGAGAACATGACAATCTGTACTGGAGACTGACGGATGATCGGATGCTTGGAGCGCTGTTTGGCTGGGCGGGGGCGGACAATCAGGTTAGCGCATCAATACCTGCTGGTGAAGGCGGAAGTCTCTCGGAACAGAAATTAGCACAAGCAGTTCAACATATGCCTTCAGCCATGAAAGGAACAATTGAGTATCAGAATTCTCTGATTCAGCGGAAAGTAACAACCAAGCTGGACCAGGTAATTTCTTTACCTCTTCCTTCTTTTTTGTTCGATTCAGGTAACCGTGTTCTCACTCAAGGATCATCCGCAGTTGTTGAACCGGTGGAATTCATTCGAACGGTAGACTTGGTCCGTTATTACGCAGCCAAGTTTAAAGGCAAGGGTGGTGCGGCGACCAGTACAGCGGCAGAGGCTGGACAGGTTGTGCAGCACTTTGGCAAAAGCAAAAAGTGAGAAAAGGAGGAGGGCGGAGCTGTTTAGAAAAAAAGACGGTGAGTTGGGAGCCGTAACCCTTTTTTTAATATTAATATTGGCCGGAGTTTATATGTTTGTCGCTATATTCATTGATTATGCTCGTATTGCTGCCTTTAAGGTGCAGACCGAACGAATGACTCATGCTGCGATGCGATCGGTCATGTCAGCCTATGACACCTCACTACGGGAGTATGGTTTATTCGGGTATGGTGACAGCAGTGGGGATGCGATTATGGCGAAAGTACTGAATGATAGTGTGAAGCCTTCATCCGTAAGAGATGGATTCCCCATTCTGGATATCCAGTGGGATACAACTTCGCTGAGCATGGAGCGTGAACTGGGCAGATACGATATATTTAATCGCCAGATTCAGGAGGATATGAAGTATCGGGCTCCGGTTGATTTTACCCTTGAAGTGATCAATCGGTTCAAACCGATGTCGGATGAGATGAAGGAAGCTGCCCACACAGTAGACTTGCTGAAGAAATTACAAAAGTTATATGACAAACGTGAAGAGTTGTTGGATGAGGCCATTGCCAATCAGACGGAATCTGCGGAGAAGCTGAAGAGTTTACCGAAGTTAATCATGGATCCGCCTTCACAGGCCATCTACGATGAGATGCTGGAAGATACACCGGAGACAGCTGCGGAAGTGGCGGCACGTTATACAGATTATCTGAACAAGCAAAGGGCAGATGAGGGACTGCCGTTCAGAGAGCAACAATACATATTGGAACTGGCTCGTTATCGGACGGGTGTTGGGAATGTGGTGACAGGCATCAGCATGATCATACAGCCCGCTTTACAGGCCCATCAAACGAAGCTGGAGGAAGCACAGTCCAAGATCGAGGAAGCACGCATGATCAATGAGGAAATGAAACGTGTGATCGCGGAGGGGGAGAACCGTTCGGAGAATGCCAGTTACGACAACGTGAGCAACTCGAATTTGCCTGGAACAAGTCCTGCATCAACAGGATCAGGAACTGAAGCCAAAAGTACACGTTCTCTTGCTTCGGAGCTTGTGAGGGCAGATAGCCTGTTTGACCAGTTGAAGGCACGAGTGCTTTCCCAGAATTCAGACTTCTCTAACGTTAGAAGAGACAACATGGAATTGAATACACTGCTTCGCAGCGTCACGGGTATGAGTAGTGTTCCGATTAAACCTGCGATCAGACAGGCAAGTCAGGTAACGGAACGATATATGGACATCTATGTGCGCAGCGGTCCTGCCAACCTCATCCAACAGAGTAAGCAACAGCTGGAGAGTGGTCGCGGTTCGGATGCCCAGCGCAAAGCAAATGACAAAGAATCCAAAGGAAAACTAAAAGAAGTTAAACGAATCTTGTCGCAGATTGAGAATGGAAGTTCAGGTGCCATGGACGCTTTCAAACAGCTGGAGGAGTATTACAACGCTAACATTGCGTTTAACGAGGCTAGTCGTGAGGAAGCCAAAAAAGCAGAAATCGCTGGTGATCCCTATGATTCTGGTGGCGAAGCCATGAAGGGAATGGACAGTTTGTTTGGCGGGATGTCAGGTCTGCTGGATAGCCTAGGTGACGAATTGTTCCAGAATGAATACGCTCTAGCCTATTTCAATTCCATGGATTTTGGTCAGCTATTAACCTGGACTGAAGGTGGTGGAGATGCTGGTGATGTTTTCAAACTGGAGAATCAGGAACTGGAGTATATCGTTTACGGGTTTCATAATCCTTCGGGTAACATCGCTGCGGCATATGCGGAAATCTTCGGGATGCGCCTAGCTATTCGAACCGCAGAAGGATTAATTGAGCATAGCAAGCTGGGGAATCCTCTTTTGGTTTTATCAGCAGCCATCTTATACGGGATTACAAACGCCATTGCGGATATGGTGAAACTGGCAAAAGAGGGCAGTGTGGAACTGTCCAAATATATCAAAGTCAAATTGACGTACAGGGACCATCTTCGATTGTTCCTCTTGATGCACAGCAATAATGAACGCAAAATGTCCAGAATGCTGGCGTTAATTCGATTGAATACGGGTGTGAACCCAGATGAGAAACAGACGTACGCTTCGGGTAACATGCGCAGCAGCATCAAGCTGTGGTTTTTGCCAGGGGTGGTTAGAAGCATCGGTGCAGTTATGGGGAGTGCGGACCAGGTTGAAGATGGGCGATATTTCATTGAGCGGAAGGCGGATTATTCCTATTAAATGATCAGGATCGTTTCGGTGGAGGGATTATGGATAAGCAGCAACAATATGAAAAAGAAAGCGCACAATTACAGATTCGTTTAACCAGAATAATCAGATTGCAACGTCTGAAGTCTCTGAATAAGCGGATATGTTCTCCGAAAAAGGAACAGGGCAGCATGGTTCTGGAAGCATCACTGGTCTTACCTGTTTTTCTGTTCTTTATCATGTTTCTCATCTTCATTGTGCAAATGACTCTAATCTCCACAGCGCTACAGAGCACGGCAGGGGAAGCGGTGAAGCAATTATCAACGAAAATATATCCCGTTTCCCTTGCTTTCACACCTTCTGATTCTGCCGGAGGTGAAGGCTCTGGAGGAGGGTGGAAGATACCGGAGTTGTCTCTGACGGAATGGGTAGAAGGTTATGCTTCTTCTCTGCCCGAGCCATTAAGTGATTGGGTACGTTCAGCAGCGGCCAGTGGTGAACAACCACTACAGGAGATCAAGACATCCGTCTTGGAAACCGCGCTTGATCCCACGGTAAAACCGCTGATTCAACCATTTATCGAGCCAACTCTGCTGAATATGGAGCGTGTTCATGTAAATGGTATATCAATACCTGATCTCAAGAACAAAACAAATCCATATTTCCGACTTGAACTTAGTTATGAATTGCCGGTAAAAGTTCCATTTCTCAGTAAACCGCTTCGGATACAGGCTGCTGCGGCAGAGCGGGTATGGATTGGAGATACCGGAGAAGGATCAGACGGCAGCGCAGGAGACGGGGGGACTGCGGGTTCTGCAACGGTACTGTCGAAGCCCGACCCGGCTTACATAGGCAACAATGCAACGATCAAGGTCAAGGTAGAGCCAGGAGCCACCGCCAACTTAACGATATTTTACAAGTCAGGTGAAAGTTCTGCGAAGCATATCGGATGGGCCACCGCAGATGAGAATGGAATAATTGAATGGACCTGGTTTGTTGGCACTCGGACAACAGAAGGGACATGGAGTTTTGTAGTCGAGACAGGGGACGGTACCAAGACAGAGACTACGTTTAACGTGGCTTCCAGAAAATAAGGAAGGGGATGATAGAGTGGAGTGGTTCTACATTGCCTGTGGCATATACATTATTGCAGCTTTTATTACTGACATTCGATCCATGAAAATTCCAAATCGATTGACTTTACCCGTGACTATTGCTGGTGTACTGGCCCATATCATATGGGGAGGTTGGGATGGTTTCTTGTTCTCGGCCGCTGGATTTGCAGCAGGTTTTGGTATTTTGTTTCTGATGTATGCGATTGGCGCAGTAGGGGCAGGAGATGTGAAATTATTTGGTGGGATTGGCGCATGGACGGGATTTGCTTTTGGCATTCATGTGATTATTTACTCCGTTTTGTATGCAGGAGCTATCGGTTTATTGATACTTCTATTTCGCAAGGACTCAGCGAAACGGATTCGAGGCATAGCAGGAAATCTTGCGGGATTCTTCATGTTGGGTTCCCTCAAGTTGCTGAACACAGATAAGACATTGAAGTTTCCATTTATGCTGGCCGTATTGCCCGGGTACATCACAGTGCTTATTTCAGGACTTTTCCACTAAGTGAAGGAGTAAGGAAATCTGGGGATAACAGCGATCGGAAGGTTGTTCCGTCATCGTAGTGCCCAGTGTAACTTTCTTTAGTTGACCTATATAACATGGAAAGAGAGGATTGGCATGTATGGATTAACGAGAGATTTTATTCGTAACGGCGGAGCGTTTATGGTTTTGGAGAAAGAGGACGGCTTGCGAATGGAAGAATTGAGCCGTGTACAAATGGGGATGTTGTCCTCCAATCAGATTCCGCGACTCCTTCCTGTTCATATTCGGGAGGTAGATCGAAATGTGACTTTGCAGTACGACATATCAGGGTACAAGATGTTATCCCAGGTGTTAAAGTCATGCAAAATCAAGTTGCGTGTTCTGTATGATCTGTTGTTCCAGCTAGCCGATGCCTTCACGGAATGCCGACAATATATGCTGGAGCCTCGTAAATTATTGATCCAGGAGGAGTACTTGTTCATCAACGGTTCATTCGAACAAGGTGAGCTTGGGATGGTCTATGTACCGATCATGGATACGGTTGAAGTTGATCCAACGCCTCAGCAATTCCGTGAGCTGGTAATTAGGCTGATGGCCCATGTACAGGAACTGCAGGGAGAAGGCATTCAGCGTGTTCTACAGTTGTGTGACAACGAACACTGGGATATCAGACAGTTGCGAGAACTCCTGCTGGAATTATACGCAGACGAACAAGACAGTGGAGGTGGCGCAGCATTTCTCTCGTCCAGAACTTCGGAAACACGCGATGAGTCAAGAGGTAATCTGCATTCGTCGATTGCTGAGCCGGATAGCAGACAAGCTACTCGTAATTCTCGGCCATATCAACCGAGAGTTCTTGTTCCAAACGCTGCTGCGGAGCCTGGGCTAAATTTTCGTCAGACGCAGAAAACAAGTGAATCCGTAGTAGAAGACATTCCAGTGAGGTCTCGCTTTTCAGGCAAGCATTCACCTGAGCAATCTTCATTAGAAAGCTCAAACAGCATGGATAAGAGACGAAGTACCCCGTATGATTCTGATTCGATAGAGCCTGTTGATATGGAAGTAGAGGAAAAGCCCGGAACTTCCAAAGTAACCTATATCATACTGGGCTGCATGGTTGCCATGGCATTGGTATGGAGATTTATTTACATGGAGCAACCGGGACAGACGCAGATGATTCTGTGCATGGTACTAAGCCTTGGCCTTCTTGGTATAGCAGGATGGACGTGGAAGCGAAGGGGAAATCCTCAGGATGAACCAGAGAACAAGCGGTCTTTTTCATTTAATTTCGTTAAGAATAAAGGGAAGCAAACGGAAGATGAAGAGGAACAATTTCAGGAAAGCTGGCGCTGGAATATTGCTGATAGGAAAGAGGAACGTGTAAAACAAGCGACGGAATCAGTTTTAGAAGGAAGTGCTCATTCCCATTATCAACCTATGCATATGACTCCTGAACCTTTTGAACCACCGTTCGCACAGCACCATGTGGAAACGAAAGCTTCAACTTCAGAGCTAATCCCACATGATACAGTTCCGGAAGCAACCGTGAACTTGCAGAACCTGGCTAAAAGTAACTTTACAGGGGAAGGCCCAGGAATGGCGTTTTATTATCTTGAACGAAAATCTGGCAGTGGTGGCCAAAATGAACGGATGGATGTGCAAGGAGCATCTTTTGTCATCGGAAGATCAGCAGACATGGTTCAGTGGGTGGACACAGCAACCGGGGTGTCCCGTGCTCATGTGGAATTGAGCCGGAACAAATCGGGCTATGTCATTAAGGATCTGGGTTCCGTCAATGGAACCATTCTTCAGGGCAATATTCTTGCTCCGTATAAGGAGTATCCATTGGCCGATGGAGACACATTTACACTTGCGGAATCAGTCTATACTTATCGGTCGATTGGATAAGCCATGGCACATTCTCGTGATTCAATTAGTCAGATAAGCCGCGGTGCTTCAGATCCTCCAGGGCCTGGGTTAAGGTAGGGAAGGTGAATTGGAATCCGTGGTCGAGAGCTTTTTGCGGAATGACTCTTTGTCCTTGCAGCAGAACAACGGATAGTTCACCAACCAAGGTTTTAATTAAGAAACCGGGTACGGGGAACCAGTGAGGGCGATGATACACTTTGCCGACGGTACGGCCGAATTCATCATTGGTGACAGGGTTCGGTGAGGACGCATTGACCGGACCTGATACTTGTTTATTTTGGATGCTAAAATCAATAAGTCTTACAATATCCATAATGTGAATCCAGCTAGTCCATTGCTTGCCACTGCCAATTTTGCCGCCAACACCCAACATATAAGGGAGTTTCATCAATGGAAAAGCCCCTCTTTTATGTCCAAGAACCAAACTCACCCGGACTTTAACGAGTCGTACATTTTTGATTGCGTCTGCAGCAACCTCCCATTGCTCCGAGACCCGGGACGGAAAATTCATTGATTTTTGCGGACTGCTCTCGTCAAAGGTTTCGTTAGGGGAGGTTCCATAGATGGCCATTGCAGAAGCCTGAACAACCACTTCCGGCTTTTGTTCCAGGGATTCTACCAATCGGGCTACCCGTGCTACGGTCGTTACTCTGGATTCAACAATCTCCAGTTTCGCCTTGGTTGTCCAACGTTGATTCAGCGTTTCTCCGGCAAGGTTAACGAGAGCATCCATACCTTCCAGCAAGTGAGGTTGGTCTTCGACTTGTTCCCACGATATATATGTAAGATTTTTACTTGGATTATGCAAGTCAGGCAGTTTTCGTGTAATGACTTTCACATGGTGCCCGGCTTGCAGCCAGTAATCTACAAGTGCTCCTCCCACAAATCCGGTACCTCCGCAAATGGCAATTCTCATATCCAACATCCTCTCTGTTTTTTCACTGCCTGATATACACCCGTGAATCGACAAACAGCCCCGGACGGTAAGCAATGCCTGCTGGGAACGACTTACCTGACGGAGCCTATGTGTAAATTAACCAAATCTATATAGGGCTTAACTCATCTTTGCATTTTATTTAATCAAATGTTGATAAGGGGAATAATCGATTTTGTTTTTCTCCAAGAATTTTACCAAAAACTTATTATCTCGCTTCGGTGTGGCAATAATGTATCCTTTAATGCAATGATCTCTCGATACTTCCGTGGCGTTGTCTTCAACTGCAATTTTACCGATCTCTGCAGCAATGGAATGTTTGGCGATGTCACGAAATGGCCCAGGTACAGGTTCTACAAGTTGATCCAAAAAAGCTTTGGCTTCATCCGTCCACAAGTGACGGCTGGCTTCTACCCAATAATTCTGCCAATCCAGTTTGGACTTACCGTCTGCTTTGGGGAGCACTTTCAAAAACTTGCGCATCATAAAAAATCCACCAATACACATGCTGCCAAGCAATACAAAAGTCCAGAATGCGATCGTATTCATAAACCAATTGCTGGGGGAACTGCTGGTTAGTATCATCGCGTAGGAGTCGAAAATCATTGCGGAGTCACCTCGGTTCATTGATTTTCACGGAAAGACGGATTCCGCCTACCCATGTACCACATCATTAGCTGTCAAAAATAGCCTCTATCCCGAATTATAGCGCATTTCTAGATTTATTTCGATAATCGCGTTAGAATAAGGGATAATTCAGATTAAGGGGGATCAATAATGCTGAAAATCGGCTCCCACGTGTCCTTTTCGGACAAGGGATTATTGAGTGCAACGAAGGAAGCGTCCTCGTACGGTTCCAGTTCGTTTATGATATATACGGGTGCACCGCAGAATACACGTCGCAAGCCAATTGAATCCATGTATATTGAAGAAGGCAAGCTTGCCATGCAAGAGGGTGGGATGGAAGATATCGTTGTCCATGCACCGTACATCATCAATCTTGGCTCATACAAAGACAACACGTATAGACTTGCTGTAGATTTCCTACAGGAAGAGATCCGTCGTACACATGCGATTGGTGTCAAAAACATCGTATTACATCCTGGTGCATTTACAGACAAAGATGCCCACTATGGGATCGGACGGATCGCAGAAGGACTGAATGAAGTGCTGGAAGGTGTGAAAGAGACAGATGTGAACATCGCTCTGGAGACCATGGCTGGCAAAGGTACGGAAATGGGTCGCAGTTTCGAAGAGATCGCCCAGATTATTGAGAAAGTAACGTATAACGAGCGCCTGACTGTGTGTATGGATACGTGCCACATTCATGATGCCGGATACGATATCGTTAATGATTTTGACGGTGTACTGGAACAATTCGATCGCACGGTGGGACTTGACCGCATTGCCGTAATGCATATTAATGATAGTAAGAATGCTGTGGGTGCGCACAAGGACCGTCATACACCAATTGGTTCTGGCTGGATTGGGTTTGAGGCGATTAACCGAATCGTTAACCATGAGAAGCTTCAAGGACGTCCATTTATTCTGGAGACACCTTGGATTGGCAAAGAGGCCAAGACACAGCGTCCAATGTATGAGGTGGAGATTGCCCTGCTTCGTGGGGATGTTGCGGGTCGATTTGGCCAGGAATTCCTGACAGAAGTGGAGCAGCTGCAACACTTTTTCAAAGGTAAAGAGATTGAGTCCCGTTCATACATTCTGGATGTGTGGACATTGCTCAAAAATGATGCCAAAGCCAAAAAGGCAGATCCGCGCGAACCGCTGGAACGCCTCTATGACATGGTGACTGAAGCGGCTTTGTTCCCGCATTTGAATGAAGAACAACTGAATCATCGCTTGATTGCATGGCTTGCGGGTTAACCCCGCAGGTCATGGCTTATATTGAAGGAGGAAGAATAACCCGATGGAGATCCACGCTAAACAAGTACGTCCTGATTCTAAAAACCGCGCCGATCGTGCGCGCATGCTCATTTCCTGTCCGGATGGTCCAGGAATTGTAGCTGCAGTATCTCATTTCCTGCACCAGCATGGTGCAAATATTGTTCAGTCGGACCAGTACACCATGGACCCTGCTGGCGGTATGTTCTTTATGCGGATTGAGTTTGATCTTCCGCAATTGCTTCACAACCTGCCGAAACTGGAAGCAGACTTTGCAGAAGTGGCAAGCCGTTTTCAAATGGAATGGACGCTATCTGCGGTTAGCCGCAAGAAGAAACTGGCTATCTTTGTATCCAAAGAAGATCACTGTCTGGTTGAATTGTTGTGGCAATGGCAGGCAGGCGACCTCGATGCTGATATTGCGCTAGTCGTCAGCAACCACTTAGACATGAAGGACTATGTAGAATCATTTGGCATTCCATATCATCATATTCCGGTTACAGCAGATACCAAAAAAGAAGCAGAACAGCGTCAACTGGACGTCATCGGCAACGATGTGGATGTGATCATTCTGGCTCGTTACATGCAGATCATCTCTCCAATGTTCATTGAGCACTATCGCAATCGAATCATTAATATCCATCATTCATTCCTGCCAGCCTTTGTGGGTGGTAAACCGTATGCACAAGCGTATAACCGTGGTGTCAAAATCATCGGTGCGACAGCGCACTATGTTACGGAAGAACTGGATGGCGGCCCGATTATTGAACAGGATGTGCAGCGTGTAAGCCATGGGGACGATGTAACGGAGCTGAAGCGTATTGGACGTACCATTGAGCGCGTTGTGCTTGCACGTGCCGTGAAATGGCATGTCGAAGATCGTGTTCTCGTTCATGAGAATAAAACCGTTGTATTTTAAGCTCATGCTTTAATACTGCGCAAGGTTGATTCGGAACCACGCAATAGACTCTGGCCTAATAAAAAAGCGACTCCCTCTTCGTTCACGAAAAGGGAGTCGCTTTTTTGGTGTTGATATATTTTCCGCATAAGCCAAGCACGATTCCAAACAGCAGATGACCAACAATCCAGTAGAGGATGGCGGCTACATCGTAGAGGTCTGGCACACGTGATGACAATGGAGAGAGTGGAATGTAGAGCAGGGATGAGGCGGCACCGAGCAAAACTCCTTTGAACATGGGATGCCCTTTACGCTGTACCCACCACACATAGAAGATCCCGATGACAACGGACACAACTAGATGCAGAGAAAATTCAATGAATTCAGGCAAGGTGGGTGGAAGACCAGGTACGAAATCGATATTTAGCAGCAGGGTATATACTTGTTCACCCGTGTAGCCCTGAATCACTTTAAGGAAAAATCCCAGGACAACTCCCGAGAGAAGCCCCGTTAAAATACCCGATATCCAGGGTAATGAGTGTTTTACAAGTGGGGACGGGTGAGCAGCAGGATCTGGCATGATCGCGACCTCCTATGATTGACGCGTCTACATCTGAAAATAAACCACAGCCACATTTTCGAATCCATATTAAGGAACATTATAAGTGAATTGAGGATCAATATCTAAAAAATGCATGGTTTTCAGGTTAAAGGTTATACTTCATGCGATGGATCAGCGAGGCTTATTAAGGCTGCTTTTGGAATTTAGTACCTTGTATAGCACGATTTTTGCTTGATAGGTCAAGGGTTATTCATCACAAACCACCTATTTTTCATGAACTTCTCAAAGAAGGTTATGGAAAAGCTTCACGCCAAGTGATACAATACAAAAGTGAATAAGTCAAAATGAAACACTCAAGCGGATTCACTTATTGTGAAATTCGATTTGCTTGTATTGATGAGAGGGATTCGCTTGCGCACCCGACTTATCTAAAGACATGAGGAGGACAAACCATGACTGACAAGAACGAAGCGATTCAAAAAGACGAGAACACTACAATCGACAACCTGTCGATCACTACCGTACGTACTTTGGCGATTGATGCAATTGAGAAGGCAAATTCCGGACATCCGGGTATGCCTATGGGCTCCGCTCCAATGGGGTACCAACTTTTTGCAAAAACGATGACTCATAACCCGGACCACCCAACTTGGGTTAACCGGGACCGTTTTGTCCTGTCTGCAGGACATGGCTCCATGTTGCTGTACAGCTTGCTGCACCTGAGCGGATATGATCTTCCAATGGAAGAACTGAAACAGTTCCGTCAATGGGGAAGCAAAACACCGGGTCACCCGGAATTCGGACATACTGCAGGTGTTGATGCAACTACAGGCCCACTGGGTCAAGGTATTGCAATGGCTGTAGGTATGGCGATGGCTGAAGCTCAACTGGGCGCAACATACAATAAAGACAAATTCAACGTCGTTGATCACTACACATACGCAATCTGTGGTGATGGTGACTTGATGGAAGGCGTATCTCATGAATCAGCTTCCCTGGCTGGACGTTTGCACCTGGGCAAACTGATCATGTTGTTCGACTCCAATGACATCACACTCGATGGTAAATTGGATCTGTCTTCTTCCGAAAGCATCGCGAAGCGTTTTGAAGCTTATGGCTGGCAAGTGCTGCGCGTTGAAGATGGTAACGATCTGCCTGCAATCGAAAAAGCAATTCAGGAAGGTCAAGCAGATACACTGCGTCCTACACTGATCGAAGTTAAAACGGTTATCGGTTATGGTAGCCCGAACAAACAAGGTAAAGGCGGCCACGGCGGTACTCACGGATCTCCACTGGGTGCAGACGAAGCCAAATTGACTAAAGAGTATTACAAATGGGTTTACGAAGAAAACTTCCACGTACCAGCTGAAGTTCGCGATCACTTTGCACAAGTAAAAGATCGTGGTATCTCTGCTAACAAAGCTTGGGACGAGAAATTTGCCGAGTACAAAAAAGCATACCCTGAGCTGGCAGCTCAATTCGAAACAGCGATTAACGGCGACCTTCCAGAAGGTTGGGACCGTGATCTTCCTAAATATGCAGCAACAGACAAAGCACTCTCTACTCGTGTAGCGTCCGGTAACGCGCTGAACGGTCTGGCACACAACGTGCCACAACTGACAGGTGGATCTGCTGACTTGGAAAGCTCCACAATGACTCACTTGAACAACCTGGAGAACTTCACACCTGAAGATTACTCCGGCCGTAACATATACTTCGGTATCCGTGAATTCGGTATGGCTGGAGCGATGAACGGTATGGCACTGCACAGCGGTGTGAAAGTGTTCGGAGGTACGTTCTTCGTATTTACCGATTATCTGCGTCCGGCTGTTCGTCTTGCTGCCCTGATGGGATTGCCTGTAACGTATGTTCTGACTCACGACAGTATCGCTGTTGGTGAAGATGGTCCTACGCACGAACCGATCGAGCAATTGGCATCCCTGCGTATCATTCCTAACCTGACGGTTATTCGTCCGGCTGATGGTAACGAAACTTCGGCTGCTTGGGCTTACGCGCTTGAGAACAAGAGCAACCCGGTTGCACTCGTACTCACTCGTCAAAACTTGCCGATCCTCGAAGGTACCGTTGAAGGTTCACGTGAGAACGTGAAACGTGGTGCTTATGTTGTCTCTGATGCAAAAGATGGCAAAGCAGTAGCACAAATCATCGCTACAGGTTCTGAAGTGCAATTGGCTGTTAAAGCTCAAGCAGCACTTGCAGAACAAGGCATCCAAGTTCGCGTAATCAGCATGCCAAGCTGGGATCTGTTCGAGAAACAAGACAAAGCTTACAGAGAGTCCGTTCTTCTTCCGGATGTTAAAGCTCGTCTTGCCATTGAAATGGCTTATCCAATGGGCTGGGAGAAATATGTTGGCGATCAAGGTGACATTCTCGGAATCAGCACATTCGGTGCTTCCGCGCCTGGCGACCGTGTTATCCAAGAGTATGGCTTTACAGTGGACAACGTGGTTAGCCGCGTAAAAGCATTGCTGTAATAGAGGTTGTTCAAAAAGTCTGCTTTTGATTACGAAGGATGCCTCCCGGCATCATCAGCGTCGAATATGGGATTCAGCCGAAAGTACTGAAAACCTGACTCCTTGAACACGCACTTATGGCTTCATAAGCGCTGCTATGGTCGGGAGGGCATCATGCCGTCCTGATCCATGGCAGCAAGTTATTTCCGCAGAACATGGGCGGTGACTCGTTATCGCCCTGATCTGTTTTGCCTTTTGTTTTCATTAACTTCAGGGGAGCGGGTACGCATGTCACAATTCGATCAAGTCAGTGTAGTGAAAGAGGCCAACATTTATTATGATGGTCAGGTAACCAGCAGAACGGTTATTTTGGGGGATGGCAGCAAAGTGACTCTGGGCATCATGCTTCCAGGCAGTTATGAGTTCGGTACGGATTCCCGTGAAATTATGGAGATTCTGTCCGGCGATCTGAAAGTATTGCTTCCCGGAGAAGAAGAGTGGCAAGAGATTCAAGGTCAAGCTACGTTCCACGTGCCTGCCGAATCCAAATTTAAACTGGAGATACGCAGCGTTACTGACTACGTCTGCTCGTACCCGGCGGAATAACATAAGAAGGGTAAGCAGAACCGCAACCCGCGGATTCGGTTTACCCTTTTTGCTTCTTGAATTCTAACGACAAAGTTCGGGCTGCAAGCTTGTCAGCCCCGTGGATTTGAAGTATCCTTAAGGCAAGTTGTTTAGAATGAAATACGGACTATAACCGAAATCAGGAGGTTTTTGAGATCATGGCAAAAAAAGTGACATTTGACTATAGCACGGCTTTGCAATTTGTAAATCAGCACGAAGTGGACTACTTCGCAGAACCGATTCGTCTGGCTCACGAACAGCTTCATAACGGAACAGGAACAGGCTCCGATTATCTGGGCTGGATTGACCTGCCAACGGCTTATGACAAAGAAGAGTTTGCACGCATTCAAAAAGCGGCTGCCAAAATCCAAAGCGATTCCGAAGTACTGATCGTTATCGGTATCGGTGGATCATACCTGGGTGCACGTGCAGCGATTGAAATGTTGACACACTCCTTCTATAACAATCTGCCAAAAGACAAACGCAAAACCCCTGAAATCTATTTTGCAGGAAACAATATCAGTTCCACATATGTAACTCATTTGCTGGATCTGGTTGAAGGCAAAGATTTCTCCGTAAATGTCATCTCCAAATCCGGTACAACAACAGAACCTGCCATTGCTTTCCGTATCTTCCGTGCAGCACTGGAAGAGAAATATGGTAAGGAAGAAGCACGCAAACGTATCTATGCTACAACAGACAAAGCGCGCGGTGCATTGAAAGAACTGGCGAATGCAGAAGGATATGAATCTTTCATTATCCCGGATGATGTAGGTGGACGTTACTCCGTTCTGACGGCTGTAGGTTTGCTGCCAATCGCAGCAGCTGGTATCAGCATCGAAGAAATGATGCAAGGTGCAGCTGACGCATCCAAGGAATACAGCAACCCGAACGTAGCTGAGAATGAGGCATATCAATATGCAGCTGTTCGTAACGCATTGTATCGCAAAGGCAAAGGCACCGAGATTCTTGTAAACTATGAGCCATCCCTGCACTTTGTGTCCGAGTGGTGGAAACAACTGTTCGGAGAGAGTGAAGGTAAAGATTACAAAGGAATCTATCCAGCGTCTGTTGATTTCTCTACAGACTTGCACTCCATGGGGCAATTCATTCAGGAAGGTAGCCGGAATATCTTCGAAACGGTTATTCAGGTTACTGAAGTTGCAGAGCATATCTCCATCAAATCCGATCCGGACGATCTGGATGGATTGAACTTCCTTGAAGGCAAAACGATGGACTTTGTTAACAAAAAAGCGTTCCAGGGAACTCTGCTTGCACATACAGATGGTCAAGTACCGAATCTGATTGTGAACATTCCAGATATGACTCCATATTCTTTCGGATATCTGGTATACTTCTTTGAAAAAGCATGCGGTATCAGTGGCTACTTGCTGGGCGTCAATCCATTTGACCAACCAGGCGTGGAAGCTTACAAGAAAAATATGTTCGCATTGCTGGGCAAACCAGGCTTTGAAGAAGAGAAAGCAGCGCTCGAAGCGAGACTTTCCGAATAATTCATCGGTCTGCTCATATAGTTGAATAAGATAATGTTAATCGATCCGGGAATCACTGTTTATGTAAGATGCATGGCTCCCGGATGTAGATAACCAGAGCAGTTCGTCCGCGTTCGCGCGGTGAACTGCTTTCTTGTAAAATGGGGTAATGGAATATTGAACTTGGAAAAAGACAAAAGTTGGACTCAGGAAACGATTAGAAAGTTGGATTCAGGATGATTGAACGTTATCGCACGGTTCGAGGACCGGGCAATCTGGAAATTGTAATCAAGAAGTCACGATTTATCGGTCATATTATGCCGGTCACGACAGAGGAAGAGGCTGTTGCCTTCATCGATGAGATCAAGAAAAAACATTGGAATGCGACTCATAACTGCTCTGCGTACATGATTGGAGAGCGGGACGAGATCCAGAAGCAATCCGATGACGGGGAACCCAGCGGAACAGCAGGGAAACCCATTCTTGAAGTGATTAAGAATCAGAAATTAAAAAATGTGGCAATTGTGGTTACGCGATACTTTGGGGGAATCATGCTTGGAGCCGGTGGGTTAATTCGGGCTTATACGGATGGGGCTGTAGCGGCCATTGAAGCCGGAGAAGCCATTACCAACGTGCTGCATCGTGAAGTGTTTGTTGAACTGGATTATACGTGGCTAGGTAAAGTGGAAAATGAGTTAAGAAGCCGGGAAGTCCGTACAGGTGAAACTGGATTCACCGATAAGGTTACGTTGACTTGTCTTCCGCCGGATAGTGAAACCGAGGCTTTTATAGCCTGGATCACGGATTTGACGCAAGGGCAATCCCGGATCACGGAGGGACAGCGGCTTTATTTTATTGAAGGGGAATAAAATATATGGCTAGAAGAGCAGTCGAACAGGAGTTGTCGAGGGAGCGGATACTGGAGGCGGCGAGGCACCTTTTTATTACCAAAGGATACCGCGCCATTTCGATGCGAAGCATCGGCCAGCATCTAGGCTATAGTCATGGGTCGCTGTATTATCACTTTAAGGAAAAGGCAGAGCTGTTCTATGCCATCGTGGTTGAAGATTTCAATCATCTGGGGCATTTGCTGCTGCAGGCCATGGTCAGGCCGGTTCGTGATGATGTGAGCAAGGTAGAGCACATTATGATGGAGTTTATTCGCTTTGGTCTGGAGAACCCATATCAATACGAAATTATGTTTATGATCAGGGACGAAGAACTGTTGTCTTATTGTCGTACCGAACAGGGACGCTGCTTCGAATTGTTTGCATCGATTATAAGGCAGTATATGAATGAAGCGAACTGTACGGAAGAGGATATTCAAAGGGTACCGCGTACGCTATTTTTGGCTATGCACGGATTCATTTCTTATTACATTCAGGACCGTTTAACGTTTGTGGAGATTGAATCGTCTGCGCTGTCTCATGTCAAAGTGCTGTGCCGCAATTTGGGTCAGCAGCCTGAGTCTGGCGTCCAATAATGGCGTAATTGTTGCACTCCTACACTTCAGGGCGGTGATTTGTCATAACTTTAATTCTTTATAACGTTATCTCGCGAAAGTTAGTACGCGCCAAAGACCAAGTCAGGCGGCTCCGACCCGAAATGAGGGTGGACCGCCTGTTTGTGTTTGCAAAACTTGAATGAGTAGGTCGGCCTCTAGTGGGACTGACGCTAGCCTTCCATGATTTTGAGAAAGTATTCCCGTTCACGAGGTCCGTCAAATTCGCAAAAGTAAATGTCTTGCCAGCGGCCAAGCAGCAGCCTGCCCTCGTGAATAATCACCGTCTGTGATGGCCCTGTTGTGATTGATTTGAGGTGAGAGGCTGTGTTGCCTTCGGCATGTCGATACTCGGGATGCTCCCAAGGGTACACTTCGTCCAGACGCAACAAGACATCGTGTTTCACATCGGGGTCTGCATTTTCGTTGATGGCAATACCTGCTGTCGTATGTGGACAGTAGATGAGAACCGTCCCATTCTGGACCCCGCTACTCTGGACAACCTGCTTCACGTCCCGTGTGATATCCTTCATTTCATCTCGTGTGGAAGTGGATATATTCTTCGTATATAACATGTTCAATCACTCCTTATCATCTCTGTTCTTACCCTCGATTGTACCTTAACCACTACATACCAAACAAACCACATATGACTCTGATCATAGAAAATGCATGATAACGGAGAGGACAGAAATATCCTGAAGAAGCGAAAGAGTTCACCTTTATCACAGGATTTCCCCTTTAATAAAGGGGAATAAAGAAATCTGGGGATAACAGTGATCGAAAGGTTGTTCTGGCCGCGCAGTGTACAGTGCAATTTTTATTAATTAATCTCATATGTGGCCCAATTATATTCAATAAAAGCATTGACGATTAGCACTGCAAACTGGTAAAGTATCAGAAAAGCAAAACCAAGTAGACTAATGGGAATAATGTTAAAGTAATATCATCCAACTTAGGAAAAATGTCGTATTGAAGCCAGGAAGACTGCCGTCCGGAACTTAAGCCGGAGGCTGGGAGGGAACGCAGCAATGAATACCGTTCTTCGTCATAAGGGATGGACTTGGGGATTCCGCAGTACTGTATTATTATATTTTATCGTACTTATTGTACTTCCAATCATCGGTGTGTACGTCAACTCCTTCTCTGAGGGATGGAGCAACTTCGCCCAGAGCATCATGGATCCAATCGCATGGAAAGCCGTGCTGCTGACGATTCGGCTGGCCGTGATAGCCACACTGATTAATGTGGTGCTGGGCACGATGATCGCCTGGGTGTTGACAAGGTATCGATTCGTGGGCCGATCGTTTCTTAACAGTCTGGTTGATCTCCCGTTTGCACTGCCAACAGCGGTGGGCGGCTTGATGATTATGCTGCTTTTGGGTCCGGTCAGTGCCATCGGGAAACTGGCAGAATCCATGGGATTTGAGATTGTATTTCATCAGCCCGCCATTGTTATCGCGATGACCTTTGTCACGTTTCCGTTTGTGATCCGTGCAGTGCAGCCTTTGCTGGAAGAAATCGATCCTTCCGAGGAAGAGGCCTCGTACACGATGGGGGCATCCAAGGCTCGCACGTTCATGCAGGTTATTCTGCCGTCCATGGCACCTGGCATGATCAGTGGGGGAATGTTGGCTTTCTCCAGAGGACTGGCTGAATTCGGGGCAGTCGTGTTGGTGGCTGGTAACATTCCGGGAAGAACACTGACTGCTTCCGTATTTATCTACGGGGAGATTGAAAGTGATAATCCAACGGGAGCCGCTGCTGTATCCGTGTTGCTCCTGACGCTCTCCTTCCTGATCCTCTGGCTGATCAATCTGGTGCAGATGCGGGGGAGAAGACGATGAGACGACTCTTAATCGGATTGACGTTTGCGGTATTTATTGTACTGTTGATCATCCCGCTTGGACGCATTTTTATTGGCGCATTTGAAGACGGGGCAGGTGGATTCCTGAAAGGGCTGATGCGTCCTGAGGCGTTACACGCTTTGATGATGACCGGACTGGTGGTCCTGGTAGTCACCCTGTTAAATACATTGTTTGGCATCATGATGGCTCTGTATCTGGTTCGTGCCGGATGGCTGAGTGAACGGATAAAAGGACTGCTGAACAGCATTGTAGACCTGCCTTATGCCGTATCTCCTGTCATTGGCGGTTTGATGATTGTATTGATGTTGGGACCCAACAGCATTATGGGCGCGTTCTTTGAAGGGATTGGATTCAATGTGGTCTACGCCTTCCCGGGTATGGTGATCGCAACGTTATTTGTTACTTTTCCACTGATGGTCAGAGAGGTTATGCCTGTCCTGCAGGAACTCGGTTCACAGCAAGAGGAGGCCGCATCGACACTGGGTGCCTACGGCTGGAGAACATTCTGGAGTGTGACATGGCCTTCGATCCGCTGGGCAGTGGTGTATGGTCTTGTCTTGACAGTTGCGCGCTCGCTTGGGGAATTCGGTGCAGTGCTGGTTGTATCCGGTAATATCATGAACAAAACGCAGACAGCAACAACGCTGGTGTATCAGGATGTTGAGAATTTTAATGTTGCTGCTGCAAATGGTGTGGCATTGGTGCTGGTCACCTTCTCCGTCGGGCTGCTGCTCATGATGGAATGGGCCAAGAAGCGAAAGGAAGTGCATTGATATGCATGTAGAAGTCCGTGATCTGAACAAACATTTCGGTGATTTTCATGCGGTAAAAGATGTCTCATTCGATATTGCCAAAGGCCATCTAATCGGTCTGCTTGGACCCAGCGGAGGTGGGAAGACGTCCATTCTGCGGATGCTTGCGGGACTGGAGAATCCGGGTTCCGGAGAGATTCGCTTTCACGGAAAAGTGGTCAATCATCTGCCTCCACAGGAGCGTGGAATCGGATTTGTATTCCAGAACTATGCTCTGTTCAAACATATGACGGTATTTGAGAATATTGCTTTTGGACTCAAGGTCAAGAAGACGCCAAAAGCCCAGATCCGTGATCGGGTTATGGAATTGGTTGAACTGACCGGGTTAAAAGGTTTCGAACAGCGCTATCCACATCAGTTGTCTGGTGGGCAGCGTCAGCGTGTGGCATTTGCCAGAGCACTCGCCCCGGAGCCGCAACTGTTATTGCTGGATGAACCGTTCGCGGCTATTGATGCCAAGATCCGTCAGGAACTGCGTTCATGGTTGCGGGAGCTCATCGAGCGAGTGGGAATCACTTCGATCTTTGTGACGCATGACCAGGATGAAGCGATTGAAGTGGCGGACGAGATTATGATTATCAGCCAGGGTCGTCTGGAACAGAAGGGGACACCTTGGGATATCTACAAAAACCCGCAGACACCATTTGTTGCTACATTTATCGGGGAATCTACAGTTGTGGAGGATGCTTCCCAGTTGAAAGGATTCGAACATGCCGTTGAGGGTGAACACACCAAAGCGCTTATTCGACCAGAGTATATTGAGATCGGCTTAAAGAACGAATTCACGATGCTGTCTGCAACAGAAAAAGGGACAGTCAAACATCTTCATTTCCGCGGCAGTCAATGGATGGTAGAGGTGGACGTACAGGGGCACAAGTTAATCACATATCGTTCCCTGGAGAAAACGACCTTGGAGATCGGTCAACAAATTCGCGTTCTTGTACACCGTGCATACCTGTTCAATGACTCCAACAGTTGGGTGGTTGAGAACCGACTGAAGGAAGATCCGATGCCGGTGATGATTTAGATCAAGTAGAAGAAAGGGGCTGCCCATGCAGACGAGGAAGAAGAAAATCAACCTTTTATATGTTGCCCTCATGCTTCTGCTCGTCTGCATGACCGCTGGATGCAGCAAGCAGGAGGAGTCAAGCGAACAGAACGGGCCCGCTGGTAACGATTCATCCAATACGCTGGTGATTGGTGCTTATAGTGTAGCGAAAGACGCTGTAGGCGAATTGCTGCCCAAGTTCCAGGAGGAGTGGAAGGCGAAGACCGGACAGACGATCAACTTCCAGGAGTCCTATGAAGCTTCGGGTACACAGGCAAGAGCCATCGTTGGTGGATTCGAGGCTGATGTAGCCTTGCTCGCGATGGAGAGTGATATCGACAAGCTGGTCAAAGCCGATCTGGTTAGCTCCGATTGGAAACAGACCCCTAATGAAGGCATGATTACTCGTTCGATTGTTGTTCTGGGAACAAGAGCAGGCAACCCGCTGGGGATTCGTGATTTTCAGGATTTAACGAAGCCTGGTGTGAAGGTATTGTACCCCAATCCAAAGACATCCGGGGGCGCACAATGGGACATTAATGCCATTTACGGTGCTGGATTGAAACTGTCGGAGGAGCAAGAGGGGAAGAAAGATCCTGCCGCAGCCAAGGCTTTTCTCGAACAGGTACATCGTAACGTTGAATCATTGGACAAGAGTGGTCGTTCTTCGATGGCGGCATTCGAATATGGTGTCGGTGATGTAATCGTCACGTATGAAAATGAATTGCTTGCCCGGATCGCGAAAGGTGTAGATTATGACATTGTCATTCCGAAAAATACGATCCTGATTGAGAACCCGGCAGTTGTAGTGAATAAATATGCCGACAAACATGGGAATCGCGAACTGGCAGAAGCCTTTGTCGCATATCTGCGTACACCAGAAGCGCAGCGTATTTTTGCCAAGCATGGTTTTCGTTCAGTAGATCCGGATGTATTTGCACAGACGGAGTCCACATTCCCAACGCCAGAAGGGCTATTTGATATTAACTATCTAGGGGGATGGGACGAGGTACGCAGTACGTTGTATTCCAAACGCGGCGTGTGGTATCAAGTGCTTGCGGGAATATGATATGCGTATTTGATGCAATCGAATAAGTAACGGAATTTGGTGATACTAAACCTTCATTTCAATGGAAGTAGAGATGGAGGTTTTTTACTGCCAAAAGGATATAATAGAGGTATACTCAATCATGATGGTTACATAGTATCTGCAGGAAGGTGTGAGTTGAATGAGTTCAGAGATCAAATTATCCCAAAGTACAGCAATTCGACTGGAGCAGGCCCGCGGTAAGGGGATGCCTGAGGAAGAAATATTAAAAGCCATTCAAGCCAAAGACGTTTCCGCTTTTGACGCCGTGTCTGAAGAGGAATACCGATATAACGAATTTTTCTCGTATGCGGATGAGCATGGTGAAAATCTGGAGGCAGCAGTAAAAGATGGATACCGGATTACCTTTAACACGCGTGGTGGACTCGGAATCTGGTTGGAAAAGGCCTTTAAGGTACAGCAAGAGAGAGACTTCACAGTGGGTGAAGGAATCGTCACCGGATTACAGTTGAAACCGGAGCAGGCAGAGGTACTGGCGAAGCGGCTTGCGTCGAACTGGGTGATTACGTGTTCGAAGGATGTACCTGCGGGTAAGGAATTGACACTAAAGCTGCGGGCACTGGTGTAGTTCCAGCGCCGAGTATGACTCGAATTAATCGGTCGTGGCCTGATTAAAAGGTAAGGCCTGATCTTCATGCGGATGACCGGCTTATAAGGTTGCACCACATGCTGACGAAGCGTACGCTCCCGAATGGAGCGAAGCATGGAATTAAAGTCTGACGGTGAACGGTCAGACCATGGGCTGTCCCGAATTGCAGTGAGAACTGCAGCGGGATGGTCTTATTTTTGCAAAAACAGGGGTGGACGATTACAATTTACATATCATTAATTCAGGGGGAATGCGGATTGAATCAGCTAACATTTCTGGGCACTGGCGATGCGATGGGCGTTCCACGTGTGTATTGTGATTGCGAAGTATGTACAGAGGCAAGGCTTACGGGAGAGAATAAACGGAAACGTTCCTCTGTTCTGATTGACTGTGGTGGCGATGGTGCGAGTGAACAGTTCATGATCGATTGCGGACCGGACTGGAGATCACAGATGGAGGATCAGGGATTGCGTATGGTGCATACGCTGCTCATCACTCATGCTCATTTTGACCATATTGGCGGATTACCGGAATGGGCGGATGCATGCCGCTGGTTGGGGGTAAAGGGACGTTTGTATGCACCGCGTGAAGTGATTGCTACCATTCAGGGACAGTTTCCATGGTTGGGGCGTCATATGGACTTTCTTGAAACGGATGATGGTATTGAACTTAGTGGGTGGAAGGTGCGTTCCTGGAAAGTATGTCATGGACATAACGGGTATTCGTACGCATATCGATTGGATCGGGAAGGCTATCGTTGGGCGTATTGTTCAGATGCCATTGACCTGAAAACATCCGAGAAAGAGCCGTTACATGGATTGGATCTGTTGGTGCTCGGAACAAGCTTTGTGCATGAACTTGCGGAATTCTCAACACGTTCCGTGTATGATATGCGCGAGGCGCAGGAGCTGCTGCGGGAACTGAAACCGGGTCATACCTATTTTACACATATGTCTCATGATGTTGATGTAAGGCAGAATTATAATCTGGATCAAGGCATTACGATTGCCCTTACCGGGATGAAGGTGCCGCTTGGAACCTTATAGTTTGAAACGAATGCGTAACTCGACTTGAGGCATTGTAATAAAAATAAATGGAGAAGAGCGTATCCTTTGGAGGAGGTTCTTCGTTTACATAGTGTAAGTCAAAATCAATCAGGAACCAGCAAAGGGGGGCCCCCAAGATGGCCTTTGTGAAGTCCGTGGATTGCAGGATCAACAGACCACATGATGATGGTAAACCAGATAAATCCCATATTGAATCCGGTGGTACCGCTGGAACAAACCAATTGAACCAAAGCATTCATACGCGATTACCCGATCTGATGGGTTCGTTGTATGCGTATTGTTTATCGCTGACGAAATCAGTTCAAGAGACGGAGGATCTGGTTCAGGAGACCTGTCTCAAAGTATTGTCGTCGAGTGAGGTTGGATCTTCCGGGATGAATAAAGACATGAATTGGGAAGCTTATCTGATCCGTATTGCACGCAACAGCTGGATTGATATCTTACGTCAGCGTGAGAGATTGGTCTGTAAACTGGATAGCTTGAAGCCGCTCCTGCACGAAATGGAGGAAGAAAGCCGATTCGAGGAATTGGAGTCTGCCGTTCAACTCCTAATAGATAAGCTACCACCGTGGCAGCGAGTGATATATGTATTACGTGAATTAATGGGTTACAAGGCGGCAGAGACTGCAGAAATGTTGGATACGACAGAAGGCGCTGTGAAAGCAGCGTTAAGTCGAGCCCGCTCTTCCATAGCTGAAGTGAGGCACGGGTTGGAACAATCGGACACAGAATCACAGTATGAGGAAGGCGCAGTGGAAAATCATCGGGAGGAATTGCGCAGTTATCTGCTGGCATTCCGCACGGGAGATACCGCTCGCATCATTGATCTATGCCTGAATCGGACGGATGATCCGATGGCTGTGGCGGGTAGCATTTTGCAGCAGACTCTGCCGTCTTCATCCATGCAGCCAGTGATGTACGGGTACGCCGCTTCCGGAACGAATGCGATGTCGTATGGAGGTGGGTACACGGTCAACATGGTTGCCTAAACCAAGGAGGCGACACACATGAATGTAGTACCCTATGTAGTGGAACAGACCGCTCGCGGTGAGCGGAGTTATGATATTTATTCACGTTTGCTTAAAGACCGGATCATTATGGTATCCGGGGAGATTGAGGATCAGATGGCGAATGCCATTGTGGCCCAGTTATTATTTTTGACTGCAGAGGACCCGGAGAAGGATATTCAGATGTACATCAATTGTCCCGGCGGATCGGTGACAGCAGGTTTCTCCATCTATGATACCATGCAGTTCGTGAAACCGGATGTTTCGACGATCTGTACGGGTATGGCAGCAAGCTTTGGTGCAATATTGCTGGTGGGTGGTGCCAAAGGGAAACGCATGGCACTGCCGAACAGTGAGATCATGATCCATCAACCGCTCGGTGGTACTCGGGGTCAGGCAGCGGATATGTTGATTCATGCTAACCGCATCATTGAGCATCGCCATCGCCTTAACCAACTGCTCGCCAACCATACAGGACAGTCGATTGAGCGGATTGAGAAGGACTCGGATCGAGACTATTTCCTGACCGCTGCTGAAGCAGTCGAATATGGATTGGTGGATAAAGTCATATCCAATTCATAACAATAGCCCGGAAGGTCATGTGACCTTTCGGGCTTTTTCGATTGCTAACCAACCTTACATTTCTTTGGCCAGCGTAATGAGTCTGCCCATGCCTTCCCGAATCTGCTGCTCATGCGCATAAGAGAAGGACAGACGCAGTTTGCGACTGGCTGAATTATCCGAAGAATCGAATACGGTTCCGGGTACAAAAGCAACGGATTGTTCCATGCATCGGTGAAGCAGTCTTCCGGTATCCACACCCCTCGGAAGCTCCACCCAAAAGTTAAGTCCGCCCTCGGGGCGGGTCCACGTCCAGTCTGTTTCCAGCAGACACTGTTCCATCACTTCCATTCGAAGCTGGATGGCGGTCCGTAGCTTGGACAGATGCTGATGCATACGTTCTGACTGAAAATAACGGAGAAAAAGCTTCTGGTTCAGGAGAGGTGATCCGTTATCTGTCAGTGATTTTACTGCCTGTAATCCTGGCATGAAACGCTGACGGCATAGGATGGCTGCAATCCGCAGCCCGGGTGCAACATACTTGCTATAACTGCGAATGTACAGGGTGTGCCCAGTGGTGTCGTAGGTGAAAATGGGTGCCGGAGGTTTCTCCTTAAAATAGATATCATAGGTGCTGTCGTCTTCAAGCAGGAAACATCCATACTGTTCTGCAAGTTCGGGTAACTGCTTGCGTTGTTCTACTGGAACATTCATGCCAGTTGGATTCTGAAAGGTCGGTGTCATGTAAAAGAGGCGTGGCTTCTCACTCTTCATCAGATGTTCGATCTGCTCCAGATCATAACCCCCAGGATGAATGTCCGTGAAGACGAGCCGGGCACCTTGTTTGCGGAAAATCTCCATTGCCGGTCCATATGTAGGCCGTTCCATCAAGACCCGATCCCCGGGTTTGACCAACGTCCGCGAGATGACATCGATCGCTTGCTGGGCACCCGATGTAATTAACACCTCGTCTGCGGAGAGGTAGAAGCGTTCCTTGGTTGTCAGATGGCTTGCCAGGGCACTGCGTAATTCCAGATCTCCCTGAATCGTGGAGTACGTTCCGAGCAGACGTGGATATTGATCCAGCAGATCGCGCATCAGTTCCCCCCAATATCGATTGGGAAGCAGGGCGGGATCAATCAATGATTTGGAAAACTGGAATTCGGCTTCAAGCGATTGTACATGTGCGAGGGAGTCCCAATGCAACCAGGCAGACACGGCGGGGTCATCCGCCTGATCTGTTACTGAGAATGGAGTTGCTGGACTGACATAATAGCCGGACTTGTCCTTCACATAGACATTCCCACGTTCCTTTAACTCCTGATAGGCTTTGAAAACGGTCAGACGATGTACGCCGAGTAGCTCGGACAGGCTTCGTACAGATGGCAGTTTTTCATGTTCGGCCCACTCTCCCGCTTCTATACGCACAACGAGATAATGGATGACTTGCTCATATAATTTCAGGCTGTTATCTGTCATCATCAAGGTTTTGCCCATCCGGCTCACACTCCTTTTGAACTCTATTGTAACAGCTAATAGGCGACAACTGTTCTGTTTTATTCATTCTGTTCTATAGACCATGAGATATGATGAAGAACAGATAAAGGAGTGGTTATCATGGTGGGGATTGCATTTACGGTCATGTGTCTTATTTTCGGTACAACGTTTTTGGCTATTAAAATTGGAGTGGAGGCAGGCATGCCGCCTTTTCTGTCTGCCGGACTGCGATTTGTAATCGCGGGAGCGCTAATGTTTGCATGGATGTGGATGAAGGGCAAAGTGAGTTGGTCCCTCCTGTTCCGCAAGGAGATGTTGCTGACGGGAGCAGGTCTGACCTTCGGCACCTTTGCCACATTATATTGGGCTGAACAGCATGTGAGCTCGGGGGTTGGTGCCATTCTGTCAGCGACAGGGCCGCTTATGATTATGTTGATGCAGACGGCGCTGTTACGGCAAAAAACATCTGCGCGCATGATTACAGGCTGCCTGATCGGTTTCACCGGTGTGGTTCTGGTTGTGCTGCCTGGTGTATCGCTTGGTGCGGGTTCCCTGTTCATGTGGGGCTGTATTGCCGTACTGGTGGGGGAAGTCTGTTATTCAGCAGGTGCATTGTACTCCAAAAAGGTTATTAATCAGTTCAAAGAAGCGAACCCTGTCGCGATCAACGCAGTACAGATGATGTATGGGGGACTGTTGTTAAGCTTGCTCTCAGCGGTGACGGAATCCTGGAACATGTCCGCTTTGGATTGGGTTCCTGCTGTATCTTCCGTGATATATTTGACTGTAATTGGCTCGATGGTTGGGCATAGTCTGTTCTACTGGATCATGTCTCGCACGAATCCGTTGTTCCCGGCAACCTGGCTGTATATCTCCCCGCCCATTGCCGTAGGGCTTGGCGCTGTAGTCTATGGTGAACATGTCAGCTGGATTACGTGGATCGGTGTGGCCCTGGTCGTCTCAGGTCTGCTGGCAATGAATGAGAAGGTGATGGGTTGGTTAAAACGTGGTGGACGTACAAATTTGTTGGTTCCAAATTCCAAAAATGTGGTAAAATAGGTTTCATGTAATTTTGTTCAGGCATGAAGGAATGAGGAAAGAATTATGGGTAAAAGACAAAAACTTGGAGCTATATTGTTATTTGCAGGTATCATATTGTATAGTGCGATTCATATTGCGACCGTTATACACATCCCAAGCGTGATGGTTTGGTCCGATACGTGGGGGCAGTATTTTGCAGCTATGTCTGAAACACATGGCTGGGTTGGATTTATACTGGCCATCCTGTTATTTCTGGTGGGGGCTTTACTGTTACTGACTGTTTTCGTTTCTGAACTTCCGAAGAGTACGATGATGCAGGAGATCAGGGAACGAGATCATGAATTCGAAGAGAAGTACAGGTATGGAAAACACTAAGCAAGAGTGACTGCAACATCTATAAAGTGCAAGTTATTTCTGACCATTAAAACAGCCCTGCACAAGCGAGTTATCGCTGTGGAGGGCTGTTTGTTTTGTTTTCGGACCAGACACATTATGCAAAATGCGCTTTTCTGAGATTCTTACTCTGCGTTCAATACAAACTTCTCGATAACCTCTTTTACGCCGTCTTCGTTATTACTTGCCGTAATGTAGTCTGCCAGCTCTTTCAACGCAGGGATGGCATTCCCCATCGCTACACCAAGACCAGCAACTTCAAGCATCTCATGGTCATTCCAGGAGTCGCCGATAGCAATGCACTCGCTTAGTTGGTGACCAAAGTGGTCTGCCAGGAAAGTAAGGGCGTGGCCTTTAGTTCCTTCATTGTGCATAATCTCGAGGAAGTAAGGTTTGGACTTGGTGATATGCACTTGAGGTCCGAGCAATTCACGCAAGTCAACGGCAACCTTATCCAAGTAGTCTGGCTCATCGATAATAAGCAGTTTCGGTGTTTTTTGTTCGATGACTTTGATGAAATCAGATTCGATATAATATTGGGTGCCGTTTAATTTGGCATAATCACGCAGCTTGTCGTTTTCCTCACGGGCATACAGCTTGTCATCAATGTATGTTTGAAGGTGGAGATTATTCTCCAGGCAGTAATCATACAATTTGCGGGAAGCTTCCTGTGGAACGTAACGCTCATAAAGTACTTTTTCGTCCAGCAGGTTTTTCACCAAAGCGCCTTGATACGTAATGATTGGCACGTTAAGTCCGGTTTGACGAGCAAGCGCTTGTGCGGAAGCATAAGCACGTCCAGTCGCCAGCGTTACAGTTACACCATGGGCAACCGCTTGTTCCAGTGCAGTCTGTGTAGCAGGGGTAACTTCCTTGTTGTCGTTGATCAGGGTGTCATCAATGTCGATTGCGATTAATTTGTAGGTCATCTGTGTGTTTCTCTCCTTTTTTTCTGTATCTATACCCAACTTTGTCTATATCAGTTCAATATGAACGTTTTACACGAGAACGGAGAGGACAGAAAAAACCTGAAGAAGCAGAGCGTTCGCCTTTATCATCGTATTTTCCCTTTCGAATAAGGGAATCAAAAAAATCTGGGGATAACAGCGATCGGAAGGTTATTCTGTCATCGGAGTGGCAGGTGTAAACATTCTTGGGTTGAACTTATATACCTACTCTTCCAGGAAAACAAGGCCAATAAAGTCTTCCAGCTCAAGGTTGCCGAAGTAATGTTTTACATCCAGCCCCTCAAGTGCAGTACGCACCTCGGTTTCTTCATACCGCTTGCCGCGCAGCATATTTTCGATATCCGCTACATCGCCTACACCGAAGAAGTCGCCGAAGATTTTGATATCTTCGATGCGTCCATCCTTGATGTTCATGCGCAGATCGATGATGCCGACAGGGAATTTGCGAGTGTGCTTCACATTGCTTTCCGGAGACAAGCCATAGTTCCAGTCCCAGTTGTTATAACGCTCAGCGGAGATTTCCTTGATTTTGTCCCAGTCTTTGTCAGTCAGCTTGTATTGAGGGACGTCTTGTGGCTCCATTCTGAAAATGTGACGCAAAAGCTCATCACGGAACTGCTCAATCGTCAGGTTGGTGTCAATCAGATCCCGTATGTTGGCGACGCGGCTGCGCACGGATTTGGTGCTCTTGGATTTGAATTTCTCGGGATTGACGTTCAGGGAAGCCTGAACATGCTCCAGATTCAGATCAAACATCAATGTACCATGACTGAACATACGCCCACGTGTGGAAAACTGGGCATTACCCGAGATTTTCTTTTCGCCCACTTGCAGATCATTACGCCCGGTCAACTCGGCATTTACACCAAGCTCTTGCAAAGCTTCAACTACAGGCTGGGTAAACTTGCGGAAATTGTGGAAGGACTGACCGTCATCGGCTGTAATAAAACTGAAATTCAGGTTGCCCAGATCGTGATATACCGCTCCGCCTCCCGAAAGACGACGAACCACCTGCACACCGTTATCCTGAACGTACTCGATATTAATTTCTTCAATCGTATTTTGATGCTTTCCGATGATGATCGACGGACGGTTGATGTAGAACAGCAGATAGCTGTCATCCTCCATCGGCAGATGTTTCAGAATGTACTCCTCAATCGCAAGGTTTACAGAAGGATCTGTAATGCCCTGGTTGTCTACAAACAGCATGGTCATTCCTCCATTAATGTATGTGAGGGATTGCTAGTCCCTTATGTAGTGAACCTTGTATATCAAAAGGAACCGAAATTCCTCTTCTATTGTAAACGAATTATGGTTGGGACACAAAGAAAACAGGATTGACCCACACCTCCCGTGCCATCCATAATAAAAAGGACATACAGAAAGGATGACGGAAGAATGACCGGTTATATCGAAGTGTTCGGACATGGCGGGGACGTGGAGACGGCTGCGTCGCGATTTGGAAGGGAAGCCGCTGATTTTCTGGATTTCAGCGCCAACATTAATCCACTCGGTCCGCCCATAGGGGTGCTGGAGGCTGTACAGCAAGGATTGCAGTCGGTGATTCGGTATCCTGATCCGGCGCATCGGGGATTCAAGGCACTGTTGAGCGAGCGTCTTGGTGTGATGCAGGAGCAGATTTCCGTGGGCAACGGTGCAGCCGAAAGTATGGCACTCATTTTGCTGGGGCTTGCCCCGCGCAAGGTTGGTACGGTGGAACCGGGATTCTCGGAGTACCGTGCGTTGGCACGACAATTCGGTGCCGAGGTTGTGCATACAGAAGGCAGAGAAGAGCTGGCGTGGCGGGCGGAACCGGAGGACATCGAGCAACTCATGGAAGAGGTAGACTTGCTCTTCCTCGGTCAGCCGAACAATCCGAACGGTGTACAATATCCGCTTGAGGTATTGCAAAGGCTTGCCCGCAAAGCGGAAAGAACAGGAACTGTACTCGTCATTGACGAGGCATTTATCGATTTTATTCCGGTAGCCCGGCGCCAGTCCCTGGCAGCACATCTGAATGACTATCCCAATGTGATCATCATTCGGTCGATGACGAAGTTTTATGCCATTCCGGGCTTGCGACTTGGATATGCTTTGGGCCGTGCGGAATACATCCAGGCGATGACGAATAAGCAGGTGACGTGGAGTGTCAACGGTCTGGCACTCATGGCAGGTGAAGCTTGTCTGCGCAGTGGAGAACAGTACGAACAGGAGACCATTGCACAGATCACGCGGGAACGGGAGCATCTCATCGCAGGACTGCAGGCGCATGGATGTGCGGTGACACCGGGAGAGGCGAACTTTATTTTGGCACGTGTGCCAGTCCCTTGGACAGCAGCATCAATACAGGAGGAGCTGGGCCAGAGGGGTATCCTGATTCGCAGCTGTGCCATGTATCCGGGGCTTGACGAAGGGTATGTACGTTTCGCGGTCAAGGATGCAGACGCCAATGCCACATTACTCGAAGTGCTGGGCAGCGCGCTGGAAACCAAGGGATATCAGAATGTCGATCAGTCTTCGATTCATGAATCAAGTCAGCAGGAGAAGGCGAAAGATTCGGAACAGGAACAGGGAGGGATGCGGAAGTGACACTCCCGTTTTATAGCTACTTTGCGAATGGAGAAACAGGCGAGAATGAATATGTGGCCTCTTCCTGGCCGGGACTGAACATATCTGCACATGAACGACATATTAAAGCGCAGAGCCCAAGGGCTGCCCAAGCGTTGTCGAGTGCGGTTTACGGCGGCGGGATGCTTGAACTGGATCGCATATTTAATATCTATGTGGACAGGCATTACCGCTGTGATGATCCGCCTCGTGATATCGAACAAGGACTGAACGAATGGCATGAGCCGCGGGATCTGTGTGCAGGATTATTGACAGCCGTAAGGCTGGAGCATACCTCCATTCAGGAATATACAAGTGATGAATTTGGTCTTCTGTGCTGCACCACTGCGGGTATATCGAATGCAGCACGCGCGGGTTCGGAGAGAACGGTATTTGATACAGCAGGAAATAAGATCATGCCTTCCGACATGGAGTTTTCTGCCCCTTCAGCACGGAATCTAACGATTCCTCCTTATGTCCCGGGTACAATCAACATCATGCTCTGGTTGAATGGATGCATGACCACCGGGGCGATGGTGAATGCAATACAGACAGCGGTGGAAGCCAAAGCGGCCGCGCTGGCGGATGCGGGTATTCCGGATTCGGAGAACGGCTTGCCCGCCACTGGCACCACAACTGATGCCATTGTGATTGCGGTAAGCCAGGAGGTTGAAAAACCTCGGCCGATGATTACTTATGCCGGGACAGCGACTACGGCAGGGGAGGCGATTGGCAGATTGGTATACGACACGGTGACGGAGAGCCTTCGGGCCGGACTGTTATGGAAAGAGAGGATCAGGCACAAATGACTTTTGAGGTGGAGCATCTATGGACCTGGTCGTTCTGGACAGGCATGGCGGGAGCCTGGATTATTATACTAGCATACCTGCTGGACCGATGTATCGGAGATCCACGCTGGATTCCCCACCCGGTAATTGGCATGGGAAAAGGCATCTCGGCGTTGGAGCGTGTCATTCGTTCGCGTGTGAACACAGATTCGGGGCTGAAGAGAGCAGGGCTGTTGTTTCCGATTGTGATTGCGGGGGGTTCTTTTGCCATCACGTGGGGACTCGTATATGTGCTTGGGCTGATTCATCCTGTCATTGCAGCGGCAGCTGAAGTGGTGCTCATTGCAACGACCATTGCTTCAAAAGGGCTGAAGGATGCAGGTATGGAAGTGTATCGTCATCTGAAGCAGCAGGATTGGCCGGCGGCCAGACGTTCACTGGGCATGATTGTAGGACGTGATACGGCGCATCTGGATGAACCGGAGGTTGTGCGGGGAACGGTAGAGACGGTTGCCGAAAATATCGTGGATGCCATTGTATCACCGTTATTCTATGCGCTCATTGGAGGCGCTCCGCTAGCCATGACTTATCGTGCAGTCAACACGCTGGATTCCATGGTCGGATATAAAAATGACAAGTATCTGCATCTTGGATGGGCCTCGGCCCGTCTGGATGATGTGGCGAACTGGATACCTGCCCGGTTGACCGCGATTCTGTTAATTGTGGGTGCCTGGTTCATGAAGATGAATGCCAGAGGAGCAGCACGCATGGTCGCACGGGATGCGAGACTGCATCCAAGCCCGAATAGCGGTTTTCCCGAATCAGCGGTGGCTGGAGCATTGGGCATCCGGCTTGGCGGACATAACGTGTATCACGGAGTTGCTTCGTTTCGTGCCTACATGGGTGAGGCCACACGGCCAATGGAAGCCGAGGATATTGTGCGAACATCACGCCTGATGTTCTGGTCCGCAGGGGCTTTTGTGGTACTGTGTGTGTTCATAACGCTGGGTGTGTGGCTGGCAGGAGGGACGCTATTATGGCCGTAAATGAAGGGAATACAGGGAATGCAGACAAGGATGTACATACGGACCAACCCGGCTCAGTGAAACGAAACATTCTGTGGGTCCGTCACGGGACAACGCTGTGGAATGTGGAAAAAAGATACCTGGGGCATACCGACATTGGTCTGCTGCCAGATGCCAAAGAAGAACTGGCTAATCTTCATGAACAATTGAGCGTTGTTTCGTGGCACGAGGTATATTGCAGTGATCTGCTGCGCTGCCGGCAGACGTTGGAACAGATTCTTCCTGATGCCATCGGGCAGGTGAAGTTCGACTCGCGCCTGCGCGAGAATGATTTTGGACAGTGGGAAGGTCTGACGTATGATCAGCTCAAGGATAACCCTGTGTACCGAAACTGGATTGATGCGCCGCAGGAGGTCACTCCGCCCGGGGGTGAATCGTGGCAGAATTTTACCGGACGGTTGGATTCATTTCTCCAAGAGATGTTATTGGAGGGGCGGCCTGCAATTCATGTTGATGAGGGACAAGTGCCAACCATAGTTGTGGTTACGCATGGCGGTGTCATTCGCTATGCCTTGTCCCGTCTGATTGCCGGGCTTGAATTCTGGGATACGCATATCGTACCGGGACAGGCGATTCAGGTTCAGCTTGATCGACAGGGGAATCAATGGACTGGCAGCAGAGTGACTTTTCCACCGATCGGGTTGTAAGGATGTACAATATACCCTATAATCACAACAGAAGTGTGACGTCAGCATGGATACAGATAGCTTGCAGGCGATGAAGCCTGAACGAGTACGTAACATGCAAAAATTACACCGCAATGATTTACCATATCAGCGACCAAGGGTCCCGCGTGTGAAGGCTGTTTTTCATGGCAGATTAGTACGAGTTGTGAAACACACAAGGGTGAAATGGGGAAGCCGGTGCAAATCCGGCACGGTCCCGCCACTGTAAAACAGGATGATTCCTGTAAGTCAGGTTACCTGCCCTGGACGTACAAACCGGTGTTCCTTCGAGGAAAGGACAGCGTTTCGGGCTATTCTATGCGCATGGACAACCCTTGGTTGAACATGTACAGATCGCCATATGCGAGACGTCATCCCTGATCCTGGACGTAAGGATTGGGGATTTTTTATTGTTCATGTAAGGAAAACCGAACTTTTACACGTTAACGAAGAATGCAGAACCGATCTGAAGAAACGGAGTGTTCGCCTTTATCCCCGGATTTTCCCTTTCGAAAAAGGAATCAAAAAAATCTGGGGATAACAGCGATCGGAAGATGGTACTGCAATCGGAGTGGATTTGTGTAAAATTGATGGGTTTAACTTGTAAAGGAACACCAAGGCATGGGAAGTAAAAGTTTGGCACAATGCAAGAAAATAGTACAGATAGAGAAGGGGAGAATAACAGAATGAATTTCAAAAATTGGAAAAGCGTAGCGTCCCTGCTTAGTGCAGCGGCACTCGCACTGGCTTTGGCCGGATGTGGCAATGCAACAACGAATGAGGACACAGGTTCTTCACAGCAACCAGCACAGGAGCAGTCCCAAGGTCAGGCGCAGACGGACCTCAAAACACAATATCCACTGACCGTTACGGATGCAACGGGTGAATCGTTTACCTTTGAAAAGGCACCGGTCAAAATCGTATCCGTGTCTCCGGCTGAGACGGAATCCCTGTTTGCTCTTGGATTGGACGATCAAATCGTTGGAGTATCCGACTATGACGATTATCCGGAAGCAGCAACAACGAAAGCTAAAATGGGCGGGATCACCAAGCCCAATGAAGAGTCGATCATTGCCGCAGAGGCCGACATTGTCTTCACAGGTATCTCGATGAGCGAGGATGCGGTGAAGAAGTTGCGCGAACTGGGTATTACCATTTTCAAAACGGATCCTAAATCCATTGACGATGTAATGAACAATATCGAAACCTTCGGTAAAATTACCGATCATCAGGAAAAAGCACAAGAAATCATCACTCAGATGAAACAGGACGTGACGGATGTAACCGAAGCGGTGAAGGCCGTTAAACCGGAAGAGAAGAAAAACGTATACGTTGAATTCTCCCCAGGCTGGACTGTAGGTAAAGGTGAATTTATGGATGAACTCATTACGGTAGCCGGCGGTACCAATATTGCTTCGGACAAAGAGGGTTGGTACGAAATTAATGAGGAAAATGTCATTGCCTCCAACCCTGATGTGATCCTGTACGCCAACGATGTGATTGACGAGAACTCCAAAACACTGGATCAGATCATCAAGGCGCGCAGCGGCTGGGATCAAATTACGGCTGTGAAAAATGACGCGGTTATTGGCCTGGATGCCAACCTGCTGAGCCGTCCGGGTCCACGGGTAACTCAAGGGTTGAAAGAAGTAGCCAAAGCGATCTACCCTGACTTGTTCCAATGAGTAAAAAGCTGATCCTGTTCGGAACGACGGGCATGGTGCTGCTGGTGCTCACCGTGCTCATCTGCACGGGCATTGGTTCAGTAGCTTTGCCGATTCGGGATATTGCAGGCATCCTGATTCACAAAATTCCCTGGGTGGGCGACTGGATTACACCGGATTGGAATAAGGCGGCCGAACAGATTATCTGGAAAGTCCGTTTTCCGCGCGTACTGCTTGCTGTGCTCGTGGGTGCTTCACTGGCTATTGCGGGTGCGGGCTTCCAGGGTGTACTGCGTAATCCGCTGGCCGATCCGTTTACACTCGGTGTATCATCCGGTGCGTCGGTGGGGGCTGCTTTCCTGATTTTCTTCGGATTGCAGTATGCATTGATTGGAATCTGGACGTTACCTTTGATTGCATTTTTGACGGGTGTAATCACGTTATGGTTTGTGATGGCACTGGCTCGTGAAGGGCGTAAAATACCAACACACAGCCTTATTCTGGCTGGTGTGGTCATGCAAAGTTTCCTGGGCGCAGTTGTTTCCTTCCTGTCGACCATGTCGAAACAGACGATTAATGAAATTATATACTGGACGATGGGAAGTCTGGCATTACGCGGGTGGTCGTATACGGCCATCCTTTTCCCATATTTTCTGCTGGGATTAATCTTTCTCTGGAGCCGCGCGCGCTCGTTGAATGTGCTTGCACTGGGAGAACGTCAAGCGGCACATATCGGGATCGGAGTGGACCGGCTTAAGTTGTCCGTGCTGGCTGTCGGTACACTGCTGACCGCTGGGGCTGTCTCGGTATCAGGTGTCATCGGATTCGTTGGATTGGTGATCCCGCATATGTTGCGGCTGCTGGTGGGGCCGGATTACCGACTGCTGGTACCTTTATCAGCCATTGGTGGAGCGATCTTCATGGTGTGGGCCGATACCATCGCAAGGTCGTTGCTGGCTCCAACTGAAATTCCGCTCGGGGTGGTCACCGCCTTTGTTGGTGCACCGTTCTTTGCTTACCTGCTGCACCGGAACAAAAAGTTGCAGAGGGGGATGATGCCATGAGTGAAGAGAAGGAGCGCAGGACGAATCGACTTCTTCGGGGCAAGGTTGCGGCTTCCAGTACAGGTCCCAACTCCAGTCCCAACTCTAACTCGTCTTCCCTTATTTCGATTAAGGGAGCAGGAAAGTCATATGGTAATCACCAGGCATTGCGTAGTGTAGACTGGCATGTTGGCGAGGGTGACTGGTGGGGAGTTGTCGGTCCAAACGGCAGCGGCAAGTCCACTCTGATCCAGCTTATTGCCGGAACGGAACAGTTAAGCGAAGGTCAGATCCATATCGATGGTCGAGAGATCGGCTCATATAGCCGTAAGGACCTGTCGCGCATGATCGCTGTACTGCAGCAGGACGGCTTGCCAGCCATCTCCTATCCCGTACGAGACGTAGTGGAGATGGGACGATATCCATACCAGAACTGGCTGGGGCGGGAAACGGGTGACGGGGCACTTGTGGTAGACAGGGTGCTTGAAGACCTGGGATTGACAGAGCTGGCGGACAGACCGCTGGATGCACTCAGCGGCGGGCAACGGCAGCGGGTCGCACTAGCCAAAGTTATGGCTCAGGAGCCACGGTTGTTGCTGCTGGACGAGCCGACCACGTTTCTCGATATTAAATATCAATTGCAATTCATGGAATTGTTATCGGCCTGGCGACAGAGAACGAACATTACGATTGTGGCTGTACTGCATGATCTGAATCTGGCCGCATTATTTTGCGATCACATTCTGGCGCTGCGTGAGGGCATGGCGGTTGGAAAGGGCACGCCTCATACGTTGATCAATGAGGAGAATATCCAGGATATCTTTCGCGTCAAACCCGCGATTGTCTCTCACCCCGACCATGCCATACCTCAACTGTTGCTGCGACGGGACATTGATTAAAGGAAGGCGGGGCAACCCATATTTTGATGAAGGAAGTGCTGGTTGTATGAATAATGAACAGGTGTTGGAGCAATTAACGAAAAAGATTACCGCTCCTGACCAGGAAGTGGCGGCAGAAACTTCTGCGCACGTGGATTCGTTAACGAAGCCGCCCGGGAGTCTGGGCAAATTGGAAGAGCTGGTGATCCGCCTGGCAGGTATGACGGGCAATGCACGTCCGCGTTTTGATCACAGGGCGGTCATTGTCATGGCGGCAGATCACGGCGTAGTGGAAGAAGGCATCAGTGCTTTTCCCGCTGAAGTGACCCCGCAGATGGTCCTGAATTTCCTGGCTGGAGGTGCAGCCGTGAATGTGCTTGCACGTCACGCAGGTGCTGATGTGATCTGTGTGGATATCGGTGTGAATGCCGATCTTGAACATCCGGACCTGCTTTCCCGTAAAATTCGCAAAGGCACGGCCAACATGGCCCGAAGCGCAGCGATGACCCGGGATGAGGCCGTTCGGGCTATCCTTGCAGGAGCCGAAGTTGTATCGGCAGAGGTGGGGAAGGGAACACAGCTATTTGTCACCGGGGAGATGGGAATCGGCAACACCACCGCAAGTGCTGCGGTAATGAGCGCGTTAACCGGAGTTGCACCAGCTGCGGCCGTAGGAAGAGGAACCGGCATTGATGATGCAGGCTTGCAGCGCAAGGCTGCTGTAGTCAGCCGGGCGCTTAGCGTAAACGCTCCGAACCCGGAAGATGCACTGGATGTTCTGTGCAAGGTGGGGGGACTGGAGATTGCTGGCCTCACTGGGGTTATCCTCGCAGCTGCTGCTCATCGTTGCCCGGTCGTTGTAGACGGGTTCATCTCTACCGCGGCAGCGCTGGTTGCAAGACAACTTGCACCTCTAAGTACAGCCTATATGATCGCTTCTCATACTTCACATGAAAATGGACATGGAGCGCTGCTGCGTGAACTGGACCTGAAATCGATGCTGGATCTGGACATGCGCCTGGGTGAAGGCACAGGTGGCGTGCTTAGCCTTCATCTGATTGACGCAGCATGCCTTATTCTGAACGAAATGGCGACCTTTGCAAGCGCGGGTGTCACGGATGGGACAAGCCACGCTCCAGATTCCGCTGCGTCGGTTGATTCATCCCTGCAAGGAGAGAGTTCCCGATGAGTGTACTGGTGACGGGCGGCGCACGCAGTGGCAAAAGCTCCTTTGCTGAACGTCTCTGCATGCAGCGTTCCTCGGAGGCCTGGTATGTGGCGACAGCTCAGGCGTACGATGACGAGATGCGTGAGCGTATCGCCATGCATCAGCATCAGCGCGAGGCATCGGGATATCTGTGGCATACGATGGAAGAGCCGATACATCTGCCTGCTTTGATAAGCCGCATGGGTGAAGGGCATACAGGTACTTCTGCACCCACCATTCTGGTGGATTGCCTGACGTTGTGGCTGACGAATGTTTTGTTAGCACATGAGCATGACGAGAAGCAGGTGTTACAGGGACATTTGGACGCGCTGGTTGAAGCGATCCGAGCCTATCCCGGTTTATTGGTTCTGGTTACAAATGAAGTGGGGGACGGAATCGTACCGGAGTATGCCCTTGGCAGGAAATATCGGGATTTGGCCGGTGTACTGAATCAGCGCATTGCGGCGATATGCGGTGAAGTGTTTCTGGTGACCGTAGGCATTGCGACTGAACTGAAAAGCAAGGAGTATCGCTTATGACGGATGGCACGCCTGCTCCTCAGCGCAAACATGCGGCGGTAGCCGCTTTTCAATTCTTGTCCCGTTTTCCTGTCAAAATGCAAATCGATTTTGTCCCGCCGCTGCTGCGGGAAAGTGTTGTCTTTTATCCGCTGGTCGGTGCTGCAATCGGTCTGTGTGTCTGGCTCTTGGGAGCCTTAAGCGGTGCAGTGCTTCCTGCCTTTCCGGCTGCCGTCCTGACCCTGACGATATGGGTATGGCTCACCGGAGGGCTCCATCTTGACGGATGGATGGATACGGCAGATGGCTTGCTCAGTTATCGTACCCGTGAACGGATGTTGGAGATTATGAAAGACAGCCGAGTGGGCGCCATGGGAGTCATTGCCTGTGTGTTGCTGCTCATGATGAAGGCTGCGCTGATCGCCGATTTTATTGCCCGGGGCAACTGGACGTACGGTGCGCTGCTGATCCTGCCCATGATCTGGAGTCGCTGGTTCATGGTGTATGCCATGTCGGCCTGGCCGAATGCGCGTGGAGATGATGGACTTGCCGTATTGTTCAAAGGTCTCGGTGAGCGGAAGGAAGTCCAGCGAGCACGCAGCTCAGCCGTGGGGCTTACCTTGATCGCAGGGGCAGTTACGTTTGCCGCGGTGTGGCTTTTCAAGCCGGATATGGGGATTGCAGATGCGATGGTGAGTGGTCTGGGAACCCTGCCATGGTGGCTATACCCGATGTCGGCGGTTATTATACTGCCTGTGGCGTGTTATTATATCGGCCGATTCGTGGCTGTCCGGATCAGTGAACGGCTGGGCGGTCTAACCGGGGACACGTATGGTGCCATGAATGAGTTGCTGGAGGCGGCTTTGTTGACCGTGCTGAGCGTGCTTCAAGGATTGTTCTGGCTTTAAATTTTTGAAGAAGTATGAAGCAGTATGGAAAGCGTTACGCATGAGGTAGGGAGCAAAGTGTTCTGGATATAACACGGAGACAGGGGGAGAGCGTGTGGAAGATAGGTCATCACAACCAGCGGCTGTACTTATGCTGCAAGGAACGGCTTCCGATGTAGGGAAAAGTGTGATTACGACGGCATTGTGCCGAATTTTTAAACAGGATGGCTTCAGGCCTGCTCCGTTCAAGTCACAGAATATGGCACTGAATTCCTATGTGACGGAAGACGGCAAGGAGATTGGTCGGGCCCAGGGGGCACAGGCCGAAGCCTGCGGTATTGAGGCGACTACCGACATGAACCCCATCTTGATCAAGCCGGTGCGGGACATGCATTCGCAGATCGTGGTGCATGGGGTACCTTTTGCCCAGATGAGTGCTTCGGACTACCGTCAGCATTTCCTGCCAGAAGCAAAGCAGACAGTTATGGATGCGTTGAACCGGTTGCGGGATACCTATGATATTGTCCTGATGGAAGGAGCGGGCAGTCCTGCCGAGATCAATCTGAAGGATCGGGATATCGTCAACATGAATCTGGCAGGTTGGGCCGATGCGCCGGTGATTCTGATCTCCGACATTGATCGCGGCGGGGTGTTTGCATCCATTGTAGGTACGCTGGAGCTGCTGGAACCGCATGAAGTGGCTCGTGTCAAAGGGTTCATTATCAACAAGTTCCGCGGCGATCTGTCCTTGTTGCAGCCGGGACTCGACTGGCTCGAAGAACGGACAGGCATTCCAGTATTAGGGGTATTGCCTTACATAAGAGATATTCAGATTGAAGCAGAAGATTCAGTGGTGCTGGACTCCATGCGTCATGGGAAATTCGGCAAAACCGAGCTGGATCTGGCAGTGATTCGATATCCGCGAATTTCCAACTTTACAGACTTTGATGCACTTTCCCGTGAACCGGATGTGAATGTGCGTTACGTGACCTCTCCAGAGGAATTGGGCAGTCCGGATGCCATTCTTCTCCCCGGTACGAAGGATACCATAGGTGATCTGGCATTTCTGCGTGAGTCTGGGCTGGAGCAGGCGATTGCCAGCCAGACTGAACGTGAGCATGTTCAACTCGTAGGCATATGCGGCGGATATCAGATGCTGGGATGTCATCTGAAGGACCCGTTTGCTGTGGAGGCGAATCAGATCCAGGAAGCGAAGGGACTTGGCTGGCTCCCGCTATCGACAACATTTCTTCAGAACAAGCAGACCGTCAGAGCTTCCGGACGGGTGCAACCTAATCATCCGGTTCGTTTGTATAGTGAGCAAGATGTAGCTGAAGCTTCATTACCTGTTAACGGATATGAGATTCATATGGGGGTTACGGAGTGCCACGAGCCTGAACGGGTAACTGCACTATTTGAGATCACCCATCCAGGTGGTGAAGCATTCCATGAAGGCTGGGGCACAACAGATGGCAGGGTATGGGGAACTTATCTGCATGGGTTGTTTGAAAGTGATCAATTCCGACGTTCATGGCTGAATGGTTTGCGTGAAGGTAAAGGACTAGCTCCGCTTCAGGAGACATACAGTGCGCATGAACGTAAAGAGATGGAATTCGATCGGGTAGCCGAATCATTGCGTTCGGCATTGGATATGCAGCGTATGTACGAGATTATGGGTGTTCAGGCACCGGATATGAGCGTGAAAACATCAGGTGATATCAGTAATTGAACATGATTAGCATAGCTCAGGCAATGATTAATATCTGTTATACAAAATACCCCCATGTCCAACAACCCGGTTTCTAGAAACGGAATGTTAGCGGCATGGGGGTATTGTATATCCTATGATTAAATGAGGTTTAAACCCGGTGATGATGGGTTAATGGTTTACCTGTTAGTTTATTTTGAATTTCTTCATGGCAGATTGCAGCTCTACAGCTTGTTCATGCAGATGACGAACCGTATTCGAATGTGAATCCATCTCGCTGAGCTGGAGATCTGCTGTTGAAGCAATCTGTAACATGCTCTCACGGGATTTGGACGTAATCTGTGCTGTTTCTTCCACGGACGCACTCACTTCTTCTGCACCAGCGGATACTTGTTGTGTCGAAGCAGAGACGGTCTGAATGGTCAGGTTGACGTTCTGGATCAATTCATTCAGTTGCTTGAAGGCTGAGCCGGCTTGTTGAACAACAGTTGTACCTGAACCAATCTCTTGGGTAACACGGTTCATGGCATCAACGGAACGTTCAGCATCTTCACGAATGGTGCCCAGATAATCCGAGATTTCCTCTGTGGCTGTCTTGGATTGCTCGGCAAGTTTGCGAACTTCTCCGGCAACGACAGCGAATCCGCGGCCATGCTCTCCGGCACGTGCTGCTTCGATGGAGGCGTTAAGTGACAGCATGTTAATCTGTTTGGTGATTTCAAAAATGGAAGCAACAATGGTGCCGATGGCTACCGAACGTTCATTCATGGTTTCCACATAGCGCAGCGATTCACTTGCTGTCTGGCCTACACGTTCCATCTGTTCAACGGCATTCTGAGCCAGCCGGTTACCATTAACGGCTTCGTTGGCAGCTTCACCAATCTGCTCGGATACTTCGGCAGAAGAGGAGGCAATATGCATAATGCCCTGTGTAATTTCTTCCATAGCTCTGGCGTTCTCGGATGCGCTTGACGCAATGCTGATACTTCCTTTTTCTGCATCTTCTGCGGAACGGCTGGAGTTTCGAACCATACCGGACATTGATTCAACCCGCTGAAGCAAGTCATCGGAGCCTGACACAACCTCATTGGACGTGGACAAGGCACGGCTGATCATTTCTTTCAGGTTATGCGTCATCGTCTGGAAGCTTGCGGCAAGTTGGGCAATTTCATCTTTGCCTTTGATCTGGAGTTCAGCGGTCAGGTCACCTTGAGATATTTGCTTACTATGTTGGACAAGCTTGATGATCGGTTTGGTTACTCTTTTGATCATACTAGTGGAGATAAGCCAGCCGAGCACGAAGACCAATGCTGTAATCCCAAGACATAGCCAGAAAATCTGGGTAATCTTATCCTGAATAAATTGGGCATCCATGCTTACAGCCATAATCATGTTACTTCCTGCAATTGGAATGAATGCTGCTTTATGTACACCGAAGGAATCGGAATAGACTTCGCTGATTACCATCTCTTTGCTCTCGATAGCTGCATTCATGGCTGGTTCTACATTAATCTCGTCTTGGGCTTTCATACTTGAGGAAGAGTTGGCCACAACAACTTGGGCTGAACCGTCCTGTATAGCAACAACGTATGCGGCGTCGAGATTGTGTTCTTTTGCTTTATCTGCCAGATACGATTCCACGGTCATGGCAGCACCTTCAGAACCGGCTCCGCCACTCTGTACCTGCAGGATTTTGGATGCCGAAGTATTCTTGTATATATCCTGAATAGACGTGTTTAGGACTTTGTCAAACTGCGGAAGCACGTAACTTTGAATAATATTCATCGATACGGCGTAAAAACTAATACTGAACAACAGGGAAGCAACCAGCAGAACGAGGAACAATGTGCCTCTGATTTTACCGGCAACGGTGCGATTACGAAACATATGATCATCCTTTCACGTCATGTTCATTAACATTGTCGCTTTTCCGTAATCATAAGACCTATCTACCAATGAAGAAAGACCTAAATTATGCGTTGAGAAAACTTGGGAATAAGCGGATATACCTATATTACAAAATTAACCGGAGGTTGAATAGAACAATTTTCACGATTTGGTGTATTTTTTTCAGAAATAGATGAATCTGTTACATGCATATTACATAATATCAATTAATACCTACCAGAATAGTTTGTTATATGGTATATTGTAAAATGTCTTGTTGGAAGTATAAAAATAGAAGCGAGAATCGGATATATTCCGATTACACACATGTCTGAGGAGGATTTAAAGAAATGGATACGTTTCTAGTCATATTGAATGTAGTGGTTATGCTTGCTTTACTTGGTATCCTCTATTGGATGCAGAAAAAGCATGTCTCCTTTACAAAACGCGTATTTGCGGGTCTGGGACTGGGGGTTGTGTATGGGGTTATTCTTCAATTGGTGTACACATCAGGTTCTGATGTCGTTACAAAATCAGTCGATTGGTTCAATCTGGTCGGTTCAGGATATGTTCGTTTGTTGCAAATGGTCGTGATTCCATTGATCATGGTATCGATCATCTCAGCCATTATGAATCTGAAGGGCAAGCAAAATCTCGGCAAGATGAGTGTTTCCATTATTGCCATTCTGTTGATCACCACAGCGATTGCCGCAGGGGTCAGCATTGTAACAAGCCTTGGCTTTAACCTGACTTCCATTGAAATTGAAGGTGGAGATCGTGAGATCGCCCAGGGGCAGAAGATGGAGGAGCGGCTTGTTGACGTGCAGGATCAGACAATCCCGCAGCAAGTGCTGGAATTCATTCCTTCGAATCCATTTGCAGATATGACAGGAGAACGTCGTACATCCACACTGGCGGTCGTTATCTTCTCCGCGTTCATCGGTGTAGCTGTACTTGGACTGGATCGCAAAAAACCACAACAGGCGGAAACATTCCGAGGTATGGTTAATGCGGTATATGCGGTGGTTATGCGGATTGTAACGTTGGTGCTCAGGCTTACGCCATACGGGATTCTGGCCCTCATTACCAAGGTGACGGCGACAACGAATCCGGATGAGATTCTGAAGTTGATCAAATTCGTCATTGCGTCCTACGTGGCCCTCATCGTGATGTTTATCATTCACCTGATCATCATCTCGCTGTCCGGGTTCAACCCGATTACGTATGTGAAAAAGGTTCTGCCAACACTGGTATTTGCCTTTACATCCCGCTCAAGTGCAGCGGCGATCCCGCTGAATGTGGAGACACAGACGAAAAAACTGGGCGTATCCGACGGTATTGCGAACCTGTCTGCAAGCTTTGGTGCTACAATTGGGCAAAACGGCTGCGCCGGGATCTATCCGGCCATGCTGGCGGTGATGATTGCTCCGACGGTCGGAATCGACCCGCTGAGCTGGGACTTCATCGTGACGTTGATCCTTGTTGTTATGATCAGTTCGTTTGGTGTGGCTGGCGTTGGCGGCGGGGCAACCTTCGCTTCCCTGATCGTATTGTCCACCATGAACTTGCCTGTAGCCTTGGCAGGATTGCTGATCTCTGTTGAACCGCTGATCGACATGGGTCGTACAGCCTTGAACGTGAACGGGTCCATGACTTCTGGACTTGTAACCAGCAAAATCCTGAAAGAAAATGATCATGACACATTCAATGATCAGAGCCGTGAGCTGGATTCAGCTGTTCAGGCTTAATACAGACTGGATTAGATAGGGCTCGGAGCAAGATAGCTAGAGCCCTCTGCAAGCCAGATCATTAAAAGTCGTCCTTCGGAGGAATCCGGAGGGCGTTTTTTTTACTGTGCATGGTGGTGAAAAAGTCTACTTTTTCGATACATGGTGTAACGCAAGGAGCTATAACAACAGTCGTATGGTCAAGCGGGACACGGGAGGAATATAGGAGGAATCCTAGTACTCAGGCACACTTGCAGTAATTTAGTTCTGTTCATGGGACGAGAAATGTGATAGAGTATTCATGTTTTGGCCCTGAGCCAAACCGCGGTTCGTAACCATCCCGCGTAATCAAAACTAGGAAGGCAGTGTATGTATTTATGTTTAACTTAGGGTGGGGAGCAGTTTTTGTTCTCGTAACTTATGGTTTTTTCCTGTTGTGTTACCGCTTGTTCGGTAAAAAAGGTCTCTATGCCTGGATTGGTGTGGCTACGGTTATAGCCAACATTCAGGTGACCAAAACGATAGATATCATGGGTATTGTACTGACGCTTGGCAATACGATGTATGTCAGCATGTATCTGACCAGTGATCTGCTCAATGAGAAATATGGACCAGGTGAGGCACGCAAAGCCGTATGGTTCGGATTCTTCACGCTCATTATGACGACAGTTCTGATGCAGATGGTGTTGTTCTTTGACCCGGCACCGACGGACTTTGCACAGGATTCGATGAAAACATTGTTCGGTCTGCTGCCACGTCTGGCACTCGGAAGTCTGACCGCCTATTTCATCAGCCAGTTCCTGGATGTACGATTGTACTCCTGGTTACGCAAGGTGGCACCAGGTCGTAATCAGTTGTGGATACGCACCAACGGGAGTTCGATCATCAGTTCATTCGTGGATACGCTGGTGTTCTGCACGATCGCATTTGCGTTCATCTATCCTTGGGATGTTTGGCTGGAAATCTTCCTGACCACGTATATTATCAAATTTGTATTAACTGCAGTCGGAACGCCGTTTCTGTATGCTGCACGCAGCTTTAAGTTTAAGGATGAAGCTTAGATAATATTCAAAGAGGATCACTTTAAATCCCCCTTTGCACAGTCCATTGTGATTCGGACTCTGCAAGGGGATTTTTTATAGAAAACACATGTCCCCGAAACAAGAAAAAACCTTTTTACATTATTATGAAAAAGTTATAATATAAACGACCTGTCGTTATGAGCATGTATCATTAGCCAACGATGATTTCAACCAAAGGGGAATCGCACATGTACTCTACACTGCGTTATAGACTGGAAAGCAATGGCACAACCTACGAGAATGACAGCATTAATGCCTCATTATTGGTGGAGTTGATCACCAATCTGGAATTGCAGGAATACGTAGTACTTGCACCTTCGGAGCAGGTGGAGGGAAGTATGTATATGCAGGCTGCTGCGCTTGAGGAACCAGGGCAAATGGTGGCGGAGATTCGTTTGCAGGAAGGTGAGGACGGTTTCCGGCATTACAGCTACAGCACAACAGATCCGACTGCGATTATTCAATGGTTTCTGGATTATTGGGGGAAGCAACAGCTGCCACAGCTGGAATCCTGGCAGGATATCACGCATGAGTTTGACTAATGGCAAATGAGTGAACAGGAATAAGACACGTAGGATGCAGACGGAGAGTAATTCAGGATATGCTCCGTATGAATTAAAATCCCGCAACCCATGATATCATGGATTTGCGGGATTTTTGCGTTCACCATTGGACTAGTCGGTAAGGATTCGCAGTTCTTTTGGATATGTTGTCAGAACTTCGACACCTGTCTCGGTCACGATGACATCATCCTCGATACGGACGCCGCCTGCTGCGGTATATATGCCCGGTTCAATTGTGAACACGGTACCTTCATTCAGAATGTCCATATTCTCTCCATGGAGAGAAGGATACTCATGTACGTCAATACCCAGTCCATGGCCTACTCTATGCATAAAGCGCTCTCCGTATCCGGCTTCTTCCGTGACCTGGCGTGCTGCACGATCCACTTCTGCGCAGGTGATACCTGGTTTTACGATTTGGATAGCAGCTTCGTTCGCTGCGAGCACCGTGTTATAGATGGTTTTGAGTTCAGGTGAGATGTCACCAAAGGCGAATGTACGCGTGATATCCGAGGCATATCCTCCAGCATACACACCCATATCAAACATCAACAAGTCACCATGTTGCAGTTTCCGTTCACCCGGTGTACCGTGTGGCAGACCTGTTTTGGGTCCCGTGAGCACCATGGTATCAAAGGAAGGACCATCAGCGCCCAGCTTTTTCATCTGATACTCCATCTCGGCGACAAGTTCAATCTCGGTTACGCCTGTGCGAACATGAGAGAGGCCTTGACGCAGTGTTTCTTCGATCAGGTGGATGGCGTGGCGAATGCGGGCTACCTCATCTGGTGTTTTTTTTACACGTAATGTGCGAAGCAATGGGCCCACATCTTCAAAGCTGGCAGCACCAAGAGCGGCAGTAAGCTGCTCATAACGTGCGACCGTCACGTATTCTTTTTCGAGACCGACTCGGCCCAAGCGCCCCTGATAACGATCAAACAAAGCATACGGATTATCCGTATCCGTGTGGGTCGCAATGTTGGATACCGAAGAAGCGGCTGCGGCTGCTTCAGCGTCCAGTGCGGGTACAATCAACAGGGGCTCTTCGCCGCGTGCGAGAACCAGACCAAGGAAGCGTTCATGTGGATTGCTCGCAAATCCAGTTAAATAGTAGATATGCTTCGGATCTGTGATCAGCATGGCGTCCAATCCTTGCCCGGACAGATCGGCTTCAAGACGAGATAAAGGGTTTTGATTCATAAGTGTAGTTGTCCACCTTTCCATTCAGACTATCTTTCTATTATAAAAGAATATGATGGAATTCCAAACTGCGGTGATTTCATGTCCTCGGAATGCCTTGCATTCTCGGTTTGAGCAGATGGTGTGAAGGGTAATACAGGGCGAAACCGCTATACATGTGATAGCGTCACAACTATAGAGAACAACACATTAACCATACGTTGAAGCTTGGCTTAGTTATTTTATACAAAAGAATGATATGCGAAGGGAGATGTCATCATGAATAATCGGGTAACCGTTCCGCTCTATGCTTCATTATTAAGTGTCGCACTGTTAACAGCGTCATGTTCTTCAGGCGAACCCTCCACGGGAGGAACAGAGCAATCGTCTCAAGGGCAGGGAACGGGTCAGGGACAGACTGCCAACGGAGGCAATACCGGTGCAAGTGAAAACAACAGTGGAGCGCAGGGAGAGGTGGTTATTCCGTATCAGGCTTCCGTTCTGGTTGAAGGATTGAATGCGCCATGGGAGATTGTAAGTGTGCCTGATGGTCGGATGTTTGTAACGGAACGCCCTGGTGCAATTCGAATTATTGAGGATGGAAAACTGGCCCCTGACCCATTGATAGAATTCTCAGCTCCGTTTAATGAAGAAGGTGAAGGAGGGCTGTTGGGTCTTGCAGCTGATCCGGACTTTGAGGATAACGGTTACTTGTATGCATACCACTCCTATCTGGAAGGTGACGACATTGCCAATCGAGTGTTACGCCTAAAGGTGAATGACGGGAAAGCGGTCATAGACAAAGAACTGCTCGGTAACATTCCTGGCGGAACGAATCATAACGGTGGGCGGATCAAGATTGGCCCGGACAAGTTGCTCTATATCACGACAGGTGAGCGGTATGAACCGGAACTGTCCCAGAATGAAGATAGCCTTGGGGGTAAAATATTGCGGATTGGTCTCGACGGGTCGATCCCGGCAGATAACCCATGGCCGAATTCACCTGTATACAGTATGGGACACCGTAACGCACAGGGACTGGCCTGGAACCCGGACAACGGTTACCTCTATTCTACTGAGCATGGTCAGCGTAATCATGATGAGATTAATCGGATTGTAGCTGGTGAGAATTATGGCTGGCCTGAGGTGGAGGGTGACGACGATGACAATGGCGCATATCAGGCTCCGCTCGCACATAGTGGAAACGATACATGGGCGCCGTCCGGTGTGGCTTTTGTGGAGGAAGGACCTTGGACCGGCTCCCTGATTGCTGCAAATCTGCGTGGAGAGCAGTTACTGAAGGTCACTCTTTCAGAAGATGGCACAAAGGTCGAGCAGGTGGAACCCATCTTTGAAGATGAATGGGGCCGAATTCGCAATGTGAGTACTGGCGAGGACGGAAAGTTGTATGTGCTTACGAACAATCGGGATGGACGAGGATCGCCACGTGATGGGGATGACAAGCTGATTGTACTTACTCCGGAGAGTTAATTTATTCTAACGAATCTGACAGTGCAATAGTAGATGATCATGGTGAATTAATCAGAAGGAGCTGTCCCGTCAAATTCATGACTTATGGGACAGCTCCGTGTTCTTTACTTATTCTGCGCTCTCTGCAAGTGTAGCAATATGCTGAGCTGGATCATTTGTATATTCTCCACCGTGATAACAGAGAATCTTTTTGAGCGTAAGGGCTGTCAGCTTCTTCAGGCTCCGTAGTGCTTCGGGCATGTCCGGTGTCGCAGGTGGCGCAGGGCCAACCAGTTCGTCATCAACCACACGAAGTTCATCGGCAGCGAGCAGGAACTGCTGCTCTCCGAAATACAAGCAGATATGACCTGGCGTATGTCCTGGTGTATGAATGACTTGTGTGCCTCCTTGCAGAGGTAACAGGTCTCCGTCTGCCAGCGTTCTGCTGATGTTCACTTCGGGCAGCTGCAAGAGCAGTTGGTCTGCCAGTGCCAAAACGGGCGCCGGCAGCAGAGCACGACGTTCAGGAGTGAACTTGATCAAAGGTTTCTCACCTGTCAGATACGGAATCTCATCGGCATGTGCCCAGATTTCCAAATCGGGAATAGCATCCAGAAGAGCGCCGAGATTACCGATATGATCGATGTCCTGATGGGTAATAATCACACGTTTGACGTCCGAGAGTTCTACGCCCTCGTGTTCCAATGCGGACTGAAGTTCAGCAAATTGGCCAATCATGCCCGTATCCACCAAGGTAACGCCATCTTCATCACGAAGCATGACGGGAAATATGGGGCTGTTCCCGGAAGGTGTGGGAATCTGGAGATTTAGCACAGTAATCGAATTAGTTGGTTGGCTCATGATGATCCGGACCGTAGTCCGGTACACCTCCTTTTCTTTTTTAGCGATCGTCGTTGTTATTCAGGGCGATTATATTTCAAGTGTTTTCTATATTTTTTTACTGTATGGAGCAGTGATTCGAACGTTTCTTCTTCATTACTGCCATCCTTAACGATGGAGACAAACGAGAAGTTATCATGAACAAGTTTGTTTCTCATCTGAAACACCAGGCTAAGGGCTTCAGCGAAGTGTTCTTTCTCGGATTTCAGAGCAATGAACTCTTTACTTAGTTCGGCTTGGATTATCTCCATGTTGGAGCGTGATCGGTAGGCAGGAGTTTTCATCAGCTGGGTCGAATTAAACTTTTTCTGATATACGTGTCTGTACAGTTGATGTAACATTTGTTCAATGATGGTGCATAGTTCGATGACCAGTGAAGCATATCTTCGGTTTTTGCGTTTTCGGGTGAGCTCAAGCGTTTTTTCTTTGTCCAAAAAACCGTATTTTTCATACAGCGTCGAATCAACGTTCTGCGAGATTTCCTGATATTCCTGTTCGAGTCGTGCGATTTCAAGTTTGGCTTGTTTTTTAACGTTTTTAAAGTCATCTTTGGTCAGCATACTTGTCCTCCCATGGAAACCGAGATGTGATCCTCTCATTATCTCATATTGCCCGTCGTTGCGCCTCTAATTTCGGAACCTCTGGTTCAGAAGGGAAGTACTCATGTCCATTCAGACAGCAATTGTAACAGGGGCCAACTCAGGGATGGGGTTGGCAACCACGATTGAACTTGCAAGGCAAGGATATCGCGTAATTATGGCATGCCGCAGTGAAAAGCGTGGAGAGAAGGCTCTTCAGGAAGCTGTGCGCCAGTCCGGCTCTTCTGCAATTGAATTAATGCTGTGTGACCTGGGTTCACTTGAAAGTATACGCCAGTTTGCCCGCTCATTCCACGAGCATCATGATCACCTTGATGTTCTGGTGAATAATGCGGGGGTGGTGATGGTCAAACGAAAGGAAACCTCAGATGGATTTGAACAGAGTATCGGTATTAACCATCTGGGGCATTTCCTGCTCACCTTACTTTTGATTGAACCTCTGAAAGCTGCAACGCAGGGACGGGTTGTTAACGTTTCGTCAGGTGCATACAAGGCTGGCAAGATTCACTTCGAAGATCCACATCTGCACAAAGGTTATAATCCGATCAAAAGCTACGCCCAGTCCAAATTGGCTAACGTGCTGTTCACTCGTGCACTGGCCCGCAAACTTTCAGGGACGTCTGTCACGGTGAACTGCCTACACCCAGGTGCGGTGGGAACAAGCATTGGCGTAGATCGCAATACCGGATTTGGCACACGCATTATGGCGTTTGTGGGCAAGCTTCCATTCTTTTTGTCCCCTGAAGAAGGAGCGCGAACAGCTGTTTATCTGGCGACAAGCCCTGAAGTTGTCGGTATCACCGGGCGTTACTTCTATCAACAGAAAGAGCAGCAGCTGAAGGCACATGCTGTTGATGATGCTTCAGCTGAGCGTTTCTGGACGTGGAGCGAAGACCAAGTTGGGCTGAAACCTGACGAGAAGTTGTAATTCAGTACTAGCTGATTAATGACCAATGAGTAGAGTCAGTACTTCTTTTATACTTTTGCTTTCACAGCCTGTTGGATCATTTCAATAACATCTTCAATACGTTGGATGCCTTGATCTCCCTGACCGTATGCACGGACAGAGGCGGATGAGGCGTTTTTCTCATTTTCACCAAGCACGAGTGAATAAGGCACTTTTTCCATTTGGGCTTCACGGATTTTGTATCCAAGCTTCTCACTTCGCAGATCTGTTTCGACCCGAATGCCCGCAGCGCGGAGCTGGCTCTGTACTTGGAGCGCATAATCTGCGTAATGATCCGATACAGGCAGCAGCTTCACTTGCACCGGTGCGAGCCAAAGTGGGAATGCTCCTGCATAATGCTCTGTCAGGATGCCGATAAAACGATCAATGGAACCGTAGATGGCACGATGGATCACGACTGGGCGGTGTTTCAGGCTGTCCTCGCCAATGTAAGTGAGGTCGAATTTCTCCGGCATTTGAAAATCAAGCTGGATTGTTCCGCACTGCCAGCTGCGCTTCAACGCATCGAGAATATGAAAGTCAATTTTCGGGCCATAAAAGGCACCGTCCCCTTCGTTGATGCGATACTCCACGCCACGATGATCCAGTACATTTTGCAAAGCACGTTCCGCCTGATCCCACAGTTCTTCCGATCCCATGGAATCTTCCGGACGAGTGGACAACTCAATCTTATATTCGAATCCAAAGATATCGTACATGCGTCCGATCAGTGAGATCGCTTGATTAATCTCGTCCTCAATCTGCTCAGGCATGACGTAGAGATGCGCATCATCCTGACAGAATGTCCGCACACGCATCATGCCGTTCAGGGCACCGGAGAATTCATGACGGTGAACCTGACCGAATTCCATCATGCGAATTGGCAATTCGCGGTAGGAATGGAGTGTATTTTTGAAAATCAGCATGTGCCCGGGACAGTTCATTGGTTTCAAAGCAAAAGTGGAATCGTCCACTTCCGAAAAATACATATTGTCCTTGTAGTGCTCCCAATGGCCGGATTGCTCCCACAGCCGGTTGTTCATCATGAGAGGAGTCCGAACTTCCTGATAGCCTTCCTGTAATTGCAACTCACGCGAGAATTGTTCCAGTTCAGTGCGAACAGTCATGCCTTTAGGCAGATAGAAGGGCATGCCGGGTGCTTCTTCGGAGAACATGAACAGTTCAAGCTCTTTGCCAAGTTTACGGTGATCCCGTTTCTTCGCTTCTTCGAGCATGTGCAGGTGTTCATCCAGTTGGGCTTTGTTCGGGAAAGCAGTGCCGTAGATGCGTTGCAGCATCTTGTTATCCGAGTTGCCCCGCCAGTACGCACCAGCCACATTCAGCAGCTTGAACGCTTTGATCCGACCAGTGGATGGAAGATGGGGACCGCGACACAGATCGAAGAACTCTCCCTGATCATAGATTGAAAGTTCCGCATCCTCTGGCAAATCCTGAATGAGTTCAAGCTTGTAGGGGTCCTGGATTTCTCCGAAGATACGGAGGGCTTCCTGTCGGTTAACGACCCGGCGACTGATCTTATGATTCTCCTGAATGATCTTGTTCATTTCCCGCTCGATGGCAGCCAAATCACTGATGGACAGGGCATGCTCCAGATCAACATCGTAATAAAAACCATCTTCAATGACGGGGCCAATACCCAGTTTCACTTGTTCTGCACCGTAGATGCGTTTGAGTGCCTGTGCGAGCACATGTGCTGCGCTGTGACGATAACGATACAGACCTTCCGTACTTTCTAAAGTAACGATAACAAGTTCGCAGTCTTGCTTGAGCACCCAATCGAGATCGACATTCTGACCATCTACAACACCGCCAATGGCCTGTTTTCCCAGGCTTGTGCTGATGGATGAGGCGACTGCTCCCACAGTGATGCCTGCTTCGTAAGAACGCACGGCTCCACCTTGCAGACGGACCTCGATGGAACGACTGGATGGTTGTAAATCAACATCTTGGTTGTTTCCTTCGTTACCTGATATGTTGCTAGCTGAGTTACTGTTTTCCTGTTTGTTCATGTGAACCACTCTCCATTTCATCAAATGAAAGCGCAAAAAACACCCGTCCCGGAAAAGGGACGAGTGCGCTTGGCTCGTGGTTCCACCCTAATTTTGGTTATGGAGCACCCTGCTCTCGGCCAGCCGCCGGAACAGGAAACATCATAACCCTCATTGGAATCCGCTATCGGGGATCAGGCGGTGAACTCTACTGGCAACAAGCCGAACATCCGAAGGAAGTTCGAAATGCTGAGGTTCGAGGTCACGGCTGCAGAGGGGTAATTTCGGTCCGTTCGCTGAAGAAGGTTTCACCAATCCCCTCTCTCTCTGGGCAGCACGCAAACGAAATCATGTCTCTGGTCATCGCCAAATATGTTAGATCAACTCATCAGATGATCCTGAAATGTGTCGTATTCAATATTAATATATGGGAACAGGTGTTATTGAGTGTCGATTATATAGACTGAAAATGGAAAGGTCAAGTGGAACATTTAATTGGTTTCGGACGGTCCATCCCATATTAAACGAATGATCGTTCCTTCACCAGGGGTGGACTGTACCTCAATACGACCATTCATGGCTTCGATCAAACCTTTGGTTACCGCCATGCCCAGCCCTGAACCAACGTCTGAAGTACCTGTATCTGTACCGCGATAGTATCGTTCAAATAACTTCCATACCGTCTCGGGATCCATGCCTCGTCCATTATCGGCAAACTGAATGCTGAATGCATCTGTGTGTTCACCAGAATGCACACTGACAACCAGGGTGGACTCGGGCGGATTATGAAGAAGGGCATTGGCGGTCAGATTATCCACAATTCGTTCAAACGAAGGAATATGGACAAGTCCATACACAGGCACTTCGGAAGGTTGGAATATGATGCGACCTTCCCCATAAGCCGGGTTTCGTTCAGCGCGCTGGATCAAATCACGGAGTAACGTATTTACGTCAGTCTCTTCCACCACAGGTTGATATCCCCCACTGCGTAATCGATAGGTCATGGCAAGGTCGTTGACAAGCCTGTCCATATACATGGATTTATCGAGCATAATGCCTGCAAATTCCCTGACTTCTTCCACGGTCCAGCTGTATTTATCCGCCTCAAGCATATGAGCATATCCCTGAATGGAGGAGAGGGGTGTCTTCAGGTCATGTGTTATGCCAGCAATCCACTCCTCCCGCAGAGAATCGGTCTGTTTCCGAAGTTCTTCATCTTGCTTCAGAGTGTGAGACAGGGCCTGCATGGAGCGAAGCACTTCAGCATACACGTTGTATTTTCGCTTCCACTTTCCATTACGACGCTGACTGCGAGGTACTCCGAAGGCTCCGGTAGGTTCCTCGTAATGTCCTCGCTCCAGACGCTGTAACCATTGGAGCATATGCAGCATGGGCGAGCCGAAGCGGTTGGCATACCAGAAGGCAAGCAAAATGAGCAGAATGATGATGGACAAGATCAATACAATTAATGCCGGTTCCAGAATAAAATTGTAGGGGTTTTGATTTCCGGTCGCCAATGGATCATTAGGTATGCTAATCAGCCAGGTAGCTTCATTCTGTTCGTCGTACCACGTTGCAACAGACATACCTGATCGACTGGGATAGCGAACTTGCAGAACAAGTTCCTGAATGGTGTATTCGCTAGGTACGCCCATGGCCGGTTTGTTATAGGAGGAGAGTTCGCTTCCTGATGCGTCCAATACTTGAAGATAAGCATTGGCGGTACGAAGGGCCTCCTGTTGGTCGGGCTGAAGATCAAGTTTTCCGTTGGTGAAAGCAAGGTCTGAACGAATGTTATTCATTAAGGACTTAGCAGGGTTACTCTCGCCATATAACAAGGTGAATTCCTTCCCATTTTTCTCCCGGATCAGCATCACAATCTGATAAGGGAACGGCTTCTGGCTTTCCCAGTATGCAATCAATTCCCCTGGTTTATAGTGAGTGGGGACATCAGCAGGTGTGTGATATTCATCAATGGCGTAACCTTGTTCATCCAGAACCTGGAGCCAACCTTTATTTTTATCCACTTGTTTCAGCAATTCGGGGTCATATCGGATCGTATTATCTGGCAGAATCTCTGCTGTATTAATCAATTGGTCCAGACCATTAACAGCAAAATCATCCACCAGATTCACTTCATTTACCTTTTGCACGACCCAGTAGGTAGCTACAGACCCAAGCAGGATGATAAGAACGACTGCACCAGCAAGCATCCCGATAAACCGGGTCATTAATTTGCGACGAATACTCATGGGCGTGACACATGTTCCGGCTGAATGAGCTTGTATCCCAGACCTCGGACGTTAACGAGATACACTGGATTGGAAGGATCAGCTTCAATGCGCTCCCGAATGCGGTGAATATGAACCATCACGGTATTGTCATCACTAATGGCTTCTGAGCCCCAGACCCGCTCATATAGATCAGACTTGGTGAAGATGCGATTGGGATGTTTGCAGAAAAAGAGCAGCAGTTGAAACACAAGCGCCGGACAGGATACGGATTCTCCTTCAACTCGAAGCTCACCAGCCCATTCCAGCACCTGGAATCGTCCAAAGTCGTACATGCCTTCCGGCATGCTGGGAGATGACGTATTTACGTTGGATGAGCTGTGATCCGAGATTGCTACTGTTTTTAAAGGTAAATAACGCTTCAGTAATGATTTAATTCGAGCAACGACTTCCAGCGGATTGAAGGGTTTGGGGACATAGTCGTCGCCACCAACGGCGAATCCCGTTAATTTGTCATAATCGGTTGTTTTGGCTGTCAGAAACAGGATGGGCGCATCGGTGACCTGACGTAGAAAAGGACAGATCTCCAGTCCGCTTTTGCCGGGAAGCATGATGTCGAGCACGATGCAATGGTACGTTTTGTTGTTGCAGGCCTCAATGGCAGCTTCACCTGTTGTTACGGTGTCAATATCGAGAAACTGTTCTTTGAGCAGAACGGTTTTGAGCATATGCAGAATAGCTTGTTCATCATCCACAAGCAGTATTGAGACGTTATCCATAGTTAGAAAATGACCTCCTGATGCTTCCATTGTGTTTATTGGTAATCATACCATCCTATGGGGCTGTATAGCGTACACGCTATCTTAACGGAATCTTAATTATGCAGGCTAAGAAGACATGGTGAGTTTAACTACTGGTAAGTTGGGGTTAGACGAAGGATAAGACTCATTCTGTACACTTAACTGGAAAGTATAATGAATTAGCAGAAGGGATGTTGAAAATGAACAGGGAAGGTCATGTGAAAACAGAGCAACAGACACATCAGATCGTTAAGCATAGGAAAGGTTGGAAGGTAATCGCAATTACCGTTGGAGCTTGCGTGATATTGTCTGCTTGCGGCAATGGTAAATCCATTACTTCCGACCAGGCGGAGCAGCAGTCAGCCGAACAGGCATCCAATAATGAAGCGAGCGAGAACTCCAATCAGGAGCAGAACTCAAGTTCAGAGGTGAGCGCAGTGGTTACACCGGACAATTTAATAGATACGTTGATGAAGGGTTCCATTGAAGATATTTACCGTCAGTTTAGTCCTCAGATGAAGGAAGCGATCACACTTGAAAAGCTTAAGACGTCTGCTGACGAGTTCCTGGAGGGAGTAACTTCCCTGGATCAAGTGTTCGCAGCTGAGATGAACAATCTGACCGAGTTCGCCTGGAAGGATCAAACAGGGACAAAAGGGATTCGAGCCTATTTTACCGAGGCCAATCAGATTGATGGTCTGTTGATCCAGCCGCTGGAAACGCATGAGGATACAGATCAAAAATTCACCAAAACCGAATTCCATTTCCCTTTAAAGGGTGAATGGTATGTGTTCTGGGGAGGCAACGATGTGATGTCGAACTATCATTATGAGCATGAAACGCAGCGGTATGCACTGGATATCGTACGGACAAAAGAACAATCCAGTTATCAAGGTGATGCAACGGTAAATGAAAACTACTATGCTTTTGGTGAACCGCTCTATGCAGCTGCGGATGGAAAGGTTGTCGACATCAAGAACGATATACCGGACAATGTACCGGGTGTCATGAATCCGGAAGAGCCGGCGGGGAACTATGTGGTGATCGACCATGGAAATGGGGAGTACAGCATCACAGGGCATATCAAAGAAGGTAGTGTTGCAGTCCAAAAAGGAGATAAGCTCAAGCAGGGAGACTTGATCGGTGAGCTTGGTAATTCAGGGAACTCCAGTGAAGCTCATCTGCATTTCCAAGTGTCTGATGGTGCGGATCTGTTCACATCGCGCTCCATTAACATTCGTTGGGTAGACCAGAGTCAGCAGTTAACGCGTGGCAACACAATACAGGGACTCCCAGAGTGAGGATTGAGTAACTCTCTGTCAGCATGTTGGGGATGACGAAGACTTCTACTTTCCATTATAATATCCTCTATGAGAATAGAACGATCTGGAATGATGGAGGAATAGCGATGAAGCTGGAAGATGTGCAGATTGAATATGCGCGCCTGGAGGACTTGCCGAGGATAGTAGAAATTTATAATTCCACCATTGAGAGCCGTATGGTCACTGCGGACTTGGAGCCGGTGACGGTGGAGCAACGTATGACCTGGTTCGAGGACCATTCACCGAAACATCGTCCGCTTTGGGTGATGAAGCAGGCAGGGCATGTGGTGGCTTGGGCAAGTCTCAGCTCGTTCTATGGACGCCCTGCGTATAATGGAACGGTGGAAGTCAGTGTATACGTGGATCATCAATGTCGCGGAATCGGGGCTGGCGGACGGTTGCTCGAAACCATATTTGCGGCGTGTCCTGCACTGGGCATTACGACCATTCTCGGATTTGTCTTCGGGCATAACGAACCGAGTCTGGGGTTGTTGCGCAAGCATGGTTTTGAACAGTGGGGATATTATCCCGAAGTGGCCGTGCTGGATGGCGTGAATAGAGATCTGGCGATATTGGGCAAAAAAATATAAGTGTCGTTCTTATTCGTGAGATAAGAACATGGAAAACCTCCAATCTAAGTAATAGGATTGGAGGTTTTTTTGTCGTTCGAATATCGTGCTCTCTATGAGAAATGGAGGTGCTATTTATACACCAAGCTGATGTTTAATCCCTTGGATCTGTCCCAGGTGACGCTCCTCATGATAACTTGCAAAGTCAATCCATTGGATCAGATCCATCTCACCGAATACGGGATGTGGGAAGGACTTGCTGCGCAGCAGGTCAGGGTCATGATCCAATGCAAAGTTATTTAGCGCTTGGTGGGATTCGTCCAGATCATTGCGTACATGTGCGAGTGCCTCAGGCGTTGCTGGAGGCTGAAGATGGGGCGGTGCATCAATGGAGCGGCTGCGGTCCAACGATAATTCATATGGTTTTTTGTCCACAGATGTAGTCTGGTTCTTCTCTAGCGCAAAGCGGGCTTGCTGACCGATTACATTCTCCATCAGATTCAAATGACGCAGAACTTGCAGGATACTCCATTGTTCGGGTGAAGGTTTCCGGTTCAATTGTTCTTCGTCTAATCCGGAGATGGCATCCCAAATCTGATTACGTATATCGTCATTACGAGTAAACATTGTACAATCTCTCCCTATCAGTGGATTCTGTGATGATATTGGCTGTGTATGTCCATTACCCAAAACGTGGATGCTTACTCTATAAGCAGAGTAATTGGAATAAGTAAGTGTGAAAATTAGCGACTATTAACCTTGTTAGATGAATTTATAATGAAATAAAAAAAGCCATTCTCGATGATCGGTTTATTTCAAAAAAGTACCAACTCCAAAAAAAGATTGACGGACAGACCCCGGCAAACTATAATCGGTAACAAGTAACTTCACATGTAAGGAGTCCTGACATGATATGTTAGTGATCGACGAGGTGTATCACCATACAGCATTGCAAATATCATCGTCCGATTTATTGTACCTTATTGAACGGCTGAAGGTCAAAAAAGAAAATGAGATCCAAACGCTCAAGCAGAAGATCGAACAGTTTGAACAAAAGCGTCGAGCGGAAGAGATTGCTTATCAATCATTGTCGACCGTACGCAAATGGTTTGCGGGACGCCCCGCATCCCATCATCAGGCGGTGGAATACATGGTTCAGGTCAAGGAACGTTTTCGCAAAATGGAACAGATTCGCAGACGCATTCGTGAATTGGATCAGATCGCAGAACGAATTAAACATCCGGACAGCATTGAGCGGGACGAGATTGAGCTTGCGCCTGATACAATCCGTGAGCTCAGACAGCTTAGTGAAACGGAGGATGTAGCAACATGACTTTGGAGACGTTAAGCACCGGGATCGACACGGTCTGGGTCGTACTGAGTGCAGCGATGATTTTATTGATGGAGGGTGGATTCGCCCTGCTCGAGGCTGGCTTTGTGCGTTATAAAAATAGTGTGAACATTATTATGAAGGTTTTTGCGGACATTACGATTGGAACATTGTTATTCTATGCCATCGGTTTTGGACTCATGTATGGTTCGGACGTTGGTGGTTTTGCGGGAGTAACGGGATTTTTCCTGAATGGGGATTTGTCTCATCTGGATGTGCCGGTATCTCTGGAGACATTCTGGTTGTTCCAGGCTGCCTTCACCATTGCCGTTATTTCCATCGTTTCAGGAGCGGTAGCCGAACGGATCAACTTCCGTGCTTATCTTCTGTATATCATATTGATGACGGCGATCATCTATCCAATTGGTGGGCACTGGGCATGGGGCGGCGGCTGGCTTAATCAGTTGGGGATGCAGGACTTTGCCGGTTCGGCTGTCATCCATGCGCTTGGCGGATTCTCGGCTCTGGCTGCTGCGATTATCATTGGTCCGCGTAAAGGCAAATACACGCCACTTGGCGTAAGTGCCATTGCACTTCCAAGCAATCTGCCACTGGCATCTGTAGGTGCATTTCTGTTGTGGTTCGGCTGGTTTGGCTTCAATGCGGGTAGTACACTCAGTGCAACGGATGTAAGAATTGGTCACATTGCGATTGTCACGATGTTATCCGCGGCTTCGGGTGGTGCAGTTACGCTGCTGTACACGTTATTCCGCTTCAATCGTTCAGATGCACCATCAGTCATTAACGGTTCGCTTGCGGGACTGGTCGGAATTACGGCAGGCTGTGCTTTTGTTGGTGATGTAGCAGCGATATTCATTGGGGCCGTATCCGGCTTATTGATGATGGCTGCCACCAACTGGCTCGACCGCCGGCAGATTGATGATCCAGTTGGAGCATTCCCGGTGCATGCCGCATCAGGAATGTGGGGCACGATTGCGGTAGGTTTGTTTGCCACGGATGGTGGATTATTCATGGGCGGCGGCTGGAGGTTGCTGGGTGTTCAGGCGCTTGGCCTTACAGCCCTTGTCATCTGGGGATTCGCCATGACCTGGATTGGGTTAAAGCTGATTGGCAAAATTGTGCCTGTACGTTCCACAGAAGAAGAGGAGGATTTGGGTCTGGATATCAGCTATCATGGTGTGATGGCAGCTCATCAAGCCCCCGAATTCCTGGACGGTGAGGAGCATATGCGTGCTTACCAGGAAAATTCTTCTGATCCAAATCGTTAAACGAAAATAATGGGTAAAGAAGTAGACTGACAAGGAGAGTCAGTCTCTTTTTTCTATATAAGTTGAACTACACATTTACACGAGGACGTAGAGGACAGAAAGAACCTGAAGAAGCGAAGCTAAAAGCTTTCTGCAAGAAAGCTGCTTCGGAAGCACACGGTTCGCCTACAAGCTTTCTGCAAGAAAGCTACATCGGAAGCATACGCTATCCCCGGATTTTTACCTTTGCAAAGGTGAATCTAAAAAATTCTGGGGATAACAGCGATCGGAAGGTTGTTCTGTCATCGGAGTGGTAAGTGTAAAATATTCTTAAGTTCAATTTATATAGAAGCAGGGAAAGACGTCCAGGCGGAAGAATATACAGGTGTGAACCTGAATATGTCTCAGCATAGGTGTATTGTCTGAAGGGGAGGATCTATATGATTAAGCCAGAACAATGTGAACGTCTGACCAGAAAAGCCCGTAAAACACTTGAGGAATATGGTTTGGGAGTTGCTGCCGATCTGCTGTTGTCCTCGAGCCGCTGGGGAATTCGTCTCGATGTATCCACACTGGACGAATACCGCAGGACAGGAAACTCACGTGTGGGTGGACATCCGGATTTGCCGAGTCATATGGAATGGCCCGTAACAAAAGAAGGCGTTCCAATGACTTTCCTGGCCCAGTTGAACCTGGTGGATTTGTCGCCGTATACGCCGAATGACGGGCGCGGAACTTTGCCTGAACGTGGAATGTTATACTTTTTCGTTGGCACGGATGAATCGGCTTGTCCCATTGAACATCGTGTGATTTTTGAGCCGAGTTCTCATAACCTCATAAAGCGAGAGCCTGAAGGGAATACCGCGCTGGACGAAGCCCCGTTTGTTGCACATTCGGTGACCGTGCTGCCTAATCTTGAGTTTCCTACATATGCATATATTGATGTCAATGCGCTGAATGAACTCTCGGAGCCACGGCCTGAGACCGATGAAACCGAAGCGGAAGTAAGTCTGTATGACCGATACCTTGAATTTGAGTCGAGCTGGAATCATCCAAGTACGCTGAACTGGGGTGGTATGTTTGGATATCCTGACGGGCAGCATCCGGATGCCGAACATCGGGCCTTGTTACAGATCGCATTGGGTGAAGAGTACGATTATGATGAGCAAGCGTGTGAGAATAAGCTGACCAAGCACTACGGCGGAGATGAGGATCGGACATGGCAGGAACTATCCGATACGCTGCTTCTGTTGAAGATAGATACACATGATGCCATAGGTTTCCAATGGTGGGATTGCGGGGAACTGCAATTTTTCATTCGCAAGTCTGACCTGGAGGCAGGGCGATTCGAGCAAACGTATTGTTCGTTATACTCAAGTTGAGCGATGATTTGAACTCATACAAGCAACAAAATGTCCTGAATCCCGTCTATATGAAGGAGGAAGGACTTTTTTTGTTCGTAGATTGTTAGATTTGGTGTATAGCTCGTTTATATATAGGGAGGGATATCTTGGTTGAAAAGCGATCATATGTTCTGTATAATGGGATGAAAAGGAAGTGTGTCTGTTGATTCAATCTGCGTTCAAACATATTGACGTGGCCGTGACATCGTTGATTGATATATGTGATCAGCTGTCAGAAGAAGATTTGGCCTTGACTCCAATTGAAGGTAAACGGCCTGTTGGAGAACTACTAGCTCATCTGTCTGTGATCTGCCGAGCGGATGTTTATATTTCCGAAGGTGCATCGGAGGAAGAGATGGCTCAATTCTACGCAGAGAATCAGGTGCATTCGCTCCGTGAGATCAAGCAGGCTTTAATTGATAACCAGATGTATCTATATCAACGGTACAGGCAGTTTAACACGGAAGAGTTGCTGCAAGTGACGGATTCGTACTGGGGAGCATCCTATAGTCGGCTGGAGTGGTTGCTTGAGATTATGGGGCATGTATATCATCACAGGGGGCAATTGTATACGATGCTGACCCTGACTGGCAAAGAACCCGAATCAGTGCTTTTTAAATAGAAATGATTACAATACATATAAACATGTTATGGGAAACATCATGGGTTGAAACGGGAATAGACCGACGATACTACACGCTATACGTGAAATAACGGAGGATTCGGGACGTGGAACAACACAATACATGGCGTACATCGATGGATAATACGTTGATTGACAGGTTAAAACAGATTCCTGAACTTGGTCAGGCTACACGGATTGAACCGATTATGAAGGGTTATTCAGCGGATGCTAAATTCAAAATGTTTGTCCCTGGCTATGGCCATGTGTTGGTAAGGGTATATGATGTTGCTGAGGAATGGACGAAGCAAAAGGAATATCAATGCTTGAAGAGCATGCAACAATTAGGTGTACTGTGTCCGGCAACGTTGGGCACAGGTAGATTGGATGAGAAGAAAGGATATATGATTCTTAGCTACATCGAAGGCGAAGATGCTTCCGAGAGACTGCCTCAACTGAATGAACAGCAACAGTGGGCCGTTGGCTTGGAAGCAGGAGCGCAGTTACAGCTGATTCACCAGTTGCCGATGGAGGAACAGACCGAATCATGGTACATACGCAAGAGCACGAAGCATCAACGTTACGTGGAGCGCTATAAACAGTGCCCTATCGTGATGAAAGAGGATCAGGCTATTCTAACGTTTATCGCAGACCATCTCGGTTGGATGAAAAATCGTCCGGATGGATTTCAGCATGATGACTTCCACCCGAGCAATCTTGTGGTTAAGCAGGATAAGCTCGCAGGAGTAATTGATTTTAATCGTTATGATCAAGGTGATCCCATTCATGAATTTTTGAAGGTGGGTTTGTTTGCTTCGGAGATCAGTATTCCATATTCCATAGGTCAGATTCAGGGCTATTTCGATGACCATGAACCGGATGAGTTATTCTGGAGATTGTATTCGCTGTATATGGCTATGGCGCTGGTGTCTTCTGTGGTATGGATTCAGCAGGTGAAGCCAGAAGAGACACATGAGATGATGAACAAGATTGAGCGTGTCCGTGAAGATCACGATGATTTTCGCAGTTTCATCCCTCGGTGGTATACTTTGAACAGATCGTGAATTATGGAAGGGAAAGGAATAATGCCGTGGCACAGCCAGCAACCATTCTGCTTGTGGATGATGAGCAGGAGATTATTAAACTGATGGAAATTTATTTTGGCAACGAGGGTTATCGGATTCTCACTGCGAATGATGGGCTTGAAGCACTGGAACAACTGAAAAAAGAGTCAATCGATCTCATTATTCTGGATGTCATGATGCCGAATATGGACGGAATTGAAGCTTGTATGAAAATTCGGGAAGAGCAGAAAATGCCGATCATTATGCTGTCTGCCAAAAGTATGGATATGGATAAAATCACCGGACTAAGCATCGGTGCTGATGATTATGTGACCAAACCGTTTAACCCCCTTGAACTTGTCGCACGGGCGAAATCCCAGCTACGCAGGTATCATACCTTCAATGAAGGTCGGGAGAACAAGGAGCACGAGTGGATTATTGATGATCTGGTCATTAATACCGATACACATGAAGTCTGGGTGGATGAGCAGCCGGTTCGTCTGACTCCGCGTGAATTTGCTGTTCTCGAATTACTGGCACGCCATCAGGGTTCAGTACTCAGTATGGAACAGATCTATCGCCAGGTCTGGAAGGAAGAATTCATGGAGTCGAACAATACAGTCATGGTGCATATTCGCAAAATTCGTGAGAAAATTGAACTTGATAGCAAACATCCCAAGTTCATTCAGACCGTATGGGGTGTTGGTTACAAGATGATCAAACCGCAATAAACATGTACATCGACAAGAAGTCATGTGACATGAACACAGGCAGGGAGTTCCGACTATGAATTCAAAGCTGATTAATACAGTTCGATGGAAATTTATCTATGCATTTCTGCTGAGTGGCATATTAACCGCAGTTATTTTGTACGGGGGCAGTCAGGTAGGGCAGACCATCCTGGAATCTCAGACGTATCCGAATTATTCCATTCCGGCCCAAGGGATCAGGTGGTTGGTGAATCATATCGGTTCGGGGCCTTTGATGATTGTGGTAGGCGTGCTCAGTTTTGTGCTGTTTTTTTTCTTGTTCTCTCGTAAGGTGATGCGGGTTCTGGATGAAATAACGGCAGGTATTCAGGAAGTTGCCAAAGGAGAGTTATCCCATCGTATCGAAGTGAAAACCTCGGATGAATTCGGAGTGGTTGCTGCAAGCATTAATCAGATGGCTGAACAATTGCAGTTATCGCTTCAGGAAGAACGTAATGCAGTTGCTGCCAAAAATGATCTGATTACAGGGATATCACATGATCTGAGAACACCGCTCACTTCTATTCTGGGATTTCTGGAGTACATCGAGAAGGATCGCTACCAGAATGAGATTGAGATGCGCTATTACGTTAGCATCGCCTATGAGAAATCCCTGACTCTTCGTAAGTTGATTGATGACTTGTTCGAATATACGCGTGTGAGTGGCGGGAGTCTTCCGTTGTCTTTGGAAGCGTTAAACCTGAATTCGTTTCTGATGCAGCTGGCTGAAGAGTTTGCTCCCATGCTGGAGGATGCGGGCATGACCTACAAGATCATCGGCGGGCAAGAGCCACTATGGATACAAGCTGCTCCGGGGGAACTTGTAAGAGCGTATGAGAATCTGTTCAGCAATGCCATTCGGTATGGTTCGCAAGGTAAACTCATGGAGATTGGGTTGGCTCTTGAAGGTCAAGAGGCTGTAGTCCGTATCAGTAATTATGGTGAACCGATTCCGGCACAAGATCTGCCCCATCTATTTGATCGATTCTATCGTGTGGATAAATCCCGTTCCCGTGAAACGGGAGGTACCGGTCTCGGGCTCGCAATTGCCAAATCGATGATTGAATTGCATCAAGGAAGTATTGTTGCTTACAGTGAAAATGGCAGAACTGATTTTGTTACCCGATTCCCTGTAACTGCTGCTCCGCCAAGTAATTAATCAGAGTAGTCATAATTAAGGATTTGCTAAGAAGTTAACTACTTCCTCATTAAGAAATATTCGGTATGCTACCTCTATTAACAATTTTTTATAGAGGAGGATACCGAATATGAAGAACCGATTCAGTACTGTAAGACTAGGATACATATACATTGGAGGAGCAAGCGCGTTACTGAGCGCAGCGCTCCTTTTTGTCGTTTATCACGTGCTGCGATTTGCGCATCGGCATGTCCTTCCGGATACCGCATGGATAACAGGTATGATGAACTGGGGAATCAACCATATCGGAACAAAGCCGTTCTTCCTTTTCATTGGTGGAGCTGTGTTTGCGATCTTTTTCTGGATTCGAACCCAGCAGATTGCGGAAGATCTCAGTCAACTTGCGCGCGGAACAGCCGAACTTGCATTGGGCCAGAATCCTGGAAGAATTGATGTTCTAAGTGGTGGTGAACTGCGACAGATTGCTGCGAATCTGAATACGATTGCTGTTCTTCTGCATGAGGGAGAAGACAAGGAGAATGCTCAGGCTGGTTCTACGCTGGTTGATTTACCGATAAAACTCACTCTCTACGGTATTCAATCTTCTCTGGATGAGATCATTCAAGGGCGGTGTCAGGACGAGACGGAAGTTCAACATTGGGTCAAGTTGGCGTACGAACAGACATTGCTGCTCCATCAAGCTCTGGAGATTACACAACGAGATAGACAGGAACACGAAGTTTCAATTGAACGGATACACAAGGAGCCTGAATGTTGAAGCACGGGAGCAAGCGATGGTTATATTACGTATTCGATGCAGCTGTGGTTGTCGTTTTGATGTTGACCTTTTTCTATCTCTATCTGATTACTTATGGCGAAGGAATGCTTCGCCATCGTCCCGAGGCTATGCAGGTGGCCGCTTCAACCATTATTACGAATGCAGAGGGGACCGAAATTTCGAGGTTGCTTACGCAGACCAAAGGGTATTCCGAATATGCTGATCTGAACGCCATGCCGGATTTATTAAAGAAGGCTTTTTTGGCTACAGAAGATCGACGTTTCTACAACCATGATGGACTGGATTACATCGGACTCGGCAGGGCCATTGTGCAAGACATTATACATATGAATCTGGGTCAGGGTGGAAGTTCCATCACGCAGCAACTGGCAAGGAATCTGTATTTGAATGGGAATAAAACGTTAAGTCGAAAGGTGAATGAGATATCGATTGCGATGGCCCTGGAGAAGAAATACAGCAAGGATGAAATTCTGGAGATGTATCTGAATCAGATCTACATGGGGCGTCAGCAGTATGGTGTAAAGGCGGCAGCCTGGCGGTATTTTGGCATTAAGGATATGCACCAGTTGGAACTATGGCAGATGGCTACATTGGCCGGAATGCCCAATGGTCCATCCCTATACAATCCAGTAGATCATCCTGAACTTTCCAAACAAAGACGTGCCGTTATCCTTGGACTCATGCATAAACAGGGACGAATTACACGAAAGCAGATGCTCGAAGCGCGGAGCGTCGATTACACGCCTCCTGAAACGATGTCAAATACAGCAAATTCACCGGGCTTGAGCGAGCCGGGATATGTGTCTGCCGTGGATGCTGTGATTCAGGAGGCTTCTCGGCTCACAGGCAGAAGTGAAGCGGAGATTCAATCGGCAGGCTGGGTTATTCAAACCGGGCTAGACCAACAGGCGCAACTGGCGATGGAAGACACATTTGCGGACACTACCCGATTCCCCGATGATCGCCACGACGAACTGGTTCAGGCAAGTATGGTGATTATCGACCAACATAATGGTGAAGTGAAAGCGATGATGGGTGGACGCAATCCCTTGAAAGGGGACATCAACCGGGCGATTATGGATGCGAGGCAGCCAGGCTCTTCTTTCAAACCGATTATTGCATATGGCCCTGCGTTGGAGTTGGGGAAGTTCAAGCCAGAGAGCATACTGCCGGATAAACGCATGAGTTATGGCAACTATCAGCCCAGCAATCTGGGTGGGCGTTACAGCGGTTCAATATCGATGTCCCAGGCCCTGCAAAAGTCCATCAATGCCCCAGCCGTATGGCTGCTTCATGAAACCGGACTGAAATACGCACATCAATTTGCCGCACGGCTCGGTATTGAACTGGGGCAAGAAGATCTAAACCTCTCGATTGCCTTGGGAGGTGTGCATCAGGGGGTGTCTCCAATGAAGATGGCGCAGGCTTATACCGTGTTTGCGAATAATGGAAAGTTGAATACAGCCCATCTTATACGCAAGATTACAGATTCCCATGGACGAACAATATATGCTCATAAGTCGGAAAATAAGCAGGTAATCTCCTCTGGCACGGCGAATGACATGACCAGAATGCTGCAAAATGTAGTCAGTCAGGGAACAGGAAGTCGGGCACAGTTAGGTCAGCACAAGGTAGCGGGTAAAACGGGAACAACACAGGCAGCATTACCTGGTGTGGGAAGGGAGGCCAATCGGGATCTGTGGTTTGTAGGCTATACGAGTAACTGGACTGCGGCAGTCTGGATGGGATTTGATCATACGGATGCAGAACATTATATGAGATCAGGAAGTGGTATTGCAGCTGATTTGTTTGGAGCAGTAATGAAACGTGCGATGCGATAAACGTCTAAACAAGGAGATCATAGGCCAGATGCTCCGTTCATCCTCTAAAGTACACCGAATCCAGATTTTAATGTATAATATGTTTTCTTATCCAGTGTACAAGGAGGTTGAAATGGAACGTAGATATAGTGACTCGGATACAGATATGGATATGAACTCGCTGCAACCCAAAACCGGTATCAGACCGGAACGGCCCGGTATCTCCGGCTTGGGCGGATGGCTTATACTGATTCAGATCAGTCTTTGGCTTGCGCTGGTGTTTCTCATCTCGGATGTATCGCAGGTGAATGTCATCATGGACCCTGCCAGATGGGAAGTTGACCGTGGTGTCGATCCTCAGATTTACACGGAGATGATCCGTCCACTCCTGTGGTTTGGTTTCATAAGCAGTACCATTCTATTGATCATCGTTATCGTGAATCTCACACTTCTATATAGGCGGAAGAGACAGTTTCCACGTATGATGATGGTGATGTACATGATGAATGTGATCATAAGCATCGTGACCTGGATTCTGATTGCGCGAAATGAAATCCCAAGAGATCAGCATGTGCTTGATGCAACTCCGGCTTTTCAGCTGATCGTACGATCCATTCTGACGTGCTGTATCTTCATCCCGTATTTCCTGAAGTCGGTACGTGTGAAGAATACGTTCGTGAAGTAAAAAGAATAGATTGAAAAAAAGTGATACGTAAGGCCCGCTGGCATACAGGAGTTCATCCTGTGTGCTAACGGGCCTTACGTGTGTTACATATGTAAAAACTAATCATTTCGATGATGATTTGATCCGGATCGAGGCGGGAATTCGGCGTATCATCTGGTTTAATACCTCGGATAGCACCAGGCCTACGGCAATGGCACCGGATAACATGAGTGCCTTGGCGGCCATCTCCATGGCGGCACTATAGTCATTTTGCACAAAACTCCGCATCGCATTATACGCCAGCCCACCAGGAACCAGAGGAATGATGCCTGCGACGCTGAAGATGATGACGGGTGCACGAAACATGCGAGAGAATACCTGGCTGATGACACCTACGGCTATGGTCGCTGCAAGTGTAGCAGGCACTGCATCTGCAGCATATTCAAGCACGATATAGATGATCCAGCCGATCATGCCGACAAATCCACCGTGAAGCAACATGCGCCGTGGTGCGTTGAAGATGATCCCGAATGCGGCTGAAGCGACAAAACTGGTTAAGGCTTGTTCAATAAAATGGAGCATATCCTGCATTCCTCCGTCTTACATAAAAAGTGAAAATACAACTGCAATGCCGGTACCTATGGCAAAGGCGGTCAGAAATGCCTCGGCTCCTTTGGATAATCCCGAGACGAGATGTCCGGCCATCAGGTCACGTACAGCATTGGTAATCAGCAGCCCCGGAACCAGCGGCATAACCGAACCAATAATAATTTTGTCCCGTTCATGCCCGACTCCCATATAGATCAGGAGAAAAGCGAGTATGCCAATAACAAAGGATGCCGTAAGCTCGGCAAAAAATTTGACTCGTACCAACCGGTGAAAAGCAATAACGGCTGCATAACCTGTACCCCCGCAGATCAGCGCAGGAAGAAAGTCGCTCCAGCCCCCGCCAAACATAATGGTAAAACAACCACTGGATAACGCTGCGGCCGTAAGCTGCACAGCCGTAGAATAGGAGGAAGGCTTGCCTTCGATCTGTACCAACAGATCATGGGCTTCCTGAACAGTAAGTTCCCCTTGTCCGATGCGGCGGGAGACCGCATTCACCTCGGATACCTTGTCCAGATCCGTCGTACGCTCGGAGATACGAATCAGCTTGGCGGGTTCGGTTGCATTAACAGAGAAGAAGATGCCTGTCGGCACAACGTAACTGTGCGAGTGGGGTAAACCCAGCGCTGCGGCCATGCGTTTCATGGTATCTTCCACACGGTAGGTCTCACCGCCGCTTTGCAGCATGATTTTGCCTGCGAGCAGACAGATGGCAATCACGCGGGATTGTTCAGTAGGGTTGCTGCCAATCATCCCCGTCTCGACTTGTGATACGGGTGATGAATCAAGACGTATGTATTCCAACCGGATCAAGCTCCGTTTCATAAGTGATATGGGGTGGTGCGACACCATTGTATCATATTTCACACGCTTGCAAGGAATCATACCGCACCATCCCCAAGACCATAAAAAAGCCTCGTTCCCAAGACTTGAAGATCTCAGGAGCGAAGCTTCGTGGAACAGGTTCGGATTAGGGGCACAATACCACTACATCAACAGTGTGATAACCAACAATTCATACAGCACCAGCGGCAAAATCGTGGGTCCAAACAAGGCGCGCGGTTCAGGGTATCCATGCATCGGAGTAACCTGAAGATACAAAATCCCCCGGTCTGCACTGATGATGACACCTTCCCACACTTGACCATCGATATTCTGGACTTGTACCTTCTTGCCTATGTGCTGCCGGGCTGTATGATGAAGCATATTCCGCACACTTTGCACGGATTGAAGCATCGGTTGATTGGCTTGATACACGACACGCGCGGATGGCGTGGATGTGGATTCAGACATGATGCACAACCCTTCCTCAAAATAAGTTCTTACTTCAAGGTATGCATCTGCCTATAAAAGGTGATTACACAAACGCCATGTCAAGGCTCCCGCGTCCATGTTCATAAGCCACTTTGCCCAATGCTCCATTCACAAAGGTGAGCTGGGGCGGCATATGACCGAGATCCACATCGTACAGTACAGGAACATCCAGATCCCCAAGTGCAGCGGATAGGGCATCCGTGAAATTGAAATCCGCTGTATCGGAATAACCCGCAGGCCGGCCGAACATGAACCCTTTCACGCCTGCAAACCAGCCAGCCTGTCTCATCTGCCACAGATGACGATAGATATCCCCGGCGCTCATCTCACAGCTCTCCAGATACCAGAGGTTTCCTTCATCTGCACAGTACTGATCCAAATAGGATTGCACGGGTGCATATGGGGTGCCGATTAGACAGGTGATTGTATCCATACAGCCGCCGATCAGCCGACCGGAGAACGCCACAGCGGTATCTGCATCTTCCGAGTGCCCGAGCTGTTTCCAGCGTGAAGGTGTATCGAGGTTAAATCCAGGCAGTTCCATTTTCCATGCCGATTGATAATGCGTGGAAGACGATTGTGTGATTTGTCCGCCGTAAGGGGTCTGTAATACATCAATCCAGCGCGCGGTCACCGGATCGAGGGCGTTTGATCTTAGATCCACATAATTGGTGCCGTGCGCTGTCGCTGTACCGGTGAGCAGGGTGTATGCGAATAAAAAGGTGCTGATATCCGAATAACCCATGACCCATTTGGGCGGCAATGTGTTCAAAGCTTCCCAATCCAGCAGGGGCAGGATATCCATCAGGAACTCTCCACCCCATGGAGGGATAATGGCCTGAATAGTTGGACTGCGGAAAAATTCATTCATCTCTTCGGCGCGTTCCTCTTTGGAGGCACTCACACATTTGATGTTCTGGCGGAGCGATGGGCTTTCCATCACGCCAAAACCAAGGCGCTCCATATTGCGTTTGCTTTCCTCAAGATAATGGTGCAGGGATTCGCCTACACCGCTGGAGGGGGCTGCCACACCGATTGTATCTCCCGGAGCGAGTGGCTGCGGATAACGGATCGAACGTTGATTCATTGTGGAAACACCCTTTCCTGTTCACATTACTCATCTTCATGAATATTTCCATTATATAGATTAATCCATTTATTGAAAGCATGTTGCGTTTAGATTAAGGGTTCACAGGAATATCCAACGAGAACGGTGACTTGATTTTCATCGGATAGGTGGAGATGTTCATCTTCACTTCCCCTGTCAACTTGGCACCATTTTCAATAGTAGAAGAAACAATCGTATGACTGTCATCCGTCCCATCCCACTACTCCAACTGGAGCCAGGAACTTCATATGATTTCCCTGCACTGTCTGTAACTTCCCTGAAAGCAAGAACGAATCCACCGTCCATCCTGCCAGCAACAGAAAAGTCGATAATTAGATCTTTGCCTTCGACCTTGCTGCCAAGCATCTTCAAACCAGGAGGGCCGCCTGTAATCTGGCGTGATTTCAGATCAAGCACAAGATCCAAATCTTCTTTATCCAATCCGGAGAAGCCGGATCCCTGTAACGTCAGCTTTTTCGGTATGGAGAAGTACATGCTTTCGAAGTAAATGGAGCGTTCATCCTCCCCTGTCGTGGTATCTGTTCTCCATGCGCGACCTTGTTCATCGACCAGTTGAAGATCACTGAGGCCAAATATTTTCTTCGTATTGTTAGGATCAAAATTCACATCCAGCACAAGACGGGTTGGATACAGAGTAGCCTGTTTCACATCAATACGCTGTCCATCCACTGTTAACGTCTGATTCACAGGAATGACTTTTTTCATGCCTTTGGTAAGAGTTTTGTCTACCGGGAACGTCATTTTCCACTCCTCGGTACTTGCTTTATCTCTGGATTTAAACACAACGCTTAGCTCCTCAGGAGGAGAGGCTTCATCTGTGAAAATGACGTCAATCATATTCTCGTGGACATTCTCGTCTGGAGAAGGCGTCGGATAAGCGTAGCTAAATGCAACAGGAAGGTTTTTACCCTTCTCATCCAGCAAATCGATGTCATAGTTGAATTTTTCGGGATCTTTCATACCTTTCATCGTGTAAAAAATAACCATGCGTGACTCGTCTGTAATAATGCCTTCAACGGTCACGGAAGCACCATCATGCTCGTCGGTTACCCCGACTTTCTGTAAGAGGGACTGATCAATCGCCATCATTAATCCCTTGTCCTGGCGAATCATGCTCACAATGCCTTCCATGCCGGGCAATTGCTCCACGAAGGATGCAAAAGCGGGAGAGACACGGATACATCCCGTAAACAGCAGGATGAGGGCTGCTGCCGAGATGGAACTCATGTACCAGCGCAGCCGGGACTTGCGTTTGCGGGCAGCCTGGCGGATTCCGGACTGCACAGCCTGATAGGCAGCATCCGGTACAGGCTTGGTTTCGTACTCCGTCTTGCGCGCATTCAGCCGTTCTTCCAATGCGTCAAATGATTGTTGTTCATCCGTCATGAGGATGCATCTCCTTTCGTTTCAAGTTGATTACGGAGCTGTCCGAGTGCCCGATGTAATCGGGATTTGACGGTTCCGGTCGGGATTTCCAGAATATCGGCGACTTCGGTTAGGGAGAAACCTTCAAAATAACTCAGGATAATAATCTGTTTGCAATCCCGATCCAGGTTGGATACGGCGGCGTCAAGATCGGGGTCCGCAGGACGATCCCAGCTGCTGGGTTCATGAATCGCGGTATCGGGACTGAAACGACTTTTGCGTTTGCGTTCGTCTGCGCAGTAGTTGAGCAGAATGCGGATGAGCCAAGTGCCAAAGTAGGATGGCTCTTTTAATTTTTTGAGTTTACGGAATGCCCGGAAGGTTGATTCCTGAATGGCCTCTAGTGCATCACCTTCGTTGTGCAGGTAGGCATAGGCGATACGGTACAGTCGGCTATGATGCAATTCCATTAAGGCTGCAAAAGCCTCGGCATCCCCTTTTTGTGCGGCGATAGTGAGCTGAGTAGGGGTCACATGGCTCCTCCTTTCGTGGATATGTTGAGTATTAGACTGTGCAAGGCGTCAAACGGTTCTTGTTTTTTGAAAAAATATAATGTATTGCGGTTTCTATAGAAGTTGAACTACGTATGTATACGAGAACGTAGAGGACAACACAAATAACCGTCAGACCTTCTCTTTGTGCTGCAAAAAGAGTTCTGGCGGTTGGTCATGTTATTGTCCAAGCTAGCTAAACATTATTGCTGCTGAGCTGTAACGGCTGCTCGCAGACATGAAGCTGTAGACATGTTACCGCGTTCAAGTGCAATGTCCAGTGGGGTCTGACCCGCTAAGTTCAGAGTATGTGGATCTGCATCATGCTGGAGTAACATCTCGATAAGTTCGGTCTGATCGGTATGAAATGCTGCCGAGTGCAGTGCATATTGTCCATCGCTATCCAGAATGCTTGTGGATGCCCCATGTTGGAGCAAAATGCGGATCACTTCGGGTGAACGTTCACCGGCAAGAGCAGCATGCAGTGCAGTATTCGACGGAATAAAGGAAATTTTTGAATGAGAAAGAGCATTCACATCGGCCCCATGCTCCAGAAGAAGTCGAACTGCTCCTGCTTGTCCATAATGAGAGGCATACCCCAGCGGAGTTAACCCATCCTGATTTTCAGTATTGGTGAGTTCCGGTTGAGAAGTGAGAATTGCTGCAATGGTTACCACATCTCCAGCCTGTGCAGCCTGAAATAGTTGATTCATCTGTTCTGCATGATTCATAAGGAAGTCCTCCATCGGATGAGATAATTTAATTATAAATGTTCCTCTTCAGAGGTTCTTCTTCATAATCACCTTTTTGCCCGCAGCTGGGAAGGAGAGCTATGAAAGCGTCTGGTAAATAATGAACTGAACGATCCGAGACTTTCGAACCCCACATCATAACAGATATTGGTTACAGACCTGTCCGTATCAAGCAAAAGTCGCTTCGCAGCTTGTAGTCTGCATTCAGTCAAATAACGATGGGGTGTAGTGCCGAACAGCTTTTTGTAACTTCGTAGAAAATGATTCACGGATAGTTGTGCAGCTGCTGCAGTCTGTTCAAGCGTTAACGGCTGATCATAATAGGCGGAGATATACTCATGCCCGACATAGACCCTTCGATATAACTCTTCTCTGGTTGAACGTCTGATCATATCCAGTTCGTTGATCTCTTGTTGAATGTTACGGTGTAGATCCAACATGTGAACGGCGAGATGATGAAGCTGCTCCTCTGTTGCCCAGGAATCCAGCATGTCTCGACTGTACAAGTTACGGAAATGATTCAGGGCTACGCCAAGCCGATTATGCATCACGTAGGTACGTTCTATCCACTCCATCTTGCTTGGGGGTGAATAACTATACGGCTCATCAAGTAGCCGAAGATCACTACTAATCAGATTTCGGCTAATCTCTTCCACATAACCAGTAGGAAAGAAGATGCAAAAGGATTCAACTGGAGTAGATGAATCGATGTGAAGACTATATTCCTGACCTTCATTCAGAAGTAGATAGTTCTCATTGTTGACTGCGAAGTGACCGCGACCCGCTTCATAGAGCGTTTTTCCGTTACGGAATGTTTTCAGTGATAGCCAGCCGTTGCCTTTCCAATCATATTGGGAGCTCGATTCATGCAGAATGAAGGGTACAGGTCGAGGAAGCGGAATCTTCAACACTTGCAAGCACCTCCAAGCTTAATTCTGGTTATATCGTTTCTTCACAGCTTCCAGCCCAGGTACGGCAAAACAGGCGAGTGGAGAGGGCAGATCATGGAGCGGGAACCAGCCGATCTCGCCGATGGCTCCGCCTTCTTCCAGATTACGAGCATGACCGCCAATCACCTTGGTGGAATAGAGCACGGATATCCAGTGTTCCTTCTGTTCTGGCTGGATCGTCTCCGCTGTGCAGAGCAGATGGTCGATGGCGATATCCAGATTGACTTCCTCTTTGATTTCACGGATCACGGCAGTCTCTAATGATTCATAGGGATCTACTTTCCCGCCTGGAATACTCCAGGTGTGCTGCTCTGGCTGACGATTCCGCCAGGCGAGAAGCACTTCGCCCCGTTCATTCAGGATGACTGCGCCTACGCCGATGCGAGGTGAAATGTCAGATTCAGCTTTGGGATCTGAACTTAATTCCGACAGGGACAGCGCAGCTTGTTCGTTCGCATAACGCTGCGAGAAACTACCCGCGGCGACTCGCCCAGATTCAGGTGTACGGGTAGAGTGGAATGACAAGGGAAGCTGAGACTGTGCCGACCATTCTTCCGCAAGAATACTCATCGAGATCAGGTCATAATGCATGCCATCCCGCAAAACTGCAGAACGCTGGCGCCCCTCTTCCCGGAATCCGGCTTTGAGGTATGCGTGTCTCGCGGCTTCATTGTATTCGATGACTTCCAGCGCAATCCGGTTCAGATTCAATTCGTGGAATCCATATCGAAGAATGAGCGCAAGGGCATCACTGCCGTATCCTTTACCCCGATCATTTTCCTCGCCAATACCAATGGCCAAACGAGCCGATCGATTGTTCCATTCCATCCGGTAGAGGGCTGTGAAGCCAATAAAGCGATTGCCCTCCAGTGTACGTAATGCAAATTCAAAACCGTTGTCTCGGCGGACAGACGAAGAACCCGTTTCATCCGGCGTTAGCGGAATAGCGATATCCGTATCCAAGTTGCGCAAATATTCATAATCATCTGTGAAGCGGGAGAGACGCATGCAATCTTCCGGGCATGGAGCCGCAAGCCTCACTTTGGAACCTTGAAAACCATTTAAATGACGTGGAGCCATGTTGCACCTCTTTTGTTCGATATAAATCAATCGTTTCTTCCCATTATACTACGAACAGGGGCAGATACCGAAAAATGGCACTAAACGAGCTATACACAGGGGAAAAAACACAAAAAAAAGCAGCCATCTCGGGCTGCTTGTACATTCATTATTTCAAATCATTCAGTAAATTCTTCATTTTTTTGTAGTGTCCACTGACCCGATCGACCATGTAGTTATACATGAGCTGATTCTCCGAAAGATTCGCCATTTCCTTGTCAATATCCACGTTATTGTTGTTGTTGTTCATGGCTGTCTCGTTGTTCTCGACAATTCGGTACTGTACGATCGAAGAGTTGGGATCACTGACAGGGAAGTGTTTCTCATGAGTCCGCTTCATGGCGAGCTGATCTGTTTTGCCATTCTCAACGATCCGTCTCAGCTCTTCCTGAAACTCTACCGTTTTCTTTTTGTAGTTGGGTGTGTCTGCATTGGCAATGTTATTGGTGATGGCATTGTGCTGTGCAGTAAGCGCTTGTAACAAGGATTCGTTACGTCTTGTCGTATTGGTTTCGATCACGGGCTCAGTCTCCTTCACTGCAGAGTAATACAGTTACTCTTTATAATAGAAAACATTGTTGCACACTGTCAACATCAGCAAAGAAAAAGACAAGCACATGCCGGAGGTCTCCTGTAAGGGAAAAACCTTGCCTTCATGATAACTTGTCTTAAATCTTGTCCTCTAGCGGTCAGCCTTGGAACACCTTCTTAAGAGGGCCGATTGATGTTTTTGCCGTAATAGATCTCATCCATCTCCAGCTTCAGCCATTCGGTGATCTCCTGTTGTTCCTTCTTGCTCAGCTTCTCCTTGGTGTATCCAAACAGGTAATTGTCGAGATCGAATTCCCTCAGTTTGCATTTGGTGTGAAAAATATTCTCCTGATAGACGTTCACGTCAATCATGTCAAAGCTGCTCTTGATCTCATCCGGAATGTAGTTCTGAATGGAACCGATCTCGTGGTCAATGAACAACTTGCGTCCGCTCGTATCCCTCGTGAATCCACGTACACGATAATCCATGATCATGATGTCCGTGTCAAAGGAATGAATCAGATAATTCAACGCCTTGAGCGGTGAAATCTCACCGCAGGTGGAGACATCGATGTCCGCACGGAAGGTACTGATGCCTTCGCTCGGATGGAACTCCGGATAGGTATGCACCGTAATATGGCTTTTGTCCAGCTGCATGACTACATTATCGGGCAATGGACCAGGAGATTCATCGAGAGATTCCTCGGGGATCTCCACGATGGGACCTTCGGAGACGAGCATCGTAACACTCGCACCTTGAGGCACATAATCCTGCTGGGCAACGTTGAGAACGTGGGCTCCGATGATATCGGAGACGTTGTTCAGAATTTTGCTCAGCCGGTCGGCGTTATATTGTTCATCAATATATTCAATGTAAGCTTCGCGTTCGTCTTTGGTTTTCGTATAACAGATATCGTACATATTGAAGCTCAGCGACTTGGTCAGATTGTTGAATCCATGCAGTTGAATGCGCTGCTCTGGCGTTAATGTCATGGTTGCAGTTCCCCTTATCCCATACGACATGATCATCGCAGTTTTACTACTACTTATACCCAACCTGCCTCGAAAAAAAACATATGTACGTCATTCTGGGTTCATTGGACCTTGATCAAAACCGGACAGTGTCAGAAGGGAACGTCCTCATCATAACCGATATCGTTCATACGCTCATCCTCCGCTACGGATTGAATATCTTCTGAAGTGACACTGATGATCGTATAGTCTTCGTTCTGTTGTTTCTTTACGGCTTTTTCCTTCACAAAACGGGGACTGCCTTCCCCGGCATCTTCGTCATAGACGAGCAGAAGACCGTCGCTTTTGCGCAACAACAAGTCATCTCGTGCAGTGAACTGCCACGGCCCGATATAAGGTTGATTGCTAATCGCACCGTAGTAGTCCACACCCGAGAGGATGGAACGGTAATACTCCTGTTTGTCTTCTTTCCATTGCTCTTCCGGGTTCTGAAAGGCAGTGATGATCGACAGCTTCAGATGCGGATACGTCTTCTTCAGATCAATCACCACTTCGCATGCCCACAGATCCACGCCGTATTGTCCCGGCGTCAGCACCCATTCCAGACCATCCTCGACAAGGGGAGTGAGACGGGAGGAGATGGCTTTTTTGATAAAAGGAATACCTTCATGCTTCTGTCCAAAAATCTGCAATTCATGTGCCCGGTAACCGGTAATTAACAGGTTTTTCAGTGTCCGTTCCTCCTTTCAGGCGTGATTGAATTGAATATGATCTAATGCGTTAACAGCATTCGGTTATTTCTCGGATGGAGTCTCTCCGCGGAACGGATATAGGAATGGCTTCGGAATGTCTGTTTCGAATGACATTAACTCATCTGTTGTGGGATGAATAAACGAGAGTATACGTGCATGAAGTCCGAGACGTCCGAGATCTCTCGTACGTGCACCATATTTTCGATCCCCGGCAATTGGATGTCCGAGATCTTCCATATGCACACGAATCTGATTTTTACGACCTGTCTCCAGACGTACTTCCAGCAGGGAGAAATCACGGTTCGACTTGAGACGTTTGTAATGAGTAATGGCATGTTGTCCATCATTCGGACGCGAGCTGGAGTACATTTTCAGTGTTTTGGTTTCCTTCAACCAGGAAGAGATGGTGCCTTCTTCTTTGGCTACTGCACCTTCAACAAGGGCAACATAGACGCGGTCCTGCACATTTTCCTTCCAGTTGTTTTGCAGCTTCTGTTGTACCTCTTCACTTTTGGCAAACATCATCACACCCGATGTATCCCGATCCAGGCGATGTACGACAAAGATCCGGTTTAGCGGATTGGTACGGCGTACATGCTCTGTCAGTTGGCGATAAGCCGTCAGGTCATCCGTCTTGTCAGCAGCGATGGACAACAGTCCGGCTTCCTTGCGGATCACAATGATATCATCGTCTTCATGCAAAATGTTAATACCCGTCAAGGATGGAGCAGCGACTGCACCCTCTTTGCGGATGTAGACAATCTGACCTGGCGTCAGCGCTTCATTAAACTTGGTTACGACTTTCTGATCCACGGATACCTGTCCGCGACCCAGAATGGACTTCACGGCATTCCGTCCCGACTTCAGATGCTGCAGCAAGAAGTTCAACAGTTCATCCGGTTCGATTACTTTATACTGGCGTGGTGGTTCCTGCTTGCGATAATAGGAATTGCCCGGGCGTTTGGAAGCACTGGCATTTTTGGATTTGTTACCTCCGCCTTTTTTCGGTGCGGCTGATGACTTGGCGGCGAATGGCTTCTTATTCTCCTCTGTATTGCGTGATGCGGAAGCACCGGATGATTTGGCAGATGAGAAGTTAGACTTGCCGGAGCGTGCTGCAGATGAACCTGTGTATGTTTTCCCCTTGGCCGATGCCGATGATGTTTTGCCTGTTGGACGTTTGCGTTTATTCATGAATAGTAATCTCCTTCTGAACAGCCTGTACCGCTTGTGTGCATACGATCCGTTCATTTCGTTATGCAGTTCAATATACCATTAACAGTCGACAAATAAAAATAGGTTCATGGAATCTGCTATACATCCAATCCGAAGAGTTGTGAGATTCATAGGATATGGTATCCCATAGCATTGGAGGTGTTACTCATGGGCGTGTTTCTCGATATGAGAACTTCGATGAACTCGGGAACCGTAGGACAGCCCGGTTTATCTCTAGGTCCATCCCCGGAAGCATTCGGCGCCATTGGTCTTCAGACCCAAGGTGTGGTGAATCCCATTATTACGTTGAACGGCACAGTAGGCGTTACGGGAGAACTGGGAGATACCTTTGTTGTGGAGCTGGTGCGGGGCTTCCTATACGATCCCTTCTATGTGATCTACCGTGCTGAAGGTACGATTGGACAGAACGGAGGTGCCGAGTTTCATTCGTTCACTGCTCAGGATCTATCTGCACCACCAGCATTGGAAAGTGTGTATACTTCGTTCATCTCGGGCGTGTCCACAGCAGTAAGAACCGGGCCGGAGATGTTATACGGCATTGCAGCTACCAGCTAGTTGTGAAATACGTAATGTGAATAGGCAGAGTGCTTCAACATCGTTTCTGTTGACGGCAGAGTTCGCTTCATACCCCAGAAAGGCAAGACAATGCAGCAATAGGTCTCGACCAGCGCTCAGCAAGAAACCCCCGACTCAAGAAGTCGGGGGTTTTTGCCGTACAAGCTTGTTCACGTTTCGATACAACTCACGAATCTGAAGTTCGGAGCTGTCCCGGGATCAGTTGGCTCGGCCTTTCAGAATGATGTTGTTGGCTTTGCCAAAGTCGATGGCAACTTTGCCTGCGAGTGCAGCTGTTCGTTCAGCAAGGATAACCGCGTTGACGCCGCAGGAGAAGAGAGCAACATCGAAGGTATGTTGATTATCCTGAATCCAGTGCAGCGTTTCATCCATTTGATCATAACTGTCGAAGGGCAGGGCATTCACGATGTTCAGATTGTACGGCTCATGTTCTAACATGACACGCAGCGCCTCAGTCTCACGAGTAACGAGTAGCACGCGCTTGCCTGCAAGCATCTGCCAGAAACGCAGGTTTTGCACCAATTCCCGATTGACACAGGCGTGACAAGTCATTGGAGGAGCGATGCCAAAGTGCGCAAATACCATGTCGGTCAGGGGTCTTTTGAGATAATCCGGAGCATTAATGGTACTGTCACCACGAGGAAGAATGCCCACGATATCGGCACGTTGCAAGGAAGAGGCGACTTCATCCCGGAGTTTCGTGTTGGGGAGATGAAGTCCCTTTTGTCCTAAGTTTGCTTTCTTGGCCCAACGCTCCTGAAGGACCTGTTCTGTGGTCCACACGGTTTCTTGAGACATGACGATATTCTCGCCATCGCCGACTCGTACAAGAGATAGCGGTCGTTGCTCCATGATTGCCGCTTCAAGTTGATCAAGTACATCCTGTAATTCAAGGTAAATCGAATTCATTCCAGTGGTACCCCCTTTGAAAATTGAACTGCTCTATTCTATGTTGTCAGTTACGTTAACGATATGTACGTTCGACCCGCAGGCAGCCTCTTTTGGTATATATCAATCTATTTATATGAAAGTTAGTACATCTGTCGGTACCGCTTCTATTAACGTTTCATACGCTATAGAGTGCTGGATTCAAAAGGAGATGTTGCTTGGAAATCATCAGAATGTAATAGAAATGTCTCATAGGAAGACGGCATCAAAACTATGAAAACAGTCTGTATCCGCCAAGCGGAACTTGCAGCGTACATGAGGAGGAATGTTATGTCCAGGAAAGTTGTGATCGAGATTAATTTTAACAATTACGGGATGGACCCGCAGCGCTTGACGCGGGAGTGGCTGGAGCGTCGGATGAGCATCTTCCGTACGTTCACATTGCATTGTCTGAAGGCACAGACAAATCAGGATTTCCTTACGGTGGTGAAGTTGTCCAAGGAATCGGGGGACCTGATGCGGGAGATTCTTGCAGATCAGGAGCCGCTTCCTTCCAATATTCGTTTTGGAACCAATATTGAGAGTGTGCGTGCCATTTTGGCGTTTGCTGAAGGTGCGGAGCAACTCTATATTGCCCGCCTAGATTCGGATGACCTGTATCATAAAACCTTTGTTCAACAACTCTACGATATTCAGCCACAGCCGCAGACGATGGCATTGATCAATCAGAACGGATACCTGTGGGACAGTGTGAATAACGAGATGGCACCAGCGTTTCACCGTTCTCCACAGTTCTATGTTTATTTATATCAGACCGCTGAATACGCAACAGGTTACCGGGTCAAGCTTCCGGGCAGAGGCACACATGGTAACGTCATCGATTTGCCGCATGAGCTTCTTGCTCCGCGCAATTATGTCAACATCGTGCATTCGAGTAATACTTCAATCAAAAAGGTACCACCCAAAGACCGGTTAAGCCGGGATGAGATGGCACAGGTACTACGCGAATTCATGATCTGATCAGGGAGGGATTCATCCATGATTCAAGGACAAACGATTCTGATTACCGGAGGAACAGGCTCCTGGGGTCAAAAGCTGACCGAGGTGCTGCTGGAGCAGAACCCGGCTGAGATTCGCCTCCTCTCACGTAATGAATACGCCCAGATTGCGATGCAGCGAGCATTCAACCATGACCCGCGTCTGCGATTCATCATTGGGGATATCCGGGATTATCGGGCAGTGGAAGATGCCTGCAAAGGCGTGGATGTGCTCTTCCATTTGGCTGCGCTGAAGCATGTTCCGGTCTGCGAGGACCAGCCGGACGAAGCGTTCAAGACCAATGTGATCGGCACGCAGAATATTATTCGGGCTGCGATACGTATGCAGGTTCCCAAAGTCATCGATGTGTCCACCGATAAGGCGGTAGATCCAATTAACGTATATGGCATGACGAAGGCATTGGGTGAAAAGATGATGATCCGTGCCAACTGGTTAAGTGAAGGTACCCGATTTGTCTGTATACGCGGGGGCAATGTGCTTGGAACCAGCGGCAGTGTCGTGCCCCTGTTCCGTCGTCAGATCGATGAAGGCAAAAGCCTGACCATTACGGATAAAGGCATGACCCGTTTTTTCCTGACACGTACCGAAGCCATACATTTACTGCTTAAGGCGGCTGAGGCAGCCGTGGGTGGAGAGACGTTTGTAATGAAAATGAAAGCTTGCAAGATGACGGAACTTGCATCCGTCATGTTGGAACAGGCAGGTCGTCCATCCTTTGATTACAAGGTGACGGGAATACGTCCAGGCGAGAAATTGCATGAAGTGCTGATCTCGCCCTTTGAAGCGCCGCGTACGTACCAATACGATGCGCAGTATTACGTGATCCTGCCGGAGCACAAGGACAAGAGCCTGACGGATCAGTACAGCAGCTTGCCCCGTGTGAACTTTTCCGAGTATCGCTCGGACAGTGCCATGATGAACAAGCCGGCCATTGCAAGGTTTCTGCGTGCAGGTGGATATATCGATTAGGGTGTGTCTCAAAACTCGATGGGAGTTTCAGACTCGCCCACCGATGGGAGGTGGAGCGTTTGGAGGTGGAAGGAATGGGAGAGCATCATCAGCACGAGCAGCACAAAGGAAATGAAGAGTTACAGCAACGCACCCTAATACAACATATTCATGATCGCTCCCTGAAAGCTGTCGTCATCGGTCTCGGCTATGTGGGTTTACCCATGGCCGTGGAGATGGCACAGGCAGGTTATCAGGTCCATGGAATCGATATCGATACTTCCAAAGTAGCCAAGCTGCGTAACGGGCATTCGTATGTCATTGGCATTGATGATGATGTTGTGCAGTCTTTGATGCGGGCAGGTTTGTTCTCGGCAAGTGATGATTATGCAGCGGTGGCGCAGGCGAATGTCATTGTGATCTGTGTGCCCACCCCTCTGACCGCTGAGCATCAACCGGATATCTCGTATATCTCGGCGGCGGTGGATGGCATGACTCCGTATTTGCAGGAAGGCAGCCTGGTTATTCTGGAAAGCACGACTTATCCGGGCACGACGGAAGAACGCGTAAAACAACCGATTGAAGCGGCAAATGGCTGGCAAGCTGGAGAACAGTTCTACGTCTGTTATTCTCCAGAGCGGGTAGATCCGGGCAGTGTGCATTATGGTGTGAAAAATACCCCGAAAATTATTGGCGGCTCTACACCCGCCTGTCTGAATTATGGTAAACAGTTCTATGGCTCGTTCCTCAACGAAGTTGTTCCGGTCAGTTCAACGACGATAGCGGAGACGGCAAAGCTGTTCGAAAATACATTTCGCAGTGTCAACATTGCACTCGTGAATGAGCTGACCCCGGCCTGTGAACAGATGGGGGTAAACATCTGGGAAGTACTGAATGCGGCGGCAACCAAGCCATTTGGTTATATGCCATTCTATCCAGGTCCAGGTATCGGCGGACATTGTATTCCAATCGATCCAATCTATCTGTCCTGGGCTGCAAACCGTCAGGGATCGGAGCTGCAATTCATCCAGCTGGCAGATGCAACCAATCGGCAAATGCCAGAGAGAGTAGTGAAGCGTGCCGCGGAACTGCTGGAGCAGAAGGGTGTAGCTATGCGGGGAGCGCGCGTTGTGCTGGCGGGTATGGCTTATAAAAAAGATATTGACGACCTGCGTGAATCACCAGCGCTGGACGTCTTCCGGCTGCTAAGTGAAGCGGGCGCAGATGTGGTTTTCACCGATCCCATGGTGCCTGTCTTCCGCAAGGATGACGGTACTATGTTGCATGCTAGTCCTGCGGGGCCCGAATTGTGGACAGGAGCTGATCTGGTGATCATCACCACGGATCATTCAGGATTCAATTATCAGGAGATGGCAGATCATGCGAAGCTGATCTTCGATACACGCAATGCAACGGCCGGATGCCACGGGGGAAATATTGTGGTGCTGGGTCAGCCAGTGCGTCATGAGGCTAAGGGTGTCCACGAGCAACAGGTACGAGTAGAAGGGGCAGGGCAAGAACAAGAAGTGAAGGTGGTAGTTGAGGATGCCGCAACTCGCCATGAAACGGTGAGCGATGCCGATGAGGATCAGGGAGATGCCGATGGCCAATCATGATCGTGTAAGTGAACGCTACTATGGCGAGATTAATTCGGAAGATTCTCATGAAGCGACGAGGACGCGTGTCCACTGGATGTGCCGTGAGGCAGCAGGCAAACGTATTCTGGATGTCGGGTGCAGTCAGGGAATTACTTCTATTTTGCTAGCACGGGAAGGATTTCGTGTCACGGGTATCGATCTGGAGGAAGAAAGTATCCGGTATGCCCAAAGCGAGCTAGCCAAAGAATCCAGGCCGGTACGAAACAATGTGGATTTTCGGATGCTGGATATTACGCAATGGAAAGCAAGAACGACCTTTGATACGGTGCTGCTTGGAGAAGTGCTGGAGCATTTTGCTCATCCGGAGACATTGTTGGTCCAGATTCATCGGCTGTTGCAAGAAGAAGGGACGCTGGTTGTAACCGTGCCGTACGGGTATCACCCGTTTTATGACCACAAGCAAACCTTCTATGCGGGAAGCCTGGCGATGACCCTGATGCCGTATTTTGAAGTCTTGAAACTCGAAGTTCATCATAAATATCTATGTTGCGTAGCCCGCAAACGGCGGAAAACACAACTGCATATGTCACCGACTTTAGATCAACTGCTGGAGTGGATGAACCTGGATCATATGCATTTTGCCGAGGTGGAGCAAAATCACCTCCGCGTAATGAAGCAGCGCAAGAAGGCACTGGACAGTGCGGTGGAGCAGGTGAAACGGCTTCGCCGTCAGGAGAGTGGTGAAGGGTAGCGGTGAAGGCAGGGCCAGGGACAGGGAAAAGGAAAAGGGATGCAGAAAGGGGCAAGGGCAGGGTTAGAGACAGAGGCAGAGGCAACGGGAGAATGAGAGTCTAAGTCAAGGACAGTCTAGTTCTAACGAATCTAAGCGACGCTATTTCATTAGAAAGCTGTGATAAAAGAGGAATGGATCCCTAAAATGCAAGGATAGCGCGCCTCAGATTCGTTAGATTTTCCAATTGGCTGAAATACACTCAATAGCGTTACCTCAGTTCGTTAGCCAAGGTGAGAATGATATGTATTCTTTGAAATGACATTTTGCAATACGCGTACGACAGGAAGGGGCTCAAAACGTGATCACCATCAGTCTGTGCATGATTGTGAAGAACGAGGAACGCACGCTGGCGCGCTGTCTCGACTCGGTTGCTGGCATCGCGGACGAGATCGTTATTGTGGATACTGGTTCATCGGATCGTACGATGGACATCGCTGCGGATTATACTGACCTGGTCTACACGTATGAATGGAAAGAAGACTTTGCCGCAGCGCGGAATGAGTCATTCGCCAAGGCCACGCAGGAGTATATCCTGTGGCTGGATGCGGATGATGTGCTGCTGCCCGCGGAACGGGCGAAGCTGGAGGTGTTGAAGCAACAGCTTCCGTCTGAGGGGGAGACGGCGGCTGTGATCTTGAACTACACGCTGGCCGAGGGGCCGGAGGGAAGTCCGCTCGTGACGGACCGACGGCTTCGCCTGGTCAAGCGGGCTGCCGGTTGCCGCTGGCATGGCCGGCTGCACGAGCAGCTTAGCTTCCCGCAGGGCGAGGTCATTACGGCAGATATTGCCGTCACGCATCGCCGCGAAGCGGGACATCATTCGGCGCGAAACGTGCGCATTCTGCGCAAATGGATCGCCGAAGAGGGCGTAGCCCAAGGTCGCCTGCTGTTCTATTATGCAGGCGAATGTTATGACCGCAAGCAGTATACAGCGGCGGCACGCGGTTATGCGAAGCTGCTGGAACAGCCAAGCGGTTACCGCGAGGATCGTCTCATTGCCTGTGCGCGTCTGGCGGAATGTCATGAACGGCTTGGTGAGCCAGGTCGCAAGCTCGGCGCATTGTTGCAGTCATTCCAGTATGATCTGCCACATGCCGATTTCTGTTGCGCCATTGCAGCCTGTTTCCATGAACGGCAGGAACCCGTCTCGGCGATCTATTGGTATATGCAGGCGGTAGACGTGAGCAGCCGCGATCCGGGTCTGCGCCCGGTGCCCGTGGCTTGCCGCACGTGGTTGCCACATGCCCGGCTTTCCCTTTGTTATGCCCATCTGGGCAACTGGGAACAGGCCTTGATGCATAACACCAAAGCCCGTGAGTATTTGCCCGACGATCCCGGATTGCTTGCCAATCGGCAGAAGCTTGAAGTAGTAGTGCGTAAAGAGATGAAGGAGCGGGAAGAACGTGGTGAAGTGTCACCTCGTAAGTAGGGAGACGAAATGGAACAGATAATCAACAAGCAGCCCCGCTTGACCGAAATAGTCGGTGAGTGGGGCTTTTACGCTTTCTCGTATCGCATGTGTATCCCTGTCATGGTGTAATGGAATTAAGCATTTTGGCGAAAATTTCACAAGGCTATACAGCGTAGAACTTCTGATGTGCCATGCATTGAAGATAACGCATCAAGATGAGAGCCGAGCATGAGGGCCGTCATTTAAGCTGTTAAGCTACTTTTACTTTTCGGGTGCGAAGCAGCGCACATACTGGTTCTTCATCCGTAAGCTTTTGCACGCCCAGCCCCGTCCATCATATATTTCCTCATCAAGGTTAAGCGTAATGCTCTCATCCGTGTATTCATTCCAGTTCTCAATTCGGAGTGTGTTTTCACTTTCCCATTCGAGATGGTTATTCCCGTGGTGCTCGGCACGATATATCGTTTTTACCGTGGAGTCCTCAGGGGCATCCGTCTTTTTCACATCGACCCAGATTGTAACACCGCCTGCCGCACCACCGTATGGTACGCCGTAAATCTCGGCAGTATATTCACCGTTACGCGAAGGCATGGAATAGCTCGATTCTCCTTTCTCAGAACGGTCAAAAGTGGAGAAGTATGGACGGAGCCAGAAATACAGGAATACGGAAGCAAACAGCACAAGAATCAATAATGTAAATATAGTGAGGACCGGGTGTCGACGAATCCAAGGTTTGCGAGAATCTGTAATGGATGAACTTGAATTAGCATGATTATTTTGATGCATAGGCATTGAACCTCCATTTGCAGCTTACAGTGAAATTTGTTTTGCAGGAATATAGATGTCCATCTCTCCATAGTGGTCCTGAGCCAGACTGCCATCAATTCTCTCAAAATAGTATGGATCACTCTTCTCGTACCCCGAATGACTCTGCCAATACTCATCGATAAATGTCCAGACACTGTCCAGATGGTCGATGTTGATCAGACCTGGGTGGAAATCACAGACGTATTTGAATACCGCATACTGGTTAGCTGGGACCTCAATGCCATTCAGCTCTTCAGGGATATGATCTAGACTGCTTACTTCTACAGACGGTTGATATGTGCTGTAATCCTCGTTAATTTCATTGGTAAACCCAATATACACGTTGGGTTGTAATACGTTAGGAATCGAATGAAAGTGTTTTTCATAGAAGTCGTTGCCTGCTGAATTAGCTTCATAGTGTTCTTCATTGTCTGCATATCGAATATGGGATTGTTGTCCGATGAGTTTCATGGCTGGTTTTCGTACATACGTTGGTTTGAATATGTATCCGTAGGGCAGCATTGTGATCATGGATGAAGTCATACGGGCTGTGAATTCAAGCTCTCCCGCTCCCTGTTTGCGGTATTGCAGCGGGGTGATACCGAAGGCCTGTTTGAAAGCACGTATATAGGATTGTTCATGTTCAAAAGCGTAATGTCCGCTGATATCAATAATCTTCCAGTTCAGATTCACCAATTGTTCCAAGCTGCGTGCCAATTTACGTGAACGAATGTATTCCCCGGGCAATTGTCCGCTTACATGTTTGAACATACGATGCAGGTGGAACTTCGATATATGAGTCACGGATGCCAGATGATCGAGCGTTAATTTGTCTTGAATATGGTCTTCTATGTAGTCGAATAACTTATCCAATGTATTCAGCAAATCTTGTTGCATATTAATCTCCCTTACTTCTGTTCGTACTTACAGCAATAAATGTTCATTTTTACCTTATCACCGATGATATCATAACCAAGTACATAATTTAATGACAAGATTGGAGAAAGCATCCATGTTAGTAGACAAACGAACTTACACGACGTTAGGCATGCTGACTCGATTATGGACATTAACGGGTAAGTACCGAATGTTTATCATTCTGTTGCTTTTCGCCGCATTTATGGTTTCCCTGATCGAGGTTGGATATCTGGAATCAATTCGAAGACTGGTCAAAGGTGCTACAGAATCCCAATTTCCGTTACTTTACTCAGGATTGATCATAGGCGTTTGCGTTGTAGTATTACGGTTGGTTGTAACCGCATTCATGACGTGGGTCGAGACGTTATTCCAGCAAAAAACATTATTGGCCGTGCAGTCCCTATTGCTTGGATCTCTCGGTAACACAGAGACACGGGATCTGGAACCCTATCATACGGGTGATCTATCTTCCAGGGTTTGGACTTCTGCCAAGGAAGCACAGAGAGGGGTAAATCAACACGGTATTGAACTCTCCAAAAATATCATTCAGCTGATCCTTGCATTTGCTTACTTCAGTTGGGTGAACTTGCCACTGTCGATGGCTATCATCGCATTCACGTTGATCTATCCTTTCGTAACGGTAGGACTGGGAAGACGTCTGCAACGACAACATGATCAGTTGAATACCAGTGCGGCCTCAAGAGATGAGATGCTGACTGAAATTATTCAAGCTCCGGTGGAGATCCGTAGCTATGGACTCGCGGCTTATGTATACCATCATTTTAAAGATCGAATGGATCAAGTGTTCAGACATTCGATGTCTGTATCTGTGTTACAACGACTATCAGAGGCAGCTGGACGAGTCTCAACGTATGGTGGGATGATTCTGATTCTTTATCTAGGCGGCATACAGGTACTGAATGGACAGATGGATGTGGGAGGACTGGCGGCTTTTCTGGTGGCGAGCAGTCAGTTAACTCGTCCGATTGAATCGTTATCTGGGCTGTGGAATGATTTTATTGGTTCTGCTTCTCATGCATCCAGAATTTTTGAGGTGCTGGATTTGGAGAAGAAGGATGGGGTGATTAAGACCAGTACAACTACATATGTACGATCTGAAACGAATTTAGGACAGCTTGAAAAGCAATCTAAACCGGCTGGCATCAACGTGCAGGATGTGTCTTATCGGTATGCAGAACAAGAAGAAGTGTTAACGGATATTTCTTTTGTAGCCGCGAAAGGAAAGCTCACTGTAATCACGGGGCCAAGTGGATGTGGAAAAACCACCTTATTGAAATTAATTGCCGGATTAGATACACCAGTCACTGGTTCAATCCAGGTTATGAATCAGAAGAACTCATTACATGATATGCACGAAGCTCATACAGAGCATGTCAATCAGGTGTATGTTCCGCAACAAAGCTTTGTTTTCACAGGCACGGTAGAAGAGAATATTGTATTTGGACAAGAAGGGATATCTGCTGATCAGGTAGAGGTTGCGGCCCGCATGGCTCACGCACATGAAGCCATTATGCGTCAATCGTTCGGCTATGGGACAGAGCTTCAGCTACAAGGTGGGACAATGTCGGGTGGTGAGCTTCAGCGGATTAGTTTAGCCAGAGCGTTGCTGAGGGACCCGGATATTCTATTGTTGGATGAACCGACGTCATCTCAAGATGCGTGGCATGAGCAACGATTGAATGAATTGTTTTCCTGTATCACTGCTGACAAAGGCACAACCGTTGTTGCAGTTACCCATCGATTATCACTGATCGAACGGGCGGATCAGGTCATCTATATTCAGAAGGGGCGCGTCGAAGATACGGGAACCCATTGTGAATTGCTGGATCGTCCAAACGGATATCGAAGCTATATTGCAGAGCAGGGCACAGGAGTGGAGGGACAGCATGAGTAACAAAATTGAAGATGCAGCATATGCCGGTGGCGTTGATGTGAGGAGCGTTCAAGAGAAAACTGGAGCAAATGAGACAAATGAAAATAATGAAATAAATGAAATAAATGAAATAAATGAAATAAATGAAATAAATGAAATAGAAGCTCGTCATCAGATGAACGGAAATCATATTCGAGATGACTCAAAGCAAGTTGCATCACTGAGCACCGTATGGCCTGTTATTTTTCGCTGGATGAAGCCTTATGGATTAGCGATATCGATCTTGCTCATTTTTATTGCAGCAGATGCAGTCTTCGATTGGGGCCTTGCCTTCGTGCAGGGATTCTTCGTTGATGCCATTCATGATGGGGGACAAGAGCAGTTGAAGGCTACGGCGATGATCTTTATCGCCATTCTGGCAGGATTTATTGTTTTACTCGCGATGCATCGTTATGTGCTGGTATGGCTCAAGGAATCGATGCAACGGGACATGTCCATGGATCTGTTGAAACTGTTAAACCGGATGCCCTATTCATGGGTGCGCAGACAGAAGTCCGGAGATGTGATGCTTCGTATCAAAGAAGATACCAAGCATGGTGCAGAAGTGGTAGAGGCTATGGCAGAGGGAGTTACGGTTATATTCATCATTGCTCTATCACTGGGATACTTGTATAGAGCAGATGCACGGGTTGCGGTTATCGCCTTGGTGAGTGCAGGGGTAATTTGGTTCACGGCTAGGTTATATGATCAGCGAATTGTTCATCTGTCCGATGAGGTCGAATCCAGGGAAGGTGAGTCACAGCAGCAGATTCAACAGTATGTTGAAGGATTACAGATGATTCAAGCCTATAATGCATCACCGTGGTTTCTCACTCGTTTTCGAACACAACAGGAATCACTTAACCGTGTTCAGACCAAATTGCAGATGACATTGAGCATGTCAGATAATGTAGCGATGGCGGTATTTGGTATGGCTCAGCTGGCAGCATTGTTCCTTATTGCTGTGTCAGCGGCTAGAGGAACCTTGTCACCTGGCATGGTTGTCGCAAGTAGTCTGCTGTTTGAACTGGTGGTGTGGCCAGTATTGGGCTTGTCCAGCCAGTGGAGTCAGATGCAAGCGAGCGTGGGTGCATTTGGACGTATCTCTGCATGGTTGAAATTGGCGGAGAACAAGAAGACAGACGCATCCAATACTAAGCATGAGGAGCTTGCACAGGGAATTTGTAATCAAGATCAAGAACAACTACAACAAACAGCAAACCGAGAGAACGAACGTGATATGCTACATCTTCAACAGGTTGCGGTAACCGATGAAGACAGCGGTCGGAGGATTCTGGATCAGATTACGCTTCATCTGGTTCCTGGTGAATTGGTTGCGATCGTTGGCGCCAGCGGAGCAGGCAAATCTACATTGTGCCAAGTGTGTGCAGGGCTGATCGTGCCAACGAAAGGCAGCGTATTACTAGGCGATAAACATGTTGCAGAGTATGTGAAAAGGGATAACCCATCCAGACTGGCGTACATGCCACAGACACCAACTTTTTTTACAGGAACGATTGAGGATAATATTCGTCTGAGCATATACGCTACTTTGGATAAGGTGAAGCTTGCGGCAGAGCAGGCAGGATTGCATGATTTCATCGATTCCCAGGAGGAGCAATACGCTACGATTTTGCAAGAGAAAGGGGCCAATCTCTCTGGAGGCCAACAACAGCGACTGTCACTTGCTAGACTATTTATGAGGTCATCCGATCTGTATATTCTGGACGAACCAACCTCATCCCTGGATCTTCAGACAGAACAGAACGTGATGAATCACTTGATGAACTATATGAAAGACAAGATAGGGTTGATCGCCACACACCGCATGGAGGTCGCTCGTCAGTGCTCTCGTATCCTTGTGATGGAGCATGGCCGAATTGTTGAAGATGGGACGCATGAACAGCTGATGGACAGGAAAGGATTGTATTATCGAATGAATGCAAAAGCAGAAGTTGTCGAGTGAGATTGAGGGGGTGCTGACAAATTCAATTGGGAGGTGTTGCAAATGAACGAACCGACTTTGAAGAAGGCAATGGATACACTGGAGTTCTTAAGTCAGGATCGGGAAGCACGTCGTTTGTATGAAGAGCGTCAGAAGTATTTGCATGATGAAGCTTCAATGATTGAGTGGGCTACGGAAAAGGGAATGGAATAAGGGTTAGTTGAAGGTGAAAAAGAAAGGCGATTGAAATAGCAAAAAATATGCCCTCATTCGGGATTGAAGTTTCAGTTATTACCAAGGCTAGTGATTTGCCGGAGTCAGAAGTTGAGGCGCTAAAAGATTAGCAATTGCACTTAAAATTCAAACAATCGTCTGGTCTCTAAAAAGGCATACGATTGTTTTTTGATTTTACTTAGAATGTTCAATCACATCTGAATCTACTTGCAATCTTTCCTATTACTCATGTTAGACCAGTGTTACACATTTGCAAAAGAACGTTTTACAGTAAAACGCGGTTGCTCATTCGGGGCTGGGCCGTTAAACTAAAGGGAGCGGCGTTTGCTTGACGGACAAGTCATGAGAACGCCATTTTGTTGTCAAGGATGCGGTATATGAGCCGCTTTCGGATGTCAGAATCGGATCGGACCAAGCTGGTGGAAGAACACCGGTGATAAGTAAGGAGTCTTTACATGAGTGTGCAAACACCAACTATTGAAGAAGCGCAGGGTCTCCTGCAAAAATATTATGGCTACCCCGACTTCCGTGAGGGACAGAAAAAGATTGTAGCCAGCCTGCTCGAACGTGAAGATACGCTTGGCATTATGCCAACCGGGGGCGGTAAGTCGATCTGTTATCAGATCCCCGCTCTGTTATATTCGGGTCTGACGCTAGTTGTCTCCCCGTTGATCTCATTGATGAAGGACCAGGTCGATGCGTTGACGACCGCCGGAATTGCTGCCGCGTATATTAATAGTACGTTAAGCGGCAAAGAAGTGAATGATCGCATCCGCGCGGCGCAGCGCGGTGAGCTGAAGTTGCTCTATGTCGCGCCTGAGCGACTGGAGCTGGATTGGTTCCGCGAGGAGATGGGCTATTTGCCGATCTCGTGCGTGGCTGTGGATGAGGCCCACTGTGTATCACAGTGGGGGCATGATTTTCGGACAAGCTACCTGGCGGTAGCGCCGTTTGTGGACAGTTTGCCGGAGCGGCCGGTGGTTGCGGCCTTCACGGCGACAGCGACGCCCGAGGTCATGGGCGATATTCTGCGGCTGCTGCGTTTGCAGGATCCGCAGACATACGTGACCGGACTTGGGCGGGATAATCTGGCGTTTAGCGTGCTGCGCGGCGAGAGCAAGAAGGACTTTGTCCTGAATTATGCGCGCGAGCATGCCAGCGAGCCGGGGATTGTATACGCTGCGACCCGTAAGGACGTGGACGATCTGCATCAGCGTTTGTTGCAGGCGGGATTGCCTGCTGGACGCTACCATGCCGGAATGACGGATGATGAACGGGCCCATAGCCAGGAAGCTTTTTTGTACGATGATATCCGGGTGATGGTGGCAACGAATGCGTTCGGAATGGGGATTGATAAGTCGAACGTACGTTACGTGATTCATAACAGCATGCCGAAGAACATGGAAGCATACGTGCAGGAAGCGGGGCGTGCGGGACGGGACGGAGAGCCAAGTCAGTGCATTTTGCTCTTCGGGGCTCAGGACATTATCACCCAGAAGTTCCTGATTGAGCAAAATCCGATGGACGGCGATCGCAAACAGAATGATTACCGGAAGCTGCAACAGATGGTGGATTACTGTTACACGACACGTTGTCTGCGCAGTGCGCAGCTGGACTATTTCGGTGAGGTGCATGACGATACGCCTTGCGGTATTTGCAGTTCCTGTACGGACGACCGCGAGCTGGTTGATATGACCATTGATGCGCAGAAAATATTCAGCTGCATTCACCGCATGCGTGAACGCTATGGTGTATCACTGGTCGCTTCGGTGCTCAAAGGTTCACGTGCCAAAAAAGTGCTTGATTACGGCTTCAACTCTCTGCCAACCTATGGTGTGATGGGCAATCGGACAGAGCGCGAAATATCGGAGATTATCAACGTGATGGTATCCGAGGGATATCTGATGCTGTCCGAGGGACAGTATCCGGTCGTTCGTTTGCAGCCACTGGCGGTGGAAGTACTTAAAGGCCAGCGCGAAGTGATGCAGCGTGTGGTCCGCAAGACAGCGGCAACGGCTTCCGGTACGAACTACGGCGGACGTCGTGGTCGCGATGCGATGCCATCTGCGGTTAATGAGACGGTATTTGAGCAGTTGCGTCTGATCCGGCGTGATCTGGCGGCGAAAGAGCATGTGCCATCGTACATTATTTTCAATGATGCGACCCTGCGTGAGATGAGTGTGGTATGTCCACAGACAGAACGTGACATGCTGGATATCAAAGGGGTCGGTGAGGTCAAGTACCGCAAGTACGGACTGCCGTTCCTGGAGTTTTTCCAGAAGCAATCGGGCGAAGAAGTCGATACGGATGATGATGCATTTTACGAGTTTGAGTAGTTATGAGAAGGTATAAGTAAGTTTGAATGAGTATGAGATAAATGTGAGCGAGCTTGGCTGGTTGGGATGTAGTAAGAATTTTTTTCATTCGCGATTTTAAGTCTTTGAAGTTCATGACACGTAAAGCTTAATTAATCAAAAAGTTGATAGATATGCTTCATGCAAGTCGATGGTTCGTCCATGAACGGTGGAAGCGTTCGGTAGAGGTTCGAGGCTAAAGCCTAAAGGCTCAATACAGTAAAATGTGGATATCTATAATGGATGGAATGCGAACGAGGTCTTTTACAGAGTGAAGTTGAGTTTGAAGTTGACTTTTTTGTCTCTGAGATGCGGACAAAAGATGGTGAATTGTCTTTCAAAAGGTGGACATTGTCGTTAGAAAGGTCCGACCCCCTCACATACAGCATGTAGTTTTGTTGTATATGTTGTGTACTATATGTTGTGATTTTTGTTTGGCGAGGTGTATGTGTCTTTTTTAAAAGAGTGTCCACTCTTTGAAAGACAAAAGTTGGATATGTCCATGAGACGTGGAATGGCTATGATTAAAGAGGTTTGCACGAACAGCATCCGGGGCAGGATGGCTGTGATGCTTTACTTTTCCCAAAAAATATATGGTCTGGGTGTCCAGGCAAAGGTTGTGAACCATGAAGGTTATTCTTTCTACATTAAATGCAAAGTACATCCATACCTCCTTGGCCTTGCGGTGTCTGAAGGCGTACAGTGAGAAGGATTTTGATATTGACCTGGCGGAGTATACGATCAAAGATCCAGTCATGAACATTGTGTCCGATCTGTATCAGCGCGGCGCGGACGTGATTGGTTTCTCGTGTTACATCTGGAATATCGAAGAGACGATCAAGGTCATTGATAATCTGAAAAAGGTTATGCCTGACGTGAAAATTTTGCTGGGCGGGCCGGAAGTGTCTTATGACACGGAATATTGGATGAACCGGATTCCGAATGTCGATTTCATCGTGATGGGTGAAGGGGAAGAGACGTTGCATCAGCTGTTGATGGAGCTGGAAGGAAGCAAGAAGTTCCACTTTGTCTATGGACTGGCGTATCGCAAAGGGGAAGAGGTTATTCTCATGCCAGGACGCCCGAAAGCGGATCTGAACGATCTGCCGTCACCGCATCGATTTGAAGAAGATATCCCGGAGCTTGGAAAGCGGGTTGTTTATTTTGAGACGAGTCGGGGCTGTCCGTTCAGTTGTCAGTTCTGTCTGTCCAGTATTGAGGTCGGCGTGCGGTATTACGATATTGAGCGGACAAAGTCGGACATTCTGTACCTGATCGAGAAGGGTGCGAAGCTGATCAAGTTTGTAGATCGGACGTTCAACATCAAGCGGGATTATGCACTTGAAATGTTCAAATTCCTGATCGAGAATCATCAGGGAACGGTATTCCAGTTTGAAATTACGGCGGATATTATGCGTCCTGAAGTACTGGACTATCTGGCAGAGAATGCGCCGCCGGGCACATTCCGGTTCGAGATCGGGGTTCAATCCACGAATGATCCAACAAATGAACTGGTGAAACGTCGCCAGAACTTTACCAAGCTGAGCCGTACCGTGAACAAGGTCAAAGCCAGCGGCAAAATCGATCAGCATCTGGATCTCATCGCCGGACTGCCGGAGGAAGATTACAATACGTTCCGCAAAACGTTTAACGATGTATTTGCACTGGGGCCGGAAGAGCTGCAACTTGGATTCCTCAAAATGCTGCGTGGTACGGGCCTGCGTCTGGATGCGGAGAAGTATAACTATACGTACATGGATCACGCACCGTATGAGATTCTGGGCAGTGACGTGCTGCCGTTTAGCGACATCGTGCGCCTAAAGCGGCTGGAAGATGTGTTGGAGAAATACTGGAACGCACACCGGATGGATCACACCCTGAAGTATCTGATGGAGCAGGAGTTCAACTCGCCGTTTGATTTCTTCCAGGCGTTCGGGGATTACTGGGAAGGTCAGGGTTGGCAGAAGATCGGGCACCAACTGGAGGATCTGTTTACACGTCTGCACAGCTTCCTCGAGTCGCGGAATACGCCGCATATGGATATCGTGCTAGGTTTGATGAAGCTGGATTATTTCCTTGGCCACAAATACAAACCGCGCAAAATCTGGTGGGAAGATCCGCTCCAGAAAGACCAGTGGGCGGGTTATATGAAAACGTTGGCTGAACGTCCGGAAGACGTTCGTCTGCCACGTGTTGCCGGTGCCGCTGGCACGGCATGGCTCGAAAGCAGCGGCACGGGTGCGAGTGCCGCTGTGGCAAGTTCGGCTGCTGCCGGGGAAGACTCTGCCGCAGATGCGGCGGGTGTGATCGGCAGCGAAGCCGGGGGTGAAGCGTCGCTCACTTCGGGCGACGCAACAGTGTCCGCCGCGGATGGAGCGGCGGACGGGGAAGACGGCAACGCTTCGCGTGCGTTGCCGATGACCTCGGCCATGACCGCACAGACGGTCATGGGTGCCCGTGCTTTCGCCGACCTGGGTCTCGGCGAAAAGGAACTGCAGAAGCACACCGTATTGGATGTGCTTCCGTTCCGGCTTGAGCGTGTGCTAGCTGGCGCCAGCCCGCTTGCCGCGAAAGGCCGGACGCTGCTGGTCGTAGTGTACCAGCAGCATGAAGGGCAGCAGGCGCAGTATTACACGCTGCCGCTGGGAGAAGAAGCCGCTGCCATGTAGGTGCGGCGGCCTTCCACAAGCTGCATGGCCAATTGGCATCATGCAGAAGGGAGAGGTGCCACGGCTTCGCGGTCGTGGCACTTTATTGGCAGACATCACGGCTATGCGCGGGTGATGCCTGCATTGATGAGCACCGCGTCAATGAACGTGGTGCATCCTCATAAAGTGCTTGCACCCATCGGGCGCAGCACCTCACCCTTAAGCGGCTTGCCGTTGCATAAGCCGCGCTCTTGCTTTACTTTTACAGCATGATATGTTTCCAAAAGCATCGGAAGGTCATCTGATTCCCAAACGGGATGAAGAATGATCTTCTTTTTTTGTTTGCCAGTTACATAGGATCACATGTCGAATTCAGTCAAAGGAGTGTTTCGTATGAATGATAAGACCAGAACCGAAGAGACATCACTGTACCTAAAGGTTAGCTGACTCACTACATGTCCATATTCCCTATAACGCTGTACATATTCAACACATTCATCAGATATCGGGTAGACGAATTTAGAAATCCATTCAGCGAAGCTAAACCTAGAATTCCACGATAACCTTCAGCATTGACGCCTGTACAATCATCAATCCTTAGGGGGCTCGACCTTCTTCAAGGAACACCACAATCCCATCCGGTAACTTTGCGAATTACTTCTTGTGTAATATACTTAGTATATTAATATTATGATGTCAGGGTGGTTTTGTGGAATTGCATTTATACGAGCAGATATATAGCTATATTGTACAAGAGATTAAAGAAGGTCGTTTAAACGAAGGTGACCGGGTCTCTTCTGAAAAAGAGCTGGCTGAACAATTTGGCGTCAGTCGTATTACATCTAAAAAGGCTCTGGAGAAATTGTCAGATTCTGGGGTTATTAAACGAATACAAGGAAAAGGTTCATATGTAGCCGATGGTATCATTGGAGGACAAGAACCGAAGCATTATTCAGAGGTAAGAACAACTTTGGTTCCTGAGGACGATAAGCGGTTGATCGGATTTATTATACCGAATTTTTCTGACGAGTTTGGCCTGGAACTTCTTAGATCGATGGAAAAGCGGAGTGTTGAGCATAATTATCAACTCATTATCAAGCGAACCTGGGGGGATCGGGATGAGGAAAAACGTGCGATTGACTTATTTATTGGTTTAGGCATCAAAGGATTAATCGTGACCCCCATTCATGGTCAACACTATAATTCTGAACTGCTTCGACTTGTATTAGATCGGTTTCCAATTGTTTTGGCCGATAGATATCTAAAAGGAATTCCAGTTTGTTCGGTATATACAGACAATAAGAAAGCAGCCATGGATCTTACGCGTCATCTGATTAGCAAAGGTCATAAAAAAATTGCCTTTTTATCTCCTCCGGAAGAGAACACTTCAACATTGGAGGAAAGACTGCTCGGATATACGTTTGCCTTCACCCAGGAAGGAATGAATTTGAACAAAGATTATGTATTGACGAACTTGAAGGGCACCCTTCCCAAGAACATAAATGGAACAGCGATTGAAAGTGATAAAGAAACAGTAAAGCATTTTTTGAAAAAACACCCTGATGTAAAGGCGTTTGTCGCATCGGAATTTCTAATAGCTACCATGCTGGCTCAAGTCATCCACTCGATGGGGAAATCTCTGGAGGAATTCGAAATCGTTTGTTTCGACTCCCTGAACGATCACCTGGGTCAACCCATCTTCACTCATATTAAGCAAGATGAGAAGCAGATGGGTGAATTGGCAGTGGATATGTTAATCTCTCAATTGCATGGAACAGCTGTTCCCGAGCTGAACATTATTAAACATCGTATGGTCGTGAAAAATAACGGGTAGGGTCTATACAAGTGCAGCTAAACAAAAGCAAGGATATTTGTTCAAAGTGTCGAGAAGTCCCGAGGGGCTTATCGGCACTTTTTTTGATATCAGACATATGAAACGTCGATTTCTATATCTAAATTAAAGCCATACATCATGAATAGGGATGTCGTAATATTGCAATTGACATGTTTTATGATGTCATATTAATATACTCAGTATAACTAGTGGGCTCCTATAACAAATTCACGGTGTTCATCATTTTCTGATTTTATAGTTCATATCACCAGAGTTGTTAGCGCTTACATAAATTGTGGATGATCAGAAAATGAAGTGGATTCTATAGGAATTCAAGTTAAACGAATTCATTTAACTTAAGGGGGACTTTGAATGAGGAGATCCAAAAGATTCGCATTTCCAATTCTTGTTTGCTTTCTGGTTATGTTACTGCTTGTAACGGCTTGTTCAACGAAGGGAGGCTCTGGTGATCAGGCCGGAGAGGGGATTACAACGGTTACGATGTGGCATGGTCTTACCTCCATTGATTTAGATAATATGAATAAAGTCGTGAAGGCATTTGAAGAGAAAAACCCTACGATCAAAATGAATTTGGTTTATACAGAATCTAACGAGGGATCCGACCAGAAGCTGCTGACTGCAGTCGCAGGCGGCAATCCTCCTGACGTTGCACTTTTCGATCGGTTCAAGGTCGGTACTTGGGCTGCGCAAGGTTCTCTGACTGACTTATCCTCGATGGCAGCAGAATCCGGAATACGTAAGGAAATGTATTATCCATTTGCATGGGAGGAGTCCAGTTATCAAGGAAAGCTTTATGCAATGCCGATGGATACGGACTCTCGCCTGCTATTTTACAATAAGGATCATTTCACAGAAGTAGGGTTGGATCCCAACAAACCACCACAAACGATCGCCGAGCTTGAAGCGGCCGCCGATAAGTTAACCATCAAGGAAGGTAAACGTTTCAAACGGATCGGGTTCATCCCATGGTATTCGCAAGGCTGGCTGTATACTTGGGGATGGGCATTTGGGGGAGAATTCCAGGATGCTGCCACCGGCAAAATTACGGCAAATGATCCTAAAGTCGTGGAAGCGCTACAATGGATGACCGACTTCGGCAAAAAATACAATGTCGAGGATATTGCGGGATTCACAAGTGCAGCGGGTACGGAGGAAATGGATCCGTTCATTTCCGGTCAAGTCAGCATGAAGATAAGTGGAAACTTTACGGTGAAGGGTATCGAAAAATTTAAGCCGGATTTAAACTACGGTGTTGCACCCATACCGACCCCAACAGGTACTAATTTTACGACATGGTCGGGAGGCGGGTCCGCTATTATCCCTAAAGGCGCCAAGAACGTCGCTGCTGCTTGGGAATTCCTCGAATTCTTAGGGAAAGAAGAGGGGCAAACGTTATTAAACGCTGATTCTCAAATTTCCGTTATTGATTCGGTTAACGACAAATACGGTTACAAGGACGATCCGATTATGAAGGAATTTATTAATATTTTGCCCAATTCACATAACCGCCCGGTTATTCCTGAAGGACAACTGCTGTGGAATGAGTTAGCTTCCGCTACGGAAAAGGCTACCCGCGGTAACGGTACTCCGAAAGAGAACCTGGATAGAGTAACAGAGACGGTTAATAAGGCTTTAGAAAAATACGACAAATAGAGTGCTCGGTAGGCAGGGGGAGCGAACTCTCTCTCCTTGCCTATTCATGAATGACAATTGGAAGGAGAATGTACATGGCGAAACTGGCCGATCCAGTTCAAGTAAAAGCAATTCCATCGGCAAGGAAACGAGCACTCCACAGAACTAACGTGATTGGGTGGCTGTTTGCTTCACCTTGGGCTATAGGGCTGCTATGCTTTTATGCAATTCCCATGCTAATGTCCATCTACTTCAGCTTCACTACTTACAGCATTCTACAGCCGGGTGAATTTATCGGAATGAATAATTATAAAGAGCTTTTTCATGATCCTCTGTTTTGGAAATCCATATACAACACGATTTATTTTACGGTATTTTTTGTTCCATTAAGTATATTTTTCGGTGTGGCACTCGCTATGATGTTGAATATGAAGGTCAAGGGTATGGCTGTATTCAGAACGATCTTTTTCTTACCTACTCTCGTGCCACAAGTAGCTCTGGCAGTTCTGTGGATGTGGCTGTTACATCCAAACTTCGGATTGGTGAACGGGATGTTAGCGAATATCGGTATCGAAGGGCCCGCTTGGCTTGGTGGTGAGTCGTGGTCCAAGCCCTCTCTCATTCTGATGTCGCTTTGGGGTATTGGGCAAGCTGTCGTTATCTACCTTGCTGGATTAGGAGACATCCCTGAGGAGTACTATGAAGCGGCGCAAATCGATGGAGCTAACTGGTTTCAGAAAACGAGAAAGGTAACCCTGCCTTTGCTCACTCCCGTTATTTTCTACAACCTTGTCATGGGAATGATTGGTGCATTCCAACAGTTTACTCTTCCCTATACGTTGACCAAAGGGCAAGGAACTCCTGCAAATTCCATGACTTTTTACGTCATGTATTTATATGAGAACGGCTTCAGGTATTTCAAAATGGGTTATGCCTCCGCAATGGCCTGGATCTTATTTATTATCGTTATGGCATTAACCGGAATTATTTTTATTACGTCTAAACGCTGGGTTCATTATCAAGGGAAATAAGGAGGAAGTAAGGGATGAATCCTACCGCTATCAAAAGAATCAATCGTGCGTTAGCCTATGTATGTCTAATTGTTGCTTCTGCATTTTTCATGATTCCGTTCATTTGGCTGCTTTCGACTTCTCTTAAACCACTCACACAAATCTTTACATTCCCACCAGAGTGGATTCCGCGTCCAATTCTGTGGAGTAATTATTCCCGTGCTGTTGAGTATATCCCTTTCTGGACATATCTGAAAAACACGGCGATTATAACTATCGTTAGTACGCTTGGTGTGATCATATCCTGTCCCTTGGTTGCATATAGTTTTGCCAAATTAGAGTACCGTGGGAGAGGTATACTTTTCTTTGTTACCCTTGCTGTTATGATGATCCCCGGACAGGTGACCATGATTCCTCTATTCCTGTTGTTTACTAAATTAGGTTGGGTAGGAACACCTCTTCCACTGATTGTACCCCAATTTTTTGGAGTGCCCATTTACATTTTTTTATTGCGGCAGTTTTTCATGGGACTGCCTGATGCCCTGCGCGAAGCGGCCCGCTTGGACGGCGCTAGTGAGTTCCGCATATATTTACAGATCATGTTTCCACTAGCCAAATCCGCCGTATTAGCCGTGGCATTGTTTCAATTTATGGGGAGCTGGACTGATTTCATGGGCCCCTTGCTTTATTTAACCAATGAACCATCTTACACGGTTTCGCTCGGATTGCAGCAATTTCAGAGTCAAAAGGGATCCGAATGGGGCCTATTAATGGCCGTATCCACCTTGATGACATTACCTATTATCGTTCTGTTCTTTTTTCTTCAAAAGACGTTTATTAGCGGCATTACATTTAGCGGTATAAAAGGTTGAACAATCATTTGTATGAATTAAGCCCCAGCGAAGCGGAACCCCGGGGATGTTAGGACGGACCATTCCGCGACATGGATCGGCTGTTATGGACCCACAGGCATCAATGGCATTATCAATCAGATCGCTCAGGCTCTGTTGGCTTGAGAGGCAGCTTTTAGATGAGGAGAAACATCCAGCTCGTGGTCTGTTCCCTAAGTCGTAAATGATTAGCATAGTCCCATTGTTAAAATTGTAAAATCGAAAGAAAACGTTATGCTGCACCTATGGGACGCAGTAGCGTAACAAAACTGCATGACCGATTGGCTTATGCAGCAGGAGGAAGCGCCACGACGATGAAGTCGCGGCGCTTTTTTGCGTGCATCACGGCGTAGCTATCGTGATGCACCAAGTGTTGCCATCATGAAAGTGTGCTCGAGATGGCAGCATGAGCACCGCGCTAATGCACGCGGTGGCAACCCCATAAGGTACTGCCCCATTGGGAGCAGCAACTCATCCTGACGTGGCTTGCCATTGCATAAGCCGCGCTCCGTTTAACCTTTTACAACACTAAAAGCATCATTTAAATCGGAGAAAACAACATGATATAATCAAAGCAAAACGGATCAAGGCAGGAGAGTTAGAGAGCATGGATGATTTTACGAAGAAACGCATTCAAAAGATTATGGACCATTACACGGAGAAGGCTGTACCCGAGCATGTGTAAAGTCAGGTAAAGATTAGTTATAAAATCAGAGGACAACATGTGACGTTGATTGAAGAAAGACAAGCCTTTCAAAGTGATCAATGGGTACAGACGCCGGTAGCACAGTTCAGTTTGGATGAGAGGGCATGGAAAGTGTATTGGCAGGACAGTAAAGGCAAGTGGCATTATATCGATGATATCGAACCGAACGAAGATTTTGAAACTCAACTCAAGATCGTGGACGAAGGTCATAACGGAATGTTCTGGGGTTAATTTTTCATATGTCAAATCGGCAACTATTGAAGAGACGGAGGCCACAGAATGGAACTAAAAACGTACCTGGCAGAGAATTTTCCAAACCTGACCTTAGAACCGCCTCTTTTTTATAATTGGGAAGTTGCAATACGATTCGAGCTTGGCAATCCTCTGATGTTTGGAATGAATACGGAGCATTACATGGAACAAGTTTATCATCGATCACTTGAATTATTTAAGGCTCTTCATGATCAAGAAGATGAAGTCCTATTCATAACTCAAGCTTATTTTGCAGATAAGCCTAAACACAAAATGAAGAAATTGAACCTGTACAGGAAATATATCAAAAAGAAAGGGCCGATTAGAGCCTTGAGCCTTGAGACATTTCCAGGTTTGGATTGTGAATCGGATGACATCCTAGACCCAAGGAACAACATGTATATGTACTGGACTAAATGTAGAGTTGAGGACTTGAAATATAATCAGTTAATCAAAGCTATATGTAATCATGATGTTGGAATTAAGCCAAAGATTTATCATAGGGTTTATTTCATTAATATAAGTAAGAAAACGATATTTCATATCTATGATGATAGAGGTTGCGATGTTATTTCAGCATCAAGGAAAGAACTCATGGATATCTATACAGGATATAACGATTGGATTCTAGATTATGATCGAGAGAGAATTAACAATGTATTTCTAGGATAATGCGGGAAAACTTAAAATTTAATTAATCATAAGCTCTAATAATTGTGCAATTATCGATTAAATATTCTAGGTAGCCCCATGAAGTTAGATACAAGTTATACTGTAATATTCATGCATTAGGCCATTCGTACTTGTTGGGTTAGAGAAAAGCAAAGAAGCCGGGGACTTAACCACCCGGCTTCTTGTAGATGATTTTTTTTAAAAAAATTGTAATGTTGCAATAAGAATATTCTCTCCACACTAAAGGGTGTTGTAAATTGTTAGGCTTATCACTGTTTTATTTTATCTAACGGTACGTTAATGGTTGCTGACTCGATTGGAGTTACTGTCGTTCCGTCTTGTTCAATCAAGGAAATGGTTATTTCTATAGAGCCTTGATTATCCAAATCTATAGAGATTGATCTACGTTGAAACTCATCAAACAGGCCTTCTGTTTTAATAACGGTATCTTCTTCAAACAATTCACCATTTTGATCATGGATCGTGACTTGGAAAATTCGATCTGGAATTTTTTTCGATTGATCCGGTTGATAGTTTCTTTTACTGTACCATAACCCAAATTGTAGTTTTTTTGAAGTTGGTAGGTAGTAGAGCTCTGTAAGATGTATATTTGGATTCTTTAAATCTTGATTCTGTTCTGTAAGCTGAATTGGTTGTTCATCGTTATTATATGGAGTATCCCATTGTAACGGTAATGTCGAACCATTTTTGAGAGCAATTAGTTCTCTGTCAGCATACCAATAAATCCCTACCAGAATTATAATGACTGAAAAAATTGAAATAATTAGTTTTCTTTTCACATAACATCCCTACCATCTTAGTTAATAACCTAACGGTTCTCTCCTGTTTTTAGTCTGTCTGATTCTATAAATCTAATGGAAAGCGATTTTAAATAAGAGGAAATTTTAAAGACCGCTATAGTGATAGTTTAAACCCACTGTTAAAAGGTGATAAAACCTCAAATCAAATCATACTTCTCCATAACGGAGTCCCAAAAATTTTTGTATTCTGATAAAACTTGTGCAGTAGAGGACTGAGGCATACTATATTGAGTTATCCCTTCAAGGCTGAATTTTCCGAGATTATCATTGATCAATCCATAATCACCAAAAGTATTTTTCATCAAAAAGAGTACACTTGTATCACCCTTCTGAAGTTCTACATAGTCATTAACTGTGTACTTGACGTCTCCTTCCAGGCTGGCAGGTTCAATGATCGTCAATTCATTCTGATCCGAAGGGAAATCGTCGGGTTTCTTCAATATCCTATCAATCTTGATGTTTGTCTTGGTGTGAAAAGACTGCATGGTTCCATCATCAAATACAGTAATAACATGCTCTCGATCTCTGAAATCGTCTGTTGCATGACCAATGACGATCAGTTCAGCGAACGCATCCAGCTTATCTATTTCGTGAAATGTCAAGGAGTTGGCCGAAAGGTTGACGATTTTATGAAAGTGCTCCTCCGGTTTCGATTGACTGTTCACGTAAGCGATTGCACCGATAGAGATAGCCAATATTACGAATAAAGAGGCTAGCACCATCTTCTTTTTGAAAAAAGACATGATCCTCATCCTCTCGGTTAGATTGGTATATTGGTATTTTGTTTCATTTCTACTATACACATATCTGAAAATTATTGTAAATTAATTATACATACTTGGTTTAATGAAATGAATATGGCTATTGGTTCTTTATTCATTCGTTCAATTTTATAGATAAGGGTGATTGATATGGATAAAGGACTCATTATATTCTTGAACGGAACTTCAAGTTCGGGGAAGACCAGCATTGCGATGGAAATGAAAAAACAGGGAGATATTCCATTTCATCATCTATCTGTGGATCAATTTCTTCATAATTATGATCAATTCATAGATACTACATATCCAGATATTAAACCAATAAGAGAAGTGGAACACCATGTGATGACAGATATCCTGTTTGAGCCCATCAACTCGTTGTACTGTGCAACGATTAAGCTGTTTTCGGAGATGGGTTTGAATGTTATCGTGGATACAGTCATCAGCAATGACAAGTGGTTTAACGAGTTTTATGATTTGCTATCGGACTATCCCATAATGTTTGTAGGCGTACATTGCTCGAAAGAAGAACTCACCAGAAGAGAGCAGAGAAGAGGAGATCGCGCGATTGGACTTGCCCATTCCCAGTTCGACTACGTCTACTCCTATGATGAATATGATCTGGAAATGAATACGGAAGAGCTAAGTTCAGCTGCATGTGCGGAAAAGATACTAGATTATATAAAGTCTGATCCAGACCAATCGGCATTTAAGAAATTAAACAGAAGAGAGGTGAAACATCATAAAAGAAATTCATTCTAGACCAAGGCTGGTAAGCTGGCGTTTTGATGATGAGGTCAGGTCGGATGATCCGAAGGAATGGAATTGGATAGAGATCACCATGGTTTTCACAGATGGTTCCAGACGATGGAGCATCTTATATACACCAGAACGTTTGCTAAATAACTTGTCTCGACCGGACATTGACCCACCAGGTCTTCATATGCAGCAACTGATTGTTGTTAGAAGCTATGAAGTGGATGATATTGAAAGAGTATTGTATGTTTTTGATGAAGAAGATAAATTGATCGAGGCATCAAGGGAATATCCGGAGTAGCTTTAAAATGATGTGTTATGGCGGACAAGGGGGAGTCATTGATGGAAATTAACGCTATGAATCCAGAAGATCATATCCAACACATGTTACAGTCAATCATTGAACAAACACAATCCATCATCAACGATAGTCGTAAACAATCCTTTGGTTCATTGGAATATTTCCTGGGACATATTTTGGAGTATCGGGTTAAAAAGCAATACATGACAGATGAGTGGCATATTCGCACACCGCGCTGGCTGGGGGAGTATGGAAATACACCGGAGGAAGAAGAGCTTCTTTCAGATATCTACCGAGTGCAAGCGTACATTGCAGAAAAGTTAAAGGGCGGATAAGCGACTCGCGATGTCGCATTAGTCCGACTAAGATGTCGCAAAAGTACATGGTAACACGATACGGAGATCGTATATACTCTCTTTATGTTTCGATAATGAAAATCATTATCAGTATTATACATAAGGGGGATTTACAAATGAAACAAGGAACACAGGGGCAAGCGGCTGGTAACAAAGCCTATGCTGCTCACAAATCACGATTATTCATGGGCTTGATGTTGGCCCTTATTCTTGTATTGACAGCTTGCGGTGCTGCAACAGGTACAGATAGCGGTAAGCAATCTGCAGCAACGCCAGCGGAGACACCTGCGAATGCGGAAACGCAGACGGACGGAGCTTTTCCCGTAACGATCAAGGGTATGAAGGGTGACATCACTCTAAACGAAAAACCACAGAAAATTGCAGTGCTTGATGTTAAGTTTCTGGATCAGATGTTAGCGGTTGGCGAGAAGCCAGCAGGTAGTGTTATCGCTGGAGGCAACACTGATTTCCCAGAATACTTAGGCGATCAACCGAATGGCGTAGAAGTTCTGGGTACACGGGACGAGCCTAACCTGGAAGCGATTGTTGCACTCGACCCGGATCTGATCATCATGACCGACTTCCAGGAGAAACAGTATGAGAGTGTAAGCAAAATTGCGCCTACCCTGGTACTCGATTTCTACGAAGACTGGCGTGATACGTTAGCTACGGTTGCCCAAGTTACAGACAAGCAGGATGAGGCAGAGAAAGTGCGCACAGCGTATGAAGACAAAATTGCCGGGCTGAAGACAAAATTGTCAGAGAAGCTGGGCGATGAAACAGTGGCGATCATTCGACCACGAAAAGAAGGAATTCGTGTTCACGGTATTGAGCATCGCATCGGCGGTATTATGTACAATGACTTGGGGCTGAAAATGCCTGCTCTGGTACAGGAGATTAATGAAGATGGTTCCGTAGAAATCTCGATGGAAAAAGTGCCTGAGATCGGGGCAGATCGTTACTTTGTGCTGTCGGATGAGCTGTTTGCGGCAGAAGCCGAGGCTATGCTGACTAATCCAGTGTGGAAATCCCTCGATGCTGTAAAAAATAACCTTACGTATGACGTGAACTCAACACTTTGGATCGCTTATTATGGCCCGCTTGCGATTAATCTGATTGTCGATCAGGCAGCAGAAGCCCTACTCGGATCGAACTAATATGAACCCATATCTCTCGACAGACTTATGGAAAGAGACGGTAGAGGATCATTCGATTTTGCTTGGTGAGCCGCCTGAACATAGTGTCCGTACCATTGCTTTGAGTGAGTTGCATGACGTAGAGGCGTGTCGAGAGTATATCCGCTGGTTTCAGAACTATATCGATGCGCCTGACATGAAAGTCGCAGCCTCCATGTTAGCCAAGCGGCTTGGCTATCTGTGGACGACTCCGCTCGTGACCGCGATGACGTTCCATCATCAGCATGTTACCTTTCAGCTTGAAAACAGCTTTCTCTATCATCCGGCGCTCTCAGATGATGAGGGCGGTACACGATTTCCTTTTCTGGCGGTGAACGGGCTTCAGGCTGAAGAACTGTCTGGAGACAGGAACGCATGGCGGGAAAAAGCGGTCCAGGAGATGTTTGCAGTACAGCTGACACCTCTGTTAAAGGCTCTCGCTGCGATTGCACCTCTTTCAATGACCATTCTCTGGGAGAATATCATGGTACGGATTGGCCGATTATTCGCTCCTGATGAAGGCGAGACGGAGCAGGAACGTAAGATCATTCGAGAGGACTTCTCCTATCTGACGCAGGTGGCATCCGGGCGAGTGTTTGGTGAGAGGAAGAATCCGTTAACACGTTTCACTGATTGTAAGGACAATGTGCATGTTGCCAAAAGTGAGCGGATCACCTGCTGTTTCTATTACCAGATGTCAGGGGAATATTGTCTCAAATGTCCGAAAATTGACAATGAGAAAGAATCTCAATTAAAATGACAACAGCAACAATTTTACCATTGCTATTGTCAGGAGATGAGAGAAATGCCGCTGCAAGAACAGAAAAGTCTATGGAGTGATACGACGATCAAGATGCTTGACGGGTATAGCGGTACTTTGCAGACAAGCAGTGTTCTTCACGAAACCGAATTAACCTCGAATGTATTGCTGCTGGCAATAGGCGGGGAAGGGGAGCTTGCAATGAATGGTGAAGTTTGCCACATTGGAGCTTCTTTTGCTTGTCATGTGGCGAAGGGAACATCCTTTACGCTGACGGCCAGATCAGACGAACTTTATTATATCTTGATTATGTATGAGGCTTCTTCCCTGGAAGGAGCCTCCCATGCGTTGCCCTCGTATCGCAAACATCCGCTGCAAACGTCGTTTATTCAGAACCCTGTCACGCAAGCGGAATGGATTCAGAATGCGGAAAAAATCGTTGCCAAATGGCGCCGCGGCGAAGGGCTGGAACGTTTTCATGCCAATGCGTTGCTCCAGGGGATGATCTACGAACTGATCATGGATTATGAACGTGGTCAAGGCGGAGGAGAGTCCGACATGGTGGATGTTGTCGTGTCCTATATATCATCGCATTATCGCCAGAATCTGGAGCTGAAAGAGCTGGCAGCCCTCGCTGGATGCAGCGTAAGGCAGTTGCAGCGACGATTCAAACAAGAGAAGCAGCTCGGGCCGATGGAGTACGTCATCCAGTTGCGGATGGAGAATGCGTCTAGGATGTTGCTCCATACGGATGCTTCCATTGGGGAAATTGCTGACAAAATGGGCTACCGCGACATGTATTATTTCAGCAGGGCGTTTAAGAAATATTATGGCGTTCCTCCGCTGCGTTATCGACTAGCTGCCGTTTCGGAAACAGATGAAAACTATGCTCAAGCCTTACTGCGGAATCGCACAGCTTCTTCGTACGAGTCGGCCCAAGGTCCGGTGATCTGCCATATGCGAGGTGAATATGAGGTTACTGAATCACCACAGCGTATCGCCGTACTGGATGTTCAATATGCCGACCATTTGCTCGCGCTTGGATTGTCTCCGGCAGGAAGTGTAGGGTCGGGAGGTGCGGTGGTCAATTTCCCTCAATATATCCGAGCAGGACTTCAGGGTACCGAATTACTCGGAACGTATGAGTATCCTGATCTGCTTGCGTTAGAACGATTGTCACCGGATCTGATTATCTGTACCGAGGTGCATGATCAGTATTATGAACGGTTAAGCCGGATTGCTCCAGTGATTATGTTTAAACGTAATGAGAACTGGCAGATCATTCTGAGTCTATTCGGTGAACTGACAGGCAAGCGGGCAGAGGCCAAGCGTATACTTGCAGATTATCATCGACGTACTGCTTTGCTGTCCGAGGAACTGGCTCCGGTATTAGCAGGAAAAAGTGTAGCACTGATCCGTCCGCTGGACTCTCTCGTTCGGGTTCACTCTGCAGCACATCGTACAGGCGCTGTGTTGTACCGTGATCTGGGTCTGCCTGCCCCGTTATTTGTATCCGATACTGCCGACACGGCCTATCATATCTCGGTTGATAGACTACCGGCTGTACAAGCCAGTCATTACTTTTTGCTCAGTAATGAGCTTATGCAGGATGGGATATCCGCGACAGAACGGCGTGTGTGGGGGATGCTCGATACGGGTGAGCGTCAGCACATACATTCCGTAGATGCTGCGACATGGATTGGGTGCTATGGTCCGATGGGGATTAACGGGATTGTGGATCAGATTGAACAGGCGTTGTTGGTTTGAACTGTGGTTATAGATGGAAAAACAAAAGAAGCCGTCCCTTGGTAAAATGGAAGTGCAAGAAACCATATACCTAAGGCGACGTTTTTTTTGTACATTTTACATACTCTAGTGACGACATATTGGACTAGGCCGGGTGCTATGAATACAGAACTGATATATTAAGTAAGGGTATATGTTAAAATGATAGAAAGTTGATCCGTTAAGAAATTAAGGAGTTATAACACATGAAATGGCAGAAATTTAGAGAACTGTGCCATGACCAATTGGCACTCTATTAGAACAACTTTGAGCAAGTGGTGGAAGAGTAGGTACTTTACATAAAATAGAAGATAAATTTTGATATACGTCTAATGCAGAAGGAGAGAATGGATATGAACAACATAAACTCTCATCATTGCAACCTAAATATAAGGTATGACCTGCCTGATGAGGAATGGGCTAAAGTTGCTAAAGTATATGAGCGTATGCCAGGGTGGATGGGCTATTACAGTGGAATTCCATATTGGTTTGGTACTGAAGAGGATGAAGTCTTCATTGAAGCATCCGTTGAGCCTAGTGGGTTATCCTTTTATGCACAGATGAATAGCGAGGATTGGACTTCTTGGATAGAAACATTTAAGTTGGAAGCGTCAAAAGTGTTGGGCTTTGATGTTGGTGAACCTGAAGATGGATATGTGTGATGAATGAATATGGCGTATTACTTGAGTCAAAAGGTGCGGTATGCTTTTAGATTTGAACGATTTCTTCATCATAATCCAGAAGAAGTTTTCCTTATGATCACGAAGTTTAGTTCCATCGCTCAATGGTATCCTTCCGCAACAGGAGAGATGGATCTCAGACTTTGGTGGCAGATTGCCTTCGATGATAGTGAAGGACCGACTATGAGGGGATCATTACTGGAAGTACATAGATTAGATGTTATGTGCAATTGCCAAGAGATATTATATATCATCAATCATTAAAGAAAAATGGAGTTGTATATATGGACGTGATTCATTTCACTATAGAATATTCGGAAGAGCAAGATGCTCAAATCTTAGGTGTTTATATAAATGGCGAGAATCTGAACGAATTAATGAGAAGATATGAAATCCAGTTTGACCCTTCAATTGCTGGGGGATATGAGGGTTTGAACATAGAGTATTTAAAAGACATTGAAGAACATTTTTTTGGGAAACTTAATGAGAACGATATTTACAATTACGATGGGAAAACATTAGTGCTGGGATGTAACTGTGGCGAACCGGGATGTTGGCCTTTGATAGTTAGAATAACTGAAGAAGATGAGGTTATTATTTGGAGTGAATTTGAACAACCTTTTAGGGATGAAGAATCAGCTGGAGGTTATTGGGATTATACTAACTTCAAATCATTAGAATTCAATAAACAGTTGTATAAAGAACAATTAAAGGCCATTTGTAAGAAGTTCAGGGAAGTTGGCGACAGCACATAACATAATATTCACGCTGCGGACATTGATGTATAAAACTATTTAAACAGAGGAGTTGATAGCCATGAGCAAAAAATCGAATGAATTTTTAAGAGTTATGCTAAATTTCTTACCTTCAACTAGTAACGATTATAAAGAATCAATTGAAAATCACGGTGTGGTATTAGAAACAGTCATAATTGAGAGTATCATCATGCCTGAGATTATTAAATTATTAAGCGAGAATAGAAATATCGAACTAATACAAAGTATTTTTCACTATTTTGAAGAAGTATCAAATTGTAATGATGATTATTTAATTAATAGTATTTTTTCAGTTACAGTATTGGAAATATTGGGTAACGACACAATGATTCTTGGGGTTGCACAAGAATATATGGGACCTAAAACCATGCAACTTCAATTAGAAGCTGATAGAGGATTGGGGAGGATTAGGTAGAAGTTAATCAGCGTATTTTTCTAATTAAAGGCATTTATTTAAGAGGGGATAACAGCATTTTGTCTGTAAATTGAAGAAGACAGAGGCATCTGCTAACCACCTATCTACGCATCAGGTCTGACGACCCTCGGTCCGCGAGAAGCGAATAGCAAAGATGAGGACTCAGCGGACACATCTGCACCGACTAACCGCATCACTTCCGCTCCTTTCGGGGCTTATGTCGGTAGGGCTCGTGGATACAAGAACGTTATGTGAAATACCGAAAATCACTTATTTAAGAGGAAGAAGCTATGCAGGAAGTGGATCTAACTGAAACCCTTGAAGAGCTAGAAGACGAACGGTGGGATGAACCGAATTTTGACTCTCGATTAGTTCTACGAGCAAATGAACTACGAAAGAAACCTCTCTGTGAATTGAATAATGAGGATTTAAGGCTTTTGATCGGGCAACAAATGAGTCTAGATATTCTTTTACCTCTTGAGATCAGGAGATTTGTGCATGGGGGATTTATTTTGTTCGGTGCTCAAGGTAGGGCAAGGGTATTGGATAGAACATAGAGAATTGAAGAACGAATTAGATGAAGTGATTAGAACATATGAAGAGGCGAGAAACACACTAGAAGGGTACATAAATAAATACAGAAGTGATCCTTTATAATGATATTCAAGAAGTCCGGTATACCACATAACATCATATCCACGCTGCGGACATTCTTCCAGGGTCCGACAGTCGTCGGACATCCAGCATATGCAGAATTGTAAATATAGGAAGGGTATTTGCAATTACTGTGAATAAATTCAAAACAATATAAAGCTTTTGTGAAAGGAACTCCGAAGAAGTGAACCCATTTCCCAACGACTATGAATTAATTGAGTTATTTGAATCAGAGCCTAAAGTTTTGGATGAAGAAGTACCGTGGTATTATAATAATTTGTTTTTTTCACTGAATAGGAATGATGTTATTCTAGTCTGTTTGATTCAACCATCACAAGGAACGTTATCGTTACATCTTAAGGTGAATAATAGACCTATTTATGATCTTAGTCTTGAAAATGTGGTTGGAATAGAGATAGATGAGTCTAATGGAAAGGAAATATTAAAGATTATACTAAATGATGAAGACACCATGAAAACCTTGTTATTAGAAACCAAGCCAAACATCTACTTGATGTCTACAACGGATAAGAGCTTTAGAACGTAAACCGATGATGCCGATTGACAAGGAGATATTGAATGATTGAGCAATTCTCAAGAAGTGAAAAACTTCAAATCTTATTAAAGACAATAGGAAAAGATCCCAAAAAGTACCTTGATGAAGAGATCGTTCAGTATGTAGAGAGATTCCAACCAAGTCAAAATTGTGAGGGGGCCACTTACAGACCTGATCTTGAACATTTGCTGATGAAAATTGCATTAAGACCTCTGTATTACTTAGGGGTTGAAGATCCGAGTGTTGCAATTAAGTGGGTGCAATTTTATGTGAGTGACACAAGCGATAATTATTATACATCCAAGCAAGGAGACATATGGATTAAAGAGAGCTTAAATAGCAGGCAAAATATTGTAGAAAAGATTTTTAAAGAAATAGATCTGGAAGATAATGTTGAGTAGAGAGCTTGAGAATTCAGCGGATACGTCCGACAACGTCGGACGTCGTGAATACATAAACGTAACAGGAAATTAACAAGTCAAAAAAATTAAAATAAGGATAACTTGCGAGGCATTATGAAATTAATAAAATTAAAGGGCAGTAAAACTGAAGAAGATATAAGAAGAGAATTAATAGGATCGCATGAGTCATTATTTAATGATGAAATAAGATCAGGATTGTTTTCAGTTATTAAAAGGTTTTTTCTACAAATGAAAACTGCCTATATCTTATTTTGGACACCTGAACAAGGGGAAGACATTTTCTCGTTGCTGATTAATAACGATACAATTGCAAAAATAGAAATCGATCGCTACAACCACGATATTAAACCTTTAATTGAAAGCAAACAACTAGACAATAGCTATTTAAAAGGACTTAGGAAATATACACAGATTAGACTAGCGATCGCACTTGAACTTGCAAATATGGATCTTAAAAATATAGAAAAAAACTAAAGGAGTTTCCAAATTGAAGAATCAAAAGCATGCAATGATTTTATTATTCCTTTTAATGATACTAGCCCTAAGTGGTTGTAGTTCAAGCAGTGTGAAGACGGATGAAATTGTTGAGGATGGGTTGAACATAAACTCAATTACAGTTGGACTGGGAGGGAGCGAAGAAGATGAAGGTATTACAGTCGTAAGATATCATTTCAATCTATGGAATAGAACCAATAAATCAATCATGTTAAAAACAGTTGAACCGATCTTAAGTAAGGATATTCAGGATCGATTAATTGATAGAGACATTAAATTGGACATAAATGAGAAAGTTGAAAGTAATACTTCGGAAGAACTTACAGGTACTTTTAGAATAGATACCGAAGGACTTGATAAAGAAGGAATCATGAAATTAAACATTAATATTAAAGAATTTAATATAACAACTGAACAAGTCGTAGGAATAGACGAATCTTAAGGCTCATCAATATCGGGACAGGCTTCCTTTTTGCTGTAAATAGTGGTGTTTTCCTTAAAGGAGGATCTTAAATAATTGAGAAAACGACATTCTATTGAAAAAGCGGAGTGGTCAGAAACTAGAGAGAACCACTATCACAAAGACTGCAAGGATATGGCATTTGCATTTGGCGATAGACTCATCGAAGTGGATGGCACGGTTTATTTGAAAAGAAAAGAAGTCGAGATTAAGGTGATTAAACCTCTTAAACGAAAAACATTTTGGTATGAAACATGGCTGAAGATCAAAGAAATCTACAATGCATAGTCTAACATGAAATTCAACATGATCACCTAAGAGCCATTGAAGGTTGATTAATCATTTTATGAGTCATATCAGGAGGTAATATATTTCAATGACGATAATTTGTCTCGAAGGTGCCAGTTCTGTAGGTAAAAGTACGACTTGTCAGCAATTCGCTACACAATATGATGCATTTATTGTTCCAGAAACAGGGATTCTTTTTGAAACTCCTCAACTTGAAGGTAAGGAACTTATAATGTGGTTACTGGAGAGACAAATCGATAGATGGCATATAGCATATGAGAAGAATCAACAACATGAGTATGTAATTTTGGATGGCGATATATTTAAGATGTGGTACAGCTGGATATATGGTTATGAGCATCTATCTTTAGATGAAACAGCGAACTTTTTTAGAAAGAAATTATTGAAGAATGAAATATCATTACCGGATGCTTACGTACTATTCTGGGCGGAAGAAGACGAGCTACGCAAGCGAAAGGAGATGGATCAGACAAGATCGAGAAGAAATTTTGATAAACATCTGCGCATGATTGAACCTCAAATGAGATACTTCCATTACCTTAATGAACTCGTACCAGGGTATGTGGGGATTCATAAAGCAGAGACTGTAGTAGATAATATACATCATATTGTAAAGCATAGCGAGACATTACCGGACATAAAAAAAAGAGAGATCGAGATCTTTGATAGAGTCATTGATTTCTACAAGAGTACTACTCCTTAAACTTAGTGTGGCTTTTGATATCAGATACCGAGTTACTCTAGCTGTGTCTTGGATAACTGACCAAATAATGCGAACTAAGGAAAAGGAATATGTGAGGTGAGTTAAGTTATGGGCGTAAGAAAAAAATATAAACGTAAAATCGTTCGCTCCAATCGATTATTTTATTGGTATGTTGAACCGGATATTGACGATGAAGGGATAATCAAATTACATATCGTTTCTGAGGATAAGAAGTTAATCGTCACTTATGAAGTTGGACAACACAGTATTAAGAACAAGCCCCCATTTATAGTCATCATCGGAGAAGAATTTGAAGGATGGACAACAGAATATATAGGATACAGAAGAGTACTAACACCTAAATGGAGCGATGAGATCATCACGCCAAAATGGATAGGTGAAATTATTGATTGGTGCCTCTTGAAAGACAAAGAGATAAACATCGTTAATTGGAAAGGTGAAATTCTCCCACCTCTCTCCTGAATGGAGTGTATTTGCATTTGAAAATAATTTAGATTCATGTGGACTCTTTTGAAAACGCATACTCAAAAAAAGAGATGTAATTAACATTTAATATAAAAGGAGAGAAGCTAATGCAGATGAATCGTGGGCATCACACGGTAAACAAAGTAATCGCTTGTGTTCTTTCATACATATTTATCATTATGGCAATAGCAGTGCCTACCTACGCTGATGAAAAACAGATTGAGACTACACCATCCCGGATTCCTTTATCCAATTTAGAGGAGACGATTGATGCTTATGTAGCCTCGTATGAGAAGTACACCGCTGCCGTTGCGGTTGTGGCTATCAAAGACGGTGAAGCCATTGTGAATAAAGCATATGGTTACGCAGATATTGAGAATCAGCGAAAGGCGGATACCTCTACGGTGTTTGAATGGGCTTCCATCTCTAAACTGTTAGTCTATACGAGTGTGATGCAGCTTATCGAACAAGGAAAGCTTGATTTGGAGACGGATATCCAAGAATATCTGCCAGAGGGATTTTTCAAAAAGCTGAAATACGATGATCCAATTACCCTAATGAACTTGATGCATCACAATGCGGGTTGGGAAGATCAAACAGCGGCTGAGGTATTTTATTACTCCGAGAATGAAACGTTAGAATTGGGAGAAACGTTGCGTAAAAATGAGCCAAAACAGATATTTAAACCAAATAGTATAGTCGGTTATTCGAACTACGGCGTTGGTCTAGCCGGTTATATCGTGGAAGAGATAAGTGGACAACCTTTTTATGAATATGTCAATCAACATATATTTAAACCGCTTCATATGAACGATACTTCAATTCATCCAACGGGGCAAGATCATCCGGACGTAGTAGAAAGAAGGAATGAGATTGAAGGGTACACAAAGGATTTGAAATTGATCCCTGAGAACAGAGGATACGTAACATTTTATCCTGCCGGGGCAGCGATTGGGACAGCAGAAGATTTAGGCAAATTCCTTGCAGCATTGATGCCTGTAGATGATAGCAATTTATTATTTAAGAACAGGGATACGTTAAACGAAATGTTGTCAACAAGTTTATATTATGACGGGACTTCTACTCCGCGATTTGCGCATGGATTCGTTGAGATGGATTACTGGGTGCCTACACTGATGCACGAGGGGAATTTGAAAGCATTCTCTAGCAAAGTTGTCTTTGATCCCGCATCTAAATTTGGAGTTGTGGTCATGACAAACCAGTCTTTTGAAGAAGTTTATGGTTATGGACTTATTAAAGAGATTTTCGGTGATAACGTCAATTCTAATAGAGTTACTTCGGAGGGGGGAGGATATTTTCAATCCGCAAGACGGGCAGCATCTAGATTTACTAATTTATTTACGGCTCTTGATATAAGAAAATTCACAAAAGCTGAATTAAGTAGTTCTTATCATGTTGTCGAGCATAATGGTGTTGTTGAGAAAATTTCCTTTACTCCTTACATTGATTACTTGCCTGTATCGAATGTAAAGGTGAACTTACTTAAGATATCTCTTATTCCGGTTGCGATAGCCATCATTTTCAGTTTAATTGCTTTGATCGGCTATCTAATCGGGATGCTTCTTAACAAACTATATAAACGAGGAAATCCTACCACCAATTTTAATAAATATCATCTTGCAATCAATTTTGCAGGTGTGGTACTCCTTCTTAATCTTTTCATCATACAGACGAAGATTAGTTTTCCAAATTATCCTGGTTATTCTTCGTTACGGATCAATTTAATGTTTAATCTACTTTATGTGGTTATAGCAGTGGCGTATCTTGGCTTGCTTATTTACAAACTGCGGAAGAGCAGTTACAGCAAAAAGCAAAAGGTGATATACATCATGTCTGGCATCTCGGCTGCTATATTGGCTGCTTTTATTGTGGGATGGCATTTGTATGTTTAGGGTAGTAAATAATAAAATATATAATTCGTAAATTACATTATTTCTCGGAAGATGAATGGAGGTATATGAAGTAGATTTAATCATGAAAAATTTATGGATTTCAAGACAGCATTTCCTTTTATTTGAAGCTTATCGAATAGTTTAGTCATGGGGATTCCAGAAAAACATGAAATCTCCCTTTTTTTCTTCGTAAATGTAACGATTATTTTATGATATTATACAATTATTTAATTATGGATCGTCCATAATGAATGAGAGAATTCAATTAAAGGTAAAAGTTGATCTTATTGAATGTCTTAAGGACTAGTATTTGGTACTGAAGATTATACGATTGGAAAATTGAAAATGATATGAGCGGAATATGCTTTTGAATTAAACTCTAATTTAGATGAAAGCTTGAAGTGCTTTTATCCTGTTAACTTGGTGGAAATAACACGCAAAAAGAGCAATTAATGACGAAGAACGGAATGAGACTATGAAGTCAGTGAATGGTGTTATAGATGCATTACAAGTGTTAGTAGATGGAGCAGAAGAAAAGTGCTAAAATTATGGAAGTTAGCTTTGAAAACTAATAAAAAAGAAGTTATTACATATTTATCAGGGGGAGAAGTGACTTGTAAGTAATGAAATAAGAAGACATTTTCGGAAGATTTAATTCTTGAAGTAGCAACAGAAATAAAATATACAGGAAATATCAAAAACTCTATAAAAGCATTTTCTTGCAATTGAAATGAAAGATTAAAACAGTAATTTCACTTAACATTAAATTTACACATCGGAATGCAGAGGAATGAATTTAGCGAGTTAATAGCAACCCTTAAATAAAAGGAGAGTTAAATAGATGAAAGAGTTGAAAATAGAACATTTAGCGTATTTATTGAAAAAAGCAAAGCAACATAATAAACCTCAACCTATTTTCTTTTTAGGTGCTGGAGCCTCGCGATCTGGTAATATTCCGCTAACAAAAGAAATCATAAAAGATATATTGAAAAAGCATCCCGACAGTCCTTTTATTACAGAATTAGACGAAGAAAAAAGGACATATGCAAATTTGATGAATTGTCTTGCTCCACATGAAAGAAATGAACTATTGAAAGGATACATAGAAAAAGCAAAAATCAATGTTACACATATTTACTTAGCGCAATTATTAAAAGAAGGATATTTAGATTATATATTGACTGTTAACTTTGATAATTTGATGTTGAGGGCATTATCAATGTTTAATATGTTTCCTTCAACATACGATATGGCGATCTTGAAGGATTTAACAACAACAACATTTAAAGAGAAATCGGTTGTTTATCTTCATGGGCAAAGTCATGGCTTATGGTTGCTTAATACGCCTGAGGAAATGGGTAAAGTGAAGACTACGATTCCTCGTATTTTTGATAGTATCAAGAACCAGAGACCTTGGGTTTTTATTGGTTATAGTGGAGAAGATCCGATTTTTGAGCATATAAAAAAATTAGGAAGATTTGATAATGGTCTTTATTGGGTTACATACATTGATGAAGATCCTAAACCTGAGGTAGAGAAATTTATTTCTGATCCGCACACTAATGGATTCTTAATAAAGGGGTACGATTCAGATTCGTTTATGCTGAAACTTAATAATGAACTAGGATTAGCACAACCACGTATTGTTGATAAGCCGTTTACCGCTTTAGCAGAAATGCTTCAAGGAATCGTTGACATTGATGATAAAGAGCATTTCCAAGGGGTTAAAGAACGCTTAGAAATTGCAAAAAGACAGGTCTCAAAGGCCATAAAGCAATATGAAGATGAAGATGCAATCGTAGAGACAAACTTAAAAGAAATTGAGATTGATAACTTGAAAAAAGAATTGATTAATCTTAATATCACTAAAGATTACGACTTTGAAAAAATATCGAGAATAGAAGAGAAAATAAAGGAGACTGAGGATAATACACTTTACAACTTATTATCAGGTATTTACAGTAATTGGGGGATTACATTAAAGAGAATGGCCCAGAGCCAGGAAGGTGAGGAAGCGGATGCCCTGTATCAACAAGCGTTTGAGAAGTATGGAAAGGCTATTGAGATCAAACCAGACATGCATGAAGCGTATAACAACTGGGGGATTGCTTTAGGGGATTTGGCTGAGAGAAAAGAAGGTGAGGAAGCAGACGGTCTGTATCAACAAGCCTTTGAGAAATACCAAAAGTCAGTTGAGATCAAACCAGATAAGGATGAAGCGTATAACAACTGGGGTAGTGATCTAGGGGATTTGGCTGAGAGAAAAGAAGGTGAGGAAGCAGACGGTCTGTATCAACAAGCCTTTGAGAAATACCAAAAGGCAGTTGAGATCAAACCAGATAAGGATAAAGCGTATCAAAACTGGGGTAGTGATCTAGGGAATTTGGCTGGAAGGAAGGAAGGTGAGGAAGCAGACGCCCTGTATCAACAGGCCTTTGAGAAATACCAAAAGGCAGTTGAGATCAAACCAGATAAGCATGACGCATATCATAATTGGGGGATTGATTTAGGGAATTTGGCTGGAAGGAAGGAAGGTGAGGAAGCAGACGCCCTGTATCAACAGGCCTTTGAGAAATACCAAAAG